>NZ_MBEI01000056.1 GCF_001953985.1 Mycobacterium colombiense
CGGCGGGGGCAACCCGGGCGGGCCGGGCGGCCAGCCAGGTGGTCAGCAGGGCGGCGGTAACACTCCGCCGGCGCAGGGCGGGCAGACCAACCCGCCGCAGGGCGGGCACAACAGTCCGCCGGCGCAGGGTGGGCAGACCAATCCGCCGCAGGGTGGCCAGAACAGCCCGCCGCAGGGCGGCCAGAACAACCCGCCGCAGGGCGGCCAGAACAGTCCCCCGCAGGGTGGCCAGACCAATCCGCCGCAGGGTGGCCAGAACAATCCCCCGCACGGTGGCGAGAACGCCCCGCAGCCCAACCAGCACGGGCAGTACCCGCAGCAGACCGGGCAGAACAGCCCGCCCAACGAGCATGGCCAAAACCCGCCGGGGCAGGGCGGACAGACCAATGCCCCGGTGAACCAGAACCCGCCGCCGAACAACAGGCCGCGGTATGAGGCGCTGAACCCGCCGGCCACGCAGCCGCCGCATCCGCCGTACGTTCCGCGCCACGACGTGGTCACCGCCAACGCGCAGATCGGTGGCCCCGCCGGTCCGGATGTCCAATTCAGCATCCCGGGTCGCGGGGCGCCGCCGCCGCCGCGTCCGCACGGCTACGGCTGGAACGACGGCCCGGCTCCGGGGCACCCGCCGCCACACTGGGAGGGCCCGCCGCCTCCGGGGGGCTGGGACGGTCCGCCGCCTCCGGGGGGTTGGAACCGGCCGTGGGACGGTCCGCCGCGTGACTGGGATGCGGGACGGCGCGACTTCGGACCCTTCAACTACAACACCTTCACCGTCGTCCCGGTCTTCAACTGGCAGTACGGAGGTTGGGGCTACTGGTTCTTCGGTGTGTGGGTGCCGCTCTACTGATCGTTGATCCGGTGTCAGCGGGCGCAGCCGTTCTTGGGCGCGCCCGCTGACGCGTGTCGGGGGTGTCTGCTCGACCTGCGATGGGGTTGCCGGGATGGCAGGCTCCGAGAATGGACGTGAGAGAGAACGTTCGCCGAGCCATCGACGTCATGACGGCTTGGTCGTCCGACGGCGGCGCTGACTTCACCTGGAGCCGGCTGGTCGAGAACGTGCTCGACGAGCCCGACGGCGACCTGATGCTGCTGATGGGCTTCGTCAATCTCGCGGGCGAGCTGGGGATCAGGCTCGAGAAGGCCACCGGTCAAGACGTGCGATCGCACCTGCAGGACATTGCCCGCAAATACCTCTGAGCCCGCACCTGCTTCTACTGCGGGTGGGCCGCCACGTACGCGGCGGCCGGGATCGGTGACGCCTCGTCGTAGCCGATGGGCAGCAGCACGTCGCCGGCCGTCGTCAGGCAGTAGACGTCCCACCGGTAGAACGCGGCGAACGTCGCGGGATCGGCGGCGATCAGCGCCGCGTACTGGTCGACGGCGCGCACGTATTCGCCGGCGTGGTTGTAGCCGTAGAGGGCGTGATCACGGTCGTTCGCGAAGCCGTTGGCGGCCAGGAAGCGGCCCGCCGCCAGGATGCTGTCGTGAGGTGAATGGATGTCGCCGCCCTGCCCATAGCCGGCGAACGTCGAGGGCAAAAACTGCATGGGGCCCTGGGCGCCGGCGGTGCTCGCGCCGACGATGCTGCCGAAGCGGCTTTCGACGAAGTTGATCGCGGCCAGGTAGTTCCAGCTGACGCCGGATTCCGCTTCCGCCTGGTGGTAGTAGTTCAGCAGCTCGTCTGCCGGTGCCGGCGGCTCGATCCGCCACGCCGGCAAGGTTTCTCGCGCCGGGGTCAAAGCGGTGAGTTGGCGACGGGCATCGACGTTGCGGTCGTAGACATCGACCAGTTCCGGCGGGATGCGCGGACGCGTGGTGGCGTCCCATTCGGGGTGGCGTCCGATGGCGCGGTAGGCCGCCTGCTCGCGATGCGCCGCCGCCGTCAGCGCAGCCTCGGCCGTCCCCGGATCGCGCAGCGCTCGCTCGTCGGCGACGAGGTCGTCGGCCAGCTGCGCGGGGTCCGACGCCAGTCGCGGCTGCGCGCCACCGGGCGTTCCCGCGTCGGCGGGCACCATGTGTGTCGTCGGCGCCGGCGGCGCGGCGGCGTGGGCGGACGTGGTAGGGCCGGTCGTCGCCGTCGGGTGCGGCGCCGAACACCCGGCGAGCGCGAACACGATCGCGCCGACGATCGAGGCGGCGGCGCGCCGGTCACGGCTCACGGTGATCACATCCGTCCATTGCCTCGAATCCCCCCGGCTCCGGTTGGTTGGCCCATCGCGAGTCTGTCGCATCGAACCGGGTGACTTCAATGTAGTGACGGTCTTTTGTTCACCGGTAGTTGTGACAATCGCGCGCTGCTCTCAAACTGATTGATATGCGCGACCGCGAGAAGATCGACTCGGAATTGCGGCTTATCGCGCTGCGGCGCCAAGCGATCCGTGAGCAGGGCGGTCGGCCGTCGTCCCTCGAGGCCGATGCGCTGCTCGACGAGATCTTGGCCCACGGCGCGGGGTCGTCCGAGCCCGGCGCGTTCGAGGACTGGGAAGCCGAGATTCTGGCCGCCGGCCCGTCGGCCGACGGGAAGGCCGGTGCCATCGCGTCTCGGCGACGGAAGGTCGCCGCGCTGCGCCGGTTGGGCCTGTTTGCGGCGTTACCGCTGTCTCTGGTGGCCGTGGTCTCCGCGGTGGTGGTGATGTTCGCGCTGCACCGCCAGGATCCGTCGGCAGAGCCGCAAGACTCCCCGCCATCGGCCGCGCCCTCCGCGCCGGTCGCGCCGAAGGTGTCCGCTCCGGCGGTCAACGTCGCCGACTCGGCGTTCGTCGCCGCGTTGAAGCAGGAGGGCGTGCCGGTTCCCAGCCAGGAGTACGTGACGAACCAGGGGCACGCGGTCTGCGAATTCCTGGCGCACCAACCGAACTTCGCCGATGCGGTCGGGTTCGTGCAGCGGAACTCGATCTGGGACGCCAATCAAAGCGCGAAGGTCACCGCGGGCGCCGTCGTGTCGTACTGCCCCCAGTCTCGGCCCACAGGCCCGGACCCGATGCAGCCGGATTATCAGAAATCGTTGTCTGACTTGCAGGACATCGAACGGAACCTGCAAGGCATTCAAGGGAAACTGCACGACATTCAAGGCGGTCTGGACGCCATCCCGGGTCGCCCGTAGGGCTGTCGTCCTCGCACCTAGCGCCCGGCTTTGTTGGCTGCGCTGGCCACCGGAAGAATGCCCAGGTAAATAGTGGCCGACCTTCATTGTTTTCGCAGGCACGGGTCAGTAGCGTGACGGCTGACAAGGAGGACTCGTGGGCTACCTCACCGCTAACGACCCGGTCGACCATCTGCGGACCAGCCGCCCATTAGTGGGCCAAGCGCTGAAGAGTCCGGCCAAAGAACCCGGGCTGCTGCTGATGGCGGCCGGTCTGGCGGCGTACGGGATTTGCCTCGCCTGCTTCGCCCACTACCAATACCGGGCAGGGATCATCGCCGCCGGCATCTCGTTGGTGGCGATGTCGGCGGGGGGAGCGTGGCTATGGAAAGAAGCACGGCGAGTCCGAAAACTTGACAGCGACTGGAACCTCGGGAACCGCGGGACCCGGCCGGCTGACCTTGCCGTCACGTCGGGGAATCGGAGCCCCCTGTCAGGATTGAACTGACGACCGCTCGCGACCGCTCGCCTACCAAGGCGCTGCGTCCGTGAGCTTCCGCCCTACATGACGACGCGTCCCGGGCGTCCCGCGCCTCCGCTGGCTCGAGTCGACGCGAGCTCGGACGGCATCACCCTGTCGTAGAATCGTCGTGGCTTATCGAGCCAACCCCGGCCGCGTTAGCTCAGTTGGTAGAGCGTCGCTCTTGTAAAGCGGATGTCGAGAGTTCGAGTCTCTCACGCGGCTCCATTCTTGTCGGTGCTCATGGATAGCGTCGGCTTGTGTCAGCGACCTGTCTGGGCTGCGGAGTTGATTTGGAAGGTCGTCGGCGAAAGGTGTTCTGCACCAACGCATGCCAACAGTCACACCGCCGACGCTTGCTCTTGAAGGCTTGGCTCGACACCGGAGTCTGTGGGCGCATGTCCTACCAGGGCCACTATGTCCGTGGCTACCTCTATGAGCAGCAGGGCGGTTGTTGTGCGATCTGCGGCATCGAGGACAAGTGGAACGGCGTGAGCCTGGCGCTGATCGTCGACCACATCGATGGAGACGCAAGCAACGATCGTCGCGAGAATCTGAGGCTGATTTGTCCCAACTGTGACAGCCAGCTACCGACGTTCAAGGCAAGGAATCGCGGCAGCGGTCGCTACAACCGCCGTCGGCGGTACGCCGACGGCCAGTCCTATTGACGCTCCGGCCGTCTGAGCATCCAACTAACGTTCTGGTCGGCTCTACCACTGAGCTCAGGAGGCGGGGTTGAATCGGACCCAGCCTAATCGGTCAGTCCTCGGTGTCGATCACGCGTGCTGAGCGCACCGCCCGCGACGACGGACGCCGGCGCCCCGGCAACGGAATCCGGTCGGCGATGTTGCTCAGCGGGTTGACCACCATGGTGAGCGCGATGACGGCGTCCTGCAGCGTGGCGATGGCGGGCTCGAGCGCCTCCATCCCGGGAGTGAGCCGGGCCAGGGTCTCGGCGACATCGGCGAGCTGATCCAGCGGCCCGTTCTTGGCCGTCAGCTTGTCGACGAGGCCGCCCTCGGCCAGCAGCCGGTCGGCCAGCCCGTCCTCGGCCAGCAGCCGCTCGATCAGACCCTCCTCGGCGACCAGCTGATCGGCCAGGCCGCCGGGCTGCAGCGTGCGGTGCAGGGCGCCGCCCTCGGCGGTCAGCCGGTCCAGCAGGCCGCCTTCCGCCGTCAGCATGTCGACCACCCCGCCCGGGCGCAGCAAGCGGTCGATCGGGCCGTCCGCCGCTATCGCCCGGCCCAGCGGGGCGTCGTCGTCGAGCAGCCTGGCCAGCCGGTTGGCCCGGACTATCGCGTCGTCGATCCCCCACATGGACGTCATGGCATTGGTGCCGCCGGCACCGCCCTCACCCAGCGCCCGCTTCGCAACCCCGACGGCCGCGCTCGCGACGCCCAAACCCGCATCCGCGGCGGCCAGTCCCACCCGGGCGGGCGCGGTCGCAGCCGACACGATGTTTCTGGCGAGGTTCATCCCACGAGTCTATTCGCGACGCTCGCCGGGATAGGGCTTATGTCCCAAGGCAATGCGATGATTCCTGGCAGACTACTATCAGTCTGTTAACACTGAGCTTTCAGGAAGCGCACAACCTTCACATAGCAAACGTTCAAGCAAGGACATGAGCATCTGATGACATCAACCCCCAATGACACGAGACCGGAGGCCCGCGTCCTCGTGGTCGATGACGAAGCCAACATCGTCGAGCTGCTCTCGGTGAGTCTGAAATTCCAGGGGTTCGAGGTCTATACGGCGACCAACGGCGCCCAGGCCCTGGATCGGGCGCGCGAGGCCCGACCCGATGCGGTAATCCTCGACGTGATGATGCCGGGCATGGACGGGTTCGGGGTGCTGCGGCGGCTGCGCGCCGACGGCATCGATGCCCCGGCACTGTTCCTGACGGCGCGGGATTCCTTGCAGGACAAGATCGCCGGCCTGACGCTGGGCGGTGACGACTATGTGACGAAGCCGTTCAGCCTCGAAGAGGTGGTCGCCCGGTTGCGGGTCATCCTGCGTCGAGCCGGCAAAGGCGGCGCCGAACCGCGCAGCGCGCGGCTCACTTTCGCCGACATTGAGCTCGACGAGGAAACACATGAAGTGTGGAAGGCGGGTCAGCCGGTATCGCTGTCGCCGACCGAATTCACGCTGCTGCGTTACTTTGTGATCAATGCCGGCACGGTGTTGAGCAAACCCAAGATCCTCGACCACGTCTGGCGCTACGACTTCGGAGGTGACGTCAATGTCGTCGAGTCCTATGTGTCGTACCTGCGCCGCAAGATCGACACCGGGGAAAAGCGACTGCTGCACACCCTGCGCGGAGTGGGTTATGTACTGCGGGAACCGCGCTGAGCCGGGCGGCAGCGAGAAGTAGATAGATGGACACCAAGCCTCGACGTGGATTGCCCCTTCGGATAGGGCTGGTCGCCGCAACCCTGGCCCTGGTCGCCTGCGGCCTCGCCGTGTCCGGCATCGCGGTGACGTCGATCCTGCGGCACAGCCTGGTCAGCCGCATCGACTCCACACTGCTCGACGCGTCCCGCGGCTGGGCGCAGGCCCCGCGGCGGCAGTCGGCGCCGCCCTACGAGGGGCCCGACCCGGGCCGGCCGCCGTCGAAGTTCTATGTGCGCGGCGTCAGCATCGACGGCACTCCGTTCACCGCCATCAACGACCGCAACGCCGAACCGGCGCTACCGGCCAACAACGACGTGGGCCCCAACCCGACGACGCTGCCCTCGGTGAACGGCTCGGACATTCAGTGGCGGGCCGTCTCGGTGCACGGTCCGCACGGGCTGACCACGGTCGCGATCGACCTGTCCGACGTCCAGCACACGGTCAGCTCGCTTGTCTGGCTGCAGATCGGCATCGGGGTGGCGGTGCTGGCCGTCGTCGGGATCGCCAGCTTCGCGGTGGTGCAGCGCAGCCTGCGGCCGCTGGTCGAGGTCGAACGGACGGCCGTGGCGATCGCCTCCGGTCAGCTGGATCGCCGTGTGCCAGAACGAGATCCGCGGACCGAGGTGGGCCGGCTGGCCCAGGCGCTGAACGGGATGCTCGCGCAGATTCAGCAGGCGCTGGCGTCCTCGGAGTCCTCCGCGGAGAAGGCCCGCGGCTCCGAACACCGGATGCGGCGGTTCATCACCGACGCCAGCCACGAACTGCGCACGCCGCTGACCACCATCCGCGGCTTCGCGGAGCTGTACCGCCAGGGCGCGGCCCGCGACGTCGCGATGCTGTTGTCGCGGATCGAGAGCGAGGCGTCCCGGATGGGCCTGCTGGTCGACGACTTGCTGCTGCTGGCCCGCCTCGACGTGCAACGACCCCTCGAACACCATCGGGTCGACCTGCTGGCGCTGGCCAGCGATGCCGTGCACGACGGGCAGGCGATCGACCCCGGGCGCACCATCACCATGGAGGTCCTCGACGGTCCCGGCACCCCGGAGGTGCTCGGTGATGAGGCGCGGATCCGCCAGGTGTTGAGCAACCTGATCGCCAACGCCCTGCAGCACACCCCGGAAAGCGCCGACGTCACCGTGCGGGTCGGTACGGACGGCGACCACGCGGTGCTCGAAGTGGCGGACAAGGGGCCCGGCATGAACCAGGAGGACGCGTCGCGCGTCTTCGAGCGGTTCTATCGCACCGACTCGTCGCGGGCCCGGGCCAGCGGCGGCACCGGACTGGGGCTATCGATCGTCGAGTCGTTGGTGCGTGCGCACGGCGGTGCCGTCAGTGTGACCACCGCGCCCGGCGAGGGCTGCCGCTTCCGGGTGACGCTGCCGCGCATCAGCGACGTGTCCGCGCCCGAGCCGGTTCACGCCAACTGAGCCAACGCCGCCTTGATCTTGGCCTGCGCCTCGTCCAGCGATTCCGGCGACGGGTTGCGGTCGACGTTGGCGAAGCCGAAGTCGCTGAGGCTGCGGGTGGGGAAGACGTGCACGTGCAGGTGCGGCACCTCGAGCCCGGCGATGATCACGCCGGACCGCTCGGTTCGGAACGCCTTGCACACCGCCTTGCCGATCAACTGGCTCACTTCCATGACCCGGGCGAAGGCCGCGGTGTCCACGTCTTGCCAGTTGTCGACTTCGGCGCGGGGCACGACGAGCGTGTGTCCCTGCGTCATCGGCTCGATCGTCAGGAACGCGACGACGTCGTCGTCCTCATAGACGAAGCGGCCGGGAAGTTCACGGTTGATGATCTTGGTGAAGATCGACGCCATGGGCCCCAGCATAGGTGCGTCGAAATTGCGGTAGCGGCAGTGGTCGCCCTGGCACCACGAGCCGCAAGGCAATCTCGGCGACGTACCGATGAGTTCGGCCGCTGTCTCGGGTCAATCCTGCGATGCCCCACAAGCGGATGGATTCAGGAGATCTCACCATGTCACGAGTGCGCGTGCACAACTTTTCGGTTTCCCTCGACGGCTTCGGTACGGGTATCGGCCAAAGCATGGATGCGCCGTTCGGGCACGCCGGCGGACGGCTACACGAGTGGTTTTTCGCGACGCGGACCTTCCGCGCAATGCACGGCGAGTCGGGCGGGGCCACCGGCGTCGACGACGCCTTGGCCAGCCAGTGGGCGCCGGGCATCGGCGCCGAAATCATGGGACGCAACAAGTTCGGGCCACAGCGCGGACCATGGACCGGAAAAGAATGGAAAGGCTGGTGGGGCGAAGAGCCGCCCTTTCACACCCCGGTCTTCGTGCTCACCCACCACCTCCGGCCCTCGATCGAGATGGAAGGTGGCACCACTTTCCACTTCATCGACGCAAGCCCCGTCGAATCCCTCCAGATTGCACGAAAAGCCGCTGGGAACAGCGATATTCGCCTCGGTGGGGGGCCGTCAAGCGTCCGCCAATTCCTTGCCGCGGACCTCGTCGACCATTTGCACATCGCGGTGGTGCCGATCATCTTGGGGCGCGGGGAGCGGGTGTGGGAGGGGCTGGAGGGCCTCGAACAGCGCTTCGACACGGTGGAGTCGGTGAGCAGTCCCAGCGGCGTCGTGCATCTGATCTTCACGCGCCGCTAGCAAGATCGCCGTTGGTCGAGGGCCGACTCAGTCCTCTTTGCCGAACTCCATCACGTCGAGGTTCCAGTACCCGCGCATGTTGGTGATCAGCCCGGCTTCGTTGACCTTGTAGGTGAACACACCGCGCACCTTGCTGGTGACTCCGCCTTCAAACCTGCTCTGCAGCACCAGAATATGAGCGATCTCGTCGGGCGAACTCGACGGGAAGGTCTCCTCGCACGTGATGGTCAGCTGGTTCTGCGCGATGTTGTTGTCGAAGAATTCGCCGACGGCCGCCTTGCCGCGCACCCCGGTTCCCTCGGGATTGGTGACGGACTTGCCGATCGGGTCCTCGATCACGACGTCGTCGGTCATCAGCGCGAGCCAGCCCTCGCGGTCCTTGCCCTGCGCGCAACGCCAGGACGATTGCGACGCCGTCAGTGCGGGGGTTTGGGCGGTTTGGGTCATCGTTGTTTCTCCTGTCACTAGATAGCGCACGCGGCGCGCGCGCCTTCCTCGGTGGCCTTGCGGATCAGGCCGAGCCCGGTGCAGTCGCCGGCGGCGTGCACCTCGGCGCCCGGCAGGGCGTCGACGATCGCATCGAACAGGGCGGTGTCGGGCTCGACCGTGCCGGCCAGCACGACGCTGTCTGCGGCCAGCCGCCGGGTGGTTCCGCCCGCGGGGGTGAATTCCACCGCGTCGGCGATGATGCGTTCGGTGATCGCGCGGACGTGCACCGTGACGCCCAGCCGGTCGAGACGGTCCATGTGTTCGGTCTTGCGCTTGTTGCCCACTTCGGGAGCGATGTCGTTGCCGGCTTCGAGTATGGCCACCAATCGGCCCCGGCCGGCGAGGAATTCGGCCAACTCGAGGGCGACCAGGTCGCCGCCGACGATGACGACGCGGCGTCCGATCGGCATCCAGGCCCGGCTGGCGAACCGGATCGCGGCGGGCCGCAACAGCCGCTGCGGCCAGCCGGACAACGCCGAGGCGCCGATGCGTTGCCAGGCCGGAGCGCCGGATTCCGCACGGCCACCGAGTAGATCGCGGAGCCCGGGCCCGGTGTGCACGTGCGCGCGATCGGCGCCGGGAATCGGGGGCACGACGACGCGGCCGCCGGTGGCCACCACCACGGCGTCCGGTGCGGACGCGACGACGTCGTGCACCGACGCCGCGTGGCCCAGTCGCACCTCGGTGCTGCCCGCCTTGAGCTCGTCGCACAGATAGCGCAGAAACGGCTGGTTCTCCGGGTGCAGCACCGAGGCCCAGCGCAACGCCCCGCCCAGCTGCGGGCCGCGCTCGAACAGCGTGACCTGGTGGCCACGCTCGGCGGCGACACGCGCGGCCTCCAGCCCCGCCGGTCCGCCGCCGATCACCACCACCCGTTTAGCGCGGCCGGTGCGGGCCGCGGACAGCTGACGTTCCTTACCGGTGCGCGGGTTGACCGCGCAGTCGACGGAGAAGCGCTGTTCCATTGCGTCGATGCAGTTTTCGCACGAGATGCATCTACGGACCCGATGCGCCTCGCCGGATGCGATCTTGCGCGGCAGGTCGGGGTCGGCCAGCAGCGGACGGCCCATGGCGATGAAGTCCGCCCGGCCGTCGGCCAGGATCCGTTCGGCCCTGGCCGGGTCGTGGATGCGGCCGACGGCGATCACCGGCACATCGACCACCTGCTTGACCGCGGCCGCGGCGCCGACGTTGAGTTCGTCGCCGTCGTCGGCGCCGTTGACCATGCCGGTGACCAGCCGATCGATCACCCCGCCGCTGACGTGGAAGGCGTCGACGCCGGCGGCGACGAGCTCGGGTGCCAGCCGGGCGGTTTCGTAGATGGCCCGGCCGCCGGCGACGCGCTCGTATCCGGAGATGCGCAGCGTGATCGGCAGCGCATCACCGATCTCGGAGCGGATCGCGGCCAGCGCCTCGATCACCACCCGCACCCGGCCGCGCGCCGAGTCGCCGCGATAGTCGTCGGTGCGCCGATTGCGTTGCGGGGCAAGGAAGGAGCCCAGCAGCATGTAGCCGTGCGCGGCGTGCAGCTCGATGCCGTCGTAGCCGGCCTCGACGGCACGCCGGGCCGCGGCCTTGAACAGGTCGAACACCTCGGTCAGCTGCTGCGCGCTGATCTCGGCCGACGGCCGCCCGGTGAGGTAGGAGGGAATCACGGAGGGCCCCAACGATTCGACGCCGAAGATCTCCGGCCCCAGGCCGTCGGGCCCGGCATGCACGATCTGCGGCTGGATCTTGGCCCCGTGCTCGTGCACCGCCTCCACCAGCGCCCGGTGCGCGCTCACGGCGTCGTCGGTGGCCAGGTGCAGGCCGCCCGGAGTCTCTGGGTGATGGTGGTCAACCCCGGTGGCGCCCAACGTGATCAGCCCGACGCCGCCGCGCGCGCGTGCCGCGAAGTAGTCGCGGGTGCGCTCCGACGGCAGCCCGTCCGGCGTGCCGTACATCGTCTCCATCGGAGACATGACCAGGCGGTTGCGCACGCTCATGGCGCCGATGCGTCCCGGCGCCATGAGGTGGCCGAAGCCGGTCACTGAGCGGACGCGGCTGATAAGTGGTTACCGGTCGGCGTCGGTGAACCGGATGACGCCGCGAATGTTCTTGCCGTCCAGCATGTCCTGGTAGCCGTCGTTGATCTGCTCCAGCTTGTACTGGCGGGTGATCATGTCGTCCAGGTTCAGCTTGCCGGCCTTGTACATCGACAGCAGCTGCGGGATGTCGTACTGCGGGTTGCCGCCACCGAAGATGGTGCCCTGCAGGTTCTTCTGCATCAGGGTCAGCATCGCCAGGTTCAGGTTGACGTTGGTGTCCAGGAGGCTACCGATGGCGGTCAACACGCAGGTGCCGCCCTTCTGGGTGATGTTCAGGTAGTTGTCGACGTCGGCGCCCTGCAGCTCGCCCACGGTGACCACGACCTTGTGGGCCATCAGGCCGTAGGTGACCTCGGCCATGCCCGCCATCGCGGCCATGATGTCGGGGTAGACATGGGTGGCGCCGAACTTGAGCGCCTGGTCGCGCTTCCACTCGACCGGGTCGATCGCGAAGATGTAGCGGGCGCCGGCGTTGACGGCTCCCTGCAGTGCTGCCATGCCGACCCCGCCGACGCCGACGATGGCGACGTCCTGGCCCGGGCGGATGTCAGCGGTGCGGACCGACGAACCGTAGCCGGTGGTGACGCCGCAGCCGACCAGGGCGGCGACCTCGAACGGGACGGACGGGTCGATCTTCACCACCGAGCTGCGGTGCACGACCATGTACGGGGAGAACGTGCCCAGCAGCGTCATCGGGTAGACGTTCTGGCCCTTGGCCTGGATGCGGAAGGTGCCGTCGGACACCGCGGCGCCGCCGAGCAGGCCGGCGCCCAGGTCGCACAGGTTGCGCATGCCCGCCTGACAGGTCGGACACTGCCCACACGACGGGATGAACGACAGCACCACGTGGTCACCGGGGGCGATGTCTTCCACGCCCGGACCGACCTCGGTGACGATGCCCGCGCCCTCGTGGCCGCCCAGCACCGGGAATCCGGCCATCGGGATGCCCCCGGTGACCAGGTGATGGTCGGAGTGGCACATGCCCGCCGCTTCCATCTGGATCTTGACCTCATGGGCTTGCGGGTCGCCGATCTCGATTTCCTCGATAGACCAGGGCTGGTTGAACTCCCAGATCAGTGCGCCTTTTGTCTTCACGATGGTCCTGACCCCATTTCGCCTTTGAATCGATCAGCGCTGACCGGCCCCTTCATGCCGGCCAGCTAGGTGACGGGTGCCACAGGCACCCTTGTCGCGTCAGCATAGCGCGTGCAACAAATCAAATGCTTGGTTGGCTCCCGCTGTCACCAGATGGGGACGGGGGCCTCGCCAAGCGGGTAGTAACCGGGCAGCTTTTCGCCGGCGATGCTGCGCTCGATCCGCCTCTGCATGCCCTCGCTCAGGTCGCCGGACTCGATGAGCTTGCCGAACATGTACGCGACGTGGCCGAAGTCAAAGAAGTCGCGCTGCCACTCGATCTGCTGGTCGCCGTTGAGCCGGAACCAGCTGCCGCCGATGCCGTAGATCTCGTCCTGAGTGCCGTCGGTCTTGTTGACGATCTGCTTCCAGAAGCCGACGATCTCGCCCTGCTTCTCGTCGATGAGCACCTTCTGGTACTCGTACACCCAATTCTCCAGGCCCTCCATCTCCAGGCCCAGGGCGACGTCGCGGATTTCGTCGACGCCGACGCACATCACGTCTTCCTTCGGGCCGATGTTCCAGCCGTAGGTGGCGTCTTGGGTGTAGAAGTCCGCCAACGGTCGCCAGTCGCCGGCCTGCTCGCAGTCCTTGTTGGCCTGCAGCCAGCGGTCGACCCATGCCTCGAGATCTTCGCGGGAGTGTGACGCCATTGTCCTCAATCTTTCTCTTTGATGAAAAGTGCTTGCGTTGGGCACATATCGACCGCGCGCTCGACTTCTTCGCGGGCGTCTTCGGGTGGTTCGGGGTCGAGGATCTCGACCTTGCCCCGCTTGGGCACCCGGAAGTAGTCGGGTGCCTCCAGTTCGCACATGGCGTGGCCCTGACACAAATCCAGATCCGCTTCGATTCTGAATCCGCCCATCGGACTTACTCCTTACCCGCTGCGCTTGCGGTAGCGGACCTTGGCCGGCCGGGCCAGCTGCACGACCATCTTGGAGTGGTCGTTGTGATAGCTGTCCGCAGGCTGCGCCATCTCGAACTCGTACTCGCGCAACAGGACAGAGAAGATCGCCTTGATCTGCATCTGCGCGAACGCGGCGCCGACGCAGCGGTGCCGGCCCGCGCCGAACGGAATCCAGGTCCACCGGTTGACGATGTCGGCCTGCTCGGGCTTGTTGTAGCGGTCCGGTTTGAACGCATCCGGGTCGGGAAAGTCCTCGGGAATCCGGTTTGAGATCGCCGGGGACGCCGCGACGAAATCACCGGCGTGGATCGGGAAGCCCTCGACCTCGAACTCGCCCTGGGCCACCCGCATCAGGATGATCAGCGGCGGGTGCAGCCGCAGTGTCTCCTTGACCACGTTGTCCAACTTCGGAATCGACCGCAGCGCATGGAAACTCACCTCCTGGCCGTCGGCGTAGAGCTCCTCGAGCTCGGCCAGCACCTCGGCGTACACGTCGGGGTGGCGGATCAACTCGATCAGGGTCCACGCCGAGGTGCCCGAACTGGTGTGGTGCCCGGCGAACATCAGCGAGATGAACATCCCGGTGACCTCGTCGGCCGAGAAGCGGGGCTGGCCGTCGTCGTCCTTGATCGACACGAGCACGTCGAGCATGTCGCGGTCGCTCTTGTCCTTCGGCGGGTTGGCCAGCCGCTGGTTCATGATTTCCTGCACTAGCGCAACGAGTTTGACGCGGGCCTCGTCGCGGCGCCGAAAGCTCTCGATGGGCAGGTAGGGGTCGACGTAACACAGCGGGTCGGTGCCTCGTTCCAGCTCGTGGTAGTACTCCGCGAACCGGTGGTCGAGCTGGTTGCGGAATTTCACGCCGATCAGGCAGGCGGTCGAGGTGTAGATGGTCAACTCGGAGAAGAAGTCGAGCAGCTCGATCTCGCCCTCGTCGCCCCAGTCGGCGATCATCCCCTTCACTTGAGCCTCGATGGTCGCGGCGTGGCCCTTCATCTGCTCGCCGCGCAGCGCCGAGTTGTGCAGCATTTCCTTGCGCCGCTCCGGGCTGGCGTCGAACACCACACCCTTGCCGAAGATCGGCGCCATGAACGGGTACGCCGCGGCCTGGTCGAGGTCTTCGTCGGCGGACCGGAAGAAGAATTCGTTGGCACCCGCGCCGGACAGCAGGATGACGTGCTTGTCGACCAGCTGGAACCAGCCGACGTCGCCGCACTCGTCGCGGACGCGCTTCATCAAACCGATTGGGTCGGTGCGGAATTCCTCGAGGTGGCCGTGCTCTTCTTCGCCGCCGGAAACCCGCGGCACGGTGGCAGTTGTCGTCATGACGGCATCCCCTCTTCGCCGAGCGCGAGTTTCTGGCGATCTTTGTTGTCGGCCAACGGGGCTTCGGGCTGAAGCTCCATGTTCGCGATGAAGCCACCGCGGGGTGTCTCGGCGACGAAGGTGATGGCGCGTCCCAAATCCGCCGCGCGCAGGAAGTAGTCGTGGCGCGCCTGGCCCCACTTGGCCCAGTCCTCCAGTGCGGGTCCGATCTTCTCGGCCGGCAGGCTCCAGCCCATCGACGTCTTCGTCGGGCCGGGATGCACGATCGAGGCCCGCACGCCGGTGCCCTCGAGTTCCATCTGGAAGTTGGTGACCATCGCGACGAGCGCGGCCTTGGCCGCGCCGTAGGCGCCCATGTGCGGTCGCTGGCGCAGGGCCACATCGGAACCCACGAAGATCAGGTCGCCGCGTTGCCGGTCGAGCATGCCGGGCAGCACCGCGGTGGCCAGCCGGTTGGCGCCGACCAGATGGATCTGCAGCTGCGACTCGAACTCGTCGGTGGTGATCTCGGCGAGCTTGCCGAAGTAGGTGTCGCCGGCGCCGGCGACCAGCACCTCGATGTCACCGAGCGCCTCGGTCGACTGTGCGACAAAGGATTTCACCGAGTTCGGGTCGGTGACGTCCAGGTGGAATCCGACGGCCTCGCCGCCGTTCGCGTTGATCTTGCCGACGATGTCGTCGAGCTTCTCGACCCGGCGCGCGCCCAGGGCGACCGGGAAACCGTGCGCCGCGAGTTCGATGGCGGTTGCCTCTCCGATGCCGGAGGACGCACCGGCCACGATGGCGGGCCGGCGTTCGGGCAAGGGTTCAAACCGGGGCATTCAGCGGACCTCCACGCTCATTGGTAGGTGAGCGAATCCGCGGACATTGCTCGAGTGGACGCGGACGGCGTTGGCCTCGTCCACCTCGTAGCCGCGGATTCGCTTGAACAACTCGGTGAGCGCGACCCGGGCTTCCATCCGCGCCAGATGCGCGCCCAGGCAGAAGTGTGCGCCGCTACCGAAACTCAATAGTTTGGGCCCGATTTCGCGCCCGATCAGGTAGTCGTCGGGGTTGTCGAAGACCCGCTCGTCGCGATGCCCGGACCCGGGCAACAGCAGCAGGACATCGCCCTCGGGAATGGTGGTGTCGTAGAGGGTGAGCTCGCCGGAAACGGTGCGGGCCAGGATCTGGCTGGAGGTGTCGTAGCGCAGGGTCTCCTCGACCCACAGCGGCACCCGCGACAGGTCCTCGTAGACCGGCGTCAGCTGGTCCGGATTCTTGTGACCCCAAAACGCGGCATTGGCAAGCAGTTTGGTGGTGGTCTCGTTGCCGGCGATCACCATCAGGAACATGAACCCGAGCACCTCGTCGTCGGTGAGCCGGTCACCGTCGATCTCGGCCTCCAGCAACGCCGAGGTCAGATCGTCGGTCGGCTTCTCGCGCCGCTCGGCCACCATGCCCTGGTAGTAGACGATCAGGTTGAGGGAGGCTTCCACCGCTTCGGGCGGCACGTCGGTGACGCCCTCCTCGCGGTGCATCACCCCGTCGGCCCAGGCCCGCACCCGATCCCGATCCGGCTCGGGGACGCCCATCAACTCGGAGATGACGTCCATCGGTAGCTTGCCGGCGAACTCGTCGATGTAGTCGACCGCACCGTCTTTGGCCTTCGCCAGCATCGTGTCGAGATGCTGGGTCGCGATCTCGGTAACCCGGGGCTCGAGTTCGCGAATACGGCGCGGGGTGAAGCCTTTTGAGACCAGCGTCCGCAGTCGCAGGTGGGCGGGATCGTCCATCGCCAGGAACGACATCGTCTTGCTGGCGTGCGGGCCTCGCGACGCCGGGTCCAGCGAGACGCCGTACTTGTTGGAAAGCGTTGTGCTGTTGCGGAATCCCTGCAGCACATCCTGGTGCCGCGACAGCGCCCAGAACTTCAGCTCGTCATTGCGATACAGCGGGGCCTCGTCGCGCAGCCGCTTGTAGTAGGGGTACGGATCTTCGTGGAAGTCGTAGTCGTAGGGATCGAGGACCAGCTCGTGGTCGCCCACATGGACGGTCATCTAAGTTCTTGTCTCCTCGCTTGTGTTCCCTGGGCCGGGCAGGATCAGGTTCACTACGTAGGCCAATTGGTCGGCGATCTGGTGATAGGTGAACTGGCCACTGGCGGCCTGCACCAATGCACCGAAGAACATCATCTCCAGCGCGGCCACCGTGTTGGGGTCGGCGCCGGGCCCGATCGCCGTCGCGATGCGCCGGTGGATTTCCGCCCCGATGCGGTCGCGCACGGCACCCACCGCCGGATCGGTGCCACCGCCGAGCAGCGCCGTCGTGCACGCGGCGCCAACCTCCGGCTCGTCCGCGACCACCAGCGCCAGGTGACGTAACACCTTGTCCACCCGGACCGGCATCGGGTCGTTGACGTCGGTGAAGAACGGAACCTGCCGCACCAAGTCCAAGTAGACCTCGGCGATCAGGTGGTTCTTCGACGAGAAGTAGGTGTACGCGGTGGCCGGGGCGACTTTGGCGCGGGCGGCGACCGCGCGCACGGTCAGGTCGGCGTACGACTTCTCTCGCAAGGTCTCGATGCCGGCCACCAGCACCTTGCGGAAGGTCTCCTCCTGGCGACGGTTCCGTGCCGGCTGACCGGTCTGGCGGTCGTCGTCGGATGTCATCGTCACCAGTGCGTCGCTGGACACATGTCCAAGCTAGTGGATCGAAACGGTGTGAAGCAAGCCCGCGCGACAAATATGCTGCCTAATGGCCATTTACCGGGGTATCTTGGGCGACGCCCGAGATCGGCTCTTGCACCGTCGGCGACCGGGCGACTATGGTTCGATCGGACAATATCGGACAACTGTCCACCAGATTGCGTGCCGGGTTGGCCGCGCACAGACGGGAGCGGGACATGGCCTTGTTGGCCGACGGCGTGAGTGAACTCTTCATCGACGGCAAGCTGTCGGCTGGCAGCGCCGGCAACTTCCCCACGGTGAACCCGGCGACCGAGGAGGTGCTGGGTGTCGCCGCCAACGCCGACGCCACCGACATGGACCGCGCCATCGCCGCCGCGCGGCGCGCCTTTGACGAGACGGACTGGTCGCGCAATACCGAATTGCGGGTGCGCTGCATACGACAGCTGCGCGATGCGATGCGCGAGCACATCGAAGAACTGCGCGACATCACCATCGCCGAGGTCGGCGCCCCCCGGATGCTCACCTCCGCCGCCCAGTTGGAGGGCCCGGTCGGCGACCTGAGCTTCGCGGCCGACACCGCCGAGTCCTACGAGTGGAACACCGACCTCGGCCAGGCATCGCCGATGGGAATCCCGACCCGACGCACGATCGCGCGGGAGGCCGTCGGCGTCGTCGGCGCCATCACCCCGTGGAACTTCCCGCACCAGATCAACCTCGCCAAACTGGGTCCCGCGCTGGCCGCCGGCAACACCGTGGTGCTCAAGCCCGCACCGGACACACCCTGGTGTGCAGCCGTGCTCGGCGAAATCATCGCCGAACAAACCGACTTCCCGCCCGGCGTCGTCAACATCATCACGTCGAACGACCACCGGGTGGGGGCGTTGCTCTCGAAAGACCCTCGGGTGGACATGGTTTCGTTCACCGGATCGACCGCAACCGGCCGCAGCGTGATGGGTGATGCCGCCGCGACCATCAAGCGTGTGTTCCTCGAGCTGGGCGGAAAGTCGGCGTTCGTCGTTCTCGACGATGCCGACCTGGGCGGGGCCTGCTCGATGTCGGCGTTCACCGCGGCCATGCACGCCGGCCAGGGCTGCGCCATCACCACTCGGCTGGTGGTGCCGCGGGCCCGCTACGACGAGGCCGTCGCCATCGCTGCGGGCACCATGGGCTCGATCAAGCCCGGCGACCCCGACGACTCCGGAACCGTGTGCGGGCCAGTGATTTCCGCGCGGCAACGGGACCGCGTCCAGAGCTACCTCGATCTGGCGATCACCGAGGGCGGGACGTTCGCCTGCGGCGGCGGCCGCCCGGCGGACAAAGACCGCGGCTTCTTCATCGAACCCACCGTCATCGCGGGCCTGACCAACGACGCGCGGCCCGCCCGGGAGGAGATCTTCGGGCCGGTGCTCACCGTGATCGCCTACGACGGCGAGGACGACGCGCTGCGCATCGCCAACGACTCGCCATATGGCTTGTCCGGCACCGTGTTCAGTGCCGATCCCGAGCGTGCGGCCAACTTCGCCGCGCGGATGCGGGTGGGCACCGTCAATGTCAACGGCGGTGTCTGGTACTCCGCCGACGCGCCGTTCGGCGGATACAAGCAATCCGGCAACGGACGCGAAATGGGCGTGGCCGGCTTCGAGGAGTACCTGGAAATCAAAACCATTGCCACAGCTGTGCAGTGACCGCGCCAGATAGGCGACCGAGAGGAAAACATGCGATTCGAGAATAAAGTCGGCATCGTCACCGGGTCCGGTGGCGGCATCGGGCAGGCGTACGCCGAGGCGCTGGCCCGCGAGGGCGCGGCGGTGGTGGTCGCCGACATCAACGCCGAGGCCGCCGACGCGGTCGCCAAGCAGATCGTCGCCGACGGCGGAACCGCCATCAGCATCCCGGTCGACGTGTCCGACCCCGCGTCGGCCAAGGAGATGGCCGACCGCACGCTGGCCGAGTTCGGCGGCATCGACTACCTGGTCAACAACGCCGCGATCTTCGGCGGCATGAAGCTCGACTTCTTGCTCACCATCGACCCGGAGTACTACCGCAAGTTCATGAGCGTGAACCTCGACGGGGCGCTGTGGTGCACCCGTGCGGTGTACAAGAAGATGGCCAAGCGCGGCGGCGGAGCGATCGTCAACCAGTCATCCACCGCCGCCTGGCTTTACGCGAACTACTACGCCCTGGCCAAGGTCGGACTCAACGGCCTGACGCAACAACTCTCCCGCGAACTGGGTGGCCAGAATATCCGGATCAACGCGATCGCCCCCGGCCCCATCGACACCGAGGCCAACCGGACCACCACCCCCAAAGAGATGGTCGACGACATCGTCAAGGGTCTGCCGCTGTCGCGGATGGGCACGCCTGCGGATCTGGTCGGCATGTGCCTGTTCCTGCTCTCCGACGAGGCGTCATGGATCACCGGACAGATCTTCAACGTTGACGGCGGGCAGATAATCCGATCATGAGTGACAATCTGAAGCTCGGCTACATCGGGCTGGGCAACATGGGCGCGCCGATGGCCACGAAGATGACCGAATGGCCCGGCGGGGTAACGGTTTACGACATCCGCACCGAGGCGATGACCCCACTGGCCGAAAAGGGCGCCAGCCTGGCCGACAGCGTCGCCGACGTCGCCGCCGCCGACATCATCCACGTCACCGTGCTCAACGACGCCCAGGTGCGTGAGGTGGTCGGCGAGCTGGCGGCCAACGCGAAGTCCGGCACCGTCATCGCGATCCACTCGACCATCAGCGACACCACGGCGGTCGAGCTCGCGGCCGAACACAAACCGCGGGGCATCCACATCGTCGACGCACCGGTCAGCGGTGGGGCCGCTGCGGCGGCGAAGGGCGAGCTCGCCACGATGGTGGGCGCCGAGCGTGAGGTCTACGAAAAGATCAAGCCGGCGTTCAAACACTGGGCGGCGATGGTCGTCCACGCCGGCGAGCCGGGCGCAGGAACCCGAATGAAGCTGGCGCGCAACATGTTGACGTTCACCTCCTACGCCGCGGCGTGTGAGGCCATGCAGCTCGCCGAGGCGGCAGGGCTGGATCTGCAGGCCCTGGGCCGGGTGGTCCGCCACACCGACGCGCTCACCAGCGGCCCGGGGGCGATCATGGTCCGTGACAACATGAAAGACATTGAGCCGGACAACTTTCTATACGAGTCCTTCGTGCACGCCCGCGGCCTGGGGGAGAAGGACTTGAGCCTGGCGCTGGGTCTCGGCGAGGCGGTGTCGGTCGACCTGCCGCTCGCCCAGTTGGCCTACCAGCGGTTGGCCGCGAGCCTTGGAGTTCCGCACACAGAGAAAGAGGCGTGATGGACGAGCTGCGCAGCAAGGGTCTCGCGAAGATGAATGAGGTCTACGGCTGGGAGATGCCCAACATCGAAGGCGACGCGTACTTCGATCTGACCGTGGACCACCTGTTCGGCAGCATCTGGACGCGACCGGGATTGTCGATGCGCGACAAGCGCATCATGACACTGACGGCGGTGACCGCGATCGGAAACCGCGACCTGGCCGAGATCCAAATCAACGCCGCACTTCTCAACGGCGAGCTCACCGAGACCGAGCTGAAGGAGATGGCCGTCTTCCTCACCCACTACCTGGGCTTCCCGCTGGGTTCGGCGCTCAACGGCGCGGTCGACGCCGTCGTCGCCAAGCGCAAGAAGGCCGCGGCGAAGGGTTCCAGTGAGGACAAGAAGGCCAACGTGGATGCCGCGTTGAAGATGCACTCGGGCGAGTGATCCACCAATCTCAGTACGGCTGAACGCCTTCGGGCATCACGTACTCGGAGATCGGCCCGGCGATTCCGTTGATCGTCGTTCCGCCGTTGATGATGCCCGGCGCCATCTCCAGCATGTTGTGCGGGAATCCGAACCGCGGCTTGGTCAGCGCGTCGAGCCGCGCCAGCTCGTCGGCGCTCAGATTCACGTCGACGGCCCGGACGTTGTCCTCGAGCTGGGAGAGCCGGCGCGCCCCGATGATGACGGACGAGACGGCGGGCTGCGCGCGCACCCAGGCCAGCGCCACGCTGGCGACGTTGGTTTCGTGCGCCTTGGCGATGGCCTCGAGTTCGTCGATGACGGTGTAGGTCTTCTCGTTGAGAAAAGCATCGACCATGGCGCCGCGGTCGGCGTTGTGCCGGCCGCCGCTGGCGCGGGTGTACTTGCCGCTGAGGACGCCGCCCTTCAACGGTGACCATGGCGTGATGCCGAGGCCGAATTCGGAAGCCATCGGCGCCAGGTCCTGTTCGATGGCGCGTTCCAGGAGCGAGTACTCGACCTGCAGCCCGACGAACGACGACCAGCCGCGGAACTGGGCGATGAGGTTGGCCTGCGCGATCTTCCACGCCGGGGTGTCCGAAACCCCGATGTAGCGCACCTTGCCGGACCGCACCAGGTCCTCGAGCGCCGCCATGGTCTCCTCGATGGGGGTGTTGGAGTCCCAAATGTGCAGCCAGTACAGGTCGATGTAGTCGGTTTGCAAGCGCCGCAACGAGTTTTCGCAGGCGTTGATCAGTGACTTGCGGCCCGAGCCGCCGCCGTTGGGATCACCCGGGTACAGGTTGCCGCTGAACTTGGTCGCGATCGCCAGTCGATCGCGGCGCGCGGGGTGGCGCCCGATATGGTCGCCGATGATCTTCTCGGAGTGGCTTCGGGTGTAGAAGTTGGCGGTGTCGATGAAGTTACCGCCGAGCTCGAGGTATCGATCGATGATCTGTTGGGACTCTTCCACACTGGTGCCCCAGCCGAGGTCTTCGCCGAACGTCATGGCGCCCAGGCACAGCGGACTGACGCGCAGACCGGATCGTCCGAGTGTCACGTATTGATCCAGCGGCATGAGGCCCACTCCCTGGTAGATTGTTCGGTTATGAGGTTGTTCATAACAAAACTAGTTCATAGCTGAACGATCTGGCAAGCCGAATGTCTGCAGTCGATGCGGCCAAGATCTGGTCACTGAACTACCGGGTGCTGCTCTCGGTCATCGCGTGCGCCGAGGCCGATATCTGCGCGCTGGGTCTCGAGTCCAAGGAACTGTTTCTGCTCGCCGAGATCGACGAGCATCCCTATCCGGCCGAACTGGCCGCAACGCTGAGCATGCCCAAGGCGACGGTGACGCTGTACCTGAAGCGGCTCGAGGCCGCGGGGTTCGTGAGCCGCGAGATCGACCCGTGCGATCTGCGTCGCCACCGGCTGCTGCTCACCCCGGCCGGACGCCAGGCCGCCAGGAAGGGCCTGACCCTGCTCTCCGATGAATTCGACAAGCGACTCGGACGCCTCACCGTCGCGCAGCGCAACGACCTCAGGGCGCTGCTGGAAAAAATCGTCTGAATCTGGGGACGGTGGGCGTGGGCCGTTTGACCGGGCTAGTCTGACGAGTCGTGCGCGTCCTGGTGATTGGTTCCGGTGCCCGTGAACATGCGTTGCTGCTGGCGCTTCGCAAAGACCCCGAGGTCACGGGGCTGGCGATCGCTCCCGGCAACGCCGGCACCGCGCGGCTGGCCGACCAGCACGACGTCGATGTCACCTCGGCCGACGACGTCGTCGCCCTGGCGCGCGAGGTCCGCGCCGACCTGGTGGTGATCGGTCCCGAGGTGCCGCTGGTCCTCGGGGTGGCCGACGCGGTGCGGGCCGCGGGCATCGCCTGCTTCGGTCCCAGCAAGGACGCCGCCCGCATCGAAGGCTCCAAGGCTTTCGCCAAAGAGGTCATGGCCGCGGCCGGGGTGCGCACCGCGACCAGTGAAATCGTCGATACCCCCGCGCATTTAGACGCCGCCCTGGACCGGTTCGGGCCGCCGGCCGGGGATGCGGCCTGGGTGGTGAAGGACGACCGCCTGGCCGCCGGTAAGGGCGTGGTGGTGACCGCGGATCGCGGTGTCGCACGCGCGCACGCGGCCGGGCTGCTCGAGGCGGGGCACCCGGTGCTGCTGGAGTCCTACCTGGACGGGCCGGAGGTGTCGCTGTTCTGCGTCGTCGACGGCGCAACCGTGGTGCCGCTGCTGCCGGCGCAGGACTTCAAGCGTGTCGGCGACGGCGACAGCGGGCCCAACACCGGCGGCATGGGCGCCTACGCGCCGGTCCCGTGGCTTCCCGACGAGGTGTATCGCGACGTGGTCAGCAACATCGTCGAACCGGTTGCGGCTGAGATGGTTGCGCGCGACAGCTCGTTCAGTGGATTGCTGTATGCCGGGCTCGCGATCACCGCGAACGGGCCCGCGGTGGTCGAATTCAATTGTCGCTTCGGCGATCCCGAGACCCAAGCGGTGCTGGCGCTGCTGGAATCGCCGCTGGGCCAGCTGTTGCACGCGGCGGCCAGCGGCACCTTGGCGGACTTCGGCGAGCTGCGCTGGCACGACGGCGCGGCCGTGACGGTGGTGGTGGCGGCGGAGAGCTATCCCGGACGCCCCCGCGTGGGAGACGTCATCGTCGGCTCGGAAGCCGACGGGGTACTGCACGCCGGAACGGCGCGGCGCGACGACGGCGAGATCGTCTCGTCGGGTGGCCGGGTGCTGTCGGTGGTGGGCACCGGCGCCGACCTGACGGCCGCCCGGGCCCAAGCCTACGAGGTCGTGCGCTCAATTCGCCTGCCGGGCAGCCATTTCCGCAGCGACATCGCCGAGCTGGCGGCCGACGGGAAGATCCGCATCTAGAAGGCGGCGGCCTGACCGTCCCGGCGCGGATCGCTGGCCGCGAAGTAGCCGCCCTCGAGGCGCCAGATCGCCTGGCAGCTGCCGAATTGGTTATAGTCGTCGACGGCAACCAGATCGTGTCCGCGCCGGCGCAATTCGTCCAGCGTCGAATCCGGGAAACCCTTCTCGCAGCTGACCTGCATACCATCGACCCACCGGAACCGTGGGCCGTCACATGCCGCCTGAGGATTCTGCCCGTGGTCGGCGATGCGCACCATCACCTGCACGTGACCCTGGGGCTGCATCGTTCCGCCCATCACCCCGAAGCTCATGACCGGTGCGCCGTCTTTGGTGACAAATCCCGGGATGATGGTGTGGTAGGGACGCTTGTTCGGGGCCACGGTGTTCGGATGTCCAGGGGAGGCAACGAAATTCGCGCCCCGGTTCTGCAGGGAGATCCCGGTGCCTGGGACCACCACGCCCGAACCGAAACCCATGTAGTTCGACTGGATCATCGACACCATCATCCCCGCGGCGTCGGCCGCGGTGAGGTAGACGGTTCCGCCCGCCGCGGCCCCGGCGGATGCCGGCTTGGCCCGCTCGCGGTCGATCAGTCCCGCGCGGTGCTTCAGGTACTCGTCGTCCAACAGGCGTTCCGGCCCCAGCTGCATGTGTTCGATGTCGCCGACATGGGCCTGGGCGTCGGCGAACGCCAGCTTCACCGCTTCGATCTGCAGATGCACGCTGTCGGCGGAATCCGCTGGCAGCGAGGCCATGTCGAAATGCTCGAGGATGCCCAGGGCGATCAGCGCGACGATGCCCTGCCCGTTGGGCGGGATCTCGTGCACCGTGTACCCGCGGTAGCCGCCGTCGACCGTGCCCACCCAATCGGCACGATGAGCCGCCAGGTCAGTGGCCCGCATGGCGCCGTCGTTGCCCAGCGCGTGCGCCTCGAGCCTGGCGGCCAGTTCCCCACGGTAGAACGCCTCGCCGTTGGTCGCGGCGATCGTCTCGAGCGTCGCGGCATGATCCGGCAAGCTGAAACGCTCACCCGGTTTCGGCGCCCGCCCGCCGGGCAGAAACGCCGGGGCGAAACCGGGCTGGCTTTCAAAGAGCGGCACCTGGGCCGCCCATTGCTCCGCGACGGTCGGCGAGACCGGAAAGCCGTTGCGGCCGTATGATATTGCGGGTTCGAAGAGCCGCTCGAACGGCAGCTTGCCGAACTTGGCATGCAGTTCGGTCCACGCCGACACCGCGCCGGGTACGGTCACCGAGTTCCAGCCCAGGACGGGAACGCCGTTGCCGCCGAAGTATTCCGGCGTCCACGCTGCGGGCGAGCGGCCCGAGGCGTTCAGTCCGTGCAGTTGCTTGCCGTCCCACACGATGGCGAAGGCATCCGAACCGATGCCATTGGACACCGGCTCCACGATCGTCAGGGTGATGGCGGTGGCGATGGCCGCGTCCACCGCGCTGCCGCCCTGCGCGAGCATCCGTAGGCCCGCCTGGGCGGCGAGCGGTTGCGATGTGCACACAACGTTTTCCGCCAGGATGGGCTTGCGTGGCCAGGCGTACGGGAGGTTCCAGTCGAAAGGTGCGGTCACCTCCGCGAGCGTAACTCGTCACGCCGTCAGCAGCGGTGCCATCCAGGTGAGCTCGGCGGGCAACTGCGAGCTCCAAAATGCCCCGTCGTGGCCACCGGGCGAGAAGCCACCGGCCGGCGGATTGGGCAGTTGCGCGATGAATTGCTTTGTCGCGGCGTAAAAGGGATCGCTGTCGCCGCAATCGATCCGGATGGGGATCGAGGCCAGGGCGGGCATGCCGAACACGGAGTTCGCCGCGAAGTCGTCCGGCCCGTCGAAGGCTCCGGGCGCGGCCGCACCCGAGGACATCCACAGCGCCGGGCTTACCGCGCAGATCGCCGCGGTGCGGGCCGGTCCCAGCCGGCCGCCCAGCAGCAATGCGCCGTAGCCGCCCATCGACCAGCCCAGGAACGCCACCCGTGAAGTGTCCAGATTCTGGTTGCCCAGCATCGGGATGAGCTCGTCGAGCACCATGGCGCCACTGTCCTCACCGGACGACCGCTTGTGCCAATAGCCGCCACCGCCGTCGACGGCGACCACGGCGAACGGTGGCAGTCCGGCATCGACGGCCTGCGCCAGACCGTGTTCTACGCCGCCCGCCATCACGGTGGACGCGTCACTGCCCTTGCCGTGCAGCGCGATCACGGGGCGCAGCGGCTTCGTCTGGCCCGGTGGACGCGCGATCGCCCAGCTGGTGTTCACCCCACCGCGCGCGGCGGAGAGGAAGGAACCGGTCACCATCGTCGGCGCGGCCGCCGCCGGGGGAGCCGGGTCGCGGGGCGGGTTTGGCGGCGGCGCCAACGGCATACCTGTACTGGCGGTTGATCCCGGCATCGCGTGAGATGTGCGGGGATCTAACAGGATGTCGAGCCCGTAGGCACCCACCGCCCCCATAGCCGCGCTGGCGCCGAGGCCAAGCAGGGCGCGTCGGCTCAAGTCGGGCATGCGGGCCATTATGCCCTGGCCGTTTGGCCGAAATGGCAATGCAGTACCACTTTTGCTGGCACGATGGCTACTCGTGACTGCAGCGGTTACTCCAAAAGGAGAACGTCGGCGGTACGCGCTCGTCAGCGCCGCCGCCGAGCTGCTGTCCGAGGGCGGCTTCGAAGCGGTGCGGCACCGGGCGGTTGCTCGGCGGGCCGGATTGCCGCTGGCGTCCACCACTTATTACTTTTCCTCCCTAGACGATCTGATCGCGCGCGCCGTCGAACACATCGCGATGATCGAGGTGGCGCAGTTGCGGTCGCGGGTCAGCGGCTTGTCGCGGCGGCGTCGGGGACCGGAGACCATCGCCGAGGTGCTGGCCGATCTGCTCGTGGGCGACGTGTCCGGCCCGGGCCGAACCGATCAGCTGATCTCGCGGTACGAGCGGCACATCGCGTGCACCCGGCTGCCCGCGCTGCAGGAGACCATGCGCCGCAGCCTGCGCCAGCGCGCCGAGGCGATCGCCGAGGCCATCGAGCGCTCGGGCCGTTCGGTGCACATCGAACTGGTGTGCACGTTGATCTGCGCGGTCGACGGTTCGGTGGTGTCGGCCCTGGTGGAGGGTCGGGATCCGCGCGCCGCCGCGCAAGGCGCGGTGGTGGACCTCATCGAGGTGCTCGCGCCCATCGATCAGCGGCCCGTGCAGATCTGACCGACCGCTACGCCCGGACTCCGATCTGCCGGCAGCGACGGCGTCACGATATGCCCGGTGTCCGGGTCGCCGTAGATCGTCACGTTCCCGGGGCTGCGCTGCGCATACAACGCCACATAGGCGCACACCACGGCGTCGACCGGATCCTCCGCGCGCCGCAGCTCGCTTTTGCGCTGCGCGGCCGCGACGGCACGGCGCAGCGCGACCCAGCCAGCGTGCCCGGCCACCCGGAGCGGCACCGGGGCCTGCGCCAGCCGCTCGACGCCGTCCATCAACAGCAACATCTCGGATTTGAGCCCGTCCACCGTGCGCCCGGGCTTCGCCTTGTATTTCAGGGTCCGCTCCAGGCGGAACAGCGCGACGGTCGCCGCGTGCGGGTAGACCTCGATGGCGCGCCGGGCCGCCGGCGATCGGGGATCCAGGTCCAGGCCCAGAGCGGCGGCCAGCCGGCCCGCGCGCGGGCCGTCGGCGAACTCGGGCTTTCCGGTGTTGCAGGGGTGGGCACCGGCCTCATATCTGCGGAAATCGCGGTTGAGCGCGGTCTCGGCGGGACGCTGGCCGGTCGGGTTGGTCACCACCAGGGGCGCATCGAAGGCGACCAGGCAATCGCCCCGCACATACGGTTCCAACGCGGCCAGGATCTCGTCGTCGTCGCGGACCGCGCACACGCTCACCAGAGCGCCGCCCGAGTCGACGACCGCGACGCCGGTCGGATTGCGACCCGCCCAGGCGAGGTCGACGCCGGCGAAGTACATCCGCATAGGCTATGACCGCGACCGTAAGCTGTGTGTTCGTGAGGACCAAGTGAGCATTCCGAATGTGCTGGCCACTCGCTACGCCAGTGCCGAGATGGTCGCGATCTGGTCGCCGGAGGCAAAGGTCGTCGCCGAGAGGCGGCTGTGGCTGGCGGTGCTGCGCGCGCAGGCGGAACTGGGCGTCTCGGTGCCGTCCGAAGCCATCGCCGACTACGAGCGGGTGATCGAGGACGTCGACCTGGCGTCGATCGCCGACCGAGAACGGGTGCTGCGCCACGACGTGAAGGCGCGCATCGAGGAATTCAATGCGCTGGCCGGTCACGAGCACGTGCACAAGGGCATGACCAGTCGCGACCTGACCGAGAACGTGGAGCAACTGCAGATCCGGCGCTCGCTGGAACTGGTTTTCGGTCACGGCGTGGCGGTCGCCGCGCGGCTCGCCGAGCGGGCCGTGGCCTACCGCGACCTGGTGATGGCCGGACGCAGCCACAACGTCGCCGCGCAGGCCACCACGTTGGGCAAGAGGTTCGCCTCGGCGGCGCAGGAGACGCTGATCGCGTTGACCAGGCTGCGGGAGCTGATCGACCGCTACCCGCTGCGCGGCATCAAGGGCCCGATGGGCACCTCGCAGGACATGCTCGACCTGCTGGACGGTGACGCGGCCAAGCTCGCCGACCTCGAGCGGCGCGTCGCCGAATTCCTGGGATTCGCAACGGTATTGACCAGCGTCGGGCAGGTGTACCCGCGTTCGCTGGACCACGACGTGCTCTCGGCGCTGGTGCAGCTGGGCGCCGGGCCGTCGTCGATGGCCCACACCATCCGGCTGATGGCCGGGCACGAACTGGTCACCGAGGGATTCGCGCCCGGACAGGTCGGCTCCTCGGCCATGCCGCACAAGATGAACACGCGCAGCTGCGAACGGGTCAACGGCTTGCAGGTCGTGTTGCGCGGTTACGCCTCGATGGCCGCCGAACTGGCGGGCGCGCAGTGGAACGAGGGCGACGTGTTCTGTTCGGTGGTGCGCCGAGTGGCGTTGCCGGACAGCTTCTTTGCCATCGACGGGCAGATCGAGACCTTCCTGACGGTGCTCGACGAGTTCGGCGCCTATCCGGCGGTGATCAGTCGCGAGCTGGACCGCTACCTGCCGTTCCTGGCCACCACCAAGGTGTTGATCGCCGCGGTGCGCGCCGGCCTCGGACGCGAGGCCGCGCATCACGTGATCCGCGAACACGCGGTGGCCACCGCGCTCGCCATGCGCGAACACGGCGCCGAGCCCGACCTGCTGGAGCGGCTGGCGGCCGACGAGCGGTTGCCGCTGGACCGGGCGGCGCTCGACGCCGCGCTTGCCGACAAGAAGGCGTTCACCGGGGCCGCCGGTGACCAGGTCGACGAGGTGGCCGCGCAGGTGGACGCGCTGGTGAACCGCTACCCGGACGCGGCCAAGTACGCCCCGGGTGCGATCCTGTGACGCTGGCCGGCGCGCTCGCGGAGATCGACTTCACCGATCTGGACAACTTCGCCAACGGCTTTCCGCACGATCTGTTCGCGATCCATCGCCGTGAGGCGCCGGTGTACTGGCATGCACCGACCGACAACACCCCGGACGGCGAAGGGTTCTGGTCGGTGGCCACCTACGCGGAAACGCTTGAGGTGCTTAAGGATCCGGTGACGTATTCCTCGGTTACCGGTGGCCCGCGACCGTATGGCGGCACACTGTTGCAGGACCTGGCCATCGCGGGCCAGGTGCTCAACATGATGGACGATCCGCGGCATTCGCAGATCCGGCGGCTGGTCAGTTCGGGGCTGACGCCGAGGATGATCCGGCTGGTCGAGGACGACCTGCGGGCCCGGGCGCGCCGGCTCCTGGACGCGGTGGTGCCCGGCGAGCCGTTCGACTTCTTGGTCGACATCGCCGCCGAATTGCCGATGCAGATGATCTGCATCCTGCTGGGAGTGCCTGAATCCGAACGGCATTGGTTGTTCGAGGCGATCGAGCCGCAATTCGATTTCGGCGGCTCGCGCAAGGCCGCGCTGTCGCAGCTGTCGGTCGAAGAGGCCGGCTCGCGGATGTATGAGTACGGTCAGCAGCTGATCGCGGCCAAGCGGGACAACCCCACCGACGACATGTTGTCGGTGGTGGCGAACGCGATGCTGGACGGCCCCGACGGCGACGACGGATCGGCCCTGTCCGACCTCGAACTGTACCTGTTCTTCAGCCTGTTGTTCAGCGCCGGCGCGGAGACCACCCGCAACGCCGTCGCGGGCGGTCTGCTGGCGCTGGCCAACCACCCGCGCCAATTGCGGTCAGTGCGCGGCGATCTCGACGCGCTCCCCACGGCCGTCGAGGAGATGGTGCGGTGGACGTCGCCGTCGCCCTCCAAGCGCCGCACCGCCACTCGCGACGTCACGCTGGGCGGGCAGTCGATCGAGGCCGGACAGAAGATACAGATCTGGGAAGGCTCGGCGAATCGCGACCCCGGCGTTTTCGAGAACGCCGACGTGTTCGATATCGCCCGAAAGCCCAACCCGCATCTGGGGTTCGGCCAGGGTGTGCACTATTGCCTGGGCGCCAACCTGGCCCGGCTGGAGCTACGGGTCTTGTTCGAGGAACTGCTGTCCCGGTTCGGCCGGGTCCAAGTCGTCCGTCCGGTCGAATGGGCCCGCAGCAATCGGCACACCGGCATTCGGCACCTCGTCGTGCAGCTACACGAACAACCGTGACGATCCGGTTCGCCGATGTCGAGCCCTCACCCGATGTGTTCGCCGCGGTGATGGCGACGGGAATCTTGTCGATCGGCGCGCACGATCACGGATACCGGTTGATCAGCGACACGATGGGCGTCATCGCCACCGTCGGGCTGCTGCTTCTGGTTGGTCTGGTCGTCGCGAAGGTCGCCATGCCCGGCCAGAAGTTGGGGTGGGATCTGACCGATCCCGACGTCACCCTGCGCCTGATCACTTTCGTCGCCGCCTGCGCGGTGATCGACACGCGCTTGTCGTCCAACGTCTGGGTGGCGCGGGTGCTCGGCGCGGTCGCCCTGGCGTCCTGGCTGGTGCTGATCCTGTTCAGCGCGCGAAACATGTTGGCACACCGGTGGACAGAGCTGCGCGACCGCGCGCACGGCCCCTGGCAGCTGGGCAGCGTGGGCACTTCCGGGTTGGCGATCGTGATCGCCCGGGCGGCGCGGCAGACCGGTCATCACTGGTGGCTGGCGGTGGCCGTGGCCGGGTGGGTGGCGGCGCTGTGCATTTACGGCCTGATGACGTGGCTGACCCTCTGGCGTGTCGTCAACGAACGCCAGGACCGCGACGGCTTCGAACCCGACACCTGGATCCTGATGGGCGCCATGGCGATTGCCACGCTGGCCGGCGACAACATCCACGCCGTGGCCCCGGCCTGGCTGGCCGGTCCGGTGCGCGCGCTCAGCATCGTGACCTGGGTGACGGCCACCCTGTGGATACCGCCGCTGATCTACTTTGCGCTGCACCGCATCAGGCGGCACCCCAACATGCTGCAATTCACCGGTGTGTGGTGGGCGTTCGTGTTTCCGCTGGGCATGTACTCGGCAGCCAGCTTCGCCATGGCGGTCGAGCTCGGCCAGCACCCGCTGCTCACCGTCTCGCTGGTGTTCTTCTGGGATGCGTTGGCCGCCTGGCTCATTGTGGTCATCGCCGGGCTGCTGTTGGTGGCGCGGGCGCTGCTGCTAGCTCCCGCGCAGCGCGATGCCGGCCGACCGTAGTTCGAGCGCGACCAGGGCGCCGATGGTGGCCGGGTCCTCACGGCGCCACCCGCCGACCGGATCCGCGCCGACGGCCATCAGCTTTCGCGGCGGGCGGTTGGTCAGCGCGCGCAGCGCGAGCAATTGCGCGCCGGCCGGGGTCGCGGCCAGGGCGGTCACCGTCAACTTGCGCCGAAAGAATCGCAGCCGCAGAAAAAACCACGGCAGCGCCGCGATGAGGATCGGTACCGCAACGACGGCCATCGCGAGCAGCACCGCGAGCCAGGTCGCCGCGCTGTCCAGATCGTGGCCGGCGCCGGCGATGTCCAGCGCGGCGTGGCTGGCGGAGTTGAGCGGCTTGCTGACCGTGTCGCCCACCACCGGGATGTGCTGGGCGCCGTGGCCGGCGGACTCGAGGTTGCCCGCGATTCCCTTCGCGCCACTCTCCACCTGCCGGCCCGCGTCGGCGATGGTGGCGATGGCGTCGTAGACGGCCAGCCCGACGAGCAGCCAGAGCACCGTCCAGATGACGACGGCCAAGTCGCTGAACAGCTGGACGGCCAGGCGGCCGGGCCTGGTGGAGTAGGGCAGAAACCGCAGGGTCATAGCCCCGATCCCAGCACAAACCGCGTTTGCAGGTGCCCGATAGGCTGACCGGATGCCTGCACTGTCCGACTACCAGCATCTGGCCAGCGGCAAGGTCCGTGAGCTGTATCGCGTCGACGACGAACACCTGCTGCTCGTCGCCACCGACCGGATCTCGGCGTACGACTTCGTCCTGGACAGCACCATCCCGGACAAGGGCCGCATCCTCACCGCGATGAGCGTCTTCTTCTTCGGCCTCGTCGACGCCCCCAACCATTTGGCCGGACCGCCCGACGATCCACGCATCCCCGACGAGGTGCTGGGCCGCGCGCTGGTGGTGCGCCAGCTGGAGATGCTTCCGGTGGAATGTGTGGCGCGCGGCTATCTGACCGGTTCGGGATTGCTGGACTACCAGGCGACCGGAACGGTCTGCGGCATCGCGCTACCGCCGGGACTGGTCGAGGCCAGCAGGTTCGCCGAACCGCTGTTCACCCCCGCGACGAAAGCCGCACTGGGCGACCACGACGAGAACATCCCCTTCGCCCGGGTGATCGAGATGGTCGGTGCCGTGCCCGCCAACCAACTGCGCGATCGCACCTTACAGATCTACGTGCAGGCCGCCGATCACGCGCTCCGGAAGGGAATCATCATCGCGGACACCAAATTCGAGTTCGGCACCGACCGTGACGGCAACCTGCTGCTCGCCGACGAAATCTTCACGCCGGATTCTTCGCGGTACTGGCCGGCCGACGAGTACCAGGTCGGCGTCGTCCAGAACAGCTTCGACAAGCAGTTCGTCCGCAACTGGCTGACCGGGCCCGAGTCCGGCTGGGACCGCCACGGCTCACAACCCCCGCCGCCACTGCCCGAGCACATCATCGCCGCCACCCGCGACCGCTATATCGATGCGTACGAACGCATTTCCGGCCTGAACTTCAACGACTGGATCGGCCCCAGCGCATGACCGAAACGCACCTGGACGGCTCGGTGCCCCCCGTCGCCAAGCGGGTGGAGAGTCGGCGTGAGCACCACGGCGACGTCTTCGTCGACCCGTACGAGTGGCTGCGCGAAAAGACCAACCCCGAAGTCATCGCCTACCTCGAGGCGGAGAACGCCTACGTCGATCAGATGACCGCGCACCTCGAACCGCTGCGGCAGCAGATCTTCGACGAGATCAAGGCGCGCACCAAGGAGACGGATCTTTCGGTGCCCACCCGCCAGGGCGAGTGGTGGTACTACGCGCGCACCTACGAGGGCAAGCAATACCGCATCCAATGCCGTTGTCCGATAAGCGGGCCCGACGACTGGGACCCGCCGACGCTGGACGAGAACACCGAGATCGCGGGCGAGCAGATCCTGCTCGATTCCAATGCCGAGGCCGAGGGGCACGAATTCTTCTCCCTGGGGGCCGCGACGGTGAGCCTCGACGGGAACCTGCTGGCGTACTCGGTCGACATCCTCGGCGACGAGCGTTACACATTGCGGTTCAAGGACTTACGCACCGGCGAGCTGTTTCCCGACGAGATCGCCGACATCGGCGGGGGGGCGACGTGGGCCGCCGACAACCGGACCGTGTATTACCTGACCCTGGACGACGCGCACCGCCCCGACAAAGTGTGGCGGTATCGGGTGGGCTCCGGCGAAGAGGCTGAGCTGGTCTATCACGAAGAGGACGAAAAGTATTGGCTCGGTGTGGGACTCACCCGCAGCGAGGCCTACGTCTTCATCGCCTCGGGATCCTCGATCACCTCCGAGTACCGCTACGCCGACGCCGCCGACCCGCAGGCACAGTTCACCGTCGTGCTGCCACGCCGCGAGGGCGTCGAGTACGCGGTCGAGCACGCGGTCATCGGGGGGCAGGACCGGTTCTTGATCCTGCACAACGATGGCGCGGTCAACTTCACCCTCACCGAGGCGCCGATCAGCGATCCGACACAGCAGCGCACCCTGATTCCGCACCGCGACGACGTCCGGCTCGACGCCGTCGACGCTTTCGCCGGCCTCCTGGTCGTCAGCTACCGGCGCGAGGCGCTGCCCCGGATGCAGTTGTGGCCCATCAACGCCGACGGCACATATGGTCAGCCCGAAGAGATTTCGTTCGACTCCGAGCTGATGACGGCCGGCCCGGCCGGCAATCCCAACTGGGAGGCGCCCAAGCTGCGGATCAGGGCGGGATCGCTGGTCGTTCCGGCGCGGGTCTACGACATCGACCTCGCCACCGGCGAACGCACCTTGCTGCGCGAGCAGCCCGTACTCGGCGGTTACCGGCCCGAGGATTATGTGGAACGGCGTGACTGGGCGGTCGCCGACGACGGCACCAGGATCCCGGTGTCCATCGTGCACCGCGCCGGCATCGAGTTTCCGGCGCCCGCATTGCTTTACGGCTACGGCGCCTACGAGCTGTGCACCGACCCGAGCTTCTCCATCGCCCGGTTGTCGCTGCTGGACCGCGGCATGGTGTTCGCGATCGCCCACGTGCGTGGCGGCGGTGAGATGGGCCGGCTGTGGTACGAGCACGGCAAGCTGCTGGAGAAGAGGAACACGTTCACCGACTTCGTCGCGGTTGCACGGCATTTGGTGGATTCCGGCGTCACCCGGCCGCGTCAGCTGGTGGCGCTGGGCGGTAGCGCCGGCGGACTGCTGATGGGGGCGGTGGCCAACCTGGCACCGGAGCTCTTCGCCGGAATTCTCGCGCAGGTTCCCTTCGTCGACCCGCTGACCACCATCTTGGATCCCTCGTTGCCGCTGACCGTCACCGAGTGGGACGAATGGGGAAATCCCTTGGCTGACAAGGATGTCTACTCCTACATGAAGTCCTATTCCCCGTACGAGAATGTCGAAGCCAAGCGGTATCCGGCGATCTTGGCTATGACGTCGCTGAACGATACAAGGGTCTACTACGTGGAGCCGGCCAAGTGGGTCGCGGCGCTTCGCCACGCCAACGGCGAGGGCAGTCCGGTCCTGTTGAAGACCCAGATGAACGCCGGACACGGCGGCGTCAGTGGCCGCTACAAGGGCTGGGAGGAAGCCGCCTTCCAATACGCGTGGCTGTTAGCGGCCGCCGACGGCGACCGCTACGGCGGCGGCCAGGAAGACGATCTCGGCGCCGATCCGCAGCGGTAGCCGGGTCGTCATCGATTTCGGCGGATCGGGCATCCGGGACGCATAGATGTTGGCCGGGAACATGGCCAGCATCAGCAACAGGAGGCACACCGCGGCGGGCACCCGGGTGGCCGGCAACAGCAATCCGGCCGCCCCCAGCAACTCCAGCACCCCGGTCAGGGTGACCAGCAAGCCGGGCGCGGGCAGCCGGGGCGGAACGATCGCGACCAGATCGGCGCGCATCGGCGGGGCGAAATGCGCGACGCCCGTCAGCACGAACATCGCGGCCAGCCCGACGGCGATGGCCGCCGTCCAGTTGCCGACGTAGGCCACGCCGAGCCAGCCGACGGCCCGCGCGAGGACGCTGCCCACCAGCAGGGCGATCAAGGGCGCCATCGCGACCTCCTAATCTAGACGATGACAAGATCCTCACGGGTAAAGCTAACCCTGTATCTAGTCGCTGTCAAGATTGCCGGTATGCTGGGCCCATGAGCCGGCAGACCTACCACCACGGCCACCTGCGCGCGGTGATCCTGGCCGAGGCCGCGCGGCTGGTGGCCGAGCGCGGCGCCGACGGCGTCTCACTGCGCGAACTGGCCCGGTCCGCGGGCGTCTCCCACGCCGCGCCGGCGCACCACTTCACGGATCGCCGGGGCCTGTTCACCTCGCTGGCCGCAGAGGGCTTCGCCCTGTTGGCACAGGCCCTGGCCGATGCCCGGGGCGACTTCGTCGACGCCGCAGTCGCGTATGTGCGATTCGCCATCGACCACCCGGGTCACTACCGGGTCATGTTCGACGAGTCGCTGCTCGATGCGTCAGACGCGGAACTGGCGGCCGCGGAGGCCGCCGCCGCCGCGGAGCTTTCTCGCGGGGTGGCGACGCTGCAGGACCCCGACGCCCGCGCCGACCCCGGCGGCGCCGAGTTGGCGGCGTGGTCGCTGGTGCACGGTTTTGCGACGCTGTGGCTCAACGACGCCGTCAACGATCAGGTCAGGGCTACCGACCCGATGGAGACGGTGCGACGGATCGCGCGGATGCTGTTCGCCGGGTGATCGCGCTATTCGCCGGCGGGCTGGCTCGGCGGCTTCTTGGGCAAGAACGATGCCGGGATGATGGTGAACGCCACCAGCACGACGGCCAGCACGAACACCGCGGTATAGGCGTGCGCCAGGTGGTGCGAGACGTGGCTGGCCAGATCGGGGGCAAGCGGCTGACGCGGGACGGCGGACGGATCGGCCGGCAGGCCGTGCTTGCCGGCGCCCGGGCGCACCCCGCCCATCTCGTTGGCCGCCATCAGGGCCTCGTTGCGGTTGAACTGATTGGTCAGGATCACCGCCATGAGCGCGGCCCCGATCGACCCGCCAACCTGCTGATTGACGCTGATCAGCGTCGTCCCGCGGGCAACCTGATGCGGGGCCAGCGCCTGCATGAGCGCCGCGGACAGCGGCGTGGTGGTGAGGCCGATGCCCAGGCCCATGATCGCCAGCCCGGTCACCAGGACCGGTGAATACGCGGCCTGCCTGGCGACGCCGTAGGTGAAGACACCCAGCCCCACCGCCATGAGTGGCAGCCCGATCAGCACGATGTTGCCGGGCCCGCGCTTGTCCATGAAGGCTCCGCCGAGCGGCATGGTCAGCACCGCGCCGATCCCGATCGGCAGCATGTGCAGACCGGACTGCATCGGCGTCTCGTGGCCGACGATCTGGAAGAAACTCGGCACCAGCAGGCCGGTGCCGACCGAGGCGGCGCCGAATACCAGCAGCGTCACGTTGACCTGGGTGACCACCGGGTTCCGGAACAATCGCAGGTCGATCAGGGGGTGATCGGTGCGATACCAGGCGTGCAGGATGAACGCGGCGATCAGGCCCAGGCCGAGGAGGGCCGGGACCAACACATAGCGGTCGGCGATCGTGTGCCGCCCCGGGATGGAACACACTCCGCACAAGAAGATCGCCACACCAGGGGAGAGGAGCAGCGCGCCGGTGATGTCGAGCGCCTCCGACGGGGCCGAACGGTCCTTCGGGAACATGATCGCCGCGAGGGCGAAGGCCGTCAGCCCGATCGGCAGGTTGATCAGGAAGATCCACTTCCAGCCGTAGGCGCCGATCAGCCAGCCACCCAGGATCGGCCCGCCGATGGGGCCCAGCAGAATCGGGATCCCGCCCACCGCCATCAGGCGGCCGACCCGCTTCGGTCCCGCCTCGCGCGTCAGGATCACGAAACTCAGCGGCAACAGCATGCCGCCGCCGACGCCCTGGACTATCCGAAACAGGATGAGCAACAGTATGTTTGGCGCGATCGCGCACAGCAGCGATCCCAGCGTGAAGATCAGCACCGAACCCATGAACAGGCGCTTGGTGCCGAACCGATCCGCCGCCCATCCGGTAATCGGGATCACGGTGGCGAACGCGAGCATGTAGCCGGCGATCGTCCACGAAACGATGGCCTGGGTGGACCCGAACTGCTCGATGAAGGTGCGCTGTGCGACGGCGACGACGGTGCTGTCCAGCACGGCCATGATGCAGGCCAGGCCACATACCCCGGCGATCCTGAACAGGGCCGCGTCCAGCTTCTCGGGGTATTCCTCGGCGCGCAGCGACGATCCCGGGGCGGTGGGCAACGGGACACTCAAAGCTGCGGAGCGGGTCTTCTGCATGGCGCCGCTGAGCATATCCACAGGGTTGCCCCGGCAGAAGGGTTTTTACTCGTATTCGCTTATTCCCACGCGTGTAATTCGCACGGCGGAGATTGCGTCTTGCTCCCTCGCTGAACCGACAAACGGCCTGGTCGCGCGGTTACCGGGTGATTATGTTATTCGCCGGCCGTTTCGCTCGCAGGCTTTTTCGGCAAAAACCACGCCGGAATGAAGGTGCACACCACCAGCACGACGGCAATCACAAATACCGCGGTATACGCGTGCGAAAGATCGTGCACCACATTGCTCGCAAACCCGGGGGCAAGCGACTGCTGGGGTATCGCCGACGGATCGACGGGCACTCCGTCGGCGGCCGCCTTCTGGTGCAGGGCGGCGAGCTTGTTTGCCGCCACGATGTCGGGGCTCCGATTGAACTGGTTCGTCAGGATCATCGACATCAGCGCGGTTCCCATCGAGCCGCCCACCTGGTGGCTGACGCTCATCAGCGTCGTTCCCCGGGCGATCTGATGGGGCGCCAGCGCCTGCACGGAGGCGACCGACAGCGGCATCATCGTGCAGCCCATGCCCAGGCCCATGATCGCCAGGCCGACCAGCAGGATGGGCAGGTAGTGGGCCTGGGTCGCAACCCCGAAGGCGAAGGCGCTCAGGCCGGCGGTGATCAGCGCGATCCCGACCAGCACGATCTTGCCGGGGCCCTGCCTGTCCACCAGCGGCCCGGTGAGCCGCATGGTCAGCATGGCGCCCAGCCCCTGGGGGATCAGGTGCACGCCCGCCTGCATCGGCGTCTGGTGCAGCACCTGCTGGAAGTAACTCGGGAGCAGCAGGCCGGCGCCGAAAAATGCGCCGGCGAACACCAGCATCGTCACGTTGGCGTGCGTGAGCACGGGGTTGCGGAACAACCGCAGGTCTATCAGCGGATGGTCGGCGTGATGCCACGCGTGCGCGACGAAGCCCGCGATCAACGCCAGCCCGATCGCCGCCGGTATCACCACGTGGCGGTCGGCCACCGTGCCGCGGCCCGGGATGGAGGACACCGCGAACAAGAACGTCGCCAGGCCCGGCGAGAGCAGCAGCACGCCGACGGCGTCGAAGGTTTCCGACCGGGCCGGGTGATCCCGCGGGAAGATGACGGCGGCCAGCGCGATGGTGAGAAACCCGATCGGCACATTGATCAGAAAGATCCACCGCCAGCTCGAGGTGTCGATCAGCCAGCCACCCAGGATCGGCCCGCCGATCGGGGCGAGCAGCATCGGGATGCTCAAGATCGACATCAGGCGCCCGAGCCGTCCCGGGCCCGCTTCTCGGGTCAAGATCATGAATCCCAACGGCAGCAGCATGCCGCCGCCGATACCCTGCACCACGCGAAAGGCAATGAGCTGCACGATGTTTGCCGCGATCGCACACAGCAGCGAGCCCAATATGAACGCCACCACGGAACCCATGAAGAGCCGTTTGGTGCCGAACCGGTCGGCCGCCCACCCGGTTATCGGGATCACCGTCGCCAGGGCGAGCGTGTAGCCGGTCATCGTCCAGGCCACGACGGCCTGTGAGGACGCGAATTGGTCGATGAACGTGCGTTGCGCGACGCTGACGACCGTGACGTCCAAGATCGCCATCACGGTGGCCAAGATGCACACGCCGGAGATCCGCAACAGCGCGGCATCGAGCTTGTCGGGATATTCCCGTTCCTCGACACCCGGCTGCCCGGTGGGGGCGTGGGGCAGCGGCGTTTTGGCCGCTGCGTACGAGGCCTCATCCATGGCGTTGCTTAGCATATCGAACTGATCACATCGGCTGGCGCTCGATGTGCACTGCCCAGGTATGAGACCCGCCGAAATCAGTTATCGCGCTTGGTCGCGCGCATATACGCCTGCTGTCTGCGTGTCCTTCACCGTTCCGACACTTGGGATCGGCAAACTGCTGGTGTGTCTGGAAAATTGATCGTCTCGGTCTCGGGGATCGGTGAACACACCCTTCCCGACGTCGAGGCGTTCTGCGCGAAAATGGATGCCCGCAAGGTACCGGTGTCGTTGCTGGTGGCTCCCCGCCTGTCCGGTGACTACCGGCTCGACCACGACCCGCAAACCGTCGACTGGCTGACCACCCGCCGCGCCGGTGGCGACGCCATCGTGCTGCACGGCTACGACGACGCAGCCACCAAGAAGCGCCGCGGCGAATTCGCGATCCTGCGGGCGCACGAGGCCAACCTGCGGTTGATGGCCGCCGACCGCGTGCTCGAGCACCTCGGGCTGCGTACCCGGCTGTTCGCGGCGCCCGGCTGGGTGGTGTCACCCGGTGTTGTCAAGGCATTGCCGGACAACGGATTCCGCTTGCTGGCGGATCTGCACGGGATCACCGACCTGGTCCGCCACAACACCGTCCGCGCACGCGTCCTCGGCATCGGCGAAGGCTTCCTCACCGAGCCGTGGTGGTGCCGGATGGTGGTGCTGTCCGCCGAGCGGATCGCTCGCCGGGGCGGCGTCGTGCGGGTTGCGGTCGCGGCTCGTCACCTGCGCAAGCCCGGGCCGCTACAGGCCATGCTGGACGCGGTTGACCTGGCCTTGATGCACGCCTGCACACCCACCGTGTATCGCTGGGAGCCGGCCAAAGCGGTGCTCGACGCCGCCTGACGAAGCGACTGTCTGACCTGCTCGTCGGGGCACTACCCTGGTCCGACATGAGCGATTCTTCGGCTGCGGGGTTCGACGCTGATGCCATCGTCGTCGGGGCGGGCCTGGCCGGCCTGGTCGCCGCCTGCGAACTGGTGGACCGCGGCTTACGGGTGCTCATCGTCGATCAGGAGAACAGCGCCAACCTGGGCGGGCAGGCCTTCTGGTCCTTCGGCGGCCTGTTCTTCGTCGACAGCCCCGAGCAGCGCCGGTTGGGTATCCGCGACAGCCATGAACTCGCGCTGCAGGATTGGCTCGGCACGGCGGCCTTCGACCGTCCCGAGGACTACTGGCCGCGCCAATGGGCGCACGCCTACGTCGATTTCGCCGCCGGGGAGAAACGCACCTGGCTGCGCTCGCGGGGGCTCAAGCTCTTCCCGCTGGTGGGCTGGGCCGAGCGTGGCGGCTATGACGCACAGGGACACGGCAATTCGGTTCCCCGCTTCCACATCACCTGGGGCACCGGGCCCGCGCTGGTCGATATCTTCGCCCGTCAACTGCGCGACCGTTCATCGGTGCGGTTCGCGCACCGCCACCAGGTCGACGAGCTGATCGTCGAGGGCGAGGGGGTGACCGGCGTCCGGGGCACCGTGCTGGAGCCCTCGGCCACGCCCAGGGGAGTCGCGTCATCGCGAAAAGCGATAGGGCAGTTTGAGTTTCGCGCCGACGCGGTGATCGTGACGAGCGGCGGCATCGGCGCCAATCATGAACTGGTGCGCAAGAATTGGTCGAAGCGCATGGGCCGCGTTCCCGAGCAACTGCTGAGCGGGGTGCCGGCCCACGTCGACGGCCGGATGATCGCCATCTCGCAGCGGGCCGGCGCGCGGGTGATCAACCCCGACCGGATGTGGCACTACACCGAGGGCATCACAAACTACGACCCGATCTGGCCGCTGCACGGGATCCGGATCATTCCGGGTCCGTCGTCGCTGTGGCTGGACGCGAGCGGCAAGCGGCTACCGGTCCCGCTCTACCCCGGTTTCGACACGCTGGGCACCTTGGAGTACATCACCAAATCGGGGTTCGACTACACCTGGTTTGTGTTGAACGCCAAGATCATTGAGAAGGAGTTCGCGCTGTCCGGGCAGGAGCAGAATCCCGACCTGACCGGCCAGAGCATCCGCGAGCTGCTGCGAAACCGGGCGCGTTCCGGGCCGCCGGGGCCGGTGCAGGCGTTTGTCGACCGGGGTGTGGACTTCGTCAGCGCGAACTCGCTGCGCGACCTGGTAACCGCGATGAACAAGCTGCCCGACGTGCAGCCGCTGGATTACGCCACGGTGGAGGCCGAGGTCACCGCCCGGGATCGGGAAGTGGCCAACAAGTTCAGCAAGGACGGCCAGATCACGGCGATCCGAGCGGCGCGCAACTATCTGGGCGACCGGCTGGGCCGGGTGGTGGCGCCGCATCGGCTGACCGATCCGAAGGCGGGGCCGATGATCGCGGTCAAGCTGCACATCCTGACCAGAAAAACGTTGGGCGGCATCGAAACCGACCTTGCCTCACGGGTGTTGAAGGCCGACGGCACGCCGCTGAGCGGTCTATACGCCGCCGGCGAGGTGGCCGGGTTCGGCGGCGGCGGTGTGCACGGCTACCGCGCCCTGGAGGGCACCTTCCTGGGCGGCTGCATCTTCTCCGGCCGCGCGGCAGGACGCGGTGCCGCCGACGACATCACCTAGCCGCGTCCGAGGCCAACCGGCCGCTAGAACGTGACGGCGTCTTCCTCGGGCAGCACCTGGAAGTCGGTGCTGGTCATCTCGGTCAGGCGTCCGTAGTAGATGCCCCGCGCATCCGGGGCGATGATCCCCTGGTGAATGGGAACGGCGCGCTGCGGGGCCACCGCACGCAGGTAGTCGACCGCCTCGGACACCTTCATCCACGGCGCGGCCGCCGGGGTCGCCAACACGTCCACCGGCTCGTCGGGCACGAAGAGCGCGTCACCGGGATGCATCAGCCGGGCGCGATGGTCGGCATCGCCCACCAGAAACGAAATGTTCTCTATCACAGGGATTTCCGGGTGGATGACCGCGTGTTTGCCGCCGACCGCGCGAACCGTCAGTTCACCGATGTGCAGCTCATCGCCGACGTGCACCTCGCGGCAGGGCGCGCCGAGTTGCGCGGTGGTCTGCGGGTCGGCGTACAGCGCCGCATCCGGGTTACCCTCGAGCAATGCCGGCAGCCGTTCGGCGTCGACATGGTCGGGATGCTGATGGGTGATCAAGATGGCGGTCAAGCCGGTGATTCCCTCGAATCCGTGCGCGAAGGTACCGGGGTCAAAGAGCACGCGGGTGTGGTCGAATTCGGCAAGTAAGCACGAATGGCCGAAATGCGTCAGTTGCATATCTACGATTGTGCCTTGATGGACAAGCTGGCGATGCGCGTGATTTTGGCCACGATGCTGGTCGCCGGCAGTTTCGCAGTTGCTCTGATCATCGTCGTTCCTGCGCACGCCGAGCCGGAGACTTGCCCGGGGCTGTGCGACCGGATCCCGAACACCGCGTGGATCGATCAGCACGCCGTCCCGCTGGACGGCGTGTACCACTGGCCCGCGCTGGCCGGCCAGGCCGTGCAGACCACCGGTTCGTCGCCCGGCCCGCGGTTCCGGTTCGAGGAGCTGTGCGCCGCGCCGGCGCCACCCCAGGATCCCCGCGACTCCGCCGTCGCGGCCCGCGCGACGGTGCAGCATCCCGACGGGCAATGGCAACTGCAGGCCCAGGTCCTGCACTGGCGCGGTGAAACCTCGCACGGTGGCGCGATCGCGACCACGGCGTTCAACAACGCCGTCGCCGCGCTACGCGCCTGCCAGCAGCGTGCGCCGCAGCAGTCACCGTCGTTGACCACCGACGAATCCAATCGGATGGCCGCCGTGATCAGCGGCCCGGTGGTGATGCGCACCTATCTGTTCGCCCACCCTGCCAGCAGCACGATCAGCGAGGTCACGCTGTGGTCGACGGCCCCGCCGCAGACGGCCTGGCCGGCGATGGCCGACGATCCGGTGCTCAATGCCATGAGCGCCCCCCTGTGCGACGCCTACATTGCCTCGTGCCCGTAACCCCGAGCTGCGCGTTCGCCGGTAGAGTTGGCGCCGAAAACGCCAACTGAGGAGGAGCGCCGGTGGCCCGGGTGATCGTGAGCGTGATGCCCAAAGCGGAGATTCTCGACCCGCAAGGTCAAGCGATTGTGGGCGCACTGGGTCGCCTCGGACATCCGGGAATCTCAGAAGTTCGGCAAGGCAAGCGCTTTGAGCTCGAAGTGGACGACAGCGTGGACGATTCGGCGCTCGCCGAGATCGCGGAATCGTTGTTGGCGAACACCGTGATCGAAGACTGGACGATCAGCCGGGAGGCGCAGTGACGGCTCGCATCGGGATCATCACCTTCCCCGGCACACTCGACGACGTGGACGCCGCCCGCGCGGCGCGGCGCGTCGGTGCCGAGGCGGTCAACCTGTGGCACGCCGACGCCGATCTGCGGAGTGTGGACGCCGTGGTGGTGCCCGGCGGCTTCTCCTACGGCGACTACCTGCGAGCCGGTGCGATCGCCAGGTTCGCCCCGGTGATGGCCGAGGTGGTCGAGGCCGCCCGCCGCGGCATGCCAGTGTTGGGAATCTGCAACGGTTTTCAGGTGCTCTGCGAGGCCGGCCTGCTGCCCGGGGCGCTGACCCGCAACGTGGGCCTGCACTTCATCTGCCGCGACGTGTGGCTGAGGGTGGCCTCGACCTCGACCGCGTGGACGTCGCGATTCGAGCCCGACGCCGATCTGCTGGTTCCACTGAAATCTGGCGAGGGACGCTACGTGGCGCCGGCCGAGGTGATCGAGGAGCTCGAGGGCGAGGGGCGGGTGGTGTTCCGGTACCACGAGAACGCCAACGGGTCGCTACACGACATCGCCGGGGTCAGTTCCGCCAACGGCCGCGTGGTGGGCCTGATGCCGCATCCCGAGCACGCCATCGAGGCACTGACCGGGCCCTCCGACGACGGCCTGGGCCTGTTCTATTCGGTGCTGGACGGCGTGCTCGCCGGTTGATCGGAAACGCCTGCGGCATCGCGTAATTCGGCGAATGACGCGGCGATGGCGTCCGTCGCCTCGTGCGGGTCGTTGAACGTCCGGTCGTCGGTGAGCACCGCGACGCCGAGTCGGTCCACGTAACTCCACACGGTGATGTTGACCGGGGCGCCCGGCGACAGCACGCCGGTGGAATAGATCTCGCTGACGGCCGCGCCGCCGAAGTGGCCGCGCTCGCGCGGCCCCACCACACTGGACACCGCGACGTTCATCAGTTTGTTCGGCGCGTCGCGCAGGCCCAGCCAACGAAATGCGGCGGGCGCGAAGGCGGTCGGCAGGTAGGCCATCATTTTCCCGTACAGCTCCGGGCCGAGGACCTCGTGGTCTTCCTTGGCGATCTTGGTGGCCAGGGCGACCAGCCGGGCCCGCTCCTTGGGGTCGGCGACATGGACCGGCAGCGAGATCATCAGCCCGCTGATCTCATTGCCGGTGACCCGGTCCGACTTGTCGGTGGCCGTCGGCACCGAGGCGATGATCGGGCGCTCGGCCGCGCCGTCATACGCCAGCAACAGCGTCCGCAGCCCGCCGGTCGCCATGGCCAGCACCACATCGTTCACGGTGATGCCCAACGCCTTTGCCGTCGCTTTGACCTCCGGCAGCGACAACGATGTGCTGGCGAACCAGCGCCGCGGCGAGACGAGATGGTTGAGGAACGTCGGCGGTGCGTCGAACGCCTCGGCCAGGTCGGGGTGCGCCCCGCGCTCTTTCGACCGGCGGCGCACCCGCATCATGCCGACGGCGGCGTCCTTGACCAGCCTGGGCAGTTCACCGATCTGCCGGACGTGGTCGCGCGCCGCGGCGCGCAACAGGTCGGCCTTGGACGTGGTGACACCGGCCTCGTCGTTGTCGCGCTCGTCGGTGTTCCCGTCGCGCAGATCCATCGCGCGGGCCAGCAGATTGACCGATGCGACACCGTCGGCCAGCGCATGGTGAACCTTGCCGATCAAGGCGAATCGGCCACCGGCCAGCCCCTCGGCGAAATGGAACTCCCACAGCGGGCGACTGCGGTCCAGCGGGGTGGACGCCACGTCGCCGATCACCTGGTCGAGCTCGCGCCGGCCACCCGGCGCGGGCACCTGTACCCGTCGCAGGTGGTAGTCGAGGTCGACGTCGCAGTTCTCCTGCCACATGGGGTGATGTAAATGCCAGGGAATGTCAACGAGCCTGTAGCGCAACGGTTCTAGCAGATGGAGCCGCCGGCGCACATGGCGACGGAACGCCTCGAACCCGAATTCGCCGTCGACGTCGGCGGGGTCGATGATGGCCACCTTCAGCGTGTGCGTGTGCAGGTTGGGCGTCTCGCTGTAGAGCAGCATCGCGTCCATGCCGTTGAGTCTTTTCACACGCCACCTCCAGCGGCCCCGTGCGCCGTCAGCCCAGGATGGGTAGCCGGCGCTGGCCGGCGAGCCGCTGCAGCGCGGCTTCCATGACGGCGCGTACGTGGGCGTCGACCTCGTCGACGTCGGGGTCCTTGCCGAATTGGGCGGTGATGTCGATCGGCTCGAGAACCTCGGTGACGATCTTTGCCGGCAGGGGCACGTTGGGCGGGAAGATGACGCTCAGCCCGAAGGGGAACCCGACGCTGATCGGCAGGATGTCCATTCGAGCCTTGGTTAGCCCGAGCTTGCGGGCAAGCCAGTTGCCCCGGGTCAGGAACAACTGGGTCTCCTGGGCGCCGATGGACACGGTCGGGACGATGGGCACCCCCGCTTCGATGGCGGTCCGCACGTAGCCGGTGCGGCCGTTGAAGTCGATGGTGTTGGCGCTGAAGGTCGGCCGGTAGGAGTCGTAGTCGCCGCCGGGGAACACCAGCACCACCGCGCCGGAATGCAGGGCGGCGGCGGCGTTTTCACGGCTGGCCTCGATGACCCCGAGGCGGCGCAGCCAGCCGTCCAAAGGCCCGATGAACAGCCCGTAGTGGCCCAGCGTGTAGACCGGGCGGTCGTAGCCGAACCTGTTGTAGAAGGCGGGGGAGAAGATCAGCACGTCCGGGGTCAGCATGCCGCCCGAGTGGTTGGACACCACCAGGGCTCCTCCCGACGACGGGACGTTGTCGAGGTTTCGCACCTCGGCGCGGTAGTACCGTTTGATGGCCGGTCCGAGCACCTTCGTCACCTGTTCGGTGAAAGCCGGATCCCATTTCGCGGTTTCGTGGTTGTCCGCCGCGTCCACACCGTTGCCCTTCATGGCTCCCCGCCGTCCGTTCTGCGCTCTTTGCTATTTGTTGCCGGTGTGACGCCGGTCTCAAACCTGAGCCCTCGATTGACATATGCTACTCTCTATTTAGGAGAATGTCATATCCGTTTGCTAGAGAGCGAACGCGTGGTGGGGGAGTATGTCCGAAAAGGTTCTGGTTACTGGGGGTTTCGGACTCGTCGGCTCGCAAACGGTGCGCCGGCTGGTTGCCGACGGCCATCGCGTCGTCGCGACCGACCTGGGCAACGCCGCCCAGCGCAAAGCCGCGGCGGCGCTGCCGGCGGGCGCCGAGGCGCACTGGGCGGATCTCACGGACCCGGGTCAGGTTGATCGGCTGCTCGCCGAGACGTCGCCCACCGCCATCGTCCACCTGGCCGCGGTGATCCCGCCGCTGATCTATCGCCAGCCCGCGCTGGGCCGCCGCGTCAACGTCGACGCGACCGTCACGCTGCTGCGCGCGGCGCAGTCCAGGCCGCATCCGGCGCGGTTCATCCAGGCGTCGAGCAACGCCGTGTACGGCGCGCGCAACCCGCACCGGCATCACGAGCTGTTGCGCCCGGACAGCCCGATGAACCCGGCAGACCTCTACGGCGCGCACAAGGCCGAAGCCGAACAGCACCTGCGGGCGACGGATCTCGAGTGGGTCATCCTGCGCCTGGCCGGGGTGATCAGCGTCGAACCGGACGCCATGCCGTTCAGCGTCGATGCGTTGTTCTTCGAGAGCGCCCTGCCGGCCGATGGCCGCATTCACACCGTCGACGTCCGCGATGTCGCGCGCGCGTTCGCCGCCGCGGTCACCGCCGACGTCGCCGGTGAGACGCTGCTGATCGCGGGCGACGAGTCGCACCTGCTTCGGCAGGGCGAGGTCGGCAAGGCGTTGGCCGCCGCGCGCGGTCTGGTCGACGTCCTGCCCGGCGGCCGGCCGGGCGATCCGGACAGTGACGACGACTGGTTCGTCACGGACTGGATGGATACCGTTCGGTCCCAGCAGGTCCTGCAATTCCAGCGCCATTCGTGGCCGGACATGCTCGCCGAGATGCGGGCCGCCGCCGGGTGGCGGCGCTATCCGATGCGGCTGATCTCGCCGCTGGCCCGACGGTTCCTCAAAAGCCGTGCGGCCTATCGGGATACGCCCGGACGCTACGCCGATCCGTGGGGCGCGATCCGGGCCGGGTTGGGCGAGCCGCGCCCGGATGCTCCGTGGAAGTAGGCAGCCGGCCCGGACGTCAGCCGGCGTCGCGCAGCAACGGCCGTTCGGTTGACGGCAGTTCGACGGTGGGGCTCAGCTCATCGAAGAGCTCGGTGGCGTCCGCGACCGTCCGGTCGACGAACGACGCGAAATCGTTGAAGGAGACGTCGTTTCGGATCCATTGCGACTTGCGGGCCGTCACGCCGATGCGCTGCGGGTCCGACGAGCCGTGCACGATCGCGGTGACCTCGCGGTCGAGGCGGTTCCACCGGTCGCAGAAGTAGGTCAGCCACGGGCGGTCGGCCGCCGGGAAATAGCATCCGGGAGTGACGCGGATGATCAACACGTCGTCGTTGGCGGGCGAGATCTCGAAGTGAACGTGCAAGCGCCGCGGAGCGTTGGTGACGAAGAAGTATTCGCCGTCGTGGTGGCCGCGAAAATATCGCCGCCCGCGGGTGCGCAGGTAACGTTCGAGCCGGTTCGCGCACAGCTGCTCATTCGTCATGAGTTCGATGGTGCGACCCGCGGCTTTGGGGATGCTTGGAGCCGCGCGAAGCGGCACCGAAGAATCTGTTGAGAATTGGCTGAGTGAGCGTCGGCTCCCAGGAGTTCTAGCCCGCACTCAGATGGACTCGCGCCGTTCCACGATGCCGGCGCCGGGGCTGGGCACGGTGCGCGGCAGCGTGACCGAAAACCTGTACCTCTCGGGGCGGTAGTGGAATTCCACGACCTCGAGGGGCTTGTCGTCATGGCCGAAGCTGGTGCGCTCGAGCACCAGCACGGGAGACCCCAGCGGCAGGTTCAAAGCGCCCGCCACTTCCAGCGATGCACCGGCCGCATGAATCTCATAGTTGGCTCGGGAGATCGGGACTTCCAGCCGGCGCTCCCACATCGTGTAGGTGCTCTCCATCGCCTGCGCGGTCTGCTCGTCGGTCGCGCTCTTCAGCAGTGGTTCCACTGCCGTGCCCAAGCCCGGCGGCAGGTAGGCGATCATCAGGGCGAGCGGTTGGTCGCCGTCGCGAAAACGCCGGTGCACACACAGGACTTTGGGCAGGCCGAGTATTTCGGCAACCCGTTGCGGAGCGTCTTCGACGCGGTGCGACAGGACGTCGACGTTGGGCGTGATCCCGGAGGCGGCCAGTACCTCGGTGATGGTGCGCACGCCGGGCCCGAGTTCCTGTTTTACCGGGTTGGCCACGAACGTGCCCAGGCCCTGCTTTCGGACCAGCCATCCCTGACGCTCGAGAAGCCCGACCGCCGCGCGCACGGTCACCCGGCTCACGCGGGTGCGATCAATGAGCTCTCGCTCGGTCGGCAGTCGCGCGCCGCGGCGCAGACGCTGTTTGACGATGGCCGCCTTGAGGGCTTCGGCGAGTTGGGTGCTGGCCGGCACGCTGCCGCGGGATATCCGGAGGTCGGCGACGTCGAGGTCCAGCTGATCGGAAGCCACGAGATGTATTAAAACGTTCTATGCGCGGGGCGTAAAGCAATGCGTCCCGATGCGGATGCCACCGTCGGCCGGATTACTCTGGTACCGAATGCTTTTCGCGCGTTTGCGCGGGTCAGGAGGACCGAACGTGGCACTCACCGTGGAACGGTTCGACCACATTGTCCTGAATTGCCGCGACGTCGAGGCCACGGCCGGGTGGTATGAGCGGGTGCTCGGCATGCGGCGCGAGACGTTCGGGCCGTCGCGGCGAACGGCGCTGTGCTTCGGGGATCAGAAGATCAACCTGCGACCGGTCGGGGCGCTCGGCGACGATCCCGACTGGTTCACCGGGGCGGTCGAGGTCGCCGGTTCTGAAGACCTGTGCTTCATCACCCGCGCCAGTCCGGATGACGTCCGTGCCCACCTCGCCGCGTGTGGCGTGGACGTGATCTCCGGACCGGTCACCAAGATAGGGGCGCTGGGCGAGATGACCTCGCACTACTGCCGTGATATCGACGGCAACCTGATCGAGATCGCCGTCTACTGAGCGTCGGCCAGCGGATACAGGGCCGGAAGATTGATCACGATGGCCTCCTGGCTGCTGCGTGCGATCACCACCTCGGCGGTGGTGTGGGGGTCGGGGTTTTCCTCCCGGTGCGGCAGGTAGGGCGGGATGAAGACGTAATCGCCGGGTGCGGCGGCGATGCGGACCTCTCCGGCGCCGTCATGGAAGACGAATTCCGGGTTCCCGCTTCGTACATAGATGGCGGTCTCCGAGTCACCGTGATGGTGGTTGTCCGAAGCCGATTGCGGCGACGCGTGTGTCTCGCCCATCCAGAGCTTCTCCGCGCCCACCGAACTACCGGACAGGGCGGCGAAGCGCCGTAACCCCTCCGATTGTGCTGTGTCGGAACTGATTTCCGATGCCTTGATGTGGCGTACCCGGTTGCGCGCGGCGGGCCCCGCCGTGTCGTCGAAGTCCGGATGGAATCCGTCTGTGGTGGCCATGGGTCAATTATCGCGGGATCCGAGGCACTGGGCGAGCTCGCGCAGATCCTTGGCGACGATGTCAGGCTGTGGCAGGCCCTCGACCGGCAGCGGTGCGTTGCCACGCCTGGTGATCAGCGCGCCGCTGAAGCCGACGCTCTGCGCCCCGATGGTGTCCCACACGTGTGCGGCCACCATCATGCAGTCCGCGGGCGCGACTCCGAGCGTCTCGCACGCGTACCGGTAGACGGCGGGCGAAGGCTTGAAGACGCCGCGTGCGTCGACGCTCAGTTGGTGTTCGAAAAAGCTCGCCAGTCCCGAACTTTGCAGTGCCGTCGGGCCATCCCGATTGGGCGGCGAATTGGTCAGGGCCGCCAGCCGAAAACCGTTGTCACGTAGCGCGGCGAGCCCGTCGGCGGCGTCCGGGTGTGCCGGCATGGTGAGCAGCGCGGTCTTGAGGCGGTCCGCGTCGTTTTCGCTGACGTCGACCTGGTGGACGTCACCCAGCATGCGCAGCACCCCCTGGCCAAGCACCGGGAAGGGCACGTAGTTGCCGGCCAGTGTGACGGTCATCGAGTACATGACGAGCTGCGCGAACCATTCGCGCAACATCCGCTCGTCACCGAACAGGTCAACGAAAAGCGGTGCGATTGACTCGATATCGAGCAACGTCTCGTTGACGTCGAAGACCAGGACCGACGGTGTTGCCATGACTAGTGCTCGACATTCTTTCGTTGGGGAATATCCGGTCGGAGATAGCCCACGAGGCACAACACAATCAACAGCATCGCCGCCACCGGCCACCACAAGGCGACCAGGGCAGCCGTCATGAACACCCCGAGCGTGATGAACGACCTCATCTGCAGCATGCGCCGCATCCGCGCCGAAACATCTTGATGCGAGGGCCGATCGACCGCCTCCCAACACAGCGCCAGATAAGTGATGTTGACCAGGACGAAGACCGCGGCGTACAAGGACACCGGCGCCGCGGCCAACCTGCTGTCGGCGATCCACTCGGTGGTGAAAGGGATCAGCGACACCGAAAACAGGTGCGCGAAATTCGACCAGACCAACCGCGACGTCGCGACCTGCGCGTAGTTGAACAGGTGATGATGGTTGACCCAGACGATCGCGATGAACAGATAGCTGACCACATAGCTCAGCCCGGTGGGCCACAGCGGAAGCAGAGCGCGGAAGCCGTGGTCGCTCGGCGGCCTGAGCTCTAACACCAGAATGGTGATGAGTACGGCGAAGACGCCATCGGAGAACCCGCGCACCCGCTCGGGAGTGGTGTCCCGTTCCGCCACCGCTACCTCCTTCCCAGCACCTCATCGGTGTCGAGTCCGCGGTCGACGCCGTGCGGGATGACGGTTTGGCCCGGTTCCAGCTGAAGTTGCTTGCCGTCGAGATGCACTTCGATTTTGTCGGGTTCGAAGGACACCAGATTTCGGACCCGTGCGACCTCCGTCCAAGCGTCGACGTATGACCAGGCCGCGCGCTGGTGGTTGCCGATGTCATAGTAGGAGCAGATCCCCTTGTATGGGCAAAACGTCTGGATATCAATGGGTTTGAGTGCGGACTCGTCGATATCATCGCGCGGCACGTACCATCTGGGCGCAAAGCCGGACTCGTACAGTGCCAACGGGCGATGGGTATCGGCGATCACTCGGTCACCATCCCGTACTACGAGATGCCGTGCGGTAGAACGGATGTCGATGCGATGGTAGGCATCGGCGGCGTGCCCGACGATCCGTTCCTCTTCTTCGTAGAAGGCATCCATAGCACGCCAGGCAAACGCCACCCGGCCGTCAAGCACCGCCGCATGGGCGGGCAGCCCGGTGTGTTCCCAGGCGCTGTGGTTGGTCTCGCGTCCCGATGCGTTGACGGTGAACCATTGTGTGGCCCCGAGGTCGCGGTGTTGTGTCACCCGATCCTCGGCAAGCAGCGTTCCCTCCTCGATATCACCGCGGGGGAAGTAGGCGACCGGGTAACGACCCGGTTCGTGCAAGAGGACGACATCCTCACTGTCGGCGATCCACCGATCCGCGAAGCGCACCCGCATCCGGCGACGCAACGGCTCGGCGAACAGCAGCCGCGGTGGCATCGGCTGCTCGGTCAGGAAGTGTCCGAGTGATCCCGCCGCCAGCGGGCCTTGCTGCCATGCCAGACCCATGTCGTGTCCTTCCTCGTGAATCGGGTTCTGCGACAGACGGTTTCACGCAGAATCACTCCATCACGACGACCATCTTGCCGCCGGATTCGCCGGCCTCCATCACTCGGTGTGCCTCACGAATCTGATCAAAAGAAAAGACTCGAGACGGTTTCGCTTCCAGCGCGCCCTCGGCGACCTGTTGGGCGATGTTCTGCAAGGGCACATCGGACAGCGGGAAGCCTGGTGTGCCGAAAACAAAGCTGCCGAAAAAGTTCCAGTTCACACCGGAGGCCATGCGCAGCAGCGGGTTGAAATCCCCAAGGGGATCAAGCCCGCCCAGCCATCCGGCGAGGCAGGCCGTGCCGCCGCGGCGCAGCATGTCGAGGGAGTCCAGGATGGTGCTGTTGCCTACGAGATCGAGAACGGCGTCAATCTGCTTGCTCTCGGCGATATGGCTCGCCAGGTCGCGGCGCTCCAATTCGATACGCGAAGCGCCCAGCTTCTCGAGCATGGCGAAACGGCCGCTGCTGCGCGTGGTTGCGATGACTCGGGCGCCCGCGGCGACCGCCATCTTGAGCGCAGCCTGGCCTAGAGACGACGTCGCACCCCGCAACACCAAGGTCTGACCGGCTCTAAGGTCTAGATTGCGGAAGAGGCATGTCCAGGCCACCGCATAGGTTTCCGGCAGCGCGGCCAGTTGCCACCACGGCAGGTCGGATTCGATGAGCGCGACGTTGGCCGCGCGCACACGGGTGTATTCGGCGTAGCTGCCATTGATGGTTCGGCCCAGGCCGCCCATGAGCGCCGCCACCTTGGCCCCGACCGGGAACTCGCCACCCGGGCACGAGTCGACGATGCCGACGCATTCGATGCCGCTCACTTCTGCGGCTTCGGCCCACTCACCCCGACGCATGTGCATCTCGGCGTGGTTCACACCGAAACCCTTTATCGCAATGACGACCTCGCTGTCCTTGGGCAGCGGCTTGGGGATGTCGGTGTAGACCAGGCTGTCCAGACCGCCGAACTTTTCCAAGATGATCGCCCGCATGGTTGGCCCACCGGATTGCTCGCGTACGACCGCCGGCGCGGTCGGCAACTGAGGTGAATCGATAGTGGACATCGATGCCTCTTTCTCAACCGTTGGCGGGCGACGACGCCGGTTGGCGCGTCGGCTAATAATGGGCCAACTGACCCATTATTATGGGCGACCGGATCCACCATGTCCAGCGAAAGATGACTCAGGCTTTGCACTGACCGCGAGACGGCGCGGATCAGCCCTTGCGGGGCGGCGGTTGAGTTCCGAAGGAGCGCACGTAGTCGACGGCGGCATTGACGGCGGCCCGCAACGGTTGCGGATCGCCGGTGACGTGAGTGAGCATCGCACCGCCCTGATGGGCGGTGACCAGCGACACGGCCAGATGCCGTGGGTCGGCTTCCGCGCACAAGTCACCGCGATCGCGCATCGCCTCGAGGCCGGCCCGAAACAGTTCAATCCATTGGTCGTATCCCGCCGCGAGCTCGTCGTGAATCTCGCTATCGGCCTCGATCAGTTCGCCGGCCAAGGACCCGTACACACAACCCCCGACCCGGTACACGGCGTCGATATCGGACACGCAGGCATCGGCCCATGCCTGCAGGGCGTCGAGGCTGTCGAGTTCGGCGAACTGCGTCCGCGTGTGAAAGTCCCGCACGTCGTTACGGCGCGCCTCGATGACGTGGCGGGTCAGGTCGCGCTTGTCGGTGAAGTAGTGCGAGATCTGGGATCCGCCCACCCCGGCGGTGCGCCGTACCTGGTCGATGCTGGTATTGGCGATCCCGCGCTGGAACATCAGGCGGGCGGCGGCGTCGATGATCCGCGCGCGCGTTGCCAGTCCCTTGCGGGTGAATCCCGATGCGGGCCGTTCAGTCACGTAGTCACCCCGGACAGCCTCAGCTTGCTCGTCGCGCCGGACGGCGCCCCCGCGGCCTGCGCGGTTTGCGGGGCACTCGTTCGGCGCAGTCGGTGGCGAACAGGCGCAGGTAGTTCACCGCGAAGCGGATCGCGTCGGCGTGCGGCCACTCCTCCTGGTAGGTGAACGTCAGCACACCACCTCCCTGGTGCGCGGCGACGATCACCAGGGCGAGCCGGAGCGGATCTGCATCGCGAACCAGCAGCCCGGCCTCCTGCATTCGTTGAATTGCCTGCTCTAACAACTCGATCCACTGCCGGTAACCGGCGGCCAACGCGTCGCGCGTGGCGTCGTCGGTCTTCGCCAGCTGGGCGGTGAGTGCGTGATAGGTGGGGGTGCCGAAATACCCGATGCGGCGCAGGTAGCGCATGTTGAGGTCGATCCACCGTTCGAAGTCGTCGAATGAACCCAGGCCCCGAAGCGTGGGCTGGCGGTGAAAGTCCAAGACCACGCCGATCTGGCGCCGGATCACCGCGCGGATCAGCGCCGCCTTGTCGGCGAAATAGTGGGCAAGCTGCGAGCCGCTGACCGACGCCGCGCGGCGCACGTTGTCCATGTTCGACGCGGACAGACCCTCGGTGACGATCAGCTGGGCGGCCGCCTGCACGATCCGGTCGCGGGTGGCACGCCCCTTGGCGGTCAACCGTTGTTCGTCGGGAACACCGGGATGGGACATCGCGCCAGGCTAACCCGGGAGCGCCCCCATTTTTGGGATCTCCAGCCCATACATCAGGTCAGGCCGTGACTCGCCTGGCGAGGAAGCTACGGATGAGCTGGGCGACGTCGTCGCACGCGGACTCCAAGAGGAAGTGGCCGCCGTCGAGCAGGTGGATCTCGGCGTCGGGGAGGTCGTCGGCGAACGCCTCGGCGCCGGCCGGCCCGAAGATCTCGTCGCCGCGGCCCCACACCGCCAGCAGCGGCACCCGGCTGGCGCGGAAGTAGTCGTGCAGGCGCGGATACAGGGGAGCGTTGGTGGCGTAATCGCGAAACAGTTTCAGCTGCACCAGATCGTTGCCGGGCCGGGAGAGCAACGCGTAGTCGTGATGCCAGGATTCGGGATCGACCAGCGTCTCGTCGGCCACTCCGGTGACGTACTGCCAGCGGGTGGCATCGAGCGTGAGGAACTGGCGCACCGGCGCCTCGGTTTCCGGCGTCTGCTCCTGTTGGTACGCCTGCACGACCTTCCAGAAGCTCTCGACGAACCCCGCGTCATAGCCATTGCCGTTCTGGCTGATGATCGCGGTAATAGCGGCCGGGTCGCGCAGCGCGAGCCGCCAGCCGATCGGTGCGCCGTAGTCCTGGACGTACATCGCGTATCGGTCGACGCTCAGGGTTCCCAGCAGGCCCGCCGTGAGGCCGGTCAGCGCGTCGAACGTGTAGTCGAACTCGTCGACGGGTGGGGCGTCGGACAGCCCGAAGCCGAGGTGATCCGGCGCGATGACGTGGTATTTGTCAGCGAGGGCCGGGATCAGGTGGCGGAACATGTACGAGCTGGTGGGAAACCCGTGCAGGAGGACCACTGCGGGAGCGGCCGGGTCCCCGGCCTCCCGGTAGAAGAGCCGATGGCCGTCGACGGTGGCGTATCGATGATGAACAGCGGACATGACATTCCTCCTGGGTCAATGTGATTCACCAAGCGAGCGCCGCGGCGGCGTCCGGCGGGAAACCCGCGAAACCCTATTCCGGAGTTCTGGGTTATGCGACCCATTATGCACCACTGCGGCGTCGCGCAACAGCCCGTGAAGCCGATCTATTGCCGAGCGCATCCGGCTGCCCTATTCTGGGCCAACCATCCCAGTTGGGGCTCGGTACGAATGCGAGCTGGTTCGAGGTGACACAGTGGGCAGGCTTGTCTCGGTGAACGTGGGCATGCCCAAGGACGCCCGATGGCGGGATAAAACCATCTACACCGGGATCTGGAAGACCCCCGTCGAGGGGCCGGTCATGGTGCGCCGGCTGAACGTCGACGGCGACGGTCAGGGGGATCTCGCCGGTCATGGTGGGGAGCAACGCGCCGTCATGGTCTACCAGAGCGAGGCCTACGACTTCTGGAAGACCTACCTGGGTCGCGACGACCTGCAACCCGGACACTTCGGCGAGAACTTCACCGTCACCGGCCTCGCCGACGACGAAGTGTGCATCGGGGATCGCTATCAGATCGGCGACGCCGAGTTCGAGGTCACCCAGCCGCGTGTCACCTGCTTTCGGGTCGGCATTCGCCTCGACGAGCCCGACATGCCCAATCTGCTTGTCTCTCAACATCGCCCGGGCTTCTACTTCCGGGTGATCACCGAGGGCCACGTGCCGGCCGGCGACGACATCGTCCGCACCCGCCGTGGCCGCCACGAACTCAGCGTCGCTGACGTTGACGCCCTGCTCTATCTGCCCGACCGCAGCGTCGAAACGCTGCGCAAGGCCGTCGACGTTCCGGCGCTCAGCCCGGGCTGGCAACAGTCGTTCCACGAGCTGCTGGCCGCACGCGATGGCACCGTATCCGCGGTGGCACCAGCCCTACCGGGATGGAAGGGATTCCGCAACCTGCGCGTCACCCAAACCCGCAGAGAGAGTTCGCAAGTGCTCTCGATCACGCTCGAGGCCGACGACCGGAGTTCGCTACCGCCGGCCCTGCCGGGCCAATACCTGACGGTCAAGGTCACCGGCGCCGGCGAACCCGCACCGTTGCGCAGCTACTCCCTGTCCGATGATTCCTCGGCCGGCTCCTACCGGATCAGCGTCAAGCGCGACGATCACGGCGTGGTGAGCCGCTGGCTGCACGCCCACATCCAGCCGGGGTCGGTGATAGCGGCGGCCGCCCCGCGCGGCGACTTCTACCTCACCGAGGACAGCGGCCCGGTTGTCCTGTTCTCCGCCGGTATCGGGGCCACACCCGTCCTGGCGATGCTGCACGCGCTGTCCGCGGCCCGGAGTCGGCGCGACATCTGGTGGCTGCACACCGCGCGCAACCGCGAATCGCAGTCATTCGCGGACGAAGTCACGGCGCTCATCGATTCGTTACCGCACGCCAGGCAGCAGGTCTTCTACACCGAAACGCAGGGCCGCCTGGGCCGAGAGTCGATCGCGGCATTGGGTCTTCCCACAAATGCCACCGTTTACCTCTGCGGTCCAACGCAATTCATGGCGGATATGCGTGACGACCTGGTTGGCATGGGGTTCGACCCCGCCCGGATTCACAGCGAGCTGTTCGGGGCGCTGCCGGCGATCAACCCGGGCATCGTCGAGGGCGGGGAGCGCAAGCCGCCGCACCGCCCGGTCGGCCCACCGGGTACGGGACCCGCGATCACGTTTGCGCGCAGCGGATTAACCGTCGACTGGTCTCCCCGCTACCGGAGCATCCTGGATTTGGCCGAGGCCTGCGACGTGCCCACCCGCTTTTCCTGCCGAAGCGGGGTGTGCCACGTGTGCGTCACCGGAGTTGTCGCCGGGACGACCAGTTACGTCCAGCAGCCTTTGGAGCCGCCCGCTGACGGGTCGGTCCTCATCTGCTCGGCGGCCCCGGAAACCGACGTGGTGCTAGACCTCTAGGTCATCACGCCGCAATTGCCCGCTGACCGCCGGTCGCGTGCAGAATGGCGCCGTTGACATAACTGGCCTCCGGCGAGGCGAGAAACACCACGGCGCTTGCGATTTCGCTCGCATCGGCCGCCCGCTGCAGCGTGGTGATCGCCGCAATCGTGTCGAGCACACCCGGAAGTGCGTTGGCCCCGGGCGTGTCGGTCGGCCCCGCCGCCACCGCGTTCACCCGCACGCCTGAGGCGCCGAATTCGTCGGCCCAGACGCGCGTCAGCTGATCCACGCCGGCTTTGGTGGCGCCGTAGATCCCCGCCCCGCGGGTCGCCACCGATGCGGCCAGAGTGCTCACGTTGACCACGGCGCCGCTGCCCCGCGCGGCCATGGCCGGAACCAACTGCTGCACCACGATGTACGGCGCACGCAGGTTGACGTTGACATGTTCGTCGAAGGTCACGTCGTCGGTGTCGGCAGTGGGGCCGAACTCATAAATTCCGGCATTGTTGATCAGGATGTCCACCGGCCCCGCCTCGGCGGCCAACCGCCGGACATCGTCGGCGACGTTGAGGTCGGCCGCGACGAAACGCGCTTTGCCCCCGGCATTTTCAATATCGTGAACGGTTTTGGCGCCGCGCTCGGCATTGCGGCCCTGCACCACGACCTCGGCGCCGCGAGCCGCGAGCTGCAGTGCGATTTCCCGGCCGATCCCTGATGTCGCGCCGGTCACCAATGCGGTCGAGCCGGCCAAAGTTGTTGCCATCGAAATCCTGCCTCCAAGAGAGAAGTTCATTGCCTCTCCGGGTAAGCAGTGGCTCGCCGGTAATTATTCCTACGGGCTGAGCGGGACGGACGCCTCCGCGGTGTAGCACAGGAAGGTCAGCGTCTCCTGGAGGTACAGCTGCACGGTGTCCGCGTCATGGCTGGTGTAACCGATCGACACGTCGTGCCCGAGCTGCAGGTCGAAGTCGCCGCCGCGGGTGGTCAGCACGAAGGCGCCGTCGATGGCCGGCGCCCAGATGATGTCTCCGGGGACCAGCCGGTCGATGTGCTCGAGGATCGGATAGCCGTGTTCGGTCGTCTCGCTGACCCGCGTGTAGACGTCGGCGGACAGCAGCACCGAGTAGGGGCCGTCGACACCGGCCAGCCGAAGTTCGGAGATCGCCTGGGTGATGACGTCGGGGATCTCGCGCGGATCCGCCGGCAGGGTCAGCGATTTGTTCGAGCTCGCGGAGCGGATGCCCTCGATGGAGGCCGCGGCGTAACCCTCGAAGATGGCCCGGTCTTCCACGAACGCCAGCTTCTTGGCGGCTTCCTTGACCGGGTCCCAGTCGGAGTCGTTGGCGCCGCGCTCGACGTTGTCGATCTCGTAACGCGACAAGGTGAACGGAACCCGCAGTCGGACAAGGGGTTTGCTTTCCCGCAGGTGAGCCTCCACGCCGTCGGTGGGGGACGCCACGTTGGCGAGCCGACCGGTGCTCACCGCGGCGGTGGCCGGCCCGCCGGGCTCGCTGACGTCGACCACCCGGCGCCCGGCGATGTGGCGTTTGAAGGTGCGGGTCGCCTCCAATTCGATTTCTTCCCAAGCGGCTTCGGTGACCGGTGCCAGGTCGCGGTAGAGGTTGTTCATGACGTGGTTCCTTTCAGGCTGCCGATCGAAAGTGAGCCGTTCTGTGCAACAGGCGTTTCCGCCACCGCCGCTGCCGGCAGCGGCGGTGGATCGTCGAGAAAGTCGAGGGTAGGGGAGAAGAACAATCCGCCGGTGACGGCCGTGGAGAAGTCCAGGATGCGGTCGGTGTTGCCGGGTGGATCGCCGAGGAACATGTTGCGCAGCATCCGTTCTGTGACTTGCGGCGTCCGCGAATAGCCGATGAAGTACGTGCCGTATTCGCTCTTGCCGAGTTCACCGAACGGCATGTTGTGCCGCACGATCTTCAGTTCGGTGCCGTCGTCGTCGGTGATCACGTTGAGGGCGATGTGGGCGTTGGCCGGCTTGACGTCGTCGTCGAGTTCGATGTCGTCGAGCTTGGTGCGGCCGATCACGTTCTCTTGCTCGGTGACCGGGATCGCATTCCACGACGACATGTCGTGCACATACTTCTGCACGTGCACATAGCAAGAGCCGGCGAAGTCGGGGTCCTCGTCGCCGATCGCGGTGGCGCTGGTGGCCAGCGCTCCGTCCGGGTTCTCGGTGCCGTCAACGAATCCGAGCAAGTCGCGGTTGTCGAAGTAGCGGAAACCGTGCACCTCGTCGACCACGGTGACCGCACCCGCCATCGATTTGAGGATTCGGTCGGCCAGCTCGAAGCAGACGTCCAAACTCTCGGCCCTGATGTGGAACAACAGATCCCCGGGCGTGGCGGGAGCGCTGTGCCGCGGTCCGTTCAGCTCGGGGAACCGGTGCAGTTCGGCGGGCCGCGGTCCGGAGAACAGGCGATCCCAGGCGTCGGAGCCGATCGAGGCGATCGCCGACAACCGTTTCTGCGGTTCGCGGAAACCGATGGCGCGCACCAGCCCGGGAATATCGGGCAGCGCGTCGTGCACCGCCGCCTCTCCGCCGTCGTCGATGGTCACCACCAGAAAGATCGCCGCTGGGGTCAGCGGCGCGAGGATGGGTTGCGGCTGGACGGGGGGCACTCTGAGGACCCTAGCGTGAAGTCCGTGACCGCGGACAGCCATGATGATCAACATGTCGGCCAGCGCCGCAGGCCTCTGCGATTTCATCGACGCTTCTCCCTCGCCATTTCATGCCTGCGCTACGGTCGGCGCGCGGCTGACCGCCGCCGGGTTCACCGAACTGAACGAGACTCAACGGTGGCCGGAAGAACCGGGCCGCTACTTCGTGGTGCGGGCCGGCTCGCTGGTCGCGTGGGATTCCAACGCCGCCGACGGCCCCTTCCGGATCGTCGGCGCCCACACCGACAGCCCGAACCTGCGGGTCAAACAACATCCCGACCGGGTGGTCGCCGGGTGGCGCGTGCTCGCCTTGGAGCCCTACGGCGGCGCGTGGCTCAACTCGTGGCTCGACCGCGACCTGGGCATCAGCGGGCGGTTGTCGGTGCATGACGGCGGTGCGATCGAGCACCGGCTGGTCCGGATCGACGAGCCGATCCTGCGGGTGCCGCAGCTGGCCATTCACCTGGCCGAGGACCGCAAATCGCTGACACTTGACCCACAGCGACACGTCAACGCCGTCTGGGGCGTCGGTGAGACGGCCCGGCCATTCGTCGATTACGTCGCAGACCGCGCCGGGGTGGTGGCAACCGACGTGCTGTCCGCCGACCTGATGACCCACGACCTGACGCCCTCCACGGTGATCGGCGCCGACGCCAGCATGCTGAGCGCTCCCCGGCTGGACAACCAGGCCAGTTGCTATGCGGGCATGGAGGCTATGTTGGCGACCACGCCTCGCGCGTTCGTGCCCGTGCTGGTGCTCTTCGACCACGAGGAGGTCGGTTCGTCTTCCGACCACGGTGCCCAGTCCGACCTGCTGGGCACGGTGCTGGAGCGCATCGTGCTCACGGCCGGCGGTACCCGAGAGGACTACCTACGCCGTCTGCCCGACTCACTGCTGGCCTCGGCGGACATGGCGCACGCCACCCATCCCAACTATCCGGATCGGCACGAGCCCGGCCACCTGATAGAGGTCAACGCCGGACCGGTGCTGAAGGTGCACCCCAACCTGCGTTACGCCACGGACGGACGCACGGCCGCGGCCTTCGCGCTGGCCTGCCGGCAGGCTGGGGTCAACCTGCAGCGCTACGAGCACCGCGCAGACCTGCCCTGCGGGTCGACGATAGGGCCGCTCGCCGCCGCCCGGACCGGCATCCCGACCGTCGACGTCGGCGCCGCGCAGCTGGCGATGCACTCGGCGCGCGAGTTGATGGGCGCGCACGACGTGGCCGCGTATTCGGCCGCGATGCAAGCCTTCTTTTCGCCGGAGTCGTTCTGAGGCTCCCACGGCTACACGAAAGCCAGGGTGAGCGCGAAGGTTGCAGCGTTGAGGACGAGCAGGAACCCGGCGAACGCGAACTGACCGGAAATATCCTTGGCGAGTACGTGGGTGTACATCGCACAGATGAAGAAGATAGTCAGCCCGGCTGCCGCGGCGACGCCGATCGCCGGAACCCACAGGCCGACGATAAGCCCAAGGGCGCCTAGGGTTTTCAGTGTGCCGATGGGGAACCTCAGCCAGGACAGCGGCACCCCGGCCCGGCGCATGGGTCCCATGATGGGCGCGAAGTGGAGCAATGCGCTCACACCCGAGAAGCCGTCAAAGGCTATGGCAATTGCCGTCACGATGAGGTATGCGGTGCGCATGTTGGGGTCTTCCGTGGTTGGTCGAATGAGAGCAGAGTCGTCTGTGTCAGCCCGTCGGGATCGGATCCAATCGGAACACCGCGATCCGGCCGGCCAGCGGCTCGACCTCGTCGGGGCTGCCCTGGCGCACCAGGCCAAAGCGCTGCGGAAAGCCGACACCGATCGGAACTTCGATCGGGTATCGCCGCAGTAGCAGGGTTCATCGCTTCTCCTATTGCGTATTCCGTTGCGGTGGCCCGCAATCGGCTGATCCAGTTCGGCGGAGTAGCCGACTGCCACCGGCAACTCGTATCCAAGGACGGATCGGCGGGGCGGAAAGTTACACGTGCGCGTAACTTTTCGCCGTCCCGCCTCGTCGTCATTTCTTGAGTACGGAGTCCCGACGCCGACTACGAGGAGGATCGATGACAGCGGAGAGCTGGTACGGCCCGCGCTGGCCGCGGGTGACCGCCCGTGCCACCAGTGCAACGTTGGCAGTCCTGGCGGTGGCTCAAGCCGCATTCGCCGGCAGTTTCCTGGGTGGGCAGTACGACGCACTGGGGCTGCACTCCGCGGGCGCGAAAGTCACCACGGTACTTTCCGTCGTTCAGGTGGTGGTGCTGGTGATCGTGAGCAGGACGGGCGGGCCGCGCTGGCCGATCGCGGTCGCGACGCTGGTGACCATCCTCTTCATCGCCGAATTCGCCTCGGGGGAATTGCGGCTGACAGCGTTACACGTTCCGCTCGGGGTGCTGTTGATCGTGGGGATCTTTCAGCTGACCGCATCGGTGTGGCGATTGCCGCTGGCCGCACGCTCTCGTTCCGCACAGCGGGATGTGATTCGGTGAACCGGCGTAGCGCGCTGCGGGTGGGCGCTGCCGCGGCTGGAATAGGTTTTGTCGGTGCCGGCTGGCCGCTGGCGGGCGCACTGCTGGGATCGACCGAGTCGGGGCGGCTCGTGCGCAGTCAGACGAAACTGCCCGACCGCTATCAAGTCCCGTTGCCGATCCCGGAACAATTGGCACCGGTCAGCAGCGATGCCGGCACCGACTACTACGAGATCACCCAGCAGATCTCGCACTTGCGCATACTGCCCGAGTTGACTACTGCCGCATGGACGTACAACACGACTTTCCCTGGCCCCACCATTGTTTCGCGGTCCGGCCGGCGGGCCGTGGTGCGGCACCGCAACGCTCTGCCGGTGCCGGTCGTGGTGCATCTGCATGGCGGGCATACGCCGCAAGACCACGATGGATACCCAATCGACTTCATCCTGCCCCAAGGCGATCAATCCAGGGCGGATGGCATGACGCGCAATAGCGTTGTCGGACAGCGTGAGTACGTCTATCCGATGAAACAGCGGGCCGCTACGTTGTGGTACCACGATCACCGCATGGGGTATACGGGCGCCGCTGTGTGGCACGGCCTGGCGGGTTTTCATGTGATCCACGACGATGAGGAAGACGCCTTGCCGCTGCCTCGGGCGGGGCGCGATATTCCGTTGATGATCACCGATCGTGCCTTCGCCGCCGATGGCTCCTTTCGGTATCCCGCCGCGGACGGCGGCGGCGTAACCGGCGACTACATGAATGGCGTCCTCGGTGACGTCATCCTCGTCAACGGCGCGCCGTGGCCGGTGCTGCAGACCGACCCTGCTCGCTATCGCCTGCGGCTACTGAACGCATCCAACGCCCGTCGCTACCGACTCCAGTTAGACCCGCAGCCGCCCGGCGGGTCGGCGCTGGTGCAGATCGGCAGTGATGGCGGATTGCTTGCGCGACCGCTCGCCCACGATTTCATCGACATCGCTCCGGCCGAACGCTTTGATGTTGTGGTCGATTTCAGCCGTTACCGGCGCGGGACAAGGGTGCGCCTGGTCAACCTGCTGGGTACCGAAAACGCCGGTGAGGTCATGCGATTCGACGTCGTCGGCGCCGACCGTTCCGATGAGTCGGCCATCCCCGAACGGCTCAGCAGTAGCGCAGCGGGTCTCAACCGACACGATGCCGTGGCCACCCGCACGTTCCTCTTCCGCCTCGGGAGAGGGGGCGCGTGGACGATCAACGACCTGTCGTATCAACCGGGCCGGGCGCTGGCGTGTCCCAAGCTCGGTACCGCAGAAATCTGGCGATTCATCACCGAATTCCACCATCCCGTCCACGTGCACCTGAACCCGTTCCAAGTGATCTCGCGCAACAATCGCGCACCGGGACGGTTCGACATGGGCTGCAAGGACACCGTCGATGTCCGGCCGGCCGAGGCGGTCGAAGTCCTCATCCGATTCACCGACTACACCGGTTCCTACCTTCTGCATTGCCACAATCTCGAGCACGAAGACATGGCGATGATGGCCGACTTCGTGACGGTGGATTAGCCGCCCGGACGAGGGCACCGGCTCGCCCCGATTCGGACGGGTGTCCCGCCGCCGATATCGGGCTCCCACAGGCGGCGATGGAGCGATCCTTCCGCCCGGACCCCATCACGCCTAAGGTCTGCCGGTATGGCGCTCAACGTGGAGATGCTGACCTTCGACTGCGACAACCCGGCGAGGCTGGCCGGCTGGTGGGCCGAACAGTTCGGCGGGACGACGCACGAGGTGCTCGCCGACGAGTTCACCGCGGTGACCTTCGGCGAGGGGCTGCGGCTCGGATTCCAGAAGGTGCCCGATCCGACGCCCGGAAAGAACCGCGTGCACCTCGATCTGGGTGCGTCCGACGTCGACGCCGAGGTGTCGCGGCTGACGGCGGCCGGAGCGACCGAGGTCGGCCGGCACCAGTTCGGCGATACCTTCCGCTGGGTGGTGCTGGCCGACCCCGAGGGCAACGTCTTCTGCGTCGTGCGTCAGTAGCCGTAGCTCAGCGCTGACCCACGAAAGCGGGCTCGTAGCGGATGACGTTCTCCACCACGATCCCGTTGCGGGTGCGGACCCGGTCGATGCCGCGGATGTGGAACGGTCCGTCCGGGCCGGTGCCGTGGCCGACGTAGTGCAAGAACACCAGTTCCTCACCTTCGGCGGCGGCGGGGACGGTCGCGCTGTCGACCACCTCGAGCCGCAAATCCGGTGCGGCCTCGAGCAATTCGGCGATTTTCGCCGTGTATGCCTTGATCCCCTGGACCGGCTCCGGATCGCCGGGCCAGTAGCCGACGATGTCCTCGTGAAGGATGTCGAAGCCGCGCGACATGGTGGGTGCGGCCCAGTATGCCGCGAAAACCTCGGCGCTGAACTTCGGGCCTGATTGGACGTCCGTCATGGTTCCTCCTTGGATCGGGCGCTCCGATCGAGCGCGTACCGCAAGCGTGTCGCCGCGCTGTGCGGCCCCGCAATTACCTCCGAGGTCATCGTCGCCGACGCGCCGGCGTGGTTACCGTTGCCTGGTGAGCCATGCGGCGGTTGGTGAGTTGTTGCGCGAATGGCGGACGCGGCGACGGGTGAGTCAGCTCGATCTGTCGCTGAGTGTCGGTGTGTCGGCACGACATCTGAGCTTCATCGAGACGGGACGCTCGCGCCCCAGTCCGGAAATGGTGCTCACCCTGGCCGACGGCCTCGACATACCGCTGCGGGAACGTAACACGCTGCTGCTCGCCGCCGGTTTCGCGCCGCGCTACCAATCGCGCCCTTTGGAGGATGCCGCACTCTCCCCGGCTCGGGACGCGGTGCAGCGCCTGCTCGACGCGCACCATCCCTACCCGGGCATCGTCATCGACCGGTGCTGGAACATCGTGGGGACCAACGCGGCGGCCTCCGCGCTGACCGCCGGCCTACCCGAGGAGCTGCTGGGCCCGCCGGCCAACGTCTACCGGTTGTGCTTGCACCCCGACGGCCTGGCGGGGCGAACCCTGAATTTCCCGGACTGGGCCGGCTACCTGCTGCACCAGTTGCGCCGCACCATCGCGCTCACCGGCGACCCGGGATTAGCGGCACTCGACGAGGAGGTACGCGATTACCCAGGGGTCGCGGCCGCGGCCGAAGCCCGGCGCGCGCCCGCGGATAGCTCGTCGCTGCTGATTCCGTTCGTTCTCGACGCCGGTGAGGGACGACGGTTGTCGATGTTCACGACGCTGACGACGTTCGGGACGCCGCTCGATGTCACCCTCGCCGAACTGGCCGTCGAGTTGTTCTACCCCGCCGACGCCGAAAGCGCGGACCTGCTTCGCGGCGGATAGGTCCCGCCTGGGGCGGCGAAAGCGCCTGCACGCCGCCCAGCCCTAGACTGTCTGGCGTGACTGTCTCCGGGACGAGTGCGCGCACCCAGGCCATCGACACGGTCGAGCACGCCGCCACCACTCCCGACGAACCGCAGCCCTTCGCCGAGCTGGGCCTCAAAGACGACGAATACCAGCGCATCCGCGAGATCCTCGGCCGCCGCCCCACCGACACCGAGCTGGCTATGTACTCGGTGATGTGGAGCGAGCACTGCTCCTACAAGTCCTCCAAGGTGCACCTGCGCTACTTCGGCGAGACCACCACCGACGAGATGCGCGCCGGCATGCTGGCCGGCATCGGCGAGAACGCCGGCGTCGTCGACATCGGCGACGGCTGGGCGGTCACCTTCAAAGTCGAGTCGCACAACCACCCCTCCTATGTCGAGCCCTATCAGGGCGCGGCCACCGGAGTCGGCGGGATTGTGCGCGACATCATGGCGATGGGCGCGCGACCCGTCGCGGTGATGGACCAGCTTCGGTTCGGCGCCGCGGACGCGCCGGACACCCGTCGCGTGGTCGACGGCGTGGTCCGCGGCATCGGCGGCTACGGCAACTCGTTGGGCCTGCCCAACATCGGCGGCGAGACCGTCTTCGATGCGTGCTACGCCGGCAACCCGTTGGTGAACGCCATGTGCGTCGGCGTGCTGCGCCAGGAGGACCTGCATCTGGCCTTCGCCTCCGGCACCGGCAACAAGATCATCCTGTTCGGTGCCCGCACCGGTCTCGACGGCATCGGCGGGGTGTCGGTGCTGGCGTCGGACACCTTCGACAGCGAGGGTTCCCGCAAGAAGCTACCCTCGGTCCAGGTCGGCGACCCGTTCATGGAGAAAGTGCTCATCGAGTGCTGCCTCGAGCTGTACGCCGGTCACCTGGTGGTCGGCATCCAGGACCTGGGTGGTGCCGGATTATCATGCGCCACTTCGGAATTGGCGTCAGCAGGCGACGGCGGGATGGCAATCCAGCTCGAGACCGTGCCGTTGCGGACCAACCAGATGACGCCCGCGGAGATCCTGTGCAGCGAGTCACAGGAGCGGATGTGCGCCGTCGTCACCCCGGAAAACGTCGACGCCTTCATGGCGGTCTGCCGCAAGTGGGACGTGCTGGCCACGGTGATCGGCGAGGTCACCGACGGCGACCGGTTGCGGATCACCTGGCAGGGCCAGACGGTCGTCGACGTGCCGCCGCGCACGGTCGCCCACGAAGGCCCGGTCTACCAGCGCCCGGTCGCCCGCCCCGACACGCAGGACGCGCTGAACGCCGACAGCTCGACGCGGCTGCCACGGCCGGCCACGGGTGACGAACTGCGCGCCACTTTGCTTGCACTGCTGGGCAGTCCGCACCTGTGCAGCCGCGCATTCATCACCGAGCAGTACGACCGGTACGTGCGCGGCAATACCGTGCTGGCCGAGCACGCCGACGGCGGCGTGCTGCGCGTCGACGAATCGACCGGCCGCGGCATCGCCTTATCGACCGACGCGTCCGGCCGGTACACGAAGCTGGATCCCTACGCCGGCGCCCAGCTCGCCCTCGCCGAGGCCTACCGCAACGTCGCCGTCACCGGGGCGGCCCCGGTCGCGGTGACCAACTGCCTGAATTTCGGTTCGCCCGAAGACCCCGGGGTGATGTGGCAGTTCTCGCAGGCGGTACGTGGCCTGGCCGACGGCTGTGTGGCCCTGGGCATTCCGGTCACGGGCGGCAACGTCAGCTTCTACAACCAGACCGGGTCGACGGCGATCCTGCCCACCCCGGTGGTCGGGGTGCTCGGCGTCATCGACGACGTCGGCCGGCGCATCCCCACCGGTCTGGGCACCGAGCCCGGGGAAACCCTGATGCTGCTTGGGGATACGCGCGACGAGTTTGACGGTTCGATCTGGGCGCAGGTGACCGCCGACCACCTCGGCGGGCTGCCGCCCAAGGTCGACCTGGCCCGCGAGAAGCTGCTGGGCGAGGTGCTGCGTTCGGCGTCGCGCGACGGCCTGGTGTCGGCGGCGCACGACCTGTCCGAAGGCGGCCTCGCGCAGGCCATCGTCGAAGCCGCCCTGGCTGGCGAAACCGGTTGTCGCATCGTGCTTCCCGAGGATGCCGACCCGTTTGTGACGTTGTTCTCCGAGTCGGCCGGCCGCGTGTTGGTGGCGGTGCCGCGCACCGAGGAGAGCCGGTTCCGTTCGATGTGCGAGGCGCGGGGGCTGCCGGCGGTGCGCATCGGCGTGGTCGACCAGGCGTCCGATGCGGTGGAGGTCCAGGGACTGTTCACGGTCTCGCTGGCCGAACTGCGCCAGACCTCCGAGGCGGTGCTGCCGCGGCTCTTCGGATGAGCGCCCGCAGCGAAACCTGATGTGTGACAGGCGTTTCCGTCGGGCCGGCGCATTGTCTCTGGCCGCCGCGCTGGTCGGCTGGAGCTTCGTCAGTCCCCGGTTGCCGCCCTGGTGGCGAGCGGTGCTGCAGGCCGGCGTGGGCGGCCTGCTGGTGTCGATGACGGGCGCGCCCCTAGGCCTGGCTCCGCCCCGGCTATGGGTCGGCCTGCGGCTGGGGTCACTGGCCGCGTTGCCGACTGCTTGCGCGGTCGCGGCGACCAGCGCGCTGCCGCCGGTGCGCCGATCGATGGCCGGCCGCGAGCCGCCGGCGACCGCGCCGGACTGGCTGCTGCTGCGGATACCGGTGGCCACCGTGTGGTCGGAGGAGTCCGCCTTTCGGGGGGCGCTGGCCGCCGCCGGGTCCGCCGCTTTCGGGCCACGCGGCGGACGGTTGTTGCAGGCCAGCGCTTTTGGCCTGTCGCACATCGCCGATGCGCGCGCGACGGGTGAACCGGTGGCCGCCACCGTGCTGGTCACCGGGATCGCGGGCTGGCTCTTCGGTTGGCTGGCCGACCGGTCGGGCAGCCTGGCCGCACCGATGCTCGCGCACCTGGCCATCAACGAAGCCGGGGCGATCGCCGTGCTGGCCGTGCGGGCGTCGAACCGCTGACTCCTGGATTTTGAGACCCTGGGGTATGGCCACGCGCGACAAAGCCGATCCGGCGCAGACCCGGCAGGCCGTGTTGGCCGTCGCGGACTGGCTGCGTGACGAATCCCGTCCGGCGCCCGACCGGCAGGAATTGGCGACGGCCGTGCGGCTGACCGCCCGCACCCTGGCCGCCGTGGCGCCCGGGCGAAGCGTCGAGCTGCGCATCCCGCCGTTCGTCGCCGTGCAGTGCATCGCCGGGCCCACCCACACCCGGGGCACGCCGCCCAATGTGGTGGAAACCGACCCGCGGACCTGGCTGCTGCTGGCCACCGGAAAGTCGTCGTTCGCCGAGGCGCAGAGCACCGGTGCGCTGCGGCTTTCCGGCTCGCGCGCCGGTGAGATTGGACACTGCCTGCCCCTGTTCGATGTGGGCTGAACATAACCCTGAACTGCAGGTTTAGGCATTCGCACCGGCAATTAGTCGCTCAACACGCCCGGGGGATTCGTCGGCGCAGCTCCGGTGCCCGTAGACTCCGTTACGTCACCAACCGTTCCCCGGGGAGCTGCCTAATCGTGACCGTCCAAGAGCCCGAAGAGGATTTCAGCGCACCCCGCGAAGAATGCGGTGTATTCGGGGTTTGGGCCCCGGGCGAGGACGTCGCCAAACTCACCTATTACGGCTTGTACGCGCTGCAGCATCGCGGCCAGGAAGCCGCCGGCATCGCCGTCGCCGATGGATCCCAGGTGCTGGTCTTCAAAGACCTCGGCCTGGTCAGCCAGGTGTTCGACGAGCAGACGCTGGGCGCCATGCAAGGCCACGTCGCCATCGGCCACTGTCGCTACTCGACGACCGGCGACACGACCTGGGAAAACGCGCAGCCGGTGTTCCGCAACACCGCGGCAGGCACCGGGGTTGCGTTGGGACACAACGGGAACCTGGTCAACACCGCCGAGCTCGCCGCCCGCGCCCGCGACGAGGGGCTGATCGCCAAGCGCGCCCCGGCGCCGGCGACCACGGACTCGGACATCCTGGGCGCGCTGCTGGCCCACGGCGCGGCGGACGCCACCCTGGAGCAGGCGGCGCTCGACCTGCTGCCGACCGTGCGCGGCGCGTTCTGCCTGACCTTCATGGACGAGAACACCCTGTACGCGTGCCGCGATCCGCATGGGGTGCGGCCACTTTCGCTCGGACGGCTGGATCGCGGCTGGGTGGTGGCCTCCGAAACGGCGGCGCTCGACATCGTCGGCGCGTCGTTCGTGCGTGACATCGAACCGGGCGAACTGCTGGCCATCGACGCCGACGGCGTCCGGTCCACGCGCTTCGCCAACCCCACCCCCAAGGGCTGCGTCTTCGAGTACGTCTACCTGGCCCGACCGGACAGCACGATCGCCGGCCGGTCCGTCCACGCGACGCGGGTGGAGATCGGTCGCCGGCTGGCCCGAGAGCGTCCCGTCGACGCCGACCTGGTGATCGGCGTGCCCGAGTCGGGCACGCCCGCCGCGGTCGGATACGCGCAGGAGTCGGGCATTCCCTACGGCCAGGGTCTGATGAAGAACGCCTACGTGGGGCGCACGTTCATCCAGCCGTCGCAGACCATCCGCCAACTCGGTATTCGGCTGAAGCTCAACCCGCTTCGCGAGGTGATCCGCGGCAAGCGACTCATCGTCGTCGACGACTCGATCGTGCGCGGCAACACCCAGCGCGCCCTGCTGCGGATGCTGCGCGAGGCCGGCGCCGTCGAAGTGCACGTCCGGATCGCCTCGCCCCCGGTCAAATGGCCCTGCTTCTACGGCATCGACTTCCCGTCGCCGGCCGAACTGATCGCCAACGCGGTCGAAGACAAGAAGGAGATGCTGGAGGCGGTGCGGCACGCCATCGGCGCCGACTCGTTGGGCTACATCTCGCTGCGCGGCCTGGTCGCGGCGTCCGAACAGCCGGCCTCCCGGCTGTGCACCGCGTGCTTCGACGGCCAGTATCCGATCGAACTGCCCGGGGAAACCGCGTTGGGCAAGAACGTCATCGAGCACATGCTCGCCAACGCCGCGCGCGGCGCCGGCCTCGACGATCTCGCGGCCGACGAAGTGCCCGTCGTGCACTGAGGGAACTCAGTTGCACACCTTCGCCGACGTTTGATACCGGCCGTCAGCGCCGCCCGGTAGCCTTTATCGCGATGACGGATCCCGGAAAGAGCCCCGGACGCCACCACGGCAGTCAGGGCATCACCTACGCGTCGGCCGGGGTGGACATTGAAGCCGGCGATCGCGCCGTCGAATTGTTCAAGCCGCTGGCCACGAAAGCCACACGACCCGAGGTTCGGGGCGGCCTGGGCGGATTCGCCGGCCTGTTCGCGCTACGCGGCGACTACCGCGAGCCGCTGCTCGCGGCGTCCACCGATGGCGTCGGCACCAAGCTGGCGGTCGCCCAGGCGATGGACAAGCACGACACCGTCGGGCTGGACCTGGTCGCGATGGTGGTCGACGACCTGGTGGTGTGCGGCGCCGAACCGCTGTTCCTGCAGGACTACATCGCGGTCGGCCGCACGGTGCCGGAACGGTTGAGCGCCATCGTCAGTGGCATCGCCGAGGGATGTGTGCGGGCCGGATGCGCGCTGCTGGGCGGCGAGACGGCCGAACACCCCGGTCTGATGGAACCGGACCACTACGACATCTCGGCTACCGGCATCGGTGTCGTCGAGGCCGACGACGTGCTGGGGCCCGACCGGGTCAAACCCGGCGACGTCATCATCGCGATGGGCTCGTCCGGCCTGCACTCCAACGGATATTCGCTGGCCCGCGCCGTGCTGCTCGAGATCGACCGGATGAACCTCGAGGGCTATGTGGAGGAGTTCGGCCGCACCCTGGGCGAAGAGCTGCTCGAACCCACCCGCATCTACGCCAAGGACTGCCTGGCGCTCACGGCCGAAACCCACGTCCGCACCTTCTGCCACGTCACCGGCGGCGGGCTGGCCGGCAATCTGCAACGCGTCATCCCGCACGGGCTGGTCGCCGAGATGGACCGGGGCACCTGGACGCCCGCGCCGGTGTTCGCCATGATCGCCCAGCGCGGCCGGGTAACGCGCGAGGAGATGGAGAAGACGTTCAACATGGGCGTCGGCATGATCGCCATCGTGGCTCCCGAAGACACCGACCGCGCTCTGGCCATCCTGACGGCCCGGCATTTGGATTGCTGGGTGCTGGGCACCGTCGGCAAAGGCGGGAAAGAGGGCCCGCGGGCCAAGATGGTGGGTCAGCACCCGAGATTCTAGGGAGCTCGGACCCGATACAACTAACGCGGCGCCGGTGCGCTACGCATCGGCGCCGGGGTGTTGGCTCTACCGCCGCCAGCTGTCCTGGTCGTCCCAGGATTCGTCGGATCCGTCGCTGTCCAGTTCGTTGGACTCGTCCGAAGCCGTTCCGGACAGCTCTTGCTGAAGCCGCTGGAAGTCGGTCTGCGGAGAACTGTATTTGAGTTCTCGAGCAACCTTGGTCTGCTTTGCCTTAGCCCGGCCGCGGCCCATGGGGGAACCCCCTCGCGCAATAACGGAGCGGCCTAACGAGTAGGCGGCTCCGATCTCCTGGTGTCGTATTGTCCTGCCAACAGTTTACCGTGCCCCGCCACCGGGCGTTGGCGCCCCCTGCTTGCTGTGGCGGACGTTACCGTTCATTATCCCGCACCGCCCCGCAACCGTTCAACAGCTAACCGTCCGGCGCCGATCTGTTCGGTTGCGGGCAGGGAATCGGCATCGATCACCGCGGCCACCGAGGCCTCCGCTCCGGTCGCCAATTCCGTGTCGGCGGGCAGCCCGCGCTTCAGCAGCGCCAGCGCGATGGGGCCGAGATCCACGTGGTCGACGACGGTGCCGAGGCGGCCGACCGTGCGGCCGCCGGCCAGCACCGGATCCGCGGTCGACGGCCGGTCCACCGACCCGTCGAGGTGCAGCAGCACCAGCATCCGGGGCGGCCTGCCCAGGTTGTGCACCCGCGCGACGGTCTCCTGCCCGCGATAACAGCCCTTGTCCAGGTGGACGGCCCCGACATCGGGACCACCGATCCATCCCACCTCGTGCGGAATCGTGCGCTCGTCGGTGTCGACGCCGAGGCGGGGCCGCGCCGCCGCGACCCGGTGGGCTTCGTAGGCCCACACCCCGCTGGGCCGCACCCCGGCCTGCGTGAGGCGATTTCGCCAGTCGCCGGCCGCGGCGCGCGGAACCAGCAGGTCCAGCTCGATCTGGCCGCCCGGCGTGCCCGGCATCCGCCGCACGAAGCCGTCGCCGACGGCAACCGCGGTCAGCTCGGCGGGCAGCGCGTCCACCCCGAGCGCGTCGAGAACCGCCCGGTCAGCCAGCTTCGGACCGAGCAGCGACAGCACGGCCAGGTCGGCGCCAGCCGGGGTGACCTCCGACCAGAACACCATCTTGCGCAGGTATTGCAGCAGCGGCTCGGCCCGCCACGGCTCGGTGTCGAGGTAGGTGGTGCCGGCCAGCTCGGTCTGGATCCAGTGATCCTCGACGCGGCCCTGGCCGTCGAGGCTGAGGTTCTGCGTGCTGGCGCCGTCGGGCAGGTCGCTGACGAACTGCGTCGAAATGCTGTGCAACCAGGTCTGCCGGTCGTTTCCGGTCAGGGTGAGCACGCCGCGATGCGAGCGATCGACCAGTATCGCCTCGGTGTCGGCCGCACGTTGCTCGCCGAGCGGGTCGCCGTAGTGCCAGACGGCGCCGGCGTCGGGTCCGGTCTCGGGTGCGGGAACAGCGCGGGTCACGAGTCAACTCTACGGACCGGCCGGCGCCCCACGAGTGTGAAGCTGGCTTCACACTGGCTGCCGAGTGTGCGGCTCGCTTCACGTTCGCGGCTCATTGGCTAGGCTTCTCCACCATGGCCGGCCCAACGGGTGTGATCGTCACGCTGGACGGCGAAATCCATTCGCCCGACGCGCCCCTGCTGCACGCCGACGACCTGGCTGTGGTCCGCGGCGACGGTGTCTTCGAGACGTTGTTGGTCCGCGACGGCAGGGCCTGCCTGATCGAGTCGCATCTGCAGCGGCTGACCCAGTCGGCCGCGCTGACCGATCTGCCCAAGCCGGATCGGCCGCGGTGGCGGAGTGCGATCGAGGTAGCCACCCGGCAGTGGTGCGCGGGCAGCGCCGACGAGGGCGCGATGAAATTGATCTACAGCCGCGGGCGCGAGGGCGGTTCGGTGCCGACGGCCTTCGTCATGGTCAACCCCGTTCCCGAACGGGTGACGGCGGTCCGGCGGAGCGGGCTGGCGGCGATCACGCTCGATCGCGGGCTGCCCGCCACCGGTGTCGACGCGATGCCGTGGCTGCTGGCCGGCGCCAAGACCCTGTCCTACGCGGTCAACATGGCGGCCCTGCGCCATGCCGCCCGTCAGGACGCCGGTGACGTGATCTTCGTCAGCACCGACGGCTACATCCTGGAAGGCCCGCGCTCGACGGTGGTGATCGCCACCGCCGCCGAGACGCCGTGCCTGCTGACACCGCCGCCGTGGTATCCGATCCTGCGCGGCACCACCCAGCAGGCCCTGTTCGAGGTGGCCAGGGACAAGGGCTATGACTGCGACTACCGGGCGCTGCGCCTCGCGGATCTGCATGCCGCCCAAGGGGTTTGGTTGATCTCCAGCATGACCTTGGCCGCCCGCGTGCACACCCTCGATGGCCGCCGGCTGCAGCCGTCACCGATGGCCGCGGACTTCGCCGAACTGATCGACGCCGCCATCGTCAGCGATCGCTGAGCGCTGAATTCTGTTGTCGGCTGGCCGATTCGCCGGTACGGTCGGTCGTACACAAGGAAGGAGGTGGTCCGCGAAATTGATAGCTTCATGGACATGTGAGGTGGCTGCGCGCTAGCAGCACCTGCTCGGAAGAGCTGGCGTCACAAGTGCGCTAGCGAATTCCCCGCAGTCACCCGGCCCCCGAGCTTCCGGTTTTTGTCCAACCAGGAATACGGCTCGGGGGCCGCTCCATATCTCGGGCCGGTTGCTAGCCGGCGAAGCGGGACAGCCGTGCCGAGAGATGCGGCACCAGACCGCCGTCGGCGTCCACCCGCTCCTCGACGTAGGCGAGGTCGCCGCCTTCGACGATGCCGTAGAGGCGTTTGGCGCCGCCGACCAGGACGCCCGACCTGCTGCGGGCCAGCGCGTCGGTGACCAGCTCCCACGACGACTGGGTGAGCGGGCGGCCGTAGAACAGTTCGACGTAGCCCGCCGAATGGGCCAAAAGCAGTTCGATCGCGTGAGATTCGCCGGGGTCGTCGGGATCGGTGACGAAGCGCCAGAAACCGGTCTCGCGTAGGCCGCGTTCTTCGTAGTCGCCCGTCTCGCTGAGCCGCCAGGATCGGGCTTCCCAGTTCAGGTAGTCACCGCCGTCGTGCGAGACCACGATCTGCTGGCCGAACCGGTAATCGCCATCGGGCCCACGGCCTTCGCCTTCGCCGCGCCAGACACCGACCAGCGGCAGCAGCGCCAGCAGGTCATCGCTCAGGTTGGCGCCTTGGCGCAGGTTCGCGGTGTCGGCGGGCAGCGGCAGGTCATCGTAGGACGGGATGTTGCGGCCGGCGGTCAGCTTGGCGCGCTCGGCGGCGGCGGCCACCGCCCGGTCGCCGGAACCGGCGGAACTCAGCGGTTCGTCGGGACTCACGACTCGTCAGTGATGAGCCGATAGAGGGTGTACAGGGCGAACCATGAAATCACCACGACCGCCACAACCAGCATGATCTCGAAGAACAGCACCACGGGGACAAGTCTATTCGTCCCGCAGCGTCCCCGTCGGGAGCGGCTGGCGGGTCAGGCGATCTTGACGTCGACCTCGTGGATGCCCGCACCGGACGGCGCCACCACGGCGTCGCCGTTGCCGGCCTTCGACAGGGCACGCAGGGTCCAGGATCCCGGTGCGGCGAAGAACCGGAAGTCACCGGTGGCCGACGCCACCACCTCGGCGGTGAACTCGTCCGAGGAGTCCAGCAAGCGGACGAACGCGCCCCCCACTGCCTGGCCCTCGCCGTCCACGACGCGACCGGTGATCACCGTTTCCTTCTCCAGGTCGACGCTGGCGGGCAACGTCAGTCCTTGTTTCGGTGCAGAGCACATATCAGCTTCCCAACTCGATCGGGGCACCCACCAGGGAGCCGTATTCCGTCCAACTGCCGTCGTAGTTCTTCACATTCCGATGCCCGAGCAATTCATAAAGAACGAACCAGGTGTGCGACGACCGCTCGCCGATGCGGCAATAGGCGATCGTTTCCTTGTCGCCGTCGAGGCCGGCGCCGGCGTAGAGCTTGGCCAGCTCCTCGTCGGACTTGAAGGTGCCGTCCTCGTTCGCGGCCTTGCTCCACGGCACGTTGATGGCGCCGGGGATGTGGCCGGGGCGCTGGCTTTGCTCCTGCGGCAGGTGCGCGGGCGCCAGGATCTTGCCGGAGAACTCGTCGGGGGAGCGGACGTCAACCAGGTTCTTGACGTTGATGGCGGCGATGACGTCGTCGCGGAACGCACGGATGCTGTTGTCCGGCGCGGCGGCCGTGTACGACGTCGCCGGCCGGTTGACGGTGTCGCTGGACAGCGCGCGCCCGTCGAGCTCCCACTTCTTGCGGCCGCCGTCGAGCAGCTTCACCTTGTCGTGGCCGTACAGCTTGAAATACCAGTAGGCGTAGGCGGCGAACCAGTTGTTGTTGCCGCCGTAGAGGATCACGGTGTCGTCGTTCGAAATGCCCCGCTCGCTGAGCAGTTTGGAGAACTGCTGGGCGTCGACGAAGTCGCGTTTGACCGGGTCCTGCAAGTCGGAGCGCCAGTCCAGCTTGATCGCGCCCGGGATGTGGCCGGCGTCGTAAGCGCTGGTGTCTTCGTCGACTTCGACGAAGACGACGCCTGAGGCGTCGAGATTGCTCTCAGCCCAGTCGGTGGAGACCAGGACGTCGGAGCGTGCCATGGAGTGGATCCTTTCAATCGCTTTTGTTACAGCAGGTCAGGTGGGACGCGCAGGGCGTCGGAAACGGGCCACCAGCGGGTAGAGCTGGCAGCCCAGGCAGATGGCGAAGGCCGCGTTGAGAAACGCGGCCACCAGGGCGGCCGCGGTCGCGATGACGCCGAACAGGACGGCGCCGGCGGCGAATCCCGCGGCTCCGAGCACCGCGAAGATCAGGCCGACGAGTTGGGCGAACTTCAGCGGCGGGGTCGGTTCGCGATCCTGCACCGGGCCCAGCCGCGGCGCGACGACGGTGGCGAAGATCCGGCCGTAGGGGTGCTTGCGCGGCCCACCGGCCGCGCCGATGGCGAAGATGACGGCCTGGGCGGCCAGGATCACCGCCGCGGCCAGCGGACTCGCCGCGGACACGACGAGCGCGAGCACCAGGACTGCGGTGGTGACCCAAGCTGCGAATCGTGGTCCACGCACGTCGACCAGGTCGGGCTGCGTGGTGGTGTTGCTGCTTGGCAAGGTAGGAACTCCTCGATACCTCTGTTGCTGACGGGAACGACGAATGGAGACGTGCCACGGTCTGGAACCCGGGCCGCTCCGAGTGCTACGCGAAAGCGCGGCTACTCAGCAGCAACAGCAACAACAACAGCCCGCGGTGCGGCACAGTTCAACTGCGCGACGCTGGGTGAGCATGGGCTCGAGGCGGGCTAACACGTCGGTCAGCTTACCCAATGACACGGTGGTCAAGCCAACAGCGGTTTCAGGGCGGAGCGCAGGTCGGCGCTGCTGGGCACTCCGGACGTGCGGTATCGCTGCCGGCCGTCGACGTCGAAGATCAACGTGGTGGGCAGGGACAGCACCGAATACCGGCGCGCGGTCTCCGGATTGGCGTCCAGGTCGACCTCGACGTGTGTCACATCGCCCAGGTCGTAGCAGACCTGCTCGACCACCCGGCGGACCCGCTCACATGGCCCGCACCACGGGGCGCTGAAATGCACCACGGTCGGCCCGCTGCGGGAGAGCCCCAGCGCCGCGATGTCGGCACCGTTGTCCCGGTCCGGCTTGGCGTCGATTTCCCGGATGCGTCCCGAGCGCCGGGTCAGCAACCACCCGGCCAGGCTTGCCGCGGCGAGCACCGCGACGATCACGACGATGACGGTCATGACTGCTTAAACCCATCGAGGGTCACGGTTACTCCATGGGTGATGCCCTCGATGATGACGTCGGATCCCCGAGCGCCCTCGGTGGTCGGCGCGACACCGAAGGGCAGGCGCTGATTGGGCAGTCTTCCGCTGAAGGCGTGCAGCACCGCGTCCTGCTTGTCCGCCGGCACGGTCTGGTTGGCGGTGTCCGAGCCGGTGAGCACCCCGGTCGGGGTGAACACCAGCGTCGCCGGGTCATCGGGGGCGATGGACAGGTCGACCGAGACGCTGACCCGGCGATCGAAGCCGGCCGATTTGGGTGTGCCGGTGAACACCAGCCCATGGCTGTCCGAGATGCCCGACGCGGTCACGCCGCCGGTGGAGGTGTTGGTTTCCTTGGGCGGTGCCTCGACCATCAGGTCACTGATGCCCATGAACCGGCCCAGGTGCGTCGAATCGACGATGATGCGGCTCTCCAGCTTGCCCACCGCGAGCTTCGCATCCGTGCTGATCAGCCACGACGCCCGGGCGAGGTCCACCGAGTACATGGTGGCCTCCAGGGTGGCCCTGCCGGTCATCGAGTGCTCGACGGCGTTGGCCTTGATCTCCACCTGGCTGTAGTTGCCGCGCATCGCCTGCGGAATGAACGGAAACGCCACGATGGCCACGAACGGGTCGGTGCCCAGCCTGGCCGCTTTACGGACGCTGGAAGACAGCCGGTATTCGGCATAGATGCTGGTCCCGTAGTCGAAACCGATCGCGCCGAGGGCGACCACCGCAACCACGATCGCCGTCGCGGTCACAGCAATCAGCACCTTGCGCACCCGCATATTGTGGCGTAACACCAAAAAGCCGGTCGCCGCCGGATCGGTGGTGGTGGGTCTCACACCGGCTCGTCTGCCACGCGAAAAAACCAGGTGACACGTTATCGTTAGATGACCTGGTAACTAACGCTTAACTACGTTGTGAAATTGGGAGATGCCGTTCCCCCGAGCTGGAGGGGCTAGTTGGAGCTACTACTGCTGACCTCGGAGCTTCATCCCGACCCGGTCCTGCCGTCGTTGTCCCTGCTTCCGCATGCCGTCCGGACGGCGCCGCCAGAGCCTTCTTCGTTGCTCGAGGCCGGGACCGCGGATGCGGTGCTCGTCGACGCGCGCACCGACCTGTCGTCGGCGCGCGGACTTTGCCGCCTGTTGAGCACCGCCGGCCGGTCGGTCCCGGTGCTGGCCGTGGTGAGCGAGGGCGGGCTGGTGGCCGTCAGCTCGGATTGGGGCCTGGACGAGATTCTGCTGCCCACCACCGGGCCCGCCGAGGTCGACGCGCGGCTACGGCTGGTGGTCGGCCGTCGCGGCGGGCTCGCGGACCAGGAGAGCGCAGGCAAGGTCAGCCTGGGCGAGTTGGTGATCGACGAAGGCACCTACACCGCCCGGCTGCGGGGCCGCCCGCTGGATCTCACCTACAAAGAATTCGAGCTCCTCAAGTACCTGGCTCAGCATGCCGGGCGGGTGTTCACACGCGCGCAGCTGCTGCACGAGGTGTGGGGATACGACTTCTTCGGCGGCACCCGCACCGTGGACGTGCACGTGCGCCGGCTGCGGGCCAAACTCGGTCCCGAGTACGAGGCGCTGATCGGCACCGTCCGCAACGTCGGTTACAAGGCCGTCCGTCCGGCGCGTGGCCGCACGCCGGTCGCCGAGCCCGACGAATCCGACGAGGCAGACGCCGACTCCGAATCCGAATCGCAGGACGTCCAAGATCCGTTGGTCGATCCGCTGCACACGCAGTGACGGCGCCCGACTGGCGCCGGACGCTGACCGTCGACGAGCAGCGGGGCGTACGCGAACTTGTCAGTGCGGCAACCGAATCCGATGGCGTCGCGCCCGTTGGCGAGCAGGTGCTGCGCGAGCTCGCGCACGACCGCACCGAGCATCTGCTGATCACGAATCCCACCCCGGCCGGCGACGCGATCGTCGGTTACCTCAACCTGAGCCCGCCACGCGACGGGGAGACCGGGATGGCCGAACTCGTGGTGCACCCGCAGGCACGCCGCCGCGGTATCGGATCCGCACTGGCACGCGCGGCGCTGGCCAAAACCGGTGCGGGAAACCGGTTTTGGGCGCACGGCACGCTCGAGTCGGCCCGCGCGACCGCGTGGGCGCTGGGCCTGGCGCCCGTGCGGGAACTGATGCAGATGCGACGTTCGCTGCGCGATCTGCCCGAGACCGTGCCGTCGGTGCCCGGGGTCAAGATCCGCACCTATGCGGGCACCGCCGACGACGCCGAGCTGCTGCGGGTCAACAATGCCGCGTTTGCCCACCATCCCGAACAGGGCGGCTGGACGGACGTCGAGCTGGCGGAGCGCCGCAGCGAACCGTGGTTCGACCCGGCGGGCCTGTTCCTCGCGTTCGCCGACTCGGGCAGCGACCAGGCCGGCACGCTGCTGGGCTTTCACTGGACGAAGGTGCACCTCGATCGGCCCGGGCTGGGCGAGGTTTACGTGGTGGGCGTCGACCCGTCGGCGCAGGGCCGCGGCCTGGGTCAGGTGTTGACCGGCGTCGGCATCGACTGGCTGGGCCGGGTCCTGGCCGACGCCCCCGACCCCACCGTCATGCTCTACGTGGAGTCGGACAACGTCGCCGCGGTGCGCACCTACCAGCGCCTGGGCTTCAGCACCTACAGCGTCGACACCGCATACGCGGTCGTACCCGCGGCCAACTGACGCGGGTATGAGCCGCATCTACCCAGATCGTTAATCTGGTTCTGGCCACCAAGACGTTGCTGTGGACCGCGTCGGCGCATATTTTCGCCCGCGCTTGGCAACCTCACATGACAGATAGGCCAGCGGCGCCCACATGCGTCCGGAACGCGGCAGGAAAGCGAGATCGGTGAGGCTCGACAGGCAGGGCAGGGCGCTGGCCGCCGTGGCGTTGGCGACGGCGCTCGGTGCCGGAGCGCTGACCGCCTGCGGCAGCGACGAAAACCCCCGGGGGGTCAGTGCGCCCAGCTCCGGCGTCACCGGGACGGCGGGGTGCGGCGGCAAGGACAAGCTGACCGCGGAGGGCTCGACCGCCCAAGCGAACGCCGTCACGGTATTCAACCAGGTCTGGGGCCAGTACTGCCCCGGCAAGGGCCTGGCCTACAACCCGACCGGATCGGGCGCCGGCCGCGAGCAGTTCATCGCCGGGCATGTCGATTTCGCGGGCGCGGACTCTCCCTTGGTCGCCGACCAGATCGGGCCCGCGGCCAAACGCTGCGACGGGAACCCGGCGTGGGACCTGCCGCTGGTCTTCGGCCCCATCGGGATCGTCTACAACCTGCCCGGAAACCCCGCCCTGGTGATCAACAGTGACGCACTGGCCAAGATCTTCACCGGCAGGATCACCAGCTGGAACGACCCGATCCTGGCCGCCCTGAATCCGGGCGCGGCGCTGCCCGACACCAAGATCACCCCGATCTACCGGACCGACTCGTCGGGAACCACCGACAACGTTCAGAAGTATCTGACCGCGGCCGCGCCGCAGAGCTGGTCCAAAGGGGTCGGCACCGAGTTTCAGGGCGGCGTCGGCGAGGGCGCCGCGAAGTCGGCCGGCGTCATCCAGGCGGTGCGGGCCACCCCGGGCGGCATCGGATACGTCGAGAAGGGCTTCGCCGACCAGGCCGGCGTGCCCTACGCCAAAATCGCCACCCGCGGCGGCGTGATTCCGCTGACCAACGACACGGCCGGAAACGCCGTCAACGCGGCCCGATTCCTGGCCGAGGGCGACGACCTGGTGCTCGACCTCAATGCCATGTACGGCTCCGAGGAGCCGGGCGTCTACCCGTTGCTGCTGGTCACCTACGAGATCGTGTGTTCAAAGGGCTACGACGCGCAGACCGCCGCGGCCGTCAAATCCTTCCTCTCCATCTCCGCCACGAGCGCGCAGGGCGAGCTCGCGAAGGCCGGCTACATCCCGCTGCCCGATAAGGTCAGGGAACGACTGATCACGGCCATCAATGCGATGCAGTAATCGATTGAATCTGGTTTCAAGGAGCGACAGCAGAACTGTGACGGGATCACAGTGACAACGCCAAACCCCATCCACGCGGGCTCGGGTGCGGTTGTCGCCGCGCCGCATCCGGAGAAGCAGGCCACCCCCACCAGCCCCTGGGGAGAGGGCCGGCCCCATGTGGCGGACCGGGTCTTCCGCCGGCTCGCGCAGTCGTCGGGCGTGGTCATCATCGTGGTCATCGCCGCGATCGCCGCCTTTCTGCTCGGACGCGCGATACCGGCACTGCACCGCAATCGGGAGAACTTCTTCAGCTACGGCGGTGTGTGGGTCACCACGGACCCCTCCGCGATGCACTTCGGCATCGCCAGCCTGGTCCCGGTCACCGTGTTCGTGTCGCTGTTCGCGCTGATCCTGGCCATGCCGGTCGCGCTGGGCGTGGCCATCTTCATCACCCAGTACGCGCCGCGGCGGGTCGCGACACCGCTGGCGTACTCGGTCGATCTGATGGCGGCGGTGCCCTCGATCATCTACGGAGCGTGGGGCCTGTACGTGCTGGCGCCGCAGCTGCGGCCGGTCGCGGTTTGGCTTAATCACTCCCTGAGCTGGTGTTTTCTGTTCGCCAGCGGCAACGCGTCGCCCGCCGGTGGGGGCACCATCTTCACCGGCGGCATCGTCCTGGCGGTGATGATCCTGCCGATCATCACCGCGGTCACGCGCGAGGTGTTCGTCCAGACACCGCAGGACCAGATCGAGGCCATGCTGGCGCTCGGTGCCACCCGCTGGGAAGTGGTCAAGACGATCACGCTGCCGTTCGGGCGGTCGGGCTACGTCAGCGGCTCGATGCTCGGGCTGGGCCGCGCCCTGGGCGAGACGGTGGCGCTGCTGATCATCCTGCGGGGCACCCAGTCGGCGTTCGGCTGGTCGCTGTTCGACGGCGGCTCCACCTTCGCGACCAAGATCGCCGGCGCCGCGGCCGAATTCGACGACCGGTACAAGGCCGGCGCGTACATCGCCGCCGGCCTGACGCTGTTCGTGCTCACGTTCGTGGTCGACGCCCTGGCGCGGGGCGCCGTCGCCGGAGCCGGGCGAAAGGGCGCCCGATGACCTCGATGCTGGACCGCCCGCTCAAGCCGCGGACGTTTTCGCCGGTCAGCTGGCGCCGACGTGTCACGAATTATGTTGCGACCCTCCTTGTTTCGCTGTCTCTGCTGGTCGCGGTGACCCCGCTGGTGATGGTGCTGTGGTCGGTGGTCGCCAAGGGCTGTAAGGCGGTGGCGTCAACCACATGGTGGTCGCACTCGCAAGCGGGGATGACGGCATTCGTGACCGGCGGAGGCGCCTACCACGCGCTGGTCGGCACCGTGCTGCAGGGATTGGTATGCGCCCTCATCTCGGTCCCGCTCGGGCTGATGGTCGCGATCTATCTGGTCGAGTACGGCGGCGGCACCGCGCTGGGCAGAGTGGCCTCGTTCATGGTGGACATCCTCAACGGTGTGCCGTCAATCGTTGCGGCACTGTTCATCTACGCGTTGTGCGTGGCAACCCTGGGACTTCCCCGGTCGGAGTTCGCGGTGTCGCTGGCGCTGGTGCTGCTGATGCTCCCGGTAATCGTGCGGGCCACCGAGGAGATGTTGCGGATCGTCCCGATGGACCTTCGCGAGGCCAGTTACGCGCTGGGCATCACCAAATGGAAAACCATTGCCCGGGTGGTCATCCCCACCGGGCTGTCGGGCATCGTCACCGGGATACTGCTGGCCATGGCCCGGGTGATGGGGGAGACGGCACCGCTGCTGATCCTGGTGGGTTACGCGCAATCGATGAACTTCGACATCTTCAGCGGGTTCATGGGGACGCTGCCAGGCATGATGTTCAACCAGACGACGGCGGGCGCGAGCCTCAACCCCATCCCCACGGATCGGTTGTGGGGTGCCGCACTAACCCTCATCCTGGTGATCGCCGCGATCAACGTCGCGGCCCGAGTCATAGCGAGATACCTTGGCGCCAGGAAGTCATAGGCAGGAGCACTAAGTGGCCAAACGGTTGGACCTCAAAGCCGTCAACATCTATTACGGATCGTTTCACGCGGTCGCGGATGTGACGCTATCGGTTCTGCCCCGCAGCGTGACGGCGTTCATCGGCCCGTCCGGTTGCGGCAAAACGACGGTGCTGCGCACCCTCAACCGGATGCACGAGGTGGTGCCCGGCGGACGGGTCGACGGCAGCGTGCTCCTCGACGACGAGGACATCTACGGCGCCGGCGTCGACCCGGTCGGCGTGCGGCGAGCCATCGGGATGGTGTTCCAGCGGCCAAACCCGTTCCCCGCCATGTCAATTCGAGACAACGTCGTCGCCGGCCTGAAGCTGCAGGGGGTGCGCAACCGCAAGGTGCTCGACGAGACGGCCGAGTATTCGCTGCGCGGGGCGAACCTGTGGGACGAGGTCAAGAACCGGTTGGACCGGCCCGGCGGCGGACTGTCCGGCGGGCAGCAGCAGCGCCTGTGCATCGCGCGGGCCATCGCCGTGCAACCCGATGTGCTGCTGATGGACGAGCCGTGTTCGGCCCTCGACCCGATCTCGACGATGGCCATCGAAGAGCTGATCAGCGAACTGAAGCAGGACTACACCATCGTCATCGTCACGCACAACATGCAGCAGGCGGCCCGGGTCAGCGACTATACGGCGTTCTTCAACCTGGAGGCCGTCGGTAAGCCCGGGCGGCTGATCGAAGTCGACGACACCGAGAAGATCTTCTCCAACCCGAGTCAGAAGGCGACCGAGGACTACATTTCCGGCCGCTTCGGCTAGCCGGGCGCCGCAGCTACTGCGAGGCGGACTTCGCTTCTTCCTCGGGCAGTCGGCCGGTCGCCTGGAAGATGACCCGCCGGGCCACCTCAACGGCGTGGTCGGCGAAGCGCTCGTAGAACCGGCCCAGCAACGTCACGTCGACGGCCGCCGCGACGCCGTGCTTCCATTCCCGGTCCATCAGCACCGAGAACAGATGCCGGTGCAGATCGTCCATGGCGTCGTCTTCTTCGCGAATCCGGGCGGCCTTCTCCGGATCGCGCGACAACACCACCTCTTGGGCGCTGTTGCCCAATTCGACTGCGATGCTGCCCATTTCGGCGAAGTAGCCGTTGACCTCTTCGGGCAGCGCGTGCTGGGGATGGCGCCGACGGGCGATCTTGGCGACGTGCAGCGCCAGCGCGCCCATCCGGTCGATGTCAGCCACCATCTGGATGGCGCTCACGATGGCCCGCAGGTCGCCGGCCACCGGCGCCTGTAAGGCCAGCAGTACGAAGGCGCTTTCTTCGGCACGCGCGCTCAGCGCGGCAATGGCTTCATGATCGGAGATGACTTGTTCGGCCAGCACCAAGTCGGCCTGCAGCAGAGCCTGGGTGGCCCGCTCCATGGCGATTCCTGCCAAGCCGCACATTTCGCCGAGGCGCTCGGATAACTCCGAGAGTTGCTCGTGGTAGGCGGTCCGCATAGCACCAAGGGTACGGTCTCGCCGCAAGAAACGGGCAGCGGAGCGCCGTCAAAAGCGGCTACTCGCAGGTGGTGTCGGCCGCGTTGGTGACGGTCAGGTCCTCGGGCAGCTTGGCCGGGGCGTTGCTCGAGCCGCGTTCGATCTGCAGGCTCATCGACGATCCGCTCGGTTGCGGGCTGGCGACCGACTTGAAGTCGGGGCCCAAAACCACCTGCACGACCTGCCCGTAGCCGGAGACTCGCTGGACTTTCGCGTTGGCGAACGAGGACGCGACGGTGGCGGCGGCCTCTTCGTTGCCGGGCGAGAACAGCACGGTCGTCGCGTTCACCGAGCTCGGATAGTCATCGGGCGACATCACGTTGAAGCCGTCCCGCTTGAGCTGGGTGGTCGCGGTGGCGGCCAGGCCGGTTTGCGTGGTCGCGTTGGAAACCCGCACCGTCACGCCGCTGGGCGACGTGGTGGTCACCTGCTCGTGTTGCGCCTCGGGCGCCGGTGCGGGTGTCTTCTTGGTGGTCGGCGCCCTCGACGGGCCCTTCGTCGGAGACGTACTCAGATTCTGGGCGTTCTGGTCGTTCTCCTCGGGCAACGGCTCGTCGTTGATGACGGCATCGAACAGGGCCCGCATATCGTCCATCCGCGGCGGCTCGTCGCCGTTCTGGTCGGTCACACCGGTCGGCACGGTGACGAACGTGACGTGTCCGGCGGCCATGCCCTGCAGCGACTGCCCGAGTTGGATCAGGTCCCTGGACTGCACATTGTCGACGACGGTGTCGCTGATGAACATGTTGACGACGTTGTTGAGCTTGTTGGGGTCCAGCAGGGTGTCTTCGGAGATCAACGACCGCAGCAGCGACGACAAGAACAGCTGCTGGCGTTTGATCCGGCCGTAATCGCCGTTGACCTCCGTGGTGACCTGGCGCGCCCGCACGTAGTTCAAGGCGGTCGAGCCGTCGAGGACCTGGCGTCCACCGTGGTCGAGGACCGTGCCCAACTCGTAGTCGTGCAGCGGTGTGCTCGAGCACACCTCGACGCCGCCGAGGGCGTCGACCATCTTCGCGAAGCCGGAGAAGTCGACGGCGATGAAGCGGTTGATGCTCAAGCCGGACAGTTTCTGGATTTCCTTCACCAGACACTTCGGGCCGCCGAAGGCGAACGCCGAGTTCAGTTTGGTCTCGGTGTAGATCATCTTCGGCCCGTAGGTCTTGGTCTTGGAATCGTAGAGGGGCCCGTACTTGCCGGTTTCGGGGTTCCACGCTTCGCACTGCATCGGGGTGATCGCCAGGTCGCGGGGGAAGGACACCGCCACCACGCGCTTCCGGTTGGCCGGAATGTTGACCAGCATCACGGTGTCCGACCGGGCACCATCGGCGTCGTCGGTGTTGCCGGCGCCCATGTTGGCGTTATCGCCGGAGCGGGAGTCGAGACCGACGATCAAGAAATCCTCGTCGCCGTATTGGCCGTTGCGATCGCGGATGTCGCTGGAGTTCTGGTCGAGCGCGCTGATGGTGTTCAACCGGGCGTTTTTCGACGTGCTCCATTGCCATGCCCCGCCGGTCATGACCAGGGCCAGCACGGCGGCCAGGGCGGCCGTCGACCGCGCGGCAACCAGCAGCGGACGGCGGCGGCGTTTGGGTTCCTCGGCGCTGGTGTCCTGGGCCAGGTCGTCGGGATCATCGTCGATCGGATAATCGGCGGCCTCGAGGGCGCGAAGCTCGGCGACGGCGTCCATGGAGTAGGCCAGATCGTCGATGACCTGCGTTTTCTGCAGCTCGATCGGCAGGCGCGGCTCGGCGCCAAACGGCTCGGCGCCAAACGGCTCGGCGTCGAACGGCTCCCCCTCCGGATCCGCCGGAGCGGCACGATGGTGGACGGGTCGGCCGGGCGCACCGATTTTGGCGATCAGGTCGGCGACGCTGACGCCACCGCCGGTGTGGGATCCGCCCTGCTCGGGTTCCTCCTCGCGCGGCACGACGGGCTCGATCGGGGCCTCGGGCTGCCAGCGGTGCAGATTGTCGTCGGCGGGAGGCTCGAAGAATCGCTCCCAGGGAGCGGCGCCCAACGGTGCGGGGTCCGGGGCGATCCGGCGGGCGTGCGCCCCGCCCGGGCTGCGCCGACCATTACGAGTGGCGTCGCTCTCGGCGTCACTCATGTCGTACCGGCCTCCGAAGCTCTGCTGCAGACGTCAGCGTGTTCGTGCGTAATGTCAGCGCAGCCCCACATTGCGAGCGCTGCCGCTGGTGCCAACCACTTTTGTTGCCCTGTGCGGCGACACGGAACCCATCCGCCGCCCAAACGCATGCAACAAAGCCCACATCGTACTGAGTTATTGGTCCAGACGCGATTTCGAGTTGTCGGCTCAGCCGCCGGAGTGCATGACGTCGGCGCCGGCCGGCACTGTGCAGTCGTCCGGATCGGTCAGCCAACCTTCCGGCAGCACCACCCGGGCCGGTGAACCCTGCCGGCCGCGCGGGCCCGTCGCCTCGTCCGGGAACGGCACGGTGCCGTCCAGCCGGTCGAGCAGAGAGTCCAGCTCGTCGAGCGTCTTGACCATCGCCAGGGCCCGGCGCAGCTCCGAGCCGGCCGGAAAGCCGTGCAGGTACCAGCCGATGTGCTTGCGGATATCGCGCATGCCCTTGTCCTCGCCGAAATGCACGGCGAGGAGCTGCCCGTGCCGTCGGACGATGTCGGCGACCTCGCCCAGCGTCGGCGGCGTGGGTGGCGGGCTGCCGGTGAACGCGGCCGACAGCTCGGCGAAAAGCCAGGGCCGGCCCAGGCAGCCGCGGCCGATGACAACGCCGTCGCAGCCCGTGGTGGCCATCATGGTCAGCGCGTCGCTGGCGTCATAAATGTCGCCGTTGCCGAGCACCGGGATCGTCCGCACCTGTTGCTTGAGCCGGGCGATCTCCTCCCAGTCGGCGGTACCGGAGTAGCGCTGCGCCGCCGTGCGGGCATGCAGCGCGACGGCGGCGGCCCCTTCGGCCTCGGCGATGCGGCCGGCATCGAGGTGCGTGTGGTGTTCGTCATCGATGCCGATGCGGAACTTGACGGTCACCGGAATCTGGGTGCCCTCGGTGCCGCGAACCGCCGCGGCGACGATCTGCCCGAACAGCCGCCGCTTGTACGGCAGCGCCGACCCGCCGCCACGCTTGGTCACCTTGGGCACCGGGCAGCCGAAGTTCATGTCGATGTGATCGGCCAAGCCTTCGTCGGCGATCATCTTGGCGGCCGCGTAGGTGGTCGCGGGATCGACGGTGTAGAGCTGCAGCGAGCGCGGTGACTCGTCGGCGGCGAACGTCGTCATGTGCATGGTGGCCGGATGGCGCTCGACAAGTGCACGCGCCGTTACCATTTCGCAGACATAGAGCCCGCTGACGGTGCCGACCTTGGCTTGCTCGAGTTCCCGGCACAGCGTCCGGAATGCGACGTTTGTCACGCCCGCCATCGGTGCCAGAACCACCGGGCTGGCGAGCGCGATGGAACCGATGCGCACCGCTTGGTTACCGCCGGCTCATGGTCAGCGTGCCCGCGGTTTGGTGCAGTTCGGCTGCGGTGGTCCTCTTGCCGGTGCGGGCTTCCCGATCGAGCTGACGCTGCTTGGAGATCTCGAACTTCTCGCAGGTTTGCTCGAGTTCCTTGATCAACAGCCCGAGATCGTCGCGCAGGGCGGCCGCCTCACCGGTAAAGTCCTCACGCTCGAAGATGCGCCATTTCCTCAGCACCGGCATGACCACCTCGTCGAGATGGATACGCGGGTCGTAGACGCCGCCGACGGCGATGACGACGGCCTTCCGGCGGAACTCGGGCACCTGGTAGCCCGGCATCTGGAAGTTGCGCAGCACCTTGTGCAGCGACTTCATCGCCTGGTTCGGCGAAGCCGCGAACCCGGCGTCGCTGACGTCGCGGTAAAAGATCATGTGCAGGTTCTCGTCGGCCGAGATCTTGGCCAGCAACTGGTCGGCGATGGTCTCGTTGCAGGCCTTGCCCGTGTTGCGGTGCGAAATCCGGGTGGCCAGCTCCTGGAACGTCACGTAGATGACCGAGTCGAACAGGCTCTCGGCGAACAAGTCGGCTCGAACCTGCTGGTTCTGGCCCGGGCTGAAGCCCCGGTTCACCACCTCGATGCGCAGCTTCTCCAGCTCGACAGGGTCGACCGCGCGGGTCACCACCAGGTAATCGCGCAGCGCGATCCCGTGCCGGTTCTCCTCGGCGGTCCACCGGTTGACCCACTGTCCCCAGGCGCCATCCATGCCGAAGTTCATCGCGATCTCGCGGTGATACGACGGCAGGTTGTCCTCGGTCATCAGGTTCTGCACCATCGCCACCTGGGCGACATCAGACAGCTGCGACTGACCTGGCTCCCAGTCCTGCCCGCCCAGCGCGTAATAGTTCTTGCCGTCCGACCACGGGATGTAGTCGTGCGGGTTCCAGTTCTTGTGCATGCTCTCGTGCCGATTCAGGTACTTCTCGACGAACGGCTCGAGTTCGTGAAGCAGTTGTAAGTCGGTCAGCCCGGCTGACATACGGCCTCCAGTTATCTGTGTCGATGGGTAGCAGTCAATATATCTGTGTACCTCAGTAGCATCAAGTTCCTGGTCCGGCGCGCCAGATGACGTTTTGATGCCGGTTTCCGGCCCAAGCGCTTTATAGGTTCAGTTGTACGGCTTGCCGATGCGGCGGAAAAGAAAACGCGCGTTACTGCGACTTGCCGAGCTCGCCGGCCGGGACGTACGGCGCGGCCGTGATGTAGAGCATGTTGATGCAGTAATCGATGAACTGCTGGCGGGTGGCGCCCAGCTGCCCGGCCAGATAGGCCGTGAACAGGCCCGAGAGCCCGCCCACCAGGCTGGTGGCGATCATCTTCTGCAGCACGGCGTCGCCGATCCGGGACAGCTTGCGCTGCAACAGATCGATGAAATTGGGCATCCACTCCGCGCCGGAGCGGGTCAGCACCGGCTCCACCGCCGGCGCCAGCAACAGCACCCGTCCACCGACCGGGTCGTCGACCATCAGCTCGACGAACCGCTCGACGGCCTCGCGTGGGGTCGTCGCCGATGTCAGGGTGTTCATCGCGCGCGTGCAGACATCGTCGTAAACCGCGCGCACGAATTCGTCACGGTCGGCGAAGCTTTCGTAGAAGTAGCGTTCGGTCAGCGCTGCCTCACGGCAGACCGCGCGCACGGTCAGCGCCGGCCCGCCGGGACTGCCGAGTAGCTGCACGCCGGCGCTGATGAGGTTGTCACGGCGAAGCGCGAGGCGACTCTCCAAGGGGACGCCGGTCCAGCGTCCCCGTCGTTGACCCGTCTGCACATCGCTCCTAAGCTCTAAATTGACAACGGTTGTAGTCAAAAATTCACGATACCTATAAGGGATCCAATAGTGACTCAAGATACGTCCGCATCGCGCCCTCTGACCAGCGACGTAGCGCGTAGCGACGTCGTCGGCGCCGCTGAGCAGTCGGTTTGTGCCCGGCCGGCGGACGCGTCCGACGGTGTCGCGGGTGGTTGCCCGGTGTCGCCGGCGGGGTACGACGCGCCGCCCGCGCCGCTGGGACCCGACTCGCTGACCTGGCGGTACTTCGGGGACTGGCGGGGCATGCTGCAGGGTCCGTGGGCGGGTTCGATGCAGAACATGCACCCGCAGCTGGGGGCGGCGGTCATCGATCACTCCACGTTCTTCCGGGAGCGCTGGCCGCGTCTGCTGCGTTCGTTGTATCCCATCGGGGGAGTCGTGTTCGACGGGGACCGTGCCCCGGGCACGGGCGCCGAGGTGCGCGACTACCACACCGACATCAAGGGGGTCGACGAACAGGGCCGGCGCTACCACGCGTTGAACCCCGACGTCTTCTACTGGGCGCACTCCACCTTCTTTATGGGCACCATCCATGTGGCCGAGCGATTCTGCGGCGGGATCACCGAGGAACAGAAGCGCCAACTGTTCGACGAACACGTCGAGTGGTACCGGATGTACGGCATGAGCATGCGGCCGGTGCCCGCTTCCTGGGAGGAATTCCAGGTCTACTGGGACCACATGTGCCGCAACGTGCTGGAGAACAACTGGGCGGCACGGGCCGTGCTCGATCTGACCGAGCTGCCGAAACCCCCGTTCGCGCAATGGATTCCGGATCCGTTATGGGCCGCGCAACGCAAACTGCTGGCGCCGTTCTTCGTCTGGCTGACGGTCGGCCTGTACGACCCACCGGTGCGCGAGCTGATGGGCTACCGCTGGTCACGCCGCGACGAGTGGCTGCACCGGCGCTTCGGCGACCTCGTCCGTGGCGTGTTCGCCCTGGTGCCGCCCCGATTCCGCAAGCACCCGCGGGCCCGGGCCGGTTTGGACCGCGCCAGTGGCCGTATCCCGCTCGACACGCCGCTGGTGCAGACACCGGCGCGCAACCTGCCGCCCGAAGACGAGCGCGGCGACCCGAAGCATTACTGCCCGACGGTCTCCTGAGCCGACCGGGCGCCGGTCGCGCTATGCGTCGTGGGTGTGACCGTGAACTTCTTCCAGGCCCGCCTGATGCACGTGCGCGTGGGTGTGCTCGGTGCCGTCGGCGTGCGCGTGTGAGTGTTCGTGCTCGACGTGCTCGTGCTCGTGGCTCGTGTGCGCATGGTCGTGCGTCACGTCGCCGTGCTGGTGCTCGTGCGCGTGTGGCTCGTCGTGGGTGTGCTGTTCGCTCATGGCTGTTCTCTCCTTTGTGAAATGCCTTGTGGCTATTGCTCGCTCAGTTGCCGGCGCTGCGCTGCCGGCTGGGCGGTCGGGGCGACTCGGCGACGGCCTTGAGCCCGCTGTCGCGGCGGTGGTGACCGGGCACCCCGGGGCCGGCGTGCTCGGCGTTGAAGACCGCGTCGATGACGAGCTGGCGGACGTGGTCGTTTTCCAGGCTGTAGAAAATCGTCGTGCCCTCCCGGCGGGTGCGGACCAGGCGTGCCATCCGCAGCTTCGCGAGGTGCTGGGAAACCGACGGCGCCGGTTTGCCCACGTGCTCGGCGAGTTCGTTGACCGACATCTCGTCGTCGGTCAACGACCAGAGCACCTGCACGCGAGTCGCATCGGCCAGCATCCGGAACACCTCGACCACCAGGCTGGCCTGGTCGTCGGGCAAGCGGCCTTTGCCATTATCTGCATGCATACGCAAATACTAGCGATAGCCGGTCAAGCTGCCAAGGGCGCGGATCAGGCCGAGGGGACCACCGTCGACTGGCGGCCGCCGTTGCGCTCGTTCCAGAGCCGGTAGACCTGCACGGCGTCGTCTTTGGGCTCGTAGCGCATGGGCAGGCGTCGCTGGTCCCATTCCTTCGCGAATTCGTCGTAGAACGTGGACAACTCGAAGTACTTGCGGTCATCCAGGTAGTACTGCTCGTAGCTGTCCCGGGTGGTCAGGAAGACGACTTCCTTGGGTGAGCAGTAGTACAGCGAGCCCAGGCACATCGGGCATGGATGCGCCAACACGTAGATAGTGGCGTCGACGAGGTGCTCGGTGCCCAGCTTCATGCAGGCCTCGCGGATCGCCAGGATTTCCGCGTGGGCGGTGGGATCGTTCGTCTGGGCCACCTTGTTGGCGCTCTCGGCCAGTACCGCGCCGTCTTGGACGATGACGGTTGCGAACGGGCGGCCACCCTCAGTCACGTTTCGGCGAGCGAGGTCGATCGTTCGCTGGGCGAAATCGGTCACGGATCCTCCGGCGTAGAACGGGAGCAGATAACTCGGAGAGTAGTCCCGCGGGCCCGGATGCGACCTTGTGATACTAACTAGATTGTCTATGTTTTTTTCTGACCCGATTAAGGGGGCACCATGGCGCGCGCCGAACGTGATCGTTGGGACCTGGCGACGAGTGTCGGGGCGACGGCGACGATGGTGGCCGCCCAGCGGGCGCTGTCATCCGACGCCAAGCTGATCGACGACCCGTACGCCGCACCGCTGGTGCGCGCGGTCGGGATCGACGTCTACGTCCGGTTGGTCAACGGCGAAATCGCGGCCGGCGGTAAGACGGAGTTCGACCCGCGGCGGATGGCGCAGGGGATGGCCTGCCGAACCCGGTTCTATGACCAATTCTTTCTGGACGCGACCCGCAGCGGCATCAGCCAGGCGGTGATCCTCGCGTCGGGCCTCGATTCCCGCGCCTACCGGCTGCCCTGGCCGGCGGGGACGATCGTCTACGAGGTCGACATGCCAGAGGTGATCGAATTCAAGACGCTGACGCTGGGCGACCTGGGCGCCGAGCCGACCGCCGAGCGGCGCACCGTCGCCATCGACCTGCGCGACGACTGGGCCTCAGCCCTGCAGGCGGCCGGATTCGACCCGCAGGCCCCCTCGGCATGGAGCGCCGAAGGCCTGGTGGTGTACCTGCCCGACGAAGCTCAAGACGCGCTGTTCGACAACATCACGACGCTGAGCGCGCCGGGCAGCCGTCTCGCCTTCGAATTCGTGCCTGACACTGCCGTTTTCGCCGACCCGCGGTGGCGCGCCCACCACGACCGGATGAGCGAACTCGGGTTCGAGATCGACTTCAACGATCTCGTCTACCACGGCCGGCGCAGCCACATCGTCGATCACCTGAACCAGCGCGGCTGGCAGACCAACTCCCGGACCATTGCGGAGCTGCATGCGGCCAACGGATTCGTCTACGCCGACGACGACGTCGCGGCGGCCTTCGCCGATGTCACCTACAGCAGCGCGGTGCTCGGGTGATGATTGCGGTGCGCGGAGCGGGCCGTGCGCGTTGTGGTGCCCCCACTAGGACTCGAACCTAGGACCTGCGGATTAAAAGTCCGTAGCTCTACCAACTGAGCTATAGGGGCCGCGGAGATTCAGGATACTTGGACCGAAAATGAGGCTCGTTTGAGGATTGGGCACACCGTGACCTAAGCTGACGTGGCTCCCAACGAAACCACGTTGCGAGTACCCCGGAGTGATTCGGTTCTGGCCCCCATCGTCTAGTGGCCTAGGACGCCGCCCTTTCACGGCGGTAGCACGGGTTCGAATCCCGTTGGGGGTACGCGACGCGGTGACGCGGAGCAGCAGCAAGGCCCTGTGGCGCAGTTGGTTAGCGCGCCGCCCTGTCACGGCGGAGGTCGCGGGTTCGAGTCCCGTCAGGGTCGCCAAGCGCGGCGAGGCAATCGCTGCCCTCCGGCCAGGTAGCTCAGTCGGTACGAGCGTCCGCCTGAAAAGCGGAAGGTCGGCGGTTCGATCCCGCCCCTGGCCACCAAGGATGTGCGAGTTCTCGACGTCGCGCGGCGTCAAACCAGGTAAGGCGCAATCAGAGTGGTGGCCCCCAACACCGCCAACCCGATCAGGAACGCGACGATCGTGAAGCCCATCACCTGACGGACATTGAGTTTCGCGATCGCGAGCAGGGGCAGCAACCAGAACGGCTGGATCATGTTCGCCACCCCTTCGCCCACGGCGACCGCCATGGACATCAACCCGAGGTAGGCCGGTGAGGTCTGACCGACCGCGCGCGCCGAGTCGACCGCGATCGGGCCCTGCACGGCCCAGTGCCCGCCGCCGGACGGCACGAACAAGCTGATGATCAACGAGCCGATGAAGGTAAAAAACGGCAGCGTGTACTGCGTCGCGCCGCTCACCAGCCCGTGGGCCAGCAGCGTCTGCAGGGGCACGGCCTTGGCGCCGGCGTGCGGGGGCGCATAGCCGAGCAGAGCAACCAGACCGCCGTAGAGCGGGTACTGCAGCAGCAGCGGGCCAGACACCTTCGCGGCGCCGGTGAATGCCCGGATGAACCGGATCGGCGTGCGGTGCAGCAGCGCACTGGTGATCGTGAACAACATGATCATCGACGAGATGTTCAGCGCGAAACCGCTGAGGCAGAAGTAGGCGATGCCCGCGGCGAACACGAGGACATTGAGAATCCACTGGTTTTCCAGCCATTCGGCGAACGATCGCTTGCCCTCGGCCTTGGCCTCGATCTGGCCCTCGTCCTCGAACACGGCGGGATCGGGCGCAAGGCTCTGCGTCGGCTGCATGCGCCAGATCGCAAGCGCGAGTAGCGCCAGCACGACGATCACCGACAGCCAGCTGTAGGGCTCGAAGATGGTCAGCGTGAGCGGCACCGTGGCGCCAGTCATCTTGTGGATCACGTTGATTGGGCTGCCGTCGTCCGTGTTCGCCAGCGCGATCGACGACGACAGTCCCTGCGTCCAGACGATGAAGCCCATGAACGCCGCCGCGATGAGATAGCCGAAATGTGTGTCGGTGAAGCGCTTCGCGACCTGGCGCGCGATCAGCGCACCCGCGACCAACCCGAGCCCCCAGTTCAGGAGGGACAGTGCGGCGCTCAAGCCGAAACAAAGCAGGGCTCCCTGCACCTGGTTCCTCGGCTTGCCCGCGATATACACGATGGCGCGCTTCAGAATCGGGGCCTCGGCGAGCGTGTAACCGGTCACCAGGATCAAGACCATCTGGAAGGCGAAGGTGAAGATGTTTTGCGATCCCCACACGCCCCCGTACCACGCCTTGAGCATGCCGCCCGCCGAGGCGCCGCGCACCAAGAACGCAACCAGCGCGGCGACGATGACGGTGAGAATGACCGCGAACAGGTAAGGGTCGGGCATCAGCCGTTCGACATACCGGACACAGAGTGCGGTGAAAGCTTGGATGACGCCGCGGTGTCTGGGTTTACCGTCTTCTTCTGACGCGCTTGGCTGCTCGCCCTCGGGCGCATCGGTTACGGCCTTGCGTTCTTCGCTCGTCGTCATCGACCTGCCCTCGCGTTCTTTGGCCAGCTCGCGTTCGACCGCGCGCATTGGCTGATCGTAATAGCGAAACTGATGAGGCCTGAACCTGACAGGAGATGTCGCGGCTATGAACTGTCCGTAGCCGCCGCGTTGCGATCCGGGGCGACAGGGCCTTGGGGCGGGCCGAAAACCGGCGCCTGCAGCTACTTGAGCATGCTCCCGGCGTCGACGGTGACCGGAAGGCCTGTGATGCAACGCGATTCGTCGGATGCCAGGAACAGCACCGCGTTGCTGATGTCCACCGCCTCGACCCAGCCGACCGGCAGTACGTGCATGAACTGCGCGGCGACCTTGAGGTCGTCCGGGCCGGGGTTCTCCAGGTCCGGCCGGAACAGCTTCATCGTTCCCTCGTTCATGAACATGGGCGTGTTCACGTTGGTCGGATGAACGGAGTTCACCCGGATGAAGTGCTGGCCGAGTTCGACCGCGAAGGTACGCATCAGCCCGACGACGCCGTGTTTGGCGGCGATGTAGTGACCGGTGTGCGGGTAAGCCTTGAGCCCACCGACCGAGCTGGTCAGGATGATCGATCCACCCTGTCCTTGGGAAATCAGGTGCGGCACACCGGCTTTGACCGTCTTCCAGACGCCGGAGAGATTGACGTCGATCATGTCTCGCCAGTCGTCTTCACTGGTCTTGTCGAGAGTCTGGCCGCCGTTGCCGATCCCGGCGTTGGCGCAGATGATGTCCAGGCGGCCGAGTTGTTCGACTCCGCTGTCCACCGCCGCTTTCAGGGCGTCGTAGTCGCGCACGTCGACTTCGGCGGTCACGATCCGGCGGTTGAGGCCCTTGATCAGGTCGGCCGTCTCGGCCAGGTCATCCGGCGTCGACGGTGGGATCTCGCTGCTGCTGCTGATCGGGGTGCAGATGTCGACGGCGATGATGTCGGCACCCTCCTGCGCCAGGCGCACCGCGTGGCTGCGGCCCTGGCCACGGGCCGCCCCGGTGATGAACGCAACCTTGCCCTCGACTCTTCCGCCCATGACTGCACCTCACTGATCTGAGAGGCCGGGATGACGAAGGCCCGGCGCACTTTGTTTCGGTCGACTTCAATTGTTTGTCGATCGATCAGGAAGGGTGGCACCGTTTGGGCGCGGTGTCAACAGACGGTCGGGACGGTCGCACGATTTGGCGCTGCCCGGCGGAAGCGAGGCGGGGGTCGTCGCCTGAGTGGTCGCCGGCTCTAGCTGCTCGGTATCGGTCCGGCCGCGGGTGCCTTCAGCAGACCCATCTGGCGTTCGACGAACGCGCGCAACTCGTCGTGCCCTTGGGTGACGCCGACCGCGCTCTCGTTGCACAGGCTGCGCGCCACCTGCGCGATCAGCATCGAGATGGCCACCGGCGGGTATTGCTCGAGATCGACGTGGTTGGCGCGCAGCACCATCGTGACGGCCGCCGTCTCGATGTCACGTACCCGCTCGGCGTAGGCCTTGAGTTCGGCGCCAATTGCCTTGCGGTGGTTGGCCAATGCCATGAACTCGGCATTCAGTGTCGTCACGGCGGAATCGCTGTTCATCAACCACAGCGCCTGCAGCGGGTCGTCGTCGGCCAGCAGGGCGCGCATGCGTGCCAGCGCGGTCTCGGCACCGGCGCGCAGCACCTCCACGAACAGATCGTCCATGGTCGGGAAGTAGTAATAAACCAGGGCCTGCTTGACGCCGGCCTCCGCGGCCACCCGCCGCGACGTGGCCGCGGCATAGCCCTCCTCGCGCATGATCCGGGCGGTGGCCTCGATCAGCTTGCCGCGCGCCCCCGCATCGGCGCCCCTCCTGTTTTGGCGAGTCGCCGCGGCGTTGGGCGCGCCGGTCTTGCTTGACCGGCCTGCGCGATCCGTGGTAGGCATACCGCATCCTAGCAATTTGGTCGATCGATCAGTCACGTATGACGTAACCGGGGATGGAGGGGCCGATGACGACCACACGCCTGCGTGTCCGGGTGGATCCCCGGCAGTGTGAGGCGCACGCCCTGTGCGTGGAGATCGCCCCGGAGGTTTTCGAGCTCGGCGACGACGTCGCAACCTGCGACGAGGACCCGGGTGAAGCGTTGCGCCACAGCGTCGAAGCCGCCCTGGCCGCCTGCCCGCGCCAGGCCATCAGCGTGGTCGCCGGGGGCGCGTGATGCGCGGCTTGGTAGGCCAGGAAAAGGAATCGAACTCATGACTGAACTCGCCGACGCCGACTACTTCACCGACCCAGACATCGCCCAAGATCCGTATGCCTACTGGGATTACCTGCGCGGCCAGGGCCCGGTGTTCCGCGAGCCGCATTACGGGGTCGTGGCCGTCACCGGTTACCAGGAGGTCCAGGCCGCCTTCAAAGACGTCGCTTCGTTCTCCGCGGTCAACGCGATCGGTGGTCCGTTCCCGCCGCTGCCGTTCACCCCGGAAGGTGACGACATCAGCGACCAGATCGAAGCGCATCGCCACGAGTTCCCGATCTTCGAGCACATGGTCGTCATGGATCCGCCCGAACACGAAAAGGCGCGCTCCCTGCTCGGGCGGCTGCTCACGCCGCGTCGCCTGCAGGAAAACAAGGACTACATCTGGCAATTGGCGGACCGGCAGTTCGACGAGTTCATCGCCAACGGTCAGTGTGAGTTCCTCGGTGAGTACGCCAAGCCGTTCGCGACGCTGGCGATCGCCGATCTGCTCGGGGTTCCCGACGAAGACCGTGCCGAGATTCGCCGCAACCTCGGAGCCGGTAACGCGCCGGGCGCCAGGGTGGGCGCGCTCGATCACGAACCGGTTGGCAGCAACCCGTTGCAGTACCTCGATGACCTGTTCAGTGCCTACATCGCCGACCGGCGGAAGCGCCCCCGCGAGGACGTGCTGACCGGCCTGGCCACCGCCACGTACCCCGACGGCTCGACCCCACCGCTTTTGGAGGTCGTGCGGCCGGCCACCTTCCTGTTCGCGGCCGGTCAGGAGACCGTGACCAAGCTGTTGAGCGCCGCGGTGCAGGTCCTCGGTGACCAACCCGAGCTTCAGGCGCGGCTGCGCGCCGACCGAAGCCTGATCGGCTCGTTCATCGAAGAGGCGCTGCGCATGCAGAGCCCGACGAAGGTCGACTTCCGGCTGGCGCGCAAGACCACCACCCTGGGCGGAGTGCACATCCCGGCCGGCACGGTCATCATGCTGTGCCTGGGAGCGGCCAACCGTGACCCCCGAAAATTCGCGAACCCCAACGAATTCCAGGTTGACCGGAAGAACGTCCGCGAGCACATCGCGTTCGGTCGCGGAATCCACACCTGCGCGGGCGCACCGCTGGCGCGCGTGGAGGGCCAGATCACCGTCAACCGCCTCCTGGACCGAACGCGGGACATCCGGATCAGTGAGGCCAAGCACGGTGTGGCGCCCAACCGCGACTACCAGTTCGAGTCCACGTTCTTGCTGCGCGGGCTCAAGGAGTTGCACATCGAGTTCACCCACGCCGACTGACGGGCGTCAGTCCTGTGCCGCAAGGCCTTTCACCTGCTGGTAGTAGATGACGTTGCCGCCACCGGCCCAATTTCCTTCGGGGATTTCGTGGATCAACGTCCAAACGTGAAAGGCCCGTGCGCCCTGCGGTTCGATCTCCGCCGCGCCGCACACCGCGGCGTGCACGTCGGCGGCGAGTTGTTCCTTGCGGGCCCGATCGAGGGCGCCTTTGAACACCGTCAGGTCGACTCTGAACCGGGGCTCGCCGGGTCCGCGCCCGCCGATCGAAAGTTCGTTTTCCTCCAGCGGGTGCAGGTACACCCAGGTGTTGTCGCGCAAAAACGGTGTGTCCGGCGCGCGTTCGGTGCGCAGCAGTACGGTGACCAGCTCATCGGTCAACCGGTTCAGCGCCTGATCATCCAGCGAGCCACGAATGAACGTCAGGTCGATCATCGGCATTGCGGCACCCTCCTCACAGCTTCCTCAAGCCCCGAACGACCTTGACGTAGGGCGTGGTTGCGGACGCGCTCTTGCGCAGACTCGGTTGAATCGCACCGGCATTGCCCACGACGAGATAGCGCAGGCCGTTGTCGCGGAACTCCGCAATCTGTGCGATCACCTCGTCGGGTGTCCCCACCGCGAACAGCTCCTTGACGAGCGACCGCGGCACCTTCGCCGCGTATGACAGCGCCGTCCGCTCGTCGATCAGTTGGGGAATGAGGTCCTGGACGCCGGTGAAGTCCGCGCCCAGTGGATGTTCGGCGCCGTGGCGGGCCCAGTCCTTGGCGGGGGAGTTGAGCGTGAACACTTTGGCGATGTCGGATTCCACCACTTCGTCGATCTCATCGCGGGAACGGCCCGTCACGATGAACCGGATGAGCGCCGGCGTGATGGCCATCGGATCGCGCCCGGCATCCGACGCCGCGGTGCGAACCATCTCGAGCTGCTCACCGTATTCGACGGCGCGCGTGGTCCCCGGGAACCAGCCGTCGGCGTAGCGGCCGGTCGCCCGCATCATGCGGGGCCCGTGTGCGGCGATCCAGATCTCGGGATACTTGCCCCTGTATGGGGGAAGCGCGAACGTCGCATTGTGCAACGGGAAAAACGGGGAGTCGCGAGTGACCAACTCGCCATTGGAATTCCATAGCGCGCGGATGGTGGCCACCGCTTCCTCGAAGCGCGCCACCGGCTTGGTCCAATCCACGCCGTAGGGGGCATTGCTTTCCCGCTCGCCGGTTCCGATGCCCAGAACCGCGCGGCCCCGGGTCAGCAGGTGCAAGGATGCCACCGCCTGCGCGGTGACGGCGGGGTTGCGCCTCCCGGTATCGGTCACGGCCACCCCGAGGCGCATCCGGCCGAGGCGGTTGCGGCCCGCCAGATATCCCAGCATCGTCCACGGTTCCAGATGGGCGTCCATCTTCGGGATCAGGCGGGCCGCCCCCACGTGCTTGGGCGTCCACATCGACGGCGGCAGCACGGAGTTGAGGTGGTCGGCCACCCAGAACGAGTCGGCGCCGCAGGCCAACCCGGTCAGGTAATCGGCGTGGATCAAGGGCTTTGGGCCGAAGCGCGAATTGATGGTGTTGTGCATGACACCCACGCCGAACTTGGCCATCGCCGTCGCTCCTTCGACCGTCGGCCAGAGACTAGCCGATCGGCTACCCGACGATAGATGATCAACCGGCGTACATCAATGGCCGTCCTTAACCGGATAATCGGCGAGCGGCCGCGACAATGGCGGGATGCGTCATGATCTCCGTCCGCTCCTCTCGCTAACGGTGGGCTGCGCGGTCGCGCTGTTGGCGGCCGCACCTGCCCATGCGAGCCCCGACGTGCCGCCGGTCAGCGATGCCGCGCGTGCGGCCGGCTTCGTCGACATCCGTACCGTCGTTCCCGACGCGGTGCTCGATCTGCGCTACGCGACCACCAACAACTTCACCCACACGCAGCTGTACCCCTCCGATGCCAGATGCCTTGTGCACCAATCGATGGCGTCCGGCCTGGCCGCCGCGGCCGACGCGTTGCGCCCGCAGGGCCACGTGCTGGTGTTCTGGGACTGCTATCGGCCGCACGACGTTCAGGTCAAGATGTTCAACCTGGTCCCCAACCCCGCGTGGGTCGCCCGTCCGGGACCGTACGCGCGCAGCCATGAGTCGGGGCGTTCGGTCGACGTGACCTTCACGACGCCGCAGCAGCCGTGCCCGTCCGGTCAACACGCGGGTGGGCTCTGTCTGGCCGACATGGGCACCGACTTCGACGACTTCACCTCCCGAGCAACCGCTTTCAATACGCAGGGCATCAGTCCCGACGCGGTGGCGAACCGGGCCGCGCTGCGCAACGCCATGAACTACGGCGGGTTGAAGGTGTATTCGGGGGAGTGGTGGCATTTCGATGGCCCGGGAGCCGGCATCGACCAACCGATTCTCAACGTGCCTGTCGACTAGGCGTCTCAAATTATGAGACGTGTATTTCATGATGTGACCAGACGGCGTAAGCTGCCAGACGAGACGCGGCAGTCAAGGGGTCACAGTGAACGACGAAGATCGAGCGACCTACACGCACGGACACCATGAGTCGGTGTTGCGCTCGCATCAGCGACGCACCGCCGAAGACTCCGCGGCATACCTGCTGCCGTACCTGAAGCCGGGGCTGTCCGTGCTCGACGTCGGGTGCGGACCCGGCACCATCACCGCTGACCTGGCCGCCCTCGTCGCGCCCGGGGCGGTCACCGCCGTCGACCAGGTCGCCGACGTGCTCGATGTTGCCCGTGCCGAAGTCCAGCGACGTGCGCTGTCCAACGTCTCGTTCGCGACCGCCGACGTGCACCATCTTGAATTCCCCGACGACACTTTCGATGTCGTGCACGCGCATCAGGTGCTACAGCACGTCGCCGATCCGGTCGCAGCCCTGCGGGAGATGCGGCGGGTGTGCGCGCCGGGCGGCATCGTGGCGGCCCGCGACGCCGATTACTCGGGGTTCGTCTGGTACCCCGAACTGCCGGCGCTCGACCTGTGGCGAGACCTCTACCAGCGCGTCACGCGCGCCAACCGCGGCGAACCGGACGCGGGCCGACGACTGCTGTCGTGGGCGCAGCAGGCGGGATTCGAAGACATCACGCCCACCGGCAGCCTGTGGTGCTATGCCACGCCCGCGACGCGCGACTGGTGGGGCGGAATGTGGGCCGACCGAATTCTGCACTCCACCGTGGCCCGCGACCTGGTGAGCCTCGATCTGGCGAGCACCGCGCAACTCGAGGAGATCTCCGCCGCGTGGCGGCAATGGGCCGCCGCCCCGGACGGCTGGATCGCCATCCCGCATGGCGAAATCATCTGCCGCGCATAGGCGCTCAGTCGAGGAACAGGTCCGGAATCGGTTGGTCACCGCCGCCGTACCGGGACAGGTCCTCGACGCCGGCGGAGTGCAGAACGTCGGCGTCGATGTAGCAGTTGCCGGTCGCTTCGCGGCTGGGGCGAGAGATGATCTCGACGGCGGCGTCGGCCATGATCTCGGGGCTGCGCGACGACTCGGCCAGCTTGTCCCCGTCGGCCATGTTCGCCACCGCCGCGGTGGCGATATACGTCTGCGGCCAAAGGCAATTGACGCCGATCCCGGCGTCGGCGAATTCCACCGCCCAGCCCAGCGACAGCAGCGTCATGCCGTACTTGGACAGCGTGTAGGCCGGGTGCTCTCCCAGCCAACGGGGGTTCATGTTCACCGGTGGCGAGATGGTCAGCACGTGCGGGTTGGCGGATTTCTCCAGGTGCGGCACGCACGCCTTGGTCAGCAGGAAGGTGCCGCGCAGGTTGATCTCCTGCATCAGGTCGTACTTCTTGGCCGACAACTTGGCCGTCGGTTCCACTGCGATGGCGCTGGCGTTGTTGACGCAGACGTCGACGCCGCCGAACCGTTGCACCGCCGCATCCACCACGCGTTGCACGTCCTCTTCGCGACGGACGTCGCCGACGACCGCCAGCGCCTTGCCGCCGGCGGCCTCGACCTCGGCCGCGGCGGTGTGCACGGTCCCGGGCAGGCGGGGGTGCGGGGTGTCGGTCTTGGCCAGGAGCACCACGTTGGCGCCCTGCCTGGCCGCGCCGATTCCGATCGCGAGCCCGATTCCGCGGCTGCCACCAGAGATGACGACGGTGCGATCGACGAGCGAACCGTTGGGCATGGAGCCTCCTTTTACCTGGTCAAGCATGTGGTATTGGCATTCTCTTTTTTTGCAAGTACGTTATTCACCGATGGATAATACGGCCCACACTCCGTCTGGTATCCCGCTGCAGCCCGTATACGGGCCGGCGGATGTAAGCGCGGAGCCTCCGCAACCGGGGGAGTTCCCCTTCACCCGGGGTAACTTCGCGTCCGGCTATCGCGGCAAGCTCTGGACCTTCCGCCAGTACTCGGGATTCGGCACCGCCGAGGAATCCAACCGCCGTTATCGCTACCTGCTGGAGCAGGGCGGGACGGGGCTGTCGGTGGCGCTCGACCTGCCCACGCAGTGCGGATACGACTCCGACGACCCCGAGTTCGGCGAGGAGGTCGGCCGGGTCGGCGTCGCGGTGGACACCCTGGCCGACTTCGAGATCCTGTTCGACGGCATCCCGTTGGACAAGCTCAGCACGAGCATGACGATCAACGGGACGGCGGCGATCCTGCTGGCGTTCTACGTCGCCGCCGCCGAGAAGAAGGGGATCCCGCGGGAGAAGCTCACCGGGACCATCCAGAACGACATCCTCAAGGAGTACGCCTCGCGCGGTACCTGGATCTGGCCGCCGGAGCCCTCGCTGCGACTGATCGCCGACACGATCGAATTCTGCGCGGCCGAGGTTCCCCGGTTCAACGCGATTTCGGTGGCCGGCGCGCACTTCCGCGATGCGGGGGCCAACGCCGTGCAGGAGATGGCGTTCACCCTGGCCGACGGGGTGACGTATTGCGACACCGTGGTCGAGCGCGGCCGCATGACCATCGACCAGTTCGCGCCGCAGATCTCGTTCTTCTTCTACACCCACGGGGATTTCTTCGAGGAGATCGCCAAATACCGTGCGGGACGCCGTCGTTGGGCGACGATCGTGCAGGAGCGCTACGGGGCGAAAACGGCGAAGGCGGCGATGTTCCGCTTCGGTTGCGTCTGTGGCGGCGCGTCGTTGTACGCGCCGCAGGCCCACAACAACATCGTCCGGGTGGCCTACGAGGCGATGGCCGCGGTGCTGGGCGGTGTGCAGTCGATGTTCACGGCGGCCTGGGACGAGCCGTTCGCCCTGCCGACCGAGGAGACCACCACCCTGGCGCTGCGCACCCAGCAGATCCTGGCGCACGAAACGGGCGTCGCCAGCGTCGCCGACCCGCTCGGCGGCTCCTACTTCGTGGAGGCGCTGACCGATGCGACCGAGGAGCGCATCATCGAGATCATGTCCGACCTCGAGCGGCACGGCGGAATGGTGCAGGCCATCGAGGACGGTTACCTGCAGGGCCTGATCGCCGACGAAGCCTTCAACCTGCATCAGGACGTCGAAGCCGGCACTCGGCCCGTCGTCGGGGTCAACCGGTTCGTGACCGAGGAACTCGCGCACGATGTCATCACCTATGAACTCGATGCCGAAGGGCGTGATCTGCAGCTCAAGCGGCTGTCCAAGGTCAAGGCCGAAAGGGATTCGGCCGCAGTGAAATCCACGCTGGCTGCGCTGTCACGGTCAGCCGAGGGAGACGACAATCTGATGCACAAGCTGATCGACTGCGCCAACGCGTACTGCACGGTCGGGGAAATGGTCTCCGCGCTCAAGGCGGTCTGGGGCGAATTCCAGCAACCGGTGGTGTTCTAGATGGCCGTCCGCGTTCTCGTTGCCAAACCCGGCCTGGACGGGCATGACCGCGGCGCGAAGATCGTCGCCCGCACCCTGCGTGACGCCGGGTTCGAGGTCATCTACACCGGCATCCGCCAGCGCATCGAGGACATCGCCTCGATCGCCGTCCAGGAGGACGTGGCGGTGGTGGGGTTGAGTATCCTGTCCGGTGCCCACCTGGCCCTCACCGCGCGCACCGTGGAGGCCCTGCGCGCCGCCGACGCCGCCGACATCGCCGTCGTCGTCGGGGGCACCATCCCGCACGCCGACGTCCCCAAGCTGCTCTCCGCCGGCGCCGCCGCGGTATTCCCCACCGGGACACCGTTGGACAACCTGGTGCGCGACATCCGCGCACTGACCGGCACTCCCGACCCAGTCACGGAGGAATCATGCGCGTCGGAGTAATGATCGGCGCCGAGCGTGGCGACATGGCCCGCAAGGTGGACAGACTGGCCTCCGATATCGAATGGGCCGAGTCCGCGGGCCTGGACACGGCGTGGATGCCGCAGGTGCCCAACGACTTCGACTGCCTGACCATGGTGTCGCTGATGGCCGCCCACAGCTCGCGCATCGAGTTGGGCACCGCCGTGGTGCCGCTGCAGGCCCAGCACCCGATCGCCCTTGCCCGCCAGGCGCTTTCGACGCATGCGGTGGCCGGTGGACGGCTGGCGCTTGGTGTCGGGCCCTCGCACCACTGGATCATCCGGGACATGCTCGGTCTGCCGTACGAGAAGCCGGCCGCCTACACCCGCGATTACCTGCAGGTGCTCAGCGCCGCCGTTGCCGGGCCGGGATCGGTTGATGTCGAGAACGATTCGTTCAAGGTGCACAATCCGTTGGCGATCGGGGCCGATACCCCGATGCCGGTGCTCGTCGCCGCGCTGGGACCGGTGATGCTGCAGATCGCCGGTGAACTCGCCGACGGCACCGTGCTGTGGATGGCCGACGAGCGCGCGATCGGCGATCACATCGCGCCGAAGATCACCAAGGCCGCCGCGGACGCCGGCCGGCCCGCACCGCGGATCGTCGCGGGAATCCCGGTATGCCTGTGTGCGCCTGGGCAAGTCGATGAGGCCAAGGAGCGGGCCAACCGCATCCTGGGCGAGGCCGAGGTGTCGCCCAACTACCAGCGCCTGCTCGACCGCGGCGATGCCCGCGATGTCGGTGATCTGTGTGCGGCCGGCGATGAGGAGGCGATCCTGGCCCGGATGCGCCGATTCGCCGACGCCGGTGTGACGGATCTGTCGGTGCGGCTGCTGCCGATCGGCGACAACCGCGACGAGCTGGTCGCCTCCAAGCAGCGCACCCGCGAAATGATCGCCTCACTCGCCGCGGAATTGCGTTGACCGCAAACAACACCGGACCGCTGGCCGGGGTACGCATCCTCGAGGTCGGCACCATGCTGGCGGGTCCGTATGCGACCATGCTGCTCGCCGACCTCGGTGCCGAGGTCACCAAGATCGAACCCGCCGGCGGCGAGATCTCCCGCAGCGTCGGCGCCACCTACTTCGCCAGCCTCAACCGCAACAAATCCAGCATCACGCTGGACCTGAATTCCGATGTGGGACAGCAGCGATTGGGCGAACTGGTCGCCGGATCGCACGCGCTGCTGGTCAACCTGAAGCCGTCCGCCATCCGTCGGCTCGGCCTGACCTACGACGAGTTACGCCGGCACAACGAGAAGATCGTCTGCGTGGCGATCACCGGCTTCGGCCTGTACGGCGGCGACGACCCGGCCTTCGACTACGTGGTGCAGGCGGGCGTCGGCACCGCCGCCCTAACCGGTGACCCGGACGGGCCGCCGACGCTGCCCGGCTACTCCTCGGCCGACAATTCCACCGGAATGACCGCGGCACTGGGGTTGTTGGCCAAGATCATCTCCGGAACCGGCGGCCAGGTGGATGTGTCGCTGCGCGACGTCATGCTGTCCCAGCTGAACTACCACGCGTCCGCCTACCTCAACAGCGGCGTAGAGCCGCAGCGTCGCCCCTACGGCGCCCACTCCTATTACGTTCCGGCGCAGCTTTTTCCGACGGCCGAGGGATATCTGGCGTTGTTCATCACGCACGACGGATTCTGGAAGTCGTTTGCCGCCGAAGCGGGCATCGGGGGCTTCGAGACGATGGCCGAGCGAGTCGCCCGGCGCGACGAAGTGCTGACCGTCGTCACCGCGATGCTGGCCACCGACAGCGCCGTCGGGTGGGAGCGACGGCTGCGTCCGCTGGGAGTTCCGGCGGCCGCCGTCCGAACGCTGCCCGAGGCGCTCGAGGCGACGCCGGAAGTGGTTGTGACGGCGGGCGAATTCCGGTTGGTGGGAAGCCCGATCCACGTCTCGGGGTATGAGCCCGAGTACCGGCCGGCGCCGGAGTTACCGCAGGGCTAGTCGCACTTGCCGCCGCCTGAGTTACGGCGTGTCGCCGGCCGGCGCGATGGCCGACACCACCAGCTGCAGATATGGGCGGTAGAGATTCACTCCGTCGAGTTCGCTGCCCAGGGTGACGCCGTCGTTGACGGCAAGAATAAGGCGCGCCAACGAATCTGCGGGCATCGTGAGCCGCGCCCCAAGTCTCGCGACGTCCTTGGCGATGAATTCGGCAAGCGAGCGGATCGTCTCCGTTCGCTGTGCGGCGAGCCTGTCGCGCGCCTGCGGGCTCCGCAGCAAAAACAACGTGAGCTCGTAGTTGAGCGCGGCACGGTTCGGATCACCGCTGGCTGCACTCCACCGATCGGCGAGTTCGTCGATATCGATGTCGCCGAGCCGGCGGTAGGACTGGATGACGTCGGTGAAGCCATCGAGAAACCGTTGCCGTTGGCGGTCGATCACCGCAAGAAACAATTCTTCCTTGGCTCCGAAGTGGGAGTAGATCGCGCCGCGCGTGTATCCCGCTGCATCGGCGATATCCTCCAGCGCCGCCCCGCTCAGGCCCTTGCGCGCGAAAATGTCCTCGGCGGCATCTAGCAAGAGGCCGCGAGTGTGCTCGAGGCGTCGCTCCCGCGTCCACCGATCAGCCACCGGCCCATCCTCCCACATCGCCCAGTTCTCCGATGTGCTCTGCATCGAATCGAAATGACCCGTTGCGCAGCGCCATTGGCGTCAATTCCACCGCAGTCTCACCCCTCAGCGCCGCGCCAGGAACAACCGGCCGATGTGATATGGACCACTTTGATACATTGTTGTATAACTTATACATCAGTGTATATGGTGCATGTGTCGCGCGACGCGTATGCCTACGGTCACCGGTGGAGCCCCGCGCGCGCGACCGTCACCACGATGAGGAGATCGTCATGAGTCAAGTGACCCAACCCGGACAGTGGGTCGCACAGGAAGCGGGGCTAGGGCTTGCTGACGTCGCAGCCGGTGCCTTCAACATGCGCATCTCGACCGACCGGTACACGTCGCGTGACTACGCGCGACAGGAGCACGAGCACATCTGGATGCGGGTATGGCAGATTGCCGGCCGAGTCGATGAGTTGCCGAAGGTGGGCGATTGGAAGCAGTACCGAATTCTGAACCAATCGTTCGTGATCGTCCGCGGAAAGGACGAGAAACTCCGCGGATTCGTCAACGCCTGCCGCCACCGCGGGAACATCCTGTGCAACGCCGCCGCCGGAAATGCCAAGCGCGGCTTCCTGTGCCAGTATCACCTTTGGTCGTACGACCTGGACGGTAAGTTGCGCGGGATGCTGCGGGAGAATCTCGCCGGCCCTATCGACAAGGGTGAAAACTCACTGCTGGAAGTGCCGGTCGACACGTTCGGCGGCTTTATATTCCTAAACCCGGATCCAAATGCTCGGCCGCTCAACGAGTTTCTCGGCCCCGAAGTCACCGAACTGCTCGCCCCGTACCACCTCGATGAGATGGTCACCGTGATGAATGTTCGAGAGTCCTTGGAATGCAACTGGAAAGTGGTCATGGACGCCTTTGAGGAGGGTTACCACATCAATGGCATCCACCCGCAACTCCTCAGCGTGCTCGTGGTCGATCCGACGACCGCGCGATACCGATTCTTCGAGAATCACAGCGTCGCTGTCGCCCCGTTCGAGGTAAAGGGGGCCAGTGCGGAGAGGCAGATCGAGGGCATCCTGAACCTGCCGGACACGTTTCCCTCGACCGTCGCGGTCATGCCCCGCTTCCAGGAATTGGTCGCGCAATACCGTGCGCCGGACGATTCGGTCGAGTTCCCCGAGGGCGTGACCGCACGCAAACTGCTGCAACAAGCCACCCGCGACACTCTGACCGATATGGGCTTGGATGTCGGTGGACTCACCGACGACCAGATGAGCGACAACCAGGGCTGGGTGCTTTTCCCGAACTACTTCATGACCATTCGTGCCGGCGAATGCCACGTCGTCATGGCCATGCCGCACCCGGACGGCGACCCGAACCGATGCCTCTGGCACGTCAGCAGCTACATGTACCTGCCACCGGAACACCGGGACGCCTTCCGGGTCCCGCTCACCGAAGTCGACGAGCCCGGGAGCTACAAGTACTTCGAAGCGCTGCAACAGGATTACGAACAGATGCCCCGGCAGCAGCTCGGTTTGCGCAACCGAAGGCTCGACCACATGTCGCTGGTCAAGGAGGAAGTCGTCATCGGTCACTACCATTCTGTCGTGGATCGCTACATGGCCAACGGCGTCTGAAACGGGAGCAACTCCGATGAACATTGACGAACACATCGGCGACTACACTGGCCGAGCACGCGCGGTGCTGCAGTACAGCTCAGTGACCAAGCGTCTGGTCGACGAAGCGAAGAAACCGGGCTTCTCGGCAGATAGCTGGGGCCCGCTGGCCGAACTGGTCGCCGTCGACGAGTTCGAGCGAGTCGGTGCCTTCAAAGAGGTGATGAGGTGGCCGGACTATGTTGCATTCCTAACGAATTGGGCCACGTCATCGGTGTGGGAGTGCTCTTTCAAGCGCATCACGGAGTCCGGCGGCCGGGTGTTCCTCGAGCTGGAGGAACGGAGCGAAGTGGGCGACTTCAGCAGCGTGGTCAATTCGCTGTCGGTATACGAGTTCACCGAGGATGACAGGATTCGACACATAGACATCTATCTACAGATGACGCCGCTGCAACCCGAGATGTTGAAAAGCTTTGAGGGAGCGGAAATGCCACAGTGAAAGCAGCCGACATCGATAAGAGGGGCATTCAGCGACGACACTTAGTAGCGCGCGGCTACCAAGATCTCCAGCGCGTTAGGATTTCCCCGTGATGGATCTGCAGCGGGTCGCCGATGAACTCGAAATCAGCGCGCTACTCAACAAATACGCCCGCGCCGTCGACACCAAGGACTGGGACCTGTACCGGTCGGTCTTCACCGACGATGCGCACATCGACTACTCCTCCGCGGGCGCCGCGGCGGGCCCGCGCGACGAGGTGGCCACGTGGTTGGAGCAAGGCTTTGGCGCCATTCAAATGTCGATGCACTACATCACCAATGTGGAGATCCTGGATCTCGACGGAGATGTCGCGACGGTGCGCGCCATGTTCTACAACCCGATGCAGTTGCCGGGCATGGCGGAGCTGAGTTACTGCGGGGGCTACTACCACCACGAGCTGACGCGCACGGCCGACGGCTGGCGCAGCCGCAGCCTGCGCGAGGAGAACGTCTGGTTCGTCAACCCGCCGACGGGCTGACCCGCTGGGCTACGTCAGCTGCGCCAGCTGCTTTTCCTGGTAGCGACGCGCCCACTCGGCGCGCGACCGGATCGACACGTCCACGTCACTTCCCTTGGCGCGCAAGGCCTTGACATTCGCCTGCTCGCGCGCGGTCCGGGCGAACGGGTCCCACCCGAAGAACCGGCAGGCGTTGCCCCAGGTGATCTTGTCGATGTCGGAATCGTCGGCGCCGGCGGCGTTAAGCTCGGCGAGCACCTGCTCGGGCGCGTCCGGCCAGAAGCAGTCCGAGTGCGGGTAGTCGCACTCCCAGGCGATGATGTCGATGCCGATCTCGTGGCGCAGCTTCAGCGACGTCTTGTCGGTGACGTAGCAGGCCAGCGAGTGTTCACGAAAGACATCACTGGGCAGCTTGTCGCCGAAGTCGCGGCGCAGCCACTTCTGGTTAGTGTAGTGGCGGTCGCTGCGGTCGAGGTAGAACGGGATCCAGCCGATACCGCCTTCGGAGAAGGCGAATTTCAGGTCGGGATAGTTGCGCATCGCGGGGCCCCACAGCAGATCCTGGGCGCACATCGCCGACACCTGGGTGGCCAGGATGATCAGGTTGTCGATCGGCGCATTGGGCGCCATGCTGATCGCCCCGAAGCCGGTGCCGATGTGCAGGCACATCACCACGTTCTCCTCGGACAGCGTGCGGAACACCGGACCCCAGTAGTCCTCGTCGTGGTAGCTCGGAAGTCCTTCCAGGTGCGGCAATTCCGGCATGGTGACCGCCCGGCAGCCCTTCGCGGCGACCCGGCGGATCTCGGCGCACATGCCCTCGGGTGTCCAGGTCGGCAGGATCGCGATCGGAATGAAGCGGTCCGGGTAGGACCCGGCCCATTCGTCGATGTGCCAGTCGTTGTAGGCCGACACCATCACCAGGGTGACGTCCTCGCGCGTCATGTTGAGGTGCCGGGCCGAAAAGCCGGTGAACGTCGGGAAGCACATCGACGCGAGGATGCCGTTGCGGTTCATGTCGCGGACGCGTTCGTGAACGTCGTAGACGCCGGGGCGCATTTCTGCGAAGCCGGCCGGATCGCGGCCCCACTCCTCGGCCGGCCACGACACCACCGCGTTGAGGCCGCTGACGCCCTGCGGCCTGCCCTGGTACATCCACTGGTCCACGCCCTTGTCGTCGGTGACGACGACGGGCGCCTCGTCCCTGTACTTGGTGGGCACGTGCCGCAGGAACATGTCCGGCGGCTCGACCACATGGTCGTCGATGCTCACCAAAATCAGGTCATCGACCTTCATCAAGCAGTCCTCTCCCGCGCCGCGACTCGAGCCGAACTCGGTCAGCCGACGCACTCCGTGGTGGTTTCGAGCAGTCGTGGAATCGGCGCCGGGTCCAGCTGCAGGGCGTCCGACATGTGCAGCTGCCCCGCGTTGGCGATCATGTTGTCCAGAATCGCCTGCAGGTCGTCGCCCTCGATCTCGTAGATGGCGACGTAGGGTCCGTCGGCGGCGACGGGCCGAAGGCGGCGCGCCGAGACGAATCCGTCCAGGGCTACCAGCTCACCGAGGTGCACCTCGTCGTACCAGGTGTTGTACTCCTGTTCGCGCTCGGGCGAGCTGGGTCGGCTCTCCACGAGGATGATGCCCTTGGCCATCGTCGCCACCTCTCTGGCTGCTACTCGTAGCGCACCGTGACCGAGTCCGTATCCGGAACGCCCTGGCACGTCAGAATGTAGCCCTCGGCGACCTCGTCCTCCTCGAGAGCGTCGTTGACCCGCATGGTGGCGTGGCCCTCTTCGAGCTTGGCCATGCACGTACCGCAGTTGCCGGCCTCACAGCTGAACGGAGGTTCCAGGCCGGCCCGCCGCGCGGTCTCCAGCAGGGTCTCGCCCGGGACTATGGGTACCGAGACCTTCTTGCGGTCGAGATGAATCGTCACCGTTCCGGCGCTGGAGCCGTTTGTTGCCGGATCTGTCACCCGGGGGGTCTCCTCGATGATCCGGGTGACCGTCACTGAGACCGCCCCCTTCCGTACTTGCATTCTTCAGTATAGAGAATACTATTCTCACGAAGCGATAGCATCTTCTCAAGTCTGTATGGATGTCGGGTCAGCCCGGTCTGTCAGGGAAGGACGGGACGTGACCGAGCCGGCGGCGCTCGTGTTCGAGGAACGGCGATTCAGCCTGCCCGAACTCGATGCATTGGCCGACGGATGGGCCGCGACCCTGGCGAAAGACGGGGTCACGGCAAGTCAACGCGTCGCCGTGATGGCCTCCAATCGGCCGGAGTTCCTCGCCGTCGTGCTGGCGATCTGGCGACTGGCCGCCACGGCGGTGCTCATCAGTCCCGCGTGGAAACGCGACGAGGTCGGCCATGCGCTCGCGCTGACCGAGCCCGAGCACGCCGTCGGCGACCACCCGGTGTTGGCCGATCTGATGCCGATGCTGCACATGGACGAGCCGGTCGCGCCCGCAGAGCCGACAGCCGGCGCACCGCCGCCTGCGAGCGACGCGGCGCTGGTGTTCAGTTCCGGCACCACCGGCCTGCCGAAGGCTGTCCGGCACACCCACGCCTCGCTGGACGAGGCGGTGCGGCACTGGCGTCAAGCGCTGCAGCTCACCCACCACGACCGGATCCAGGTTGCGACGCCACCGTCGCACATCCTCGGACTGTTGAACCTGCTGACCGCCCTGAAGGCCGGGGCCTGCGTGCGCCTGCATCCCCGGTTCGACATCGACCGGGTGTTGCGACACATCGAAAGTGACCGCATCACAGTGGAAATGGCGGTCGCGCCCATCGCGCTGGCCATCGCCTCGCATCCCGACCTCGAGTCCTATGACCTTTCGTCGCTGCGCTACATCATGTGGGGTGCCACCCCGGTCACCGCCCACGTCGCAGAGACGGTGACCCGGCGCACCGGGGTGCGCTGGCTCCCGGCCTACGGAACCACGGAACTGCCTGTCGTAGCGTGCAATCCGATCGATGACGCGCGCCTGGACACCGTCGGGCGGGCGGTGCCCGGCGTCGACCTGCGGGTCGTTTCGCTGGAGACCGGCGAGCCGGTCGGCGCGGGCGAGGTCGGTGAGATCCAGGCCCGGTCGGCATCGCTCATGGCCGGCTACCTCCCGGCCGAGGCGACCTCGGATGCGGTCCGCGACGGGTGGTACCGCACCGGGGACGTCGGCTGGCTGGACGCCGGCGGCTGGCTGCGAATCACCGACCGCCTCAAAGAGATGATCAAAGTGCGCGGCTTCCAGGTCGCGCCAGCCGAAATCGAGACGGTGTTGCACGGTCATCCGGCCGTCAAAGACTGCGCGGTGTTCGGGATTCCGGACGGACTCAACGGCGAAGCCATCGTCGCCGCGGTTGCGACGTCGGCTGCCGTCGATGCGACCCAACTGACCGCCCTGGTGGACGAAAGACTGGCGTCATATAAGCATCTGAGCCGGGTGGTGTTCGTCCCCGACATTCCGCGCCTGCCCTCCGGCAAGGTGCTGCGCCGAGTGCTGAAGGAGCGCTATGGATGTACGTCTGACAGCTGAACAACAGCAATTACGCGATGCCGCCGCCAAGCTGGCCGACGATCTCGGGCCGGCAGCGGTGCAGGATCTCGACGACCAGACTCGAATCACCCGTCTGGACAAGCAGATCGAGAACACCGGCTGGCGGTCGCTGCGTTCCGACGGCGCCTCCGGTGTGGAGGTGGCCATCGTGGCCGAGGAATTCGGCCGCCGGCTGGTCGATACGCCGTTCCTGGGTCCCGTGCTCGCCGACGATCTGGGCCGCCACGTCGGCGCCGAGGTATCGGCGGCGACCGTCGCCGTCGACGATCGAGTGATCGATGCCCGCGGCGCCCGGCGCGCCCTGTCGCTGTCGGGTGCCACGGTTCTCGCCGCCGATGTGCAGGTTTCGCCGCAGAGCGTCGACCTCACGCGGTCCGACGGCACTGTCGCGGGATCGCCGGAGACGCTGGGCGACGTGTCGCCCGAGATTGCCGAACAGTGGCGGGCTCTCGCGCTGGTGACCACGGCCGCGGATCTGGTGGGTGTCGCCCGCGGCGCACACGCCGTCGCGTGTGACTACGCGAAAATCCGTGAGCAGTATGGCAAGCAGATCGGCTCGTACCAGGCCATCGCGCACTTGCTGGCCGAAAGCCTTGCGCTGATCGAGGGTTCGGTGAGCGTGTTGCGGCATGCCGCGTGGGCCGTCGACGAGCTTGCCCCCGCCGAGGCCATTCGGGCCGCCCAAATCGCAAAGGTCTACTGCGCGCGCGCCACCCGCACCGTCTGCGAGACGGCCATCCAAGTGCACGGCGGTATCGGCAACACCTGGGAATGCGTGGCGCACGTCTACCTGCGCCGCGCCCTCACATCGACCGAGCTGTGGCCGGTCGCGTTGAAGGAGATCGATCTTGGACTTTCGTGACTCACCCGACGAAGCCGCCTTCCGTGAGCGGCTGCGCACATGGCTTGCCGCACACGCCAAGGAGTTCTCGGGCTCGGGCGACGAGTACTGGGTACGCATGGCCGACTGGCACCGTGCGTTGTACGAGAACGGCTTTTTCGGCCTGTCCTGGCCACGCGATTGGGGCGGCCAGGACCTGGCGCCGGTCTATGACGTCATCGTCGACGAGGAGCTGGTGCGTGCCGGTGCTCCGCCGCGCCCCAGCGTCGGCTATCTGGTGTACGGCATCGGCGCCCACGCCAGCGACGAGCTCCGAAAGCGCTTCCTGCCCGGCATCATCAACGGCACCGAGCGCTGGTGCCAGGGCTTCAGTGAACCGGGCGCCGGCTCGGACCTGGCGTCGCTGACCACCACCGCTCGCCTCGAGGGCGACAACTATGTGGTGAACGGGCACAAGATCTGGACCAGCTATTCCGACGTGGCGGACCGGTGCCTGTTGCTAGCGCGCACCGACCCCGAGGCCAAGCGCCATCGCGGCCTATCCGCCTTTGTTCTGGACATGAAACAGCCTGGCGTGCAACAGCGCCCGCTACAGATGATCAACGGGGTCACCAACGAATTCGGCCAGGTGTTCTTCGATGATGCGACGGTGCCGGCGGACCGTATGGTCGGCGCTCCCGGCGATGGCTGGGCCGTGGCCATGACGGTCGTCGGGCACGAACGCGAGCCGTCCACGCTCGGCTATGCGGCCCGCTACGGCAAGCTCGTCCGGGAGCTGTTGTCGCGCAACGACGGTGAAGTGCCCGAAGAGCTGGCGTGGGCCGTGGTTCAGTCGGATATGCTGACCCATCACGTCCGGCGGCGGCTCTCCGAACAGCTCGACGGGGTATCGCACGGCTCGGAAGGCTCGCTGGACAAGCTGCTGATGACCTGGGTCGAACAATCCGTCGGGCACGCGGCGCTTGCCGTCGCGGGAACCCGCGACCCCGAGCTGCTGAGCGCCTACCTGTACAGCCGGGCGCAGAGCGTCATGGGCGGGACATCACAAATTCAAAAGAACATCATCGCTTCACGAATCTTGGGATTGTAGGAGTGATCGCGAACGCGGGCGAAGCCCGGGTGAAGCGGGTCACGACCATCGAAGGAGTCTGACGTGTACGACATGCCTACCGAAATCGACGTTCAGGCCGACGGTGCCCTGCGCATCATCACGCTCAACCGTCCGGATTCACTCAACTCGGTCAACGACTACCTGCACGTCGGGCTCGCGCGGCTCTGGCAGCGACTCACCGATGACCCCACGGCCCGCGCTGCGGTGATCACCGGCGCCGGCCGGGCGTTTTCGGCCGGGGGTGATTTCACGTATCTGGAGGAGCTGGCGAACGATGCTGAGTTGCGCGCCAAGACTATTCGGGACGGGCGCGAGATCGTGCTGGGCATGGCCCGCTGCCGAATTCCGGTGGTGGCGGCGGTCAACGGCCCCGCCGTCGGGCTGGGCTGCAGCCTGGTGGCGCTCAGCGACATCGTCTACATCGCCGAAGGCGCCTATCTGGCCGACCCGCACGTGCAGGTGGGGCTGGTGGCCGCCGACGGTGGACCGCTGACCTGGCCGCTGCACATCAGCCTGCTGCTGGCCAAGGAATTCGCCCTCACCGGCACCCGGATCAGCGCACGGCGTGCCGTCGAGCTCGGCTTGGCCAATCACATTGCGGACGACCCGGTTGCGGAGGCGATCGCCAGCGCCAAAAAGATCTTGGAGCTGCCGCAGCAGGCGGTGGAGAGCACCAAGCGGGTGCTCAACATCCATCTGGAGCGGGCCGTGCTCGCCAGTCTGGACTATGCGCTGTCGGCCGAGAGCCAGTCGTTCGTCACCGAGGACTTCCGGGCCAACGTCGCGAAATTCAACGCGGCCAAGAAGAACTGAGGATGTAGCCGCACGACGGTCTCAGGCATCATGGCGGCGCAGGAAGTCGCGCATCACCGCATCGAATTTGTCCGGCTCCTCGATGAATGGCATGTGCGCGCTGGCTTCGAACAGCTCGAACCGTGAACCCGGTATCCGCTGGTGCATTTCCCACGCGTGTTCGGGCACGCATTCGTCGTATCGACCGGCGAGTACCAGTGTCGGCACGGCGATTTCGCTGAGCCGGTCGACCACATCCCAGTTCCGGATCGTCCCCACGATGTGAAAGTCGCTGGGGCCGAACATGGTCTCGAAGACTTCGGCGCTCATGTTCCGGAACGCATCCTCGAGCTCCCGCGGCCAAGGGCGTACCCGGCACAGGTAGGTCTCGTTCCAGGTTCGGATGGCGGCCTGATACTCCGGCGCGTGGGTGCTACCGGCGGCCTCATGCCGATCGATCGCCGCCTGGGTGGCGGGGTCCAGTTCGGACTTCAACCGCGCCACCATTTTTGCGAACTCCGGGATGGACGCGATGCTGTTGGAAATGGTCAGGCTCGCGGCGCCGGCGGGCGCCGCGTCGAGCACATACTGTTGGGCCAACATCCCGCCCCAGGAGTTGCCGAACAGGTGGAAGCGGTCCAGATCCAGGGCTCGCACCACGGCGTCGGCCTCGGCCACCGCGCGTTCCATCGTCCAAAGCTCGCGGTTGGGTGGGCATTTGGAGTTTCCGCAACCGAGCTGATCCCAGAAGATGACCTCGCGCTCCGTGGCCAACCGCCCCAGCGACCGCAAGTAATCGTGCGGCAGACCCGGCCCGCCGTGAATGACGAGCAGCGGAAGACCCGCGCCGCCGCCGGTCCGCTTGAACCACACGTTGCCGCCCGGAACCGCGACCATTCCCTGAGTCATTCACCCACCATCGGTGAAGAAGATTTCTTTGACCTCACGCAGAGCGTAGGACACGAGCACGTAGCCGGCGAGCGGATCCGCCCACCACCAGCCGGCGATGCTGTTCAGCAGCAGGCCGAGTAGCACGGCGGCGGCCAGCAGGCCGTCGATGAGGGTGACGCGGCCTTCGGTGGTGAGCACGGGGTTGCTCAGGGCGGCACCGGTTCGGGCCTTGCCGGCCGCAAGAGCGAACATCGTCGCCGCGGTGACCGCCGTCCAAGCGATGCCAAGGGGCGAGGGCTCGGGGTGAAAGCCGGCAACGAGGACCAGCGTTGATTGCACCGTTAGGTACACACCCAGCGCTCCGAAGGCGGCGCCGATGAGCCGCAACGCTTTTCGTCGACGGGCTGCGCCGGTTCCGGAGAGCTCCCAGATCACCACCACCGAGGCGCCGATCTCGATCAGCGAATCCAAACCGAATCCGGCCAGCGCTACCGATTTGGTCGCGATGGCGGCCGCCGCGAGGATAACGATGCCGACCACGTTCCAGACCAGCGTGGCGTATTCCAGGGCAAATCCGCGCCGCAGCAGAGAGTGGCGTGCGCTCTCGTCCAGGTGGCTCATCGGAATCAGTCTCACATATCCGCGTACCGGCATGCCGTCATGGCCGATATCGTCCATGGACTGTGCAGAAAAGTCGACGCTGCCGCAGCACCGCCGCGGAAGCTGCGGCCCAACTGGGAGGAATGGCAATGACCAGCGTCACGAATCCGATCCCGCCGCAAGATCTTTCGGGAATTGTCGGACATCGCTTCATTTATACCTACGCCAACGGGTGGCAGTACGAAATGTACGTCAAGAACGCCATCACCATCGACTACCGCATCCACTCCGGACATGTCGGAGGCCGCTGGGTCAAAGGTCAGGAGGCCAACCTCGTCCAACTCGACGACGACAGTTTCAAAATTTCCTGGACCGAACCCACCGGCACCTGCGTGGCTGTCAACGTGCTGCCCACCAAACGCCGCATCCATGGCGTCATCTTCTTTCCACAGTGGATCCGCCTGCACGGTGAATACACCGTCTGCTTCCAGAACGACCACTTAGATGAGATGCGGGCCTACCGTGATCGGGGACCGACCTACCCCATCTACGAAGTCCCGGAATTCGCCTACATCACCCTGTTCGAATACGTCGGAACCGACGACGAGACCGTCATCGACACCGGTCCCGAACACCTCCCGCCGGGCTGGTCGAACCGCACCGACTAGTGGACCTGCCGCCGCGTCGCGCTCCGCATCCAGACGCTTGTTGCGACTCACGCTCTCGCAGTGAGAGAATATGATTCTCATGAACGTGCGGATGGCTCTCGGAGTGCCGCACCTGCTGGTTGAACTGGAGAACACCCGTGTCTGAAGCCGTCATCGTGTCCGCCCTGCGCACCCCCATCGGCACCGCCCGCAAGGGCACGCTGCGCGATACCAGTGCGTTCGATCTGGCGCAGCACGTGGTTACCGAAGCGGCGAGAGATCTGGACCCCGCGCAGGTCGACGATGTGATCCTGGGCGAGGGCCTCTACGGTGGCGGCGTGGTCGCCCGCCACGCGGCCATCACGGCCGGGCTGTCCCACGTGCCCGGGTTGGCCAACAACCGGCACTGCGCGGCCGGGCAGGCGGCGGTGCAGAGCGCGGCGGCAAGTGTGCGCGCCGGGATGGACGAGTTGATCATTGCCGGCGGCGTGAATGCGGCGTCGACGTCGCCGCGCTCCCGCATCCAGGTGGACGGCGAGTGGGTCGACTGGTTCCCCCCGACCCATCCGGACCGGCCCGACGCGCCGAACATGGACATGTCGATCACCGTGGGCTGGAACGCCGCGGTCAAGGCCGGCGTGAGTCGCGAGGAGATGGACGCCTGGGCGCTGCGGTCACACCGCAATGCCATCGCCGCCATCGACGAAGGCCGCTTCAAGGAGGAGATCGTCCCGATCGAGACGCCGCACGGCCTGTTCTCGGTCGACGAGCACCCGCGTCGCGACACCACCATGGAGAAGCTGGCCGCGCTCAAGCCGCTGCACCCCGAGATCGAGGGCTTTTCGATCACCGCCGGCAACGCGTGCGGCGCCAATGACGGTGCGGCGGCGCTCGTCGTCGCCAGCGACCGGCTCGGCCTGCCCGCGCTGGCCACCATCCGGTCCTGGGCATCCGTCGGTGTCGACCCGGCGATCACCGGGCTGGCACCGGTGGAGGCGATACCCAAAGCCCTTAAGCGGGCGGGGCTTTCGACCTCCGACGTCGATCTCTACGAGATCAACGAAGCCTTCGCCGCGATGTGCGTGGCCACCATCAAGTTGCTCGAGCTCGACCCCGACAAGGTCAACGTCAGCGGCAGTGGCTGCTCGCTGGGGCACCCCGTCGCGGCGACGGGAGCCCGGATGCTGGTCACCCTGGTGCACGAATTGCGCCGCCGCGGTGGTGGCATCGGCGTCGCGGCGATGTGCGCGGGCGGTGGAATGGGCTCGGCGACCGTGATCGAGGTCCCGGCTCCATAATGCGTACATGATCATCGCTGACCTGATTGCCCGCGCGCGCAATGGATCTCCGCGCGCGGCCGGTCGGCTGCTCAGCCTGGTCGAGGGCGACCAGCGCGACGAGGTCCTGGAGAATATCGGTCCCGCGCCGCAGGGCATGGGCCCGGTCGTCGGCATCACCGGGCCGCCGGGCGCGGGAAAGTCGACGACGGTCGCCGCGCTGGTCGCCGCCTACCGCGAGCGCGGCAACCGGGTGGCGGTGCTGGCGGTGGACCCGTCGTCCCCGTTCAGCGGCGGAGCCCTGCTGGGCGACCGAATTCGAATGGCCGCGCATATCAACGACTCCGACGTACTCATCCGATCGGTGGCCACCCGCGGGCACCTGGGCGGCCTGGCCGCCGCGGTGCCGGCGGCCATCCGGCTGCTGGGCGCGATCGGTTACGACGTGGTCCTGCTGGAGACGGTGGGGGTGGGGCAGTCCGAGATCGAGATTGCCGCCGTCGCCGACCCGACCGTCGTCATCCTCAATCCCGGCGCGGGCGACGCGGTTCAGGCCGCCAAGGCGGGAGTGCTCGAAGTCGCCGACATCGTGGCCGTCAACAAGGCGGACCGAGACGGCGCCGAACAGACGGTTCGGGATCTTCGGGCCGAAACCAGCGCGCCCATTGTTTCGCTGATCGCTGCCCGGGGTGAGGGCATCGAAGACCTGATGGCCGCCATCGAGGACCACCGCCGCACCGACAGCCGCGCCCGACGGCTGGCCCGCGCTCGAGCGCAGATTCTGTCGCTGGCGCAAACCCGGCTGCGCACCCAGCCCGATCTCGACCGGCTCGCCGAGGCGGTCGTGGACGGCGACCAGGACCCGTACACGGCCGCCGATCACCTGATCTCATCTCCGTCGCCCGGAACGGACTGACGGCCCCCGCTGTCCCCCGATCGGGGGACACGCGGATTCATCACCTTTGCTGACCGATCGGCGGAGGTGCGGCCCGCCGCATTCGCCCTACGTTGAGCGTGTTCGCTCGAGAGTAGGAGACCCGGCATGACTCACACACCCCAGACTTCGGCAGCACTGGTCCGCGACGACTGGTTGGAGCTGTATCGCCGGATGTGGGTTCTGCGACTGCTCGACATGGCGTGGGAGGAGCTGCGCGCCGACGGTCCGATCGACGACAGCGCGCAAGTGGAGTTCGGCCAGGAGGCGGTGGCCATCGGGACGGTTGCGGCGCTGAGGCCGGGCGATCTGGTCAACGCCAGCACCCCGCAGTTCGGGCACGCTCAGCAGATCGGCCTGGCCCTCCCGCTCGGCCCGGCCATCGCCGAAACGATCGGCCCCAAGCGCCGCGCCGGCGGCGGGGCGGCCGACTGGAAACGCTCACTGGCCAACGAGACGGCTCTCGGCCAATCGACTCTGTTCGCGCTGGGTGACGCCAACACCCAGCGACTGACCGGCGAGGGCAACGTCAGTGTGTGCGTCATCGGTGGCCGCGACACGCACTCCGTCGAGTTCACCAGTGCCGCAAGGATCGCCGTGCAATGGCGGCTACCGGTGGTGTTCGTCGTGGAAAACATCCGCGGCGCATCCAACGCCCGTCGGCGCGCGTACGAATTCGACACGATGCCCATGCTTCCGGTCGACGGCAGGGACGTTGTGGCGGTGGCCGACGCCGTCGCCGAGGCGGTGCACCTGGCGAGCGCCGGCGACGGCCCCGCCTTGGTCGAGGCGATCACCTACCAAACGAATCACCCCGCGGCCGTCGACCCTTTGGTCTTCGCGCGTCGGCAACTGGTCGCCGCCGGCAGCGACGGCGACCACCTCTGCGAGGTGGAGCGCGGGGCACGCCACCTGGTGGCCGAGGCCATGGCTTCGGCGAGAGCATTGGTGCGGGCGCGGCAGATTCCGCCCATGCCAGAGTCGAAGCCCTGGTCGGCCGCTAGCTGAGCAGACCCTGCCGCATTGCCTCGGCGACGGCGGCCGCGCGATCGCTGACGCCGAGCTTCTCGTAGAGGCGTTGCACGTGCGTTTTCACCGTCGATGGGGCCACAAAGAGCTCACCCGCAATCGTCGGGATGCTTTGACCGCGGGCGATCCTGTTGAGCACCTCACGTTCGCGGGCGCTCAACACCGGCGCCGACGGTTCCCCACGCTGCCGGATCTCCGCCGCAAGGCCGCCGACGAGCGCGGGCGCCACCACGTCTTGCCCCTGTGCGCAGTCGAGTACGGCCTTGACGATCTCGCTGCGCGTCGAGTCCTTCAGCACGAACCCGGCCGCACCCTGTTGCAGCGCCTGGTACACGATCGCCGACTCGTCGTGCGCCGAGATCAGCAACACCCGGGTGGCCAATCCCTGCGTTCGCACCGCCGCCGCCACCTGGGCGCCGTCCATGCCGGGCATCCGGTAGTCGAGCAGCGCGACGTCGGGCACGTGCGACTTGATCAATTCCAGTGCCGCAGAGCCGTCTTCCGCCTCAGCGACGACGTTGACCGAGCCGCTCGACGACAGCGCGCGCACCACGCCCTCGCGAAAAAGAGGGTGATCATCGCCGACAACCACCCGCACCGTTTCGGGGGTAGCCGCACCGACCATGGCGACGAGTGTAGCCGTTTGCCCCACAGCGGCGTTCGCATTCTGTGGGCGGCACGATGAGTCATTTTTCAGTTTGCTTCGGGGCGACGGACGCGGATGAGTACGGTGATCGGGTGGCGGTCGCCGGTGACGTAGAGCTGGAACGCGTGCGCACTGTTCACCAGTTGCGCTCGTACCGCATCGGCTCGGTGCTGCGGATCGGTGTGGTCGGCCTCATGGTCGCGGCCATGATCATCGGCACGAGCAGATCGGAGTGGCCGCGGGAAAGCGTGCTGATCGTCCTGTACGCGGTCGTCGCGCTCAGCGCGCTGGGATTGGCGTTCGCTCCGTTCCGTCGATGGATCGGAATGGGCCGATTGGTGGCGATCGGCCGGTTGGAGCCGTTTGTCTTCACCGTCATCGACATCGTCGCGCTCACCGTCTTCCAGCTGTTGTCCACCAACGGGGTCTATCCGCTGCTGATCATGGCGATGTTGCCGGTCCTGTTGGGATTGGACGTCTCCTCGCGCCGGGCGGCGGTGGTGCTGATCTTCTCCATGCTCGGATTCGCCATTGCCGTGCTGCAAGATCCGGTGATGTTGAGCGAAGTCAGGTTGCCGGAGGCGGGATTTCGGTTCCTGCTCTATGCATTCCTTTGTTGCGCGGCCTTCTTGGTGGTGCGCATCGAGGAACGTCATACCCGATCGGTGGCTGGATTGAGCGCCCTGCGAGAGGAATTACTCGCCCAGACGATGAACGCGTCGGACGAGGCGGCGCGCCGGATTTCGGAATTCATCCACGATGGGCCCCTGCAAGACATCCTGGCCGTGCGCCAAGAGCTCGTCGAATTGGACGCGGCGTTCGACGACGATGACCGCGTTGGCCGGGCGCTGGCCGGTTTGCAGATGGCCTCGGAACGGTTGCGGCAGGCCACTTTCGAGCTGCATCCCGCGGTACTCGAGCAGGTCGGGCTGGGCGCCGCGGTGCAACAGCTCGCGGAGTTCACCGCACAGCGGTCCGGCATCGACATCACCACCGACATCGATTATTCGGCGCGCAGCGACATCGATCCCGTCGTGTTCGGTGTGGTGCGCGAGTTGTTGTCCAACGTCGTGCAACATGCTGCGGCCAGCAGTGCAGCGGTCATGCTCGGGATCACTGACCAGACTTGCGTTTTGCATGTGGTCGACGACGGTGTGGGATTCGGCCAGGAGACGGTGGCGCGCCGCCTGGGGGAGGGCCACATAGGTCTGGCGTCACATCGCGCCCGGGTGGAGGCAGCCGGGGGAGCCCTGGTGTTTCTCGACGCCCCGGTGGGCACGCACGTCTGCGTCGAAGTGCCGTTGAAGAATTAACGACAGACTTGTGGGTATGCACCTCGCCAGGAGGTAGCCATGCAGCCGAGCCAGCCATCGCACCAAGCGACCACAGACCAATTCACGCCCGACGAACAGCGCAACATCAACATTGTTCGCGAGTACATGGAGATCTCGTACACTCCTGGCCGCGCCAGCGCGCACGCCGTTGAACACCTGTGCGGGCCGGACAACCGATTCGTCGCACCCACCACCTTTCCGAACGTCCACACGCTCGAGGAGTACGCGGAGGACCACGGTCGGCTCATGGAGCAGGTGAATGATCTGCACATCATCAGTTTCGACGTTCTCTTTGCCAAAGCCGACCGTGTCTGTCTGCGTTACACCGCCGAAGGAGCGCACCAAGGTGAACCGCACGGCGACATTGCGCCGACGGGCCGTACCGCGCGCTGGTCTGCGGCGGCGCTCTTTCGGGTACAGGACGGAAAGCTCGTCGAATTCATCAAAGACTGGAACAAGCTGTCAATGTGGGAGCAGTTGGGCTGGCCGACGCAAGAGTGCCTGACGGCAGGCCAGCCCTAGGCGAAAAGCAGTGGTGGCTCGCGTGTCAACTAGAGCCGCCCGGCATGCGGTGACTTGCGGATGCGCCATCACCGGCGCTACGTCCGCACCCCGTGCTGGGCCTGGTTTCCGCCGCCGCGTTTGGCGGAGTACATCGCAGTGTCGGCGATCCTGATGAGCTCGTCGACGAGCCATCCGACGTCAGGCCCGGCAAGCAGGTCCAATTCGGCGCTGGCGGTGCCGATGCTGGCCGTTATCTTCGGAGATTGCCGGGCGAGCTCGGCGCAAATCCGCGCGGCCAGGTCACTCACGTCCGAGGTCGTCGAGGTCAGCGCGACCAGAAATTCCTCGCCGCCGGCGCGGCAAATCATCGCGTCGGCCGGGGTGTGGGCGCGCAACAGCTCGGCCACCGCCCGCAGGACCTCGTCACCGGCCGAATGACCGTAGGTGTCGTTGATGCGTTTGAAGTTGTCGAGATCGACCATCACCACCGCCAGATGGGTGTGGGGCGACGGCGGGTTCGCCAATCGATGGCTGACGGCGGCGGTAAACGCTCGTCGATTCAGCAGGCCGGTGAGCGGATCCTCCTCGGACCGCTGAACATACGTCTCCATTGCCCGCGACATCATCAAAATACCCAGGGGCACACACAGATTGAGAAAGGTGTTGACCCAAAACGCGGAGGCCGCCGTGGCCATGTTGGTTTCCCGAGCAAGCCGCACCACCGCGGCGGTGGTCACGGCGACGGTTATCACGCCGGTGAACGGCAGGAGCCTGGAGCCGTGAAAGAAGGCGATGTAGCCGGCGGGGATCGCCATCGCGGTGCAGGCCAGGGCGGCGATGGCGCCCGTGGGCTGGACGAGGCTCCAGCCGCCGACGCCGAGCGCGCCGATCAGCGCGCCGGTTTGTGATTGCCGACGGGTGGGCCAGCGCGTCAACAACAACAACGTCAGACCGATGGTGAACGTGGCGGCAACGCCGCCGGTGATGACTTCAGCGAGGCTGGGTCGATGTTGACTCGGCAACACTGTCAGCGGCACCAACGCCGACGAACCGACGACGGCGGACAGGGCCGCACGCGCCGGGCGCAGCATTGCGCGTTGGCGAAGGAAGGTCGTGATCCACTCAAACCGGTCGGGTTGATCCCACCAGCTCCACAGCCGTCGCATCAGTCGGCGATCCTTCGGCCATACGCCAGGTGTCGTGCTGTGCAGTCCATCGGACCGGCAACCTTTCGTGATCCCCGGCGCCATTATTCAACTTTCCCGGGCCGGCCGTCACCCGGAACGCGCATCCGCGTGCGGCTGGTGCCCTCATCGGTAGTCGCTGACCAGCAGGCGGTAGCCGACGTCGAGCGCCTGTTGGTCGAGTAGTTCGGAGTGTCGTTGCTGCCATCGTCCGGAGCGCAGGTCGGCCGTCAGCCGGTCCAGACCCGCGGCCAGCGAGCCCGGCTGCGCGTACGCCAGCATCGAAATGCCGGCCCGGACGGTCGGATCGAGATAGGCATGCGGCCGGCGCCAGTAGGCGGCGCCGAATCCGTCGGTGCAGTCGTGCGGTACGGGCACGGTCTGCACGCGTGCTCCTCCCAGCAGCTCCACAAGTCGCTCGATCGGGACATGAAGCTCCTCGTTGATCCGCGCGGCATCGGGCAGATAGTCACGCAACAACCAGAAGTTCTGAATCACCGATTGGTCCCAGGTCAAGACGACTATCCGGTGGCGCGCGACGCGGCGCAATTGGCGGATTCCAGCGGCAACGTCACTCCAGTGATGGACGGTCAGCAGGGCCATGGCGGCGTCAACGCACTTGTCGCGCAACGGCAAATCCTCCGCCAATGCCTGTACACACGGGGCCGACCCTGCGGCCCGCTGCGCGATCATCACCATGCTGGGCTCGACCGCGACGACGGTCTGGGCCGGCTCGTACGATCCGGTGCCCGCCCCGACGTTGACGACGGTGTCCATCGCGGTGAGCGCGGCCTGCACCTGGGAGGCGATCCGCGGGTCGGGTCGGCGAGTGCTGCGATAGGTGGCGCCGATCCGGTCGTAGGCGACCATCGACTCAGGATGACGCAGTCGGGTGCGGTTACGCCAGTACGTACCCGGCTACTTCAGGTCGACCGACTTCCCGGTGGCGGCCGCGTGACCCGCTCGGTAACCGAAAACCATTGCCGGGCCCAGTGTTCCGCCGGCGCCCCCGTAGGCCCGCCCGGTCACGCCGCCCATCGCATTGCCGGCAGCGAACAGGCCCGGTATCGGCTCGCCGCCGACATGCAGAACGCGGGCATCGTGATCGGTGCGCGGCCCGCCCTTGGTGCCCATTGCACCGATGCTCACCGGCACCGCGTAGAACGGGGCGGTATCGATCGGGCCCAGCGTCTTACCGGCCGGCGTGGTCGCGTTGTCATCGCCCCAGTAGCCGTCGTATGCGCTAGAGCCGCGGCCGAAGTCGGGGTCCGCGCCGGCGGCCACGTGACGGTTCCAGCTTTCGACCGTGCGGGTCAGGCCGTCGGCGTCGATACCGGTCTTGGCGGCCAACTCGGCGAGGTCCGCCGACTCGCAGAACCAGTCCGGGACGGGCTGGCCCGGTTCGATGCCGAGAAACCCGTAGCGCTGCAGATGAATCGAGTCGAACACCATCCATCCGCGGTCGTTGACGTAGCCGCCCCGAGGGTCCAGGTAGTGGAAGGCGCCGGCCATCGAGTTGTAATCGCATGCCTCGTTGACGAAGCGCCGGCCGGCCGAGTTGACGATGATGCTGCGCGGCCGCGTTCGCTCCAGCCGCACGCTGCGGCTGCGCGGCTTGCCCTCGATGGTGTCGCCCGGGATTTGCACGATCGGCACCCACCAGGCCTCGCCCATGTTGGCCAAGGCGGCCCCGTGCTCCATCGCCATGCGCAAGCCGTCGCCGGTGTTGTTGGGCGGCGAGACCGCGCCGTGCATGGGGCCGCGTAGAAAGGCTTGCGTCAGAGCGGGATCCCATTCGAAGCCGCCGGTGCCCAGGATGACTCCGTGTCGGGCGCGGACGCTGATCGTGCGATCCGGCAGGGCCACGCGCACCCCGGTGATTTCGCCGTCTTCGGCGATGAGGCCTTCGGCCCGGGCGTTGGTCTGTGGGGTCACCCCGGCATCCAGCAGGCCCTTGAGCAGGCCCGCGATCAGCGCGGTGCCGGCGACGCACAGATGGCTGGTTCGTTCGTCGATCGCCGCGTGCAGGCGCGCCCTGGTCTCCGCGTCGAAGCCGACGTTGGACCAGTCGGCCGGGAAAGACGTTATCTGCGTTGCCCATGCGCCGAGCTGGGCCAGGTCGAAGGGGGCCGCGCTCAGCGACCTGCCGCCGCCGGGCTGTCCTCCCGGCAACTCGGGACGGTAGTCGGGGAATCCGGTCGCGATCTCGAACTGAAGACCGCTGTGTGCCTCGATGAAATCGAGCATCACCGGCCCGGTGCGAACGAAGGTTTCCACCAGCTCGTCGTCCATCGATCCGAGCGACTGGGCACGCAGGTACCGCAGCGCATCGGCGGGCGTCAATTCGCCGTCGGGAGAACGGTTATGGGCGGGTATCCACACGATGCCGCCGGACACGGCGGTGGTGCCGCCGACGGTCGGGGCCTTCTCGTAGACCTCAACCGAGGCGCCCGCGACGGCCGCGGTCAGTGCGGCGGTGAGGCCGGCGCCGCCACTGCCGAGCACGACGACGTCGACTTCGTGGTCCCATGACATGGGCTGCTATCCCTTCAGCTCAGTAGCTCCGACAACTGCTTGGCGGCCTTGACGACCGCATCCTTGCCGCGCATCACGACGTCTTCCCGGTGCGAGATGAGGTTGATGCACGTTGGTGGGGACGGCACCGGACGGCGCACCCCCACGGCCAGGCCGTAGGTGTTCGGTTCGATCTCACCGTAGGTCGTCACCCAACCACGTTCGCGCGCTCGTGTTACCAGTTCTCTTTCCCCTGGTCGTGGCGGCATGCATGCGAGCAAAGCGATCCCGGCGGCGCCGCGGTCCAGCGGGTAGCGGCTGCCTTCGTGGAAGGAAAGCTGGTAAGCGACATGGCTGGGCACGATGACCGCGATCGCCACCTGCTGGTCGCCTTCGGCGATGAGCAGGGACACGGTGGTGCCGAGCTCGTCGGCCAGCGCCCGCAGCGTCGGCAGACTCACTTGCCGCACGTTGCGGTCGAAGGAAGCGCCGAGCACGGCCAGGCCCGCGGCCGGGCGGTAGCGGCCGTCCTCGCCCTTGGCCACCAGCCGGAACTCGGCCAAGGTGGTCAGCAGCCGGTAGGCGATGGTGCGGTGCACCCCCACCTGATCGGCGAGCTGTTGCACCGTCAGCCCGCCGGGGGAGTCCGCCACCATCTGCAGCGCGGTCAGACCCCTGGCCAGGGTCTGCGAACCGGTACCGGACCCCGTCACAGCCTTGACAGACCTTGCCACGAGAGCGAAGCTCTATATATAACGCACATTAGTGTGCGATATTAGCACACAAGATAAGCCGAAAACGAGAACGAGATTTCCCCGATCTGGAGGCCGGACAGCACCGTGGCGGAGTTCGAGAGCATCTGGAGCGATCTCCAGGGCGTCGCGTTTGAGCAGGGCTACCTCGACGCCGGAGGCATACGGACCCGCTACCTGCGTGCCGGTGATCCGGGCAAGCCGGTACTGGTGCTGCTGCACGGGTCCGGTGGCCACGCCGAGGCCTACGTCCGCAATCTGGGCGCGCACGCCGAGCATTTCTGGACCTGGTCGATCGACATGCTGGGCCACGGATATACCGACAAGCCGGGTCATCCACTGGAAGTCGCGCACTACGTCGAGCACCTGATGGCGGTGCTGCGAACCCTCGGTGTTGACCGCGCCTATATCAGCGGTGAATCGCTCGGGGGCTGGGTGGCCGCCCGCACCGCGGTCGACCATCCGGATGTGGTTGAGCGGCTGGTGCTTAACACCGCCGGCGGTTCGCAGGCCGATCCCGTGGTGATGCAACGGATCATTACGCTGTCGATGGCCGCCGCCGAGAACCCGACCTGGGAGACGGTGCAGGCGCGCATCAAATGGTTGATGGCCGACAAGTCGAAGGATTACGACGACCTGGTTGCCAGCCGCCAACGGGTTTATCGCCAACCGGGATTCGTCTCCGCGATGAGCGACATCATGGCGTTGCAGGATCCGGAGATCCGCGCGCGCAACATCCTCGGCCCGGAGGAGTACGGGTCGATCATCGCCCCGACACTGGTGCTGTGGACCAGTGACGACCCCACCGCCGACGTGACGGAGGGCCGTCGCATGGCATCGATGATTCCGGGTGCGCGCTTCGAGGTGATGCCGGGTTGCGGCCACTGGCCGCAGTACGAGGACCCCAAGACGTTCAATCAGTTGCATCTCGACTTCCTGCTGGGCCGGTAATGGTTGCACCGGGGCAGGAGGTACCTGACATCGAGACCGACGTACTGGTGGTGGGCGCCGGTCCGGTCGGTTTGACGCTCGCCAACATCCTTGGCCTGCAAGGCATCCGCACGGTCGTGGTCGACGAGCGGGACACGCTCATCGACTACCCCCGCGGGGTTGGCCTGGATGACGAGGCTTTGCGGACCTTCCAGTCGATCGGGCTCGCCGAGCGGGTGCTGCCGCACACCGTGCCCAACCAGATTCTTCGGTTCGTCGACGCCAAGCACCGAGTGCTCGCCGAAATGGCGCCGCCCGACGCACGTTTCGGGTGGCCGAAGCGAAATGGCTTCGTGCAACCGCTCGTGGACGCCGAATTGCTGGCCGGCCTGGACCGATTCGAACACGTTCAGGTGCGGTGGGGGCGCCCGATGACGGCATGCCAGGAAAGCGCCGACGCGGTGACCGTCGAACTCGGTGGCGCCGACAACAACGGTGACACCTCACGTGTGCGGGCGCGCTATGTGGTCGGCTGCGACGGCGGCCGCAGCATGACCCGCCGGGTGATGGGTGTGTCGTTCGACGGAACGACGTCGTCGACCCGGTGGCTGGTCGTCGACATCGCCAATGACCCGCTGGGGCACCCGAACAGTGAGGTCGGCGCCGACCCCGAACGCCCGTATGCCTCGATCTCGATCGCCCACGGAATTCGCCGCTTCGAGTTCATGATTCACGCCGACGAGACCGACGAGCAGGCCGAAGATCCCGCGTTCCTGACGCAGATGCTGGCGCGGATGGTGCCGCATCCCGACCGGGTCGACGTGATCCGGCGCCGGGTGTACACCCACCACTCGCGGATCGCGGGCGCGTTCCGCCAGGGGCGGCTGCTGTTGGCCGGCGATGCCGCCCACCTGATGCCGGTGTGGCAGGGCCAGGGATACAACAGCGGGATCCGCGACGCGGCGAACCTGGGCTGGAAGCTCGCCGCGGTGGTCAGTGGGCGCGCTGACGACAAGCTGCTGGACACCTATGACGTGGAACGCCGCAAGCACGCCCGCGCGATGATCGACCTGTCCACCATGGTGGGCCGGGTGATCTCGCCGACCAACCGCCGGGTGGCGACCGCGCGAGATCTTCTGGTGCGCTCGGCGTCAATTGTCCCTTCGCTCAAGCGATATGTGCTGGAGATGCGGTTCAAGCCGATGCCGCGCTACGAACACGGCGCCGTCGTACACGCCGCGCCGGGCCGCACCGATTCGCCGGTGGGAACCCTGTTCATCCAGCCCCGCGTCGACACCCGGGACCAGCAGGACGTGTTGCTCGACGACGTGCTCGGTTCGTGGTTTGCCGTGCTGTGCTGGAACAACAACCCGCGCAAGATTCTGGGCGATGTGGCGTTCGCGAACTGGAAAGCCGTGGGCGCGCGATTCTTCGCGCTCCGCCCGGCGACCCAACTGCACTGGACCGGACACGACGACCCCGACGTTGTCGTGGTCGGTGACCGGCACGGTGGCCTCAAATCCTGGTTCGATACCCACTCCGACTCGGTGCTGTTCCTGCGCCCCGATCGGTGCATCGCGGGAGCCTGCATCGCTCAGCGCGCCCCCGACCTGAGCGCCGCACTCCTTGATGCACTCACACTCACGCCGCGAGGGGGTGATCTGCAAAGTGGCACTGGCTCTGTGCTGTATGTCCCACAGCCCTCTCCTGAATCTTCCGGGGCCGTCGCAGGACCTGCTTGACGACATCGAAGGCGCGATCGCCACAGCGCGCGGCTTCGTCGAAAAGTATGACCCTGAACTGGTGGTCAGTTTCTCCCCGGACCACTACAACGGCTTCTTCTACAAGGTCATGCCGCCCTTCTGCATCGGCACCAGCGCCTGCGGAGTCGGCGACTACGGCACCCATGCCGGTCCGCTGAACGTGCCGGAAACGCTTGCGACCGAATGCGCGACGGCGGTCCTCGACGCGGGCGTCGACATCGCGGTGTCGGCCAGCATGGACGTGGACCACGGGACGGTCCAGCCGCTGGAAAAGCTCTTCGGTGACGCCACCGACCGTCCCGTGATACCGATCTTCGTCAACGCCATCGGCGTCCCGCTGGGCCCGATGCATCGCTGCCGTGCGCTCGGCAGGGCCGTCGGCGACTATCTGGCCACCCTGGACAAGCGGGTTCTGATCCTGGGATCCGGTGGGCTCTCGCACAGCCCGCCTGTGCCGACCCTGGCGACCGCGTCCGCGCCGGTGCTGGAGCGGATCGTGCACGGGCGGCCGATGACGTCCGAGCAGCGGCAGGCCCGGCAAGCCGCGGTCATCGATGCGGCCAAGAGTTTCGCCGCCGGCGACAGTGAGTTGCAGGCGCTGAACCCGACGTGGGACCACCGATTCCTGGAGATCATCGACGGGGGATGGCTGAACGAATTGGATGGGTGGTCGAATTCGTTTGTCGCCCATGAGGGCGGCAGCTCCGCGCAGGAGATCCGCACCTGGGTGGCGGCGTTCGGGGCGCTGGAAGCGGCGGGCCCGTACGAGACGACCGGGCGCTACTACAAGCCCGCACCCGAATTGATCGCCGGTTTCGCCATCAGAACGGCACTTCCCAAATGACGGAGGCACTGGACGGTTTCGATCACGTTGTTGATGTGCTCATCGTCGGGTCCGGCGGTGGCGGCATGACTGCCGCGCTGACGGCGCAGGCCGCCGGGCTCGACGCACTGGTGATCGAAAAGTCATCCCACTTCGGGGGTTCCACCGCGTTGTCCGGCGGCGGCATCTGGGTGCCCGGGGCTCCGGCGCAGCGGCGGGAGGGCTATGTGCCCTCGCCAGAAGCCGTCGTGGGCTACCTCAAGCTGATCACCGACGGATTGGTCAGCGAGGCCCGGCTGCGGCAATACGTCGACGGCGCGCCGCAAATGCTGCAGTTCTTGGAGCAACTGTCCGGATGGTTCGAATTCGTCTGGAAGCCAGGCTATGCCGACTACTACCCCGAGCTGCCCGGCGGCTCCGAGCTCGGCAGCACGATCAACGTGCCCGCGATCGACCTGCGGAAGTTGGGTCCCGATGAGCAGAAGCTGCTCGCGCCCCTGGCGCTGGCCCCGAAGGGCATCTGGCTGGGGCCCAAGGACCTGCGCACGTTCTATCGGATCAGGCAGTCGTGGGCGGGTAAGGGCGTGCTGCTCAAGTTGATTGGGCGAATGATCCGGGCGAGGGTGTTCGGCGAGCGGATGGCCGCGATCGGGCAGTCGCTGGCGGCCCGGCTCCGGCTGGCATTGCGGGAACGCGGCATCCCGCTCTGGCTGGACTCGCCGATGGTGCAGCTGCTCACCGACTCCGACGGGTCGGTGACCGGCGCGGTGGTGGAGCGCGAGGGCAAGGTGCAGCGGATCGGTGCGCGGCTGGGCGTTATCCTGGCGTCCGGCGGGTTCGACCACGACCTGGCCTGGCGCAAAGAGCTTCTGCCCGAGGTGGACCAGGACTGGAGCTTCGGCAATCCCGCGGCGATGGGCGACGGCATCCGCGCCGGCCAAAAGGTGGGCGCCGCAACGGATCTGCTCGACGAGGCCTGGTGGTTCCCGGCCATCCAGTGGCCGGACGGCCGTATGCAATTCATGCTCAACGAACGGATGATGCCGGCGCAGTTCATCGTCAACGGAGCGGGCAAGCGCTTCATCAACGAGGCGGCTCCCTACATGGACTTCGGTCACGCCATGATCGACGGCCAGCGATCCGGCGTCACCCACATCCCGTGCTGGCTGATCACCGACCACAGATCGTTCAACCGCTACGTCGTCGGAGGACACCTGCCGATACCCAAGATTCCGGGAGCGCCGGTGCCCACCGGCCGGAAGATCCCGCCGGGCTGGCTGGAATCGGGCGTCGTCAAAGCGGCCAGGACATGGGACGAAATGGCGGCCAAGATCGGCGTGCCCGCGGACCAGCTTGCCGAAACCGCCCGCCGCTTCAACGAACTCGCCCGCAAGGGGCACGACGACGATTTCAACCGCGGCGACAGCGTGTACGACAACTACTACGGCGACCACACCCTGCCCAATCCGAACCTGTATCCGCTTGGCGATCCGCCGTACTACGCCTTCCGGATCGTTCTAGGGGACCTCGGGACCTCGGGCGGCCTGCTGACCGACGAGCACGCCCGCGTGCTGCGGGCCGACGGCAGCGTGGTGCCCGGCCTGTATGCGGTGGGTAACACGTCCGCGCCGGTGATGGGCCGCAGCTACGCCGGTGCCGGTGCGACCATCGGCCCAGCCATGACCTTCGGCTATGTCGCAGCGAAACACGTTGCGGCCCAAGCAGCCAACCGAGCCCTTAATACTCATAGGAGGTAACGATGAAAATCTCGCTGTTCTACGAATTCGCACTGCCGCGGCCTTGGGCGCCCGACGACGAACACGTCATGCTGCAGGACTGTCTCAACGAGGTCGAGGCCGCCGACAAGGCGGGCTTCTCCACCGTGTGGCTGACCGAGCACCACTTCCTCGAGGAGTACTGCCACTCGACCGCACCCGAGATCTTCTTGGCCGCGGCCAGCCAGCGGACCAAGAACATTCGCCTGGGATTCGGCATCATGCACCTGCCGCCGGTGGTCAACCACCCCGCCCGGGTCGCCGAGCGCATCGCCACCCTCGACCTGCTGTCCAACGGCCGCGTCGAATTCGGTACCGGCGAGTCGTCGTCGGTCGGTGAACTCGGCGGATTCAACATCGACCCGGCCGACAAGCGCGCACAGTGGGAAGAGGCCCTCGAGGTCTCGATCCGCTGCATGATCGAGGAGCCGTTCACCGGCTTCAACGGCGAACACGTCCAGATGCCGGCGCGCAACGTCATTCCCAAGCCGCTGCAGAAGCCGCACCCGCCGGTCTGGGTCGCCTGCACGCGGCCGGCCAGCGTGCAGATGGCGGCCCAAAAGGCGATCGGCGCATTGAGTTTCGCCTACACCGGTCCCGGACCCCTGACCGAGCGGGTCAACGGCTACTACAAGGAGTTCGAGGAGAACGGCGTGCCGGTCACCCCCCGGATCAACCCGAACATCCTGGCCATCGGCGGGGACCTGTCCATGATGGTGGCCAAGACCGACGAGCAGGCTTTGCAGCGGCTCGGGCAGGGCGGCGGCTTCTTCTCGTTCGGCATCATGCACTACTACATGACCGGAGTACACACGCCGGGGCGCACCGGAGTCTGGAAGCGCTACCTCGAAGAGGTGGAGAAGGATCCGACGCTGGCGTACGGGCCCGGCCGCGGTGCCATCGGTTCTCCGGCCACGGTGCGCGAGTTCCTGCGCGGCTACGAGGAGAGCGGCGTCGACGAGATCATCTTGCTGCTCAACCCCCGTAGCCACGAGGGCACCATGGAATCCATCGAGCTGATGGGCAAAGAGGTGCTCCCCGAATTCATCGAGCGGGACGCAAAGGCCGTGGCGGAAAAGGCGAAACGGCTGGAGCCCGTCATCGAAAAGGTGGAGGCGCGCCGGCCGAAGTCGACCGCACCGCAATTCGACGAGGATTACTCGTTCGGTGGACTCCCGACCGGTCGCGGCGGTAAGTTCACCGCCAGCGAGATCCCCGAAGCCATGGCGGAGATCAACGAAGGCCGCGTGCAGGCGGCGCAGCGCGCAAAGGACCAGCAGAAGTAGTACGGGATCTGGGCCGGGAGAATTTCGAGGCGAGCCTTGGGAGAGATCGACGAGCTGTGGCGCTACGACGGCCGTCGTGCGGTGGTGACCGGATGTGCTTCCGGCATCGGCGAACACGTGGTGCGCCAGCTCACCGAGCTTGGTGCCGAAGTCATCGGGTTGGACAAACGGCGACCGGACTTCGCGATCGACGAGTTCCATGAGGTCGACCTGGCCGACCAAACGTCGATCGAGTCGGCGGTCAGCGCGGTGACGGGTCGGGTCGATGCGCTGTTCAACGTTGCCGGCGTGTCGTCCGGGATAGGCGATCCGCCACTCGTCGTAACCATCAATTTCCTGGGCATGCGCCACGCCACCGAGGCCCTGATTCCGAAGATGGCCGCGGGGTCGTCCATCGTCAGCGTGTCATCGCTCGCGGCGGCCGCATACCGGGAGCACCTGGCGCAGGTGGCGCCGCTGCTTTCCACCGCGACGATGCAGGAGGGCATCGACTGGTGCGCCGAACATCCCGATGCGCTGGGCACCGGCTATCAGTTGTCCAAAGAAGCGATCATCCTGTACACCATGCGCAGCGCGACGCCGCTGGGCGCGCGGGGAATCCGCATCAACTGCACCGGCCCCGGGGTCACCGAGACACCCATCCTGGACCAGCTGCGCACAGCGTACGGACAGGGCTTCCTCGACGACATTCCCAAGCCGCTGGGCCGCGTCTCCAGCCCAGCAGAGCAGGCCTCGGCGCTGCTCTTCCTGAATAGCAATGCCGCCAGCTATATTTCGGGCCAGGTGTTGTGGGTCGACGGCGGAAACGTGGGCGCCGCAATCGCGCGTGAACTCGAGGAAGGGCGTGCTCCGTGGCCAGTGTGACCGACTTTCGCCGGGTCGCGCGCGATGTCAGCAACTGGGGCCGCTGGGGCGATGACGACGAACTCGGCACGCTGAACTTCATCACCGAGGAAAAGGTCGCCCAGGCCGCAAGTCTGGTCCGGCACGGCAAAGTGTTTCCACTCGGCGTGGACTTTGGTTCATCGGGGCCGCAGGGCGCCTTCGGTTTTCGGCACAATCCGATCCACGTGATGACGGTGGACGGCGGCGACGCCAGCACGCTGGCCCAGTACGGGCCGGATTGGGACCGGAACCCGACGGCGGCACAGATGGGCCCGTACTTCGTCGACAACCTGTTCCGGTTCAACGACGACATGGTCATCATGCCGTTGCAGGCGGCAACCCAATGGGACGCGTTGTCGCACGTCTATTACGACGACCAGCTCTACAATGGGATCCCCGCGGGCTCGGTGACCAGCCTCGGCGCCCGCCGGCTCGGCATCGAAAAAGTGGACGGTAAGGGTATCACCTCGCGTGGTGTGCTGCTGGACCTGGTGCGTCATCGCGGCGCTGAGGTGTTCCTGGAGCACGGAAACCCCATCACACCAGAGGAATTGGACGATGTGGTCCGCGCACAGGGTGTGACGATCGGACGTGGTGACGTCCTGCTCATCAAAACAGGTTGGTGGACACGGTATCTGCAGACGGGGAACAAGACCGAACGATATTCCGGCCTGGACTGGCGATGTGCACAGTGGCTGCACGATCACGAGATCGCGGCGGTCGCGTCCGACAACCTCCAGGTCGAAGACCCGGTATCCGGGGTCGACGGCGTGTTCTTGCCCTTCCACCTGCTGACACTGCGCGACATGGGGCTGATGCTCGGCGAGTACTGGGACCTGACCGCACTGGCGGCCGACTGCGCCGCCGACGGGGTATACGAGTTTCAACTCGTCGCACCGCCACTGAGATTCGTTGGGGCAGTGGGCTCGCCGGTGAACCCGATCGCGATCAAATGATGCGGCGCAAGTCCCTGTCGGTTGACGGCCTGGCCACCAGCTATCTGGAAGCCGGCGACGGCGACCCGGTGGTATTGCTGCACGGGGGTGAGTTCGGCGCCGGCGCCGAACTCGGCTGGGAACGCAACATCGCCGCGCTGGCCGGGCGGTATCGAGTCCTGGCACCGGATCAGCTGGGATTCGGGGAGTCCGCCAAGGTCATCGACTTCGTCGACGGCCGCGGCATGCGGATCCGGCACGTCGCGCGGTTCTGCGAACTGCTCGGGGTCGACTCGGCGCACTTCGTCGGCAATTCGATGGGCGCCATCAACCTGCTCACCGATGCCACGTCGGACACACCGCTACTCCCGGTGCGCAGCTTGGCGATCATCTGCGGCGGTGGAGCGATCCAGCAGAACGAGCATTTCGAGGCGCTGCAGAACTACGACGCGACGTTGCCCGCGATGCGCCGCATTGTCCAAGCGCTGTTCTTCGACTCCGGCTATCCCGCCGACGACGACTACGTGCGCCGCCGGTACGAGTCGAGCACCGCGCCGGGAGCCTGGGAAGCCATCGCCGCGGCCAGGTTCCGCCGCCCCGGTACCACGCCGTCCGCGACCCCGTCTACCACCCGAGCCTACGAACGCATCGGCGTGCCAACGCTTGTCGTCGAAGGGGCGGGTGACAAGCTCCTTCCGGCCGGCTGGGCCGCCGAGATCGCCAAGCAGATCGACGGGGCCCGTTCGGTTGTGGTCGACAATGCGGGACACTGCCCGCAGATCGAGCAGTCGTCGGTGGTCAACGAGCTGCTGATGGATTTTCTGGGCGCCCAACGTCAGAAGACGTAGTCCAGGCGGGTCATCATTCCGGCCACCTGGTGATAGGTGTTGTGGCAGTGCATCACCCAGGTGCCGGGATTGTCGGCAACCAGGACGGCGGCGAGTTTCTGCTTCGGCAGCACCATGACGGTGTCTTTGCGGGCGCCGGGGCTGCCGTCGGCCCTGATCACCTGGAACGTATGCCCGTGCAGGTGAATTGGGTGATACATCATCGTGGTGTTGTCGAACGTGATGGTGGGCCGTTGGCCTTGCTGGACGTGCAGCGGATTCGTCCTGCCGTACGGCTGCCCGTTGATCGTCCAGTTGTATTGCATCATGTTGCCGCCCAGAACCACGGGGAGATCGAGGCTGGGATCGGGACGTCCTAGGTTGACCGGCGTTGTGGCCGTGAACATCTCGACGGTGCCCACCCGCTTGGTGAGTTCGCCCGGCTGGAACTGCGGGTCGGGGTCGCCGCCCGAAGCCGTGGAGAACAGAGCGCGGGCCAGGCCATTCTTGCCTTCGGCGACCGCGACCAGTGGGAAGACACCGTCCGCGGCGGTCACGGCCACGTCGTAGCGTTCGGCCATCCCGATGAGCAGCGCGTCGACCTGTGCGGGGACCACGGGGTAGCCGTCGGTGTGAGTCACCGTCATCGCATGGCCGGCCAGTGCGACCCGGAAGGTGGTGTCGGACGCGGTGTTGATGAACCGGATCCTGATGCGCTGGCCGGGCTTGGCATTGAAGGTCATGGGGGAAGCGGCGATTCGACCGTTGATCAGATAGTACGGGTAGGCGATGTCGCCGGCGTCGCCACCGAGCAGGTCGCTGGTGCCGACGCGTGCCACCGCGGCCGGCGATGCCGATGTCGTCGGGCTGGTCGACGTCGTCTCGGTCGTCGTTGTGGGCGATGTCTCGGTCGTCGTCTCGGTCGTCGTCGTGGGCGATGTCTCGGTCGTCGTCTCGGGCGTGTTCTGCGCAGGCTTGTTCGGGTTGCTCAGTTCGCTGTAGAGCTGCTGCGGGCTCTTCCCGACGCCATCGGTCCAATCGTCAAGGACGACGATCCATTCGGCGTCGTAGTTGCCCTCGGTCGGGTCGTCGACGATGACCGGCAGATAGAGACCGGTGTCTTCATCCAGGCCGGTGTGCGGATGTGCCCAGTAGGTACCCGAATTCGGCACGGAGAACCGGTAGGTGAAGTCGTGGCCGGCCGCGATGTTGGGTGTGGCCGGCTCGGCGCCGTCCATGTCGTTGCGCAGCGCAATGCCGTGCCAATGCACCGACGTCGGATGATCGAGCCGGTTCGACACCGTTACCTCGACCTCGTCACCGATGCGGGCCCGGATAACCGGGCCCGGGATGCTGTTGCCGTAGGCCAGCGTGCGCACGACCGGTCCACCCAGGTCGACCTCGACCTGCTGGGGTGTGAGCTTGGCGGTGACGGTGCGGCCGCTATGCGGTCGGGCGGCTTCGGTTTCGGCGATGGCGGCGGTCAACCGTGCATTGCCCGTCTGCTCCGGTTTGGATTGGCTGCACGCCGTCAGCGCTAGTCCGCCGGCGATGCCCGCGGCCATGAAACCGCGTCTGGTGAGCCGAGTGCTGTCGACAGGGACACCGCTTGTGGGCTGCACGGGTAATCGGTGCTCCTCGTCTTTGGCTCGCCCTAACGTTCTCGTGCTTGGATGCTAGGCGGCCCGCAACCGCGAGCGCTAGACCCTCCAAATGATCGCGCGAAGGTATACCCCCGAGCGCGGTAACAGTACGCAATCACTTCAATGTGATTCCGCGTAAACGCATCTGGGGGCCGCGACCGCTACTCGATGTCGCCACCTGCTCGCACTTGTGGGCCTACTGGGCATCGCTCGCTGCCTGCGCAGCCATCCAGTCGCTGAAGGTGGTGGGGTAGACGGCCACTTGTTCGTCGTCGGTGGGAACGATGCTGCGGTCGTCGAGAACCGCACCGTAATAGCGCGCATCGTTGTCTGTCACCACCGTTCGCGCATCACCTGTGGCCGCGAACCGCGTGCGGATGAAGTCGTCCATCCCATGCTTTTCGGGCCCGGCGATGTTGATCACCGCGTTGACCGGATCGCCCGTCGCCGCGCGGGTGACCGCCAGGGCCACATCCGCGGCGGCAATCGGCTGGAACGCCCCGTGCGGGGCACGCACGGTGTCACCCTCGGCCAACGAATCAGCAATGCCGTCAACGAATTCGAAGAACTGCGTAGCCCGCACGATCGAATACGGCTGTCCCGATTCCACGATCACTTTTTCCTGCGCAACCTTGGCTCGCATGTAGCCACTTTCGGCCGCCCGGTCGGCTCCCACGATCGACAGGGCGACGTGATGCTGTACGCCCGCAGCCCGCTCCGCGTCCAGCAGGTTGCGGGTAGATGTGGTGAAGAAGTTCAGGACGTCGTCGTCGGCCCAGGACGGCGAGTTGGATACGTCGACGACCGTGTGGACTCCTGCGACGGCGTCGGAGACACCTTCACCGGTCACCGAATTGACACCCGTGCTCGGCGACGCCGGGACCGCCTCGTGTCCCAGCTCGGTGAGCCTGGCGACGACCTGTGACCCGATCAGCCCGCTGCCACCTATTACCAACACCTTCATGATCACGCCTCTCCCGTTTCCCGACGAACTGGCCGTCTCAGCATGGCGCAGACCTCGGCGGGCCGGAACCCCAGGGTCCGTTACGCAAAGCGCCGGACCGGACTTTCGTCGGTGCTGGCGACCGAGGGACGAATCGCGCTTTAGCTCCGGCGGACCAATCCCGGACCACACTTAAATCAACTGCTTGACTTAATGCGGTGCACGCCGATTAACTCGTCGTGTGGTTAACGAATTGGATGGCAAGGTTGCCATCGTCACCGGCGGGGCGTCCGGCATCGGCCGCGGCCTTGTGGAGCGGTTTGTGGCCGAGGGCGCGAAGGTCGTCATCGCCGACGTCGAGACCGACCGGGGGGAGGGCCTGGCAAAATCACTCGGAGTCAACGCCGTCTTCCGGCAGACCGATGTCTCGGATCCCGAACAGGTGGCAGCCTTGGTGTCCGGTGCGGTCGAGACGTTCGGGGGCCTGCACGTCATGGTGAACAACGCCGGGGTCTCGAGCCCGTTGCGCAAACTGCTCGACGATGACCTCAACGATTTCCACCGCGTGATGGGGGTCAACGTGCTGGGCGTGATGGCGGGTACCCGAGATGCCGCGCGGCACATGGTCGAACACGGCGGCGGGTCGATTATTAACATCACCTCGATCGGCGGGATCCAGGCCGGCGGTGGGGTGATGATCTACCGCGCATCCAAAGCGGCGGTCATTCAATTCACCAAGGCCGCGGCAATCGAGTTGGCGCACCATGAGATTCGGGTCAACGCCATTGCCCCCGGCAACATTCCGACGCCGATCCTGGGGAAGTCGGGAGCCGGCATGGACCCCGAGCAACTGAAGCAGTTCGAGGCGAGAATCCGCGAGACGATGCGCGAGGATCGGCCGCTCAAGCGCGAGGGCACGCCCGATGACGTCGCCGAGGCGGCCCTGTATTTCGCCACCGACCGCTCGCGCTATGTCACCGGAACCGTGCTACCGGTCGACGGCGGGACCGTGGCGGGCAAGCCGATCCGATCCAAGAAGCGCGGCGGATGACCGAACGGCTCGGACGTTGGCACTGCGGTCACGTTCGAACCGCTGCGCGGACCGGACGTCCGTCGGCGTCGCGGCTGATAAGCCCTTTGTCCGCAAAGGCGGACAGCCAGCCATCCATCGGCCACCATCCCCAACGCCGACGGAAGATCGCGGCGTTGCGCAATATGTCGTCCAAGTGGTCTACGGGAGGGTCGGTGACCGCGTGGTACTGGTGGAATGCGTGTGCCCCCCAACCCACCGCATCGGAACTCGGCGTGCCGCCGCGCATTGCCCGAAGTCGGTGTCCTCCGCGCCGTAGCCGCGGTACAGCTCACTGAATCCCCCGATTCGCTGCCAAGTGGCGACCTTCACCGCGAAGGACAGCGACCAGAACAGTGCGTAGTCCGTCGTGGAAACGACGGCGCCGTCAGGCGGCGCGGGCCGAGCGCGATGCGGGTGAGGTTTTGACCGCACCTCTGAGACCACGTAACCGTCCGGGCCGGGCGGCGGCAAATAGGTGACGGGCCCATTCAGGATTGCATCCTCGTGTTCGGGTTCGCCTGCGACGCTGTGGTAGCGATCGAGTAACTCTGCGCCGGGAATGCAGTCGACGTCGAGAAACACCAAGAGCTCTGCGGCATTTCGTACCGCCGTGGCCGCGCCCACGTTACGTCCCATCGCCAACGGCAACGGGTGGGAGGCCGGGCAGTCAACCACGGTCGCCGGCGCCCCGAGCCCAGCGATGGTGGCAGCGACGGTGGAGTCACCGAGCGCGACCACAATGTGCATGTCCGGCCGCAGCGTTGCCGAGGCCAGGCCTTCGAGCTGCCGGCGCAGGTGGGCCCCGCGGCCGTGAACAACCGTGATGACGGCGGTGCGCACTATGCACCCAACCTACAGCGACGGGCCGTCGACTCGATCGCTTCGGCGGCGCGGTTGGCGGCCCCGTCCACTTCCCAGCGCCGCCACTGCTGGGGGTCGCTAGCGGCCGCGGCAGTCAGCAGCGCGGGCCACGCACGGGGGCCCGGGACACCTTGGGCGACCACCGCAAGCCGGTGGCGCTCGAGCACCCGGGCCGTGGCACGCTGCTCATCGAAGGGACGGGGTTGCGGGATGACTGTTGCGGGTCGTCTCGCGGCGGCAACATCGGCAATACAGCTCTGACCCCCGTGGGTCACCACTACATCCGCCTCGCGGATTTCACGCCACGGATCGCGTTTCCACGATCCGCCCTTACCGCCGAGCGCCGTCCATGCATGGACCGAATGTGCTGCGGCGCAGTCCTGTAACGACGCTGCGAACGCGTCGCTGGCTCCGCTCAACACGAGTATCCGGCTGTCCTTCAACGGCTTGGCGGGTATCAATGATTTGGACTCGCCGTCGCAGCCGTCGCGGCCCTCGAAACGGCTGATCCCACCGACGTAAGTCGTCTTATCGTCCCACTGCCGCAGCCACGAGGGCACACACAATGCTCGCGGCCAGGCCGCCACGATGTGATCGGCGAGGCGATGCACCAGCAGGTGCGGGGCATCCACCCGGTTGCCGGGCAACGCCATGACGATCACCGGCACTCCAAGCAGCCGGATGAACACCGCAACTTCCACCGACACATCGACGACGACGGCTTCGGGCCGCGCGTCGGATACCCACCTCGCGATCTTTTCCATCCGCGCGCTGTACCCAGCGTCGTGTTGGGGTGCCCAATGCAGCGCGCCATGTGCGGTGGTCTCGCGCGGCTGCGGTCTAGCGTCATCGCGCGGCAGCCTCACGACCGTCGAAAACGGGTGTGGTTCTTGAACATCCAGTGATGTGATGGCCGTCACCGGACGGCGCATCCAGGCGCAGATGCTGATGGCCCGCGCCAGATGTCCGAAACCCTGGTGGTGAATGTAATACCCGATCATCTTGCCTGCCCGCGAAGTCGTCCATCATTTGTTGGTACAAGTCGGTGTAGGCGGTCACCATCGCGTCCGCCGAACAGTGTCGAATAGCGTGTTCACGCACCTTTTTTCGTGACAGCGTCATCGCGACGGGAATGGCGTCCGCCATCGCGGTGACGTCGCCCGCAGCGACGAGCCGCCCCGACGAGGTGCTGATGAGTTCGGGTATACCCCCGAGGTCAAACGCCACCACGGGGGTGCCGCACGACATCGCTTCGGCGACGACGAGGCCGTACGGCTCGTCCCAGCTCGGGGTGACAAGCGCCGCGGCGGCATGACCGACCAAGTGGGCCAGACACTCATGGTCCAGATGGCCGGCATATCGAATGTTGCCGTGTAGGTGGGGTTGGATATGGCTGAGAAAGTACTTGCGATCGGCGATGGGACCTGCGAGTACCAAAGGCCGGCAAGCCTGTTGGGCTGCTGCGATTGCCAAATGGGGCGCCTTTTCTGGGGTGATCCGGCCAAACCACACCAGGGAACGCCCGCCCGGACCGAGGGGCCACTGGCCGGTGTGGATGCCGTTGGGAACCACCGTGATGTCGCCGGTGAGGGTTTCCCACGCCGCCGCAGTGTGTTGGGAAACGGCCGCGAAGCGGGTGCCTTGTCCGGTGGAGGCGCCGATGGCCGACTCGAGCCACGGGGTTGGCGGTGTGTGCACCGTGGTGAGCATCGGGATGGACAAAGCCGAGGCCATCGCCACGGGAAGGTAATGGAGGCTGTGGTTGTGAATGACGTCGAACTCTTGGCTGCCGGGCCCGGCGAGCCACAACATCAACGACAGGTACGCGTGATGATCGGCCATGAAGGCCGCTGGGGGCATTGACACGTCGCGGCGCGCTGCATCGGACAGATCCAGCGGACGTACGTCGAGCGTTCGACATTTCAAGCCGGGATCCGAACCGGCTGCCGCGAACAGCGACACCTGGTATCCGCGGGATGCCAGCGCGCGGGTCAGGTGGCAGACATGTGCCTCGAGCCCCCCGGCGAACGGTTGCCGTATCGGGTAGCGAGTTGACGCGATCAGCGCTACGCGCGGTGGGCCCGTCATCTCAGGACGCTCCAATAGATGGCGCGATGCGCACACGCCAGCTCTCGCCTCTCGCTGAGCCGCGCCGCCCAGCCAGCCCTCGGCGCGGGGCGCCCGGCAGCCCAACGGGCATACGCGTGGTGGATCGCTCGGCAGAGCGACGATTCGTCGAAGCCGTCCTCGCCGAAGCCGAAAGCGCCGCAGGGACGTTGCTGGTGATAGAACCCGCAGCTGGGCGCGACGATGGCGGTTCCGAGATCGTAGCTGGCTTCCAGCCAGCCCGAATGCGTGCCGAACCGGTAGGGCAGCACCGACACCGTCAGCGACGCGAGGTATTCCCACAGTTCGGCGTCCGAGAAATACGGGTGCACTCGGACGTGGACGTGCTCGTGTGAGTCGTAGGCCAGCAGCGCCGCGCCGGCCTCCGGTGCGAACCAGTGGTTGTCGGGATCGAAGATCTCGTCGTGGACATCGACCTGCAGGATCGCGTCGGGCAGCGACGACACGATCGCCGTCAGTGCGTGGACGATGGGCAACGGGTCCATGTTGGCGCGCAGGCTCTTGGCGTGGAGGCCGACGACGAATCGTTCGCCAGGGCTGCGAGGCTTTTCGATCCATTCCTTTTCGAGCACATGGGGATGCGGCAGTACCCGGGCGCGCCGTCCCCAATTCTGCCAAATCAGCTGTGCGGCGCCCGGTGTCAGCGTTATGAGTTCGTCGGCGGCGGAAATCAGGACATCCTGCTGCGCAGTGTGGGCCTCAGGCTCCGGATGGTGCGGATTACGCAAGTCGTGCACCGTATAGACAAGCGGCTTGTCGTGCATCTTGAGCTCATGGACGACTCCGGCCAAAACCTCGGGACCCACGGCGTCGAATCCGAAGTGGATGTGGAACACGTCGAACCGTGAGTGATTGTCGCTGACCCAGCCCGGCTCCAACATCAGCGGCGGCCACCAGCCTCCCGGCACGGTACGGCCGTCCGCTGGAGCCGGATCAGCGAGGCGCACAACACAATCGACGTTCGAATCACTGAGATGGCGAACATAGACGTGTGACGCCGGCACCGAAGCGACGCGCAACAATTCAGGACCCTTTCTGGAAACCGTGGGGCCAGCCGCGCGTCTTGGCGGCACTGTCCCGTCATTCGAGAAGCAGAACCGTTCCTGCGTTCTGAAGAACAGTGCGAAGCTGCAATACCCGCCACCCTGACGGCCAAACTGTGGACTTGCGGCGGAGTTCGCAAAAGCCGGGCCGGACGATCCGTCCCTCCGCGATGGGCGCTGTCTGGACTGCGACCTCAGTCCGACATCGTGGGAGAGGGATTAAATCAAGCGCTTGACTTAAACATGCGCGCAAGGTTGACTGGTCCAATGACCACCGCCGGCCGGACCGTTCGCACCGAGCGGGCCAGTTCTACCCAAGAGGCGATCCTGGTGGCGGCCGAGCGCCTGTACGCCGAGCACGGCATGTTCGCGGTTTCCAACCGGCAGGTCAGCGAGGCCGCCGGCCAGGGCAACAACGCGGCCGTCGGCTACCACTTCGGCACCAAGGCCGACCTGGTTCGGGCGATCGAGCGCAAGCACCGCGGGCCCGTCGAGCAGCTACGCGAGCAGATGGTGACCGAACTGCTCGACACGGGCGGTTCGGGCGACATGCGCAACTGGGTGGCCTGCCTGGTGCGCCCGCTCACCGATCACTTGGACGAGCTCGGAAACCCGACCTGGTACGCGCGTTTCGCGGCCCAGGCCATGACCGACCCCGCCTACTACAACATCATCGTCAAGGGCGCGCTCAGCTCCCGGTCGCTGGTCCAGGTGGTCGAGGGCATCAACCGCTGTCTGCCCGAACTGCCGGCCGAAGTGCACTTCGAGCGCAACATCATGGCCCGAAACCTGTTGATGCACACCTGCGCTGACCGTGAACGCGCGCTTGCCGCAGGCGCGGTAACGTCTCATCGTTCGTGGCGGGCCGCGGCATCCGGGCTCATCGACGCGATCGTGGGCCTGTGGCTGGCGCCCGTGACGGCGTACGAATAAGGACTCACAGATGAAAGTGACTGTCGATCAAAATATTTGCGCTTCGTCGGGGAACTGCGTGATGAATGCGCCCGAAGTGTTCGACCAGCGCGATGACGACGGTGTCGTCGTCCTGCTCAATCCCAATCCAACGCCCGAACAGGCCGAAGGGGCGCGGCGGGCGGCGGCGGCCTGCCCCGCGCTTGCCATCCACATCGAGGAATGACATGTCAGACACATTGACGAGCACCGCGACGGCGCAGACCTCCGATATCCCGGACTACCCGATGGCCAGGGAGCCGCGCTGCCCATTCGCGCCGCCACCAGACGTCATGGCGCTTGCCGAGGCCAGGCCGATGTCCCGGGTGCGGATCTGGGACGGCAGCACGCCGTGGCTCATCACCGGCTATGAGCAAGTGCGCGAACTGTTTTCGGATTCCCGGGTCAGCGTCGACGACCGCCAGCCCGGATTCCCGCACTGGAATGAAGGCATGCTGTCCACGGTGCACAAGCGGCCACGGTCGGTCTTCACCTCCGACGGCGAGGAGCACACCCGATTCCGGCGGATGCTGTCGAAGCCCTTCACGTTCAAGCGTGTCGAAAACCTGCGCCCCACCATCCAGCAGATCACCGACGACCACATCGACGCGATCCTCGCCGGACCCCAGCCCGCCGATATCGTCACCGCGCTGGCGCTGCCGGTGCCGTCGCTGGTGATCAGCCAGCTGCTGGGCGTTCCCTACGAAGACGCCGACATGTTCCAGCACCACGCCAACGTGGGGCTCGCGCGTTACGCCACCGGTGAGGACACCGTCAAAGGCGCGATGAGCCTGAACAAATACCTCGCCCAACTGGTCGAAGCCAAGATGGAGAACCCGGCCGAGGACGCGGTGTCCGACCTCGCCGAGCGGGTGAAGGCCGGCGAGCTCAGCGTGAAGGAGGCCGCGCAGCTGGGCACCGGCCTGCTGATCGCCGGACACGAGACCACCTCCAACATGATCGGGCTCGGCGTGCTCGCCCTGCTGGAAAACCCCGACCAGCTGGCCGTCATCCGCGATGCCGAAGATCCGAAGGTCGTCGCCAGCGCGGTGGAAGAACTCCTGCGTTACCTCAGCATCATCCAGAACGGTCAACGCCGCGTCGCGCTCGAAGACATCCACATCGCCGGTGAGACGATCCGTGCCGGCGAGGGCATCATCATCGATCTGGCCCCGGCCAACTGGGATGCGGATGCGTTCGCCGAACCGGACCGCCTATACCTGCACCGCTCGGGCGCCGACCGCAACGTCGCCTTCGGCTACGGGCGGCATCAGTGCGTGGGACAACAGCTGGCCCGCGCCGAGCTGCAGATCGTCTTCCATACGCTGGCCCGGCGCATTCCCACGCTGCAACTTGCCATTCCGATCGAGGAGGTTCCGTTCAAGGATGACCGACTCGCCTACGGCGTCTACGAACTGCCGGTGACCTGGTAGCCCAGCTCGCTACTTATCAAAAACTGCGGATCCGAATGGAGGGTCAATGATGACGACTCACACAAGCACGCTCTACCCGCCCGGAGGTTATGGCGCTCCGAAGGATCGACGCGGCCACGCCGCGGGCAGCGACGTCGGTCTGCCGCAGGGGACCGTGGTCTTCTCGGCCGACAACCACATCTCGCTGGCGGATGACATCTTCTACCAACGCTTTCCGGACGACCTGAAGGACAAGGCGCCGCGGATCTGGTACGAGGACGGTGCCTATCAGGTCGGCCGCAAGGGACAGTCGTTCCTGCCGGGCGACTTCAGCGCCGTGCTGATGCAGTACGACGACCTGCCCGGGGCCGCGAGCACCAACATCGAGGCCCGGATCCAGGAGCTGCACGACGACGGCGTCGAAAAGGAACTGGCGTTCCCCAACGCGGTCCTGGCGCTGTTCCACTACCCGGACAAGCAGCTTCGCGAGCTCGCCTTCCGCATCTACAACGAATACATCGCCGAGTTGCAGGAACGTTCCAATGGCCGCTTTTACGGCGCGGGCCTGATCAACTGGTGGGACCCGCAGGGCACGCGGAAGACCCTGGACGAACTGAAGTCCTTGGGCCTCAAGACCTTCCTGCTGCCGCTTAACCCCGGCAAGGATGACGACGGCAACATCATCGACTACGGCAGCACCGCAATGAAGCCGGTCTGGGACGAGATCGAGGCCGCCGGTCTTCCGGTGACCCACCACATCGGGGAGACGCCGCCGAAAACCCCTTGTCAGTTCAACAGCGTCGTGGTCGGCATGATGATCAACATCGACGGCTTCCGCGAACAGTTCGCCAAGTACCTCTTCACCGGGATCCTCGACGATCATCCCGGGCTGCGAATCGGCTGGTTCGAAGGTGGGATCGCCTGGGTGCCTTGGGCTTTACAGGACGCCGACCACCTGATGGGCTCGTACCAGCACATGTTCAACCGGACCCTCGAGCACGAACCGCGCTACTACTGGGACACCCACATGAGCGCGTCGTTCATGGTCGACCCGCTGGGCCTGCAGCTGATCGACCAGATCGGGGTGGACAAGGTGATGTGGTCCAGCGACTACCCGCACAACGAGAGCACCTACGGCTATTCCGAGAAATCGCTGAAATCCGTTGTGGACGCCGTGGGCCCGGAGAACGCGGTGAAGATCGTCAGCGACAACGTCACGAAGTTCCTGGGTCTGTAGTGACGACGTTTGCGCAACTGGACACCAACACCGGCAACGGGCTGGTAATCCCGGAAACAGCCGACCTGGCTCGCCTGCGCCGCGAGACGGGCGCCCGGCTGCGTTCGGCGATGGCCGAGCGTGGGGTCGACGCGATGATCCTGCTGGGCAACAACGCGGTGGTCTACGCCACCGGCGCCAGCTGGCCACTCGGCGACGCCGGATTGTCCTACGTGGAACGGCCGGTGGCGGTGGTGCTCGCCGACGACGAATGGCCGCACCTGTTCCTGCCCTTCCGCGAGGGGGCCGCGCAGGAATCGGACTTGCCGGCCGATCACCTGCACGGGCCGGTTTACCTCGAATTCGACGAGGGCGTACAGTATTTCGCCCGTCAGCTGGCCGACCTCATCCCGGCCAAAGCGGTAGTGGCGGTCGACGAGCTCACCGGCGCCATGTCGCGCGCCGCGAAGCTCCTGTTCCCGGGCGGTGCACCCGTCGACGCCGCGGCCGTCGTCAGCGCCGCCAAGTCGGTGAAAACACCGGACGAGTTGTCCTGCATGCGCACCGCGATCCGGATCACCGACGAGGCGATGGTCGAGGTCCAGAAGAGCCTGGCCCCGGGGATCCGTCAAATCGATTTGTCGGCAAGCTTTTTACGCCGAGCCTTCGAGCTGGGCGCCACCGCCAGCATGCTCGAGCCGATCTGGCAGGTGATGCCGCCGAGCAAGGCCGAGGGAGTGTGGACCACACACGGCGATTTGGCGCTGCCGCTGCTGACCACCGAGCGCGAGTTGGCCGAAGGTGATGTGCTGTGGACCGACGTCAGCATCACCTATCAGGGCTACTGCTCCGACTTCGGGCGCACCTGGATCGTCGGGCGGGACCCGTCGCCGCGGCAGCAGGCGCAGTTCGACAAGTGGTTCGAGATCATGAGCGCGGTCCTCGGCGTCGCCAAGGCGGGCGCCACCGCCGCCGATCTGGGCAGGGCCGCCATCAAGGCGAATGGCGGCACCAAGCCGTGGCTGCCGCATTTCTACCTGGGCCACGGCATCGGGGTCAACGCCGCCGAAATGCCGATGATCGGAACCGATCTCGGGCAGGAGTTCGACGAGAACTTCGTCCTGCAAGCCGGGATGGTGCTGGTGCTGGAACCCGTGGTGTGGGAAGACGGCACCGGCGGCTACCGCAGCGAAGAGGTCCTGGTGATTACCGAGGAAGGCTGGATCCGTTTGACCGACTACCCCTATGACCCCTATGGCAACTGAAGTCCTGCCCGACGAGCGCACGCTGCGCTCAGGGCGCCGCCAGCGGGCCCTGGCGCAGATGGCGGCACACGATCTCGACGTCCTGGTCCTCGGCCGCCAGGCCAATGTCCGTTACGTCACCGGGGCGCCGCAGCTGTGGGTGGCCGGCACCCGGCCGTTTGGCCCCACCTGCGTGCTGGTGCGTGAGACCGGCGCCGTGCACCTCCTCAGCACCTGGGACGAGGGCGTTCCCGAGGACATCCCCCACGAGAACCTCTACGGCATCTCGTGGAACCCGATGAACACGATGTCCGCCCTGCAGCGCATCGACGGCGCGGCGACCGCGCGGCGCGTCGGAACCGACGCGCTCTCACCGGTTTTCGCGCAGCTCCTCCCCACGGCGTTTCCCAACGCGCAGCTGGTCGACGGCGAGCTCGCCATGCGTGCCGCGCGCCGCATCAAGACCAACGAGGAAATCGCCGCGCTGCGCCAGTCCGTCACGGTGGCCGAGTCTGCGCTGGCGGCCGCGGTCTCCGAGTTGCGGCCGGGCGTAACCGAACAGGCGCTGGCCGGAGTCTTGCTCGAGGCCTCCGCGGCCGGCGGTGTGAGCACACCGTCGAATCAAGATGTCGCATGGGTGACATCGCGCACGCACCCGTGGCGGCGCGCCCACGGCGACGGCCGTATTCAGGAGGGCGACCTGGTGGCGTTCTCCGCCGGAGTGCTGGCGGGAGGCTATGTCGGCGAAGTGGGCCGGACCTGGCCCGCCGACAACCGGCACGCGCCCGGCGGCGCGGCTACCCTACACGGTCGATGGCAACACCTGTGGGACAAGCTGATTGCCGCCTGTCGGCCCGGTGCGGGCGCGAGCGAACTGCTCGAAGCCTACCGGGCCGCGGACGAATCCGAGCCGCCGATGCCGGTGGCCCGCGGCCTGGGCATGGGATTCGACCCACCCGTCGTCTCCAAGCACCTGCCCACCACCGCGGCCGACGAACGCCTGGAGCCCGGGATGGTGCTGGCCGTGACGGGCTACGTGTGGGAAGAAGGAGTCGGCGCGGTATTCGGGCGAGAAGCGGTCCTGATCACCGCAGACGGCCGCGAAGTGCTTACCGCGAGCCCGTTCTGGCAGCCCTAGCCATGCCCGAGCCCTCGGAGCCGGCGGCCGAAGAGATCATCCGGTACCACAAAGACGCCGCGACGCGGATCGCCACGATCACGTTCGACCGGCCGGACTATCTCAACGCGCCGACGGTCGCCGCGCGCCTGCGCTACGCGGACTTGTTGCACCGGGCCAGCATTGACGACGACGTCAAGGTTCTCGTGATCCGCGGCGCGGGCGACGACCTTGGTTCGGGTGCGGACCTGACCGAGGTCATGCGGATGCGCGACGCGGCGGACCAGAGCCCGCGGCTTGCCGAATACCGCATCGGCGCCGACGAAGTCCGGTACCCGCCGCAGGGTTCGTTCCGCAACGGCGCCACCCTGGGCCAGTGGTACGCCAACCCGAACTCGGGCATCCGCGGCCTGCAGGACTTCAAGAAGATCTCCATCCTGGAGGCCAAGGGCTACTGCTACGGCTGGCACTTCTACCAGGCCGCCGACGCCGATCTGGTCATCTCCAGCGACGACGCGCTGTTCGGGCATCCGTCGTTCCGGTACTACGGCTGGGGTCCCCGGATGTGGTGGTGGGCGCAGACCATGGGCATTCGCAAGTTCCAGGAAATGGTGTTCACCGGAAGGGCTTTCACCGCTGCCGAGATGTATGACTGCAACTTCCTCAACAGTGTGGTGGCGCGGGACGAACTCGAGGCCGAGGTCGAGAGATACGCGTTGGCCTGTGCGAGTAACCGGCCCACCGACACGGTGTTCATGCAGAAGGTCTTCTTCGAGATCATGAAGCAGTTTCAGGGCGAATACCTCGGCAGCATGCTCAGCGGCGTTTTCGAGTCGATGGGCGGCAGCGTCCGCCCGGATGGCGGCGACGAGCTGATACTCGACGACGCGATGAAGCGGGGTCTCGGCGACGCCGTCAAGGGCAACGACGACAAGTTCCCCGCTGAATGGCGGCTGAGCAAGAAGGCGCGCAAGAAGCCGCGTGCCGACAAGGACACCAAAGCGAAGAGAAAGAAATAGTGACGCCACACCGCGTCGAACCGCCACTGGACGGCTATACGGTGATCGACCTGTCCACCGGGATAGCCGGCGCCTACTGCACCAAGCTGCTCGCCGACGGCGGTGCAGACGTCGTGAAAATCGAGTCACCCGAGGGCGATCCGCTGCGCCGGTGGTCGGCATCGGGTGCCACCATCCCGGCAGGCGGTGACGGCGCCCTCTTCAGCTTCCTGGCCGGGGCGAAACACAGCGTCGTCGCCGATCTCGCCGACGACGCCGACGCCGAACTGGTGAACCGGCTGCTCGGGTCCGCGGACGCGGTGGTGTGGTCGGCCGGCTCGAAAGTGGCTGAGCACCCGGGCTTTAGGCCGGACGCCATCCACCGCCGCTACCCGCATCTCACCGTCACCTCGATCACACCGTTCGGGCTGGAAGGTCCCTGGCGCGACCGCGCCGCGACCGAGTTCACCCTGCAGGCGTGGTCGGGAGGGATCGTCGGGCTCGGCCGCGGCGAGCAGCAGCGTGCGCCCGTCTTCGTCGGCGGTCAGGTCGGTGAGTACCTCGCCGGCGTCTATGCCAGCGCGGCCACGCTGACGTCGCGTTGGCGCCGAATCGACGGCGGGGCAGGCGAACTGCTGGACCTGTCGATGCTCGAGACACAGATACTGTGCCTCACCTATTACCCGGTGTCCTACTTCGAAGTGCTCGGACGACCGTGGCGCGACATGCGACGGCCTACCATCCCGGGGGTGGCCCAGGCCAAGGATGGGCTGGTGGATCTCGGCTGCGGGACCGCGCAGCAGTGGTTCGACCTGTGCGCGATGGTAGGCCACCCGGAGTGGATCGATGAGGAATCGCCGCTGTCGATCACCGAGCAGGCCAACATCCACGCCGAGGAGCTCTTCTCCTGGCTGGCGGAGACCCCGGTCGACGAAATCCGGGAACTGGCATCGGCATTCCGCATTCCCAACGCGCCGGTAGCCAACGGCGCCAACGTTACTTCCTTCGATCAGTTCGTGGAGCGCGATTCATTCGCACGCAATCCGCGCGATGGCTTCCAGCAGCCGAGCCACCCGTATCGCATGCAGCCCGCGCAATTGCGCGCGCCGCAGCCGGCGCCGCGGCTGGGCGAGCACACCGAGCACTACCGCGCCGCACCCCTTCCCGCGCGCCCGGCGCCGACCAAGGCCGCGAAAGCGCTGCCGCTCAGGGGCCTTCGCGTGCTGGACATGACGACGTTCTGGGCGGGCCCGTGCTGCACGCATTCGCTGGCGCTGCTCGGGGCCGAGGTCATCCATGTCGAGTCGACCCGCCGTCCCGATGGCACCCGGATGATCGCCGGCATACCGATCACCGAGGAGCAGTGGTGGGAGAAGTCACCGATCTTCGAGGCCCTCAACACCAACAAGAAGGGGCTGACGCTGGACCTGCAGAGTCCGCGCGGCCGGAAGTTGCTGCGTGAGCTCATCGCGACGTGCGACGTGGTGGTGGAGAATTTCACCCCGCGGGTGCTGGATCAGATCGGGCTGGATTTCGCCACGGTGCAATCGATTCGGCCGGACACCGTGATGGTGCGGATGCCCGGGTTCGGCCTCGAAGGCCCGTGGCGGGACAACCCCGCTTTCGCCTACGTCATCGAATCGGCATCCGGCGTGAGTTGGCTTACCGGCTACCCGGATCGAACGCCGTATGACCCGTATTCGATCGGTGACGCATGCGCGGGTGTGCACGCCCTCAACGCGATACTGCTCGCGCTCGAGCACCGGCGCCGCACCGGCGAGGGCGTGTTCGTCGAGGCGGCTATGGTCGATGCCGCCCTGAGCATCGCCGCCGAACAGGTCATCGAGTACACGGCGTACGGGGCGCTGCTGGAGCGGGCGGGTAACCGGGGGCCGACCGCCGCGCCGCAAAACCTCTACCTCAGCGCCGACATCGACGAATTCGGCCGGCTCGACAGCTGGGTCGCCATCGCGGTGGCCACCGACGACCAGTGGGACGGTCTGTGCCGGGCACTCGGATCACCCTCCTGGGCAACCGATCCCACGCTCTCCACCGAATCCGGCCGGCGCACACACCACGATGCCATCGACGAGCAACTCGCGGCCTGGTGCGAGCACCGCAGCCGCGACGAAATCGTCGCAACTCTGTGGGACGCCGGCGTGCCGGTCGCCAAAGTCATGCAGCCGCACCGCCAACCCGAGCTGGAACAGTTGGCATTCCGGGATTTCTTCGAAGAGGTCGATCATCCGGTCAACGGCCCGGCTAGGCTCAGCAGCGTGCCGATGAGGTTCTCAGCGGGGCCCCACAAGTTCCACACCGAGCATGCGCCGCTGCTTGGGCAGCACAACCATGAACTGCTGTCCGGGCTGGGCCTGTCCGACCCGGAGATCGCCGGCCTGGAAGCCGACGGCGTGATCGGCAGCGCGCCGGCCATGCGCGCGAGGAGTTGATCGACGATGGCGATCGATCCCTCGAACATTCTGCTCACCGACCGGGTTGCGGTGGTGACCGGCGGGGGAGCCGGCATCGGGCGCGGCATCGCGGCCGGGATGGCGGCATTCGGTGCCCGGGTGGCGATCTGGGAACGCGACCCGCAAACCTGTGCGCAGGCAGCCGAATCCATCGGCGCCCTGGGCATCGTCACCGATGTCCGAGACGGTGAGCAGGTGGACGCCGCGCTGCAGCGGACCGGCGCCGAACTCGGCACGCCCACGATTCTGGTCAACAATGCCGGCGGCGTCTTCTCCTCGCCGTTGCTGGAGACCAGCGAAAACGGCTGGGACGCACTTTATCGCGCCAACCTGCGCCACGTGCTGCTCTGCAGCCAGCGGATCGCCCGGCAGATGGTGTCCGCGAACCTGCCCGGCAGCATCATCTCGCTCACCTCGATCGAGGGCGTACGGGCCGCACCGGGCTACGCGGTATACGCCGCCGCCAAGGCCGGTGTCATCAACTACACGAAGACCGCGGCGCTGGAACTGGCCCCGCACAACATCCGGGTCAACGCGATAGCGCCGGATATCACGCTCACCGAAGGGCTGGCGAACCTTGGCGGCGACGCCGCGACGGCCGCCATGGGCAACATCGTGCCGCTGGGGCGGCCGGGCCATGTCGACGAAATCGCCAGTGCCGCGGTGTTTCTGGCCTCTGACATGTCGGCCTACCTGACCGGGCAGACGCTGCACGTCGACGGCGGCACCCAGGCGTCCAGCGGCTGGTATCACGACCCGAAGACCGGCGACTACCGGTTGGGGCCGACGAGCTAGTGCGTCCAGCCCTCGGCGGCCTGTTCGTCGAAGGTGCGGTCGATGCGTTCGAACCGGCGCTTGACCGACGCCCGTGCCGCCTCGTGCGGCAGGATGTACAGGCGGTTGGCCAGAATCGCGTCGGCGGTAAGCCGTGCCACGCCATCGACCGACACCGTGTCATCCTGCGTCGGCGGAAGCTGGCCGAAGCCGCTCGTCAGGTCTGGCGCCGCCGCGAGCCCGTCGTCCGCGCCGCGGATTCGTTCCGAGTTCGCGACCAAGCCCGTCTCGATGACCATCGGGCAGAGGACTGAGACGCCGATGCCGTTGTCCCTGACCTCGCGGGCCAGCGTCTCGGCCAGCCCGACGACGCCGTACTTGGCAACGCCGTAGGCCCCGAGGCCGGCGTTGGGCACCAACCCGGCAAAGGAAGCGGTGAACGCGATGTGGCCGCCCCTGCCCTGCTCGATCAACTTCGGCACGAACGCCTCGACGGCGTGGATCGAACCCCATAAGTCGATATCGATGACCCAGCGCCAGTCCTCGTGCGTCATGGCCACGAGCGGACCCGCGACGACGATGCCCGCATTGCTGAACACGACATCGACCTGACCCAGCAGCCGGAAGGATTCATCCGCGAGGTGAACCATTTGATCGAGATGCCGCACGTCACACGTCACCCCGTGCGCGTCGAATCCCTCGGCCTTCAAGTGCGCCACGGCTCGTTCCAACGCGGCCTCATCGACGTCGGCCAGCACCAGGCGGGCCCCGCGGCGGGCGAATTCGGTGGCGGTGGCCAGACCGATGCCGCTCGCGCCGCCGGTGATGACCGCCCCGCGTCCCTCGAAACCGTCCATGGATTCCGAGAGTATTACTCGCGCTGGAAGCGGTGTGAGAGACATCATGTAGATAGCGCCCTAACTATTAGGGCACCATACAAAATATGGCGGCTCCGACTGCGCGCGAGATTGATCCGCTGGCGCTCGAACACCAGGTGTGCTTCGCGCTGGCGACGACCAACCGGGCGGTCCTGGCGGTGTATCGGCCCCTGCTGGAGCCGCTCGGCCTGACCCATCCGCAATACCTGGTGATGCTGGCGCTGTGGGATCATCGCAAGGAGCCCGGGGCGGACGAGTTCCCGTTGTCGGTCAAGCAGATCGCGGCCGCGTTGCAGTTGGATTCCGCCACACTGTCACCCATGCTCAAGCGCCTGGAGGCGCAGGGGCTGATCATCCGCGCCAAAAACGCGGCCGACGAGCGCACTACCGATGTGATGCTGACGCAGCGCGGAATCGCCTTGCGGGAGCGAGCGCTTGAGGTTCCGCCCGCCGTGGTGGCACGCCTGGGTGTTGAGCTGCCCGAACTCGAGAACCTGCATCGGGTGCTCACCCGTATCAACGCCGCCGCCGTGGCGGCGGGCGCATTGCAATCCTGACACTCTGAGGAGCCAACATGACCGACGCGAAACCCAATCTGTGGCAGCGGATCGGCTATTCCTACGGCCGGCGACTGCCCGACTCGATGCGCACCTGGGTGGCGCGCGATCTGGCCGGTGAGGGAGCCGTCCGCCGGCACATGATCAGGTGGGCCATACCGCCCCTGCTGGTCCTCGCTCCGTTCTGGCTCCTGCCCGCCTCGCTCTACGTGCACACCGAGATGACCGCGCCGCTCTACATCTGGGCGCTGCTGATAACCCTTGCCCTGAACAAGGTCTGGCGCCGCCACCGGCTGGCGGTCCATGGGCTGGACCCGAAGCTGATCGACGTGATCGCCCGCCGGAAACAGGCACGGATGCACGAGGACTACATCGCCCGCTACGGGCCGCGACCCGAATCGGCCGAATGGCAGTCCAACAGCAGCCCCTTCTAGCGGCTACTTCAGGCAGCTACCGGCGTCGATGGGGAGCGTCACACCGGTGATGTAGCGGGCTTCGTCCGAGGCGAAGAACAGCACCGCATTGCTGATGTCGATCGGCTCAACCCAGGGAATCGGCAGCGTGTGGAACAACTGGCAGATCGGCGCCATGTCGTCCGGGCCCGGGTTTTCCAGGTCCGGGCGGAACATCTTGAACGTGCCCTCGTTGTGCAGCATGGGCGTCTTGACGTGGGTCGGGTGCACAGAGTTGACGCGAATCATGTGCTGTCCCAGCTCAACTCCGAAGGCGCGCATCAGCCCGACGACGCCGTGCTTGGCCGCGACATAGTGGCCGGTGTGCGGGTAGGCCTTGAGCCCGCCCACGGAGCTGGTGAGGATGATCGAACCGCCGTTGCCGCCCGCGATCAGGTGCGGCACACCGGCTTTCACCGTCTTCCACACACCGGCCAAGTTGATGTCGATCATCTCGGTCCAGTCTTCTTCACTGGTCTTGTCCAAAGTCTCGCCGCCGTTGCCGATTCCGGCGTTGGCAACGATGATGTCGAGCCGGCCGAGCTGCTCGACGCCGGTGTCCACCGCCGCCTTGAGGGCGGCGAAGTCGCGCACATCGACCTCGGCCGTGAAGATCCTGCGGTTGTGCCCCTTGACCAGGTCGGCCGTCTCGGCGAGGTCTTCGGGCGTCGACGCCGGGATCGCGGTGTCCAGCACGCCCTCGCGGATGGGCTTACAGATGTCGACGGCGATGATGTCGGCGCCCTCCTGGGCCAACCGCACCGCATGGCTGCGGCCCTGACCGCGTGCCGCTCCGGTGACGAAAGCGACTTTGCCCTCAACACGTCCAGTCATGGCTACCTCAACTCCTGACTTCCGATCGGCACGCCTCAGCGGGCAACAAACGCGTTCTACAAGACCGCGGGTCTTGCCGCCCTAGAACTCTGTCATTCGGCCGTCACGGGTGTCAATGACGGATCCGTTTCGGCTATCTCTGGTTCTAGATATTAGAGAATCTCATTCTCACCGGCAAACGGCATGCGCTATTTGCTCATCGAGAGACGACGGGAGCGCGGGGCGTATTACGCGACGAATCCGCGTGAGCAGAAGTCCCATACCTCTTCGGCGGTGATGGGGTGCATCGTCGCGTCGTCGGGCCCGCCGCTGGATTGCGCGATGAACATGACCGTCTGCATGGTCATGGCGGCCACCCGCTTGGGATTGATGGTGGTGCGCAATTTGCCGGCGTCGTGGGCCGCGTCCATCAGCTCCGTCAGCAACGCGAGTAGCGGTGCATGAGCGACCTTGACCTCGGCGGGGTGTGTCACCAGCAACCGTGGAGCAAAGTCGGTGAACAGCGGACGCTTGGCCGTGGGGTCCGGGCGGGACGCCTCGTAGAGGAGCTGGACGGCGACCTGCAGCCGCTCCAGTGGATCGGCTTGGCTCTCCGTGGCGGCGCGGATCTGGTCGGCCGACCGGCTCAGGGCGTCCTCGAAGAGCGCCAGCAGCAATTCGTGCTTGCCGTCGAATTGCAGATAGAAGCTGCGCAGCGACTGACGGGAGCGGTCCACGACCTCCTGCACGGTAAAGTCCGTGCTGCCCTTTTCGATGATGATGGCCTGGGCCGCATCGAGGAAGCGCTGAACACGCTGCGCCGCGCGCAATTTCGCAGTCTTGATGGACCGCTCGACGGCACGCTGCTTCCAGGCCGGCTCTTCGCTGGGATTGGTCACGGCCGGCTCAGCCGATTGCCGCGAGGGGAGAACATGGTTGGACTCTACCGGAGAACGCCGTGACATCGCTGCGCTCGACCCCCTCACGGATCACGTGTCGGAGATTGTAACTTTCTTACCACGAGAATACTATTCTCTTAGACGTGTGTATGGAAGCGTAATCGTAAGAGCGAACCCCGTCGTCGGCGGAAACCCGAATCTACCGACGCTGCGGTGCGCTCAGAACCATCCCGGGAAGTGCTGTGCAGCTGACGTTTGACGCCGACGTGGAGGCGTTCCGAGCCGAATTCGTGGCTTTCCTCGACGCACATCTGCCTCCCGAGGCCGAGGCGCTGGTGCGGCCGCAGTCCAGTTCGGACATCCCGGAGTGGGCCCGCCGCTGGCAACGACTGCTGTTCGACAGCGGATGGCTACAGCCCGGCAACCCGCCGGAGTTCGGCGGGCGCAACGCCACGCTGCTGCAGCAATACGTGTACCAGGAAGAGCTGTCCCGCCGTCGCATCTATCAGAGTTTCAATCCGCAGGGAGTGGGCATCATCGCCGCGTCCTTGCTGTCGTTCGGGACACCCGAGCAGAAGCAGCGGTGGGCGGTGCCGATCCTGCGCGCGGAGATCACCGCGTCGCTGGGGATGAGCGAACCCGGCGCGGGCTCGGATCTCGCGTCGCTGAAGACGCGCGCTGTGCGCTCGTCTGATTCAGAAGGCGACCACTTCGTCGTCAACGGCCAGAAGGTGTGGACCTCGGGCGCCCATCACGCCGATGTGTTGCTGACATTCGTGCGCACCGACCCGGACGCGCCAAAACACAAGGGCATCAGCGCTTTACTGATTCCGACCGACACCCCCGGTGTGGTCCGTCGCTCCTTCGCCTCGGTGGGCGACATCGAAGATGTCGACTTCAACGAGGTGTTCTTCACCGATGCGCGGGTGCCGGCTGAGAACTTGGTGGGGGAGCTCAACGCCGGCTGGCGCGTCGCGACCGGTTCGCTCGGCCACGAACGCGCGATGCTGTGGCTGGATTACGCAAACATGTTGCACGCGTTGACCGTCGAGTCCAGCCCCGCAGGGTCCGTGCAGCGGGATCACTACGCGACGCTGGTGATGGATTTCTACGCGATGCGGCTGCTGGGTTCGGCGACGCTGGCCAAAGCCGCGCGCGGCGAGGAGGACGTGCCCGCCCAGTCGGTGCTCAAGCTGCTCGGCTCGGAGGCGATGCAACGTGCCAGCGAGGACGCCCTCAACGCCAAGGACGGCGACGGGCTGGCACTGCGTGCGGTCACGGCCCCGTTCGCGCCGCTCAACCTGGACAGCCACTACGGCAGCTGGTTCGACCGGTACACCCGCACCTTCGCCGCGACCATCGCCGGCGGTACGTCGGAAATTCAGCGCAACATCATCGCCGAACGCGTGCTCGGGCTGCCGCGCAATTGAGCTGCGCGTCAGTGGTTCCGGGCGTCCAGCTGGGCGTAGTAGGCGATGGCGACCAGTCCCGCCACTATCGCGATTGCCCCTAAAACCATGCCGGCCACGGCAGTTCGGGGGTTGTTCGCCTCCCCGCGCCCGACCCGTCGCCGGGCGATGTCACCCGTCACCACCGCCGCGATGCCGAAGGGCACCCCGAGCAGCAACCAGCAGGTGAGGAGTCCCACCAGGCCCAGCAGCACCGAGGCGACGCCGAACTGGTTTTGTGGTGCGTCGGGGTGACTCATTGGGTCCCAACCTCCTCGGGCTGACGGCCGGCGCCGGTTGGCCGCCGCGCCCAGTCTGCTCCGAGCTGCGTTCGCGGGACAAGAAACGGGGCGTACCGCGCCTGACGCCCGGGTGGTACCGCCCGGGACGCGTCCGTTACAGCTGCGCGAGCCGCGGCGCAGATCCGGCCGCCACCACCGCTTTTCCGGCGGCACGCGTCAGTTCGCGAGAGCTGCCCAGTAGTCCGTCGAGAATCAGCGACCGCTTGATGTGGTGGTGCAGCGGATGCTCGGCGGTGAAGCCGATTCCGCCCAGCACCTGCTGGCAGTGGCGTGCGGCGGTCAGCGCGGCCTGGCCGGCCGCGGCCTTGGCCAACAGGGAAGCCAGTCCCTGCGGGTCGTCGCACTCCGTGGCGGCCTGCAGTGTGGCCTCGGCACCCTCGATCGCGACGAGTGTCTCGGCCAGCCGGTGCCGGATCGCCTGGAACGAGCTGATGTGCCGGCCGAACTGAACGCGGTCCACGGCGTGTTGACGGGCCAGTGACAGCATGGCGCGGCTGGTGCCGACCAGCCACCAACCCAGCGCTCGCCAACCCGCTTGCAGGGCGGCTGACGGCAAGGGATTGTCCTGCGGCACAGGGTGTATCGGCAGCAGCTCGTCGATCGCCGAGCCGGGGTGGTCGCGGCGTTCCCACAGCACCCAGGAGCCGCCGGCGAACGGCAGCGGCAGGGTGCCCCCCGGGGCGTCGCCCGCCGCGCGCAGCACCACGTCGTTGAGCACGGGGGCGTGCGCGCCGGTCTCACCGAGCAGCTTGAACACCAGAGGGATTGCGAGGTCTGGCATTTCGTCGAGCATGTCGCGCCAGCCGAGGTCCGTCAGCGCCGCGTCAAGCTTGGCTCCCGAGGCGGCGCTCATCGTCGTCCGCAACGAGTCCGCCAGCAGGCGCAGCGATTCGGGGTCTGACTCGGTGTCTGCCGAAGGGGCCACTGTTCACTCCTTCCCGAGGTCGAGCAGCCGGCGGGCGATGATATTGCGCTGGATCTCGGCGGTGCCGCCGTAGATCGTTGCCGCGCGCGAGTACAGGTATTCCGAACGCCACGGCGTGTCGTCGAGCTCGAGCGTCCCCGCCAACACATCGCGGACGGTGTCGTAGAGCCGCTGCTCGGCGGAGGCCAGGAGCACCTTGTCGATGGAGGTGTCCGGTCCCAGTCGGGCGCCGTCGCGCATGCGGTGCTGAGTGGCACGCGACCGGCAGCGCAACGTGTGCAGCGCCAGATAGGCTCCGCCGAGCGCGGATTCGTCGGGCTCGCCGGTTGCGGACGCCGCGGTGATCAGGTCGTCGAAACGCGAATAGAGGTAGGCGATGCGCTGCCAGAAACAGGCGGAACGCTCAAAGGGCAGTAGGTCCATGGCCAGTCGCCAGCCGTCGCCGGGCTTGCCCAGCATCCGGCTGGCCGGGATCACCACGTCGTCGTAGTACACCTCGCAGAATTCGTCGACACCGTGCATCGTCCGCAGCGGACGGACGGTGATGCCCGGAGTATCGAGGTCGACGAAGAACGCGGTGATTCCGTCGTGCCCGGGCGCGGTGCGGGTCAGCAGCACGCACCGGGTGGAAAACTGCGCGAAGCTGGTCCAGACCTTTTGGCCGTTGACGATCCAATTGTCGCCGTCCTGGACGGCGCGGGTGGTCAGCGATGCCAGGTCGCTGCCGGACCCCGGCTCGGAAAAGCCTTGGCACCACTGCTCTTCGCCGCTGAGCAGGCGCGGCACCATCTCCTTGGCGAGCTCCGCCGGCGCGTAGTCGATCATCGTGGGCGCGAGCACCTCGAGCATCGAGTAGGGGCCGGGTTCGGCCAGTCGGCGGCCCACCACTTCCTCGCCGACGATCGCGCGCAGCACCGCGGGACCGCCCAACCCACCGACCTCGACCGGCCAGCCGAACCGCATCCAATCGGCGTCGTAGAGCGCACGGCTGACCCGGGCGAACTGCCGCATGTGCCCCTGCAGCGAGTGGTCGGGCTCGGGGGTCAGATCGTTGTCGTCGAGCCACGCGCGCAGGTCGGCCCGGAACTGCTCGACATTCACTTCGATTGGTCGGCTCCTTAAGTCGTTGTCTGGGCCGCAGAGTCACCGGCGGGACGCCCGATGGCGTGCGGGCGTCCGGAGTCGTGCACGCCGCTGCGGCGGATGAAGGTCATGGCGCGGGTCTTCAACCGCCACCCGTCGGCGGTCCGCAGATAGGTGTCGCGGTAGTAGCCGATCCTCATGTCGTGAGTGGCGTGATCGATGAAGCACAGCGGTTGGGTGCCGGTGGCCGCGTCCCCGTCCAGGTCGACCACCGCGGTTCCGGTGAGGAACAAGCCCTTTGGGGCCGCGGCCACCAATTCCGGGAACCGGCTCAGGCTATAGGTTTCACCGAAAGCGCTGTAGGTGCCGTCGGGAGTGAACACGGCGACGAGTCCCTCGATGTCCCCCTGAGTGATCGTGACCGCGTAGCGGCCGAGCAGCTGCTGAATCTCGACCAGGTCGTCAGTTCTGGTTGGCTGATTTGTCGACATAGACCTTGCCGCCTTTCATCACGAAGCTGACGTTCCGGGTAACGGTGATGTCTTCCAACGGGTTTCCTGGCACCGCGATGATATCGGCGAGCTGGCCCGTCGCGAGGCGCCCCCGGTCGGTGACATTGATGAGCTCGGCCGCGGTCGTGGTGGCGGCCCGCAGCACCGCCAGCGGCGGCATGCCCCATTCCACCAGCGTGACGAGCTCGTCGGCGTTTTTGCCGTGCGGGATGGCCGGGGCATCGGTGCCGACCGCGATCTTCACCCCGGCCTCGTAGGCGGCCTTGATCGAAGTTTCGGCCTTGGGGAACATCTCGGCCGCCTTGTCCTGCAATGCTTTCGGGGCGCGAGACACGTCCATCGCCTGGGCAAGCCTGCGGGTGGTCACCAGGAACCTGTCGTTGTCGACCAGCATCTGGATGGCCTCGTCGTCCATCAGGAACCCGTGCTCGATGCAGTCGATACCGCACGCGACCGCGTGCTTGACCGCTTCCGCTCCATGGGTGTGCGCGGCGACGCGTAGCCCACGCCGGTGCGCCTCGTCGACGATCGCCCGCAGTTCCTCGTCCGAATAATGTTGTGCACCAGCCTCACCGGTCAGTGACATCACGCCGCCGGAAACGCACACCTTGATCAATTGGGCGCCGTGCTTGATCTGGTAGCGCACCGCCTTGCGGATCTCGTCGACCCCGTTGGCGATGCCCTCTTCGACCGTGAGCTCGAGCGCGCCCGGCATGAACGCGGCGAACATCGTCGGGTCCAGATGCCCGCCGGTGGGTGTGATCGCGTGGCCGGCCGGGACGATTCGCGGCCCTTCGACCCACCCTGCGTCAATGGCCTTGCCCAGCGCCACATCGAGCAGGTAGCCACCGGTCTTGACGAACAAGCCCAGGTTGCGCACGGTGGTGAAACCGGCGCGCAGCGTGCGTCGGGCGTTGCCGATTGCGCGCAGCACCCGCGTTGGCGGGTCGTCCTGTACTTGGGACAGCCCCGGCGTCTCGCCGCGCCCGCCCATCAGGAGGTTGACCTCCATGTCCATCAGGCCCGGCAACAGAATCTGGTCGCCGAGATCGATGATTTCGCCTTCGGGCTCGCCGCCGGCGCCGACGATCCGATCGTCCTCGATCTTCAGGATGCCGGGCCGAACGATCTCGCCGCTGTCAACGTCGAGCAGCCCTGCGGCCTTGAGCGTCAGCACCGGCTAGATCACCGGTTCCCGGAGTACTTCAACCCACGCGGCGCCGCTGTCCGGGACGCGCGGTTGTTTCCACGCCTCGATGGGGAATGAAATCATGACCAGTGACTGCATCATGTGCATCAATGTCTTTGCGTCATCGGGCAAGTCGTCCAAAGGGAACTTGTCGCAGTAGGCGATGACGTCGTTCAGCAACGGGAACGCGACGTCGTAGAACTCCTGCATCTCGGCCATCGTCGAGGCCAGTCGCTTGGCGTAGCGCTCGGGCTCGGTGGCCAGGTCCCAATCGACAAAGGGCTCGAGGGCGGCGAATTCAGACGGTAGCGCCATTGCGCTGGTACTCCTTCACGTAGTCACTGGTCGTCTTGTGCAGGTGGCGGATCAAGACTTCCTGGTCGCACAGCAGGAACTCCTTGACGGCCCGGGTGCCGATCATGGTCTGCGTCGCTTCCAGGGTGTTGGCGTCCTGCAGCGCGTACTCCTTGAACGTCACGGCGGCCAGCTCCTGGGCCAGACGCTCGCGCGCATTGCGCGGCGGCACGAAATACAGCGAGGACTCGAAGATGTGCTTGTCCACCGCGGTCGGCCAGTAGTGGTAGGTCAGGTACCAGCCCGGCTCCCAGATCAGCAGCATGAAGTTCGGGTAGAAGAGCCACGAGTCGATGCCCCACTGCGGCACCCGCTTCACGTTGACACCCGGTGGCAGCTCGAGGTTTTCGATGATCTCCGGCTTGTCCCACGGACCGAACAGACCGCTGCGCAGCACCTGGTCCATCGGCTTCACCATGCTCATGTCCACCGGCGGCGCCTGGCCACCCCAGGTCGATTGCAGGTTGTGCGGTCCGGCCAGTTCGTAGTGCAGTGCCTCGTAGCCGAACTTCTGGATCTTGGCGGCTTCTTCCTTGGTGTACTGCCCCTGGTGCAGGATCGGCGCGTGGTAGAACTCGACGAACGCGTCGATGAACAACTTCCAGTTGCTGCCGACTTCGGCCCGGTAGGAGTAGGTCTCCGTCATCTCGCCGAAGGGGTAGCCCTCGATGCTCTTGGCCAGCGGCCCGAGGTAGTCGATCAGCGGCGCTGCGTTGTCGTCGAAGTTGATGAAGATGAAGCCTTCCCATACCTCGCAGCGGACGGCTGCCAGGCCGTAGTCGCTCTTGTCGACGTTGAAGAACTCCTCCGGCTGCTGGATGAAGGTCAGCTCACCGTCGAGGCTGTAGCGCCAGGCGTGGTACTTGCAGGTGAACTGCCGGCAGGTGCCGGAGGTCTCCTCGTTGGGAAAGTCGTTCCACACCAACTTGTTTCCGCGGTGCCGGCAGACGTTGTGGTACGCCTTGACGGTCCCGTCCTTGGTCTTGGTGATGATTACCGACGTGCCCTTGCCGGCCGACGGCAGTTCCCTGGTGAAGTAGCTGCCGGTGCGGGGGAGTCGCTCGACCCGGCCGACGTTGAGCCAGGTCTTCTTGAAGACGGCTTCGCGCTCGGCCTCGAAGAACGCCGGGTCGATGGAGTCGGTGTAGTCGACCGGCGCGGTCCCCAGGTCGGGGTAGTTTTCTGTCCAGCTGCCGGCGGCTGGCTTGGGGAAGTGCGGCAACGTTCTTACTCCTCTTGTGTCAGTGCTGTTCGGCGTGTTCGAGCTGGATGCCAAAAGTGTTGAAGGCCATGGCCAGCAGCGCATAGCAGCCGACCGTGAAGACGAAATCCATGCGTTGCTGGTCGTTGAGGCGCTCGCCGAGTGCCGCCCAGGTCTGGTCGGACAGCTCCGATTTCTGGTCGAGCTCGTCGACCCCGGTGATCACGGCTTGGTCGAACGCGTCGGCAGCCTCACCTTGTTGCAGGGCCGCGATCTGGTCGTCGGTGATCCCTTCGTCCTTGGCCATCCTCACGTGGTGCGACCACTCGTAGGCACACTGCCGGCGATGGGCCACCCGCAGGATGGCCAGCTCGCGGATGCGCGGCGGCAGCGTGGACGTCATCAACAGGTGGACGTTGAATCGGAGAAACGACTTGGCCAGCGCCGGGTGGTGAGCCAGCGTGGAGAGCGCGTTGTTGTTGGCCGCGTCACGCATGGCCGAGAGTGCCTGCTGGGTTGCCTCGTCCCACTGGTCAGCGGGCAGCGGCTGCAAGCGCATTAGCAGTGTCCTCTCGGTGAAAGAGAATCATATTCTCATTTGCAACTAACAGACTGGCACGAAACGCCCGCCCGGTCAATGCCGGCGTGCTGGGCGGCAACAGTGTGGCGGCTACCCAGTGCACCCAGGCGGCGACACGGCACAAAACTCGCCCGGGGCCCCGCACCAACGTGTCACGCCGGGTCCTACCTCACCGCACTGCTGCTCGGCGCCGGGAAACTCGCCGATTCGCTCGGCCGCTGGTCAGGCGGGTGTGGGCGGGCTCAGCAACCTATGGATGTTGATTCTCGTCTGACGAGAAGATAGTTTTCATTTTAGTGATCTTGGCACGGGACAGCGATTCGCCGAGGCTGTAATCGATCCGGTGGATCCGATGGAAGGGACGGCCATGAACAAAGAAGACATGATCCTGATCAGCGTCGACGACCACACCGTCGAGCCGCCTGACATGTTCAAGAACCACCTCTCGAAGAAGTATCAGGACGATGCTCCCCGGCTGGTGCACAACGCCGACGGTTCGGACATGTGGAAGTTCCGCGACACCGTCATCCCCAACGTGGCGCTCAACGCGGTGGCCGGACGCCCCAAAGAGGAGTACGGCATCGAGCCGACGGGGCTCGACGAGATCCGGCCGGGTTGTTACAACGTGGACGAGCGCGTCAAGGACATGAACGCCGGCGGCATCCTGGCCTCGATCTGCTTCCCCTCCTTCCCGGGTTTCGCGGGCCGCCTGTTCGCCACTGACGACAACGACTTTTCGATCGCGCTGGTGCAGGCCTACAACGACTGGCACATCGACGAATGGTGCGGCGCCTACCCGGCGCGGTTCATCCCGATGGCGATACCGGTCATCTGGGACGCCGAGGCGTGCGCCGCCGAGGTGCGACGGGTCGCCAAGAAGGGTGTGCATGCGCTGACGTTCACCGAGAACCCGGCCGCGATGGGCTACCCCAGTTTCCACGACGATTATTGGGCCCCGCTGTGGAAGGCGTTGTGCGACACCGACACCGTGATGAACGTGCACATCGGTTCCTCGGGACGGCTGGCCATCACCGCGCCGGATGCGCCGATGGACGTGATGATCACGCTGCAGCCGATGAACATCGTGCAGGCCGCCGCCGACCTGTTGTGGTCCAAGCCGATCAAGGAGTACCCGGACCTCAAGATCGCGCTGTCCGAGGGCGGAACCGGCTGGATCCCCTACTTCCTCGAGCGCGCGGACCGTACCTTCGAGATGCACTCCGCCTGGACGCACCAGGACTTCAAGGGCAAGCTGCCGAGCGAGGTCTTCCGCGACCACTTCCTGACGTGCTTCATCAGCGACAAGGTCGGCGTGGCGCTGCGTAACGAGATCGGCATCGACAACATCTGCTGGGAAGCCGACTACCCGCACAGCGACTCGATGTGGCCGGGCGCGCCCGAAGAGCTCTGGGATGTCTTGTCCATCAACAACGTTCCCGACGATGAAATCAACAAGATGACCTACGAGAACGCCATGCGCTGGTACTCGTTCGACCCGTTCACGCACATTTCGCGCGAACAGGCGACCGTCGGCGCGCTGCGCAAATCCGCCGAGGGGCACGACGTGTCCATCAAGGCCAAGGGCCACGACAAGGACAGCCGCGGCGGCTCGTCCTTCGCGGATTTCGCGGCCAACGCCAAAGCGCTTACCGGCAACAAGGACTAAACAACACGCCGCCGGAATGCAAGTGCGCCGTGGCGGTCGCAAGCGCGGCGAGCCGGGCGCAGCGGGCCGGCACCGAAAGCTGCTGCATTTCGATCGAAGGAGACTGAGCAGTGCCTGGCGCTGGAATGAATTTTGAGCTGACCGATGACCAGGAACTGATCCGTCGATCGGTGGCGGAGTTGGCGCGCAAATTCGACGACCAGTACTGGATGGAAAAAGACCAGGCGCACGAATTCCCGACCGAGTTCTACCGCGCCATCGCCGATGGCGGCTGGCTGGGAATGACCATCCCCACCGAATACGGCGGTCACGGGTTGGGCATCACCGAGGCGACGATCCTGCTCGAGGAGGTCGCCAAGTCCGGTGGCGCGATGAACGCCGCCAGCTCGATTCACCTGTCCATCTTCGGCATGCAGCCGGTCGTGGTGCATGGCTCCGACGAGCTCAAGGCTCGTACGCTACCGGCCGTCGCGACCGGCGAGGTGCACATCTGCTTCGGCGTTACCGAACCCGGTGCCGGGCTTGATACTTCGCGTATCACCACGTTCGCCAAGCGGGACGGCGATCGCTACATCGTCAACGGTCGCAAGGTCTGGATCTCCAAGGCGATGGAGTCCGACAAGATCCTGTTGCTCACCCGGACGCAGAGCTATGACGAGGTCACCAAGAAGACCGACGGGATGACGCTGTTTCTCACCGATCTCGATCGGAGCCGGGTCGACATCCGCCCGATCCGAAAGATGGGTCGCAACGCCGTCAGCTCCAACGAATTGTTCATCGACAATCTCGAGGTGCCGGTAGAGGACCGAATCGGTGAGGAGGGCAAGGGCTTTCAGTACATCCTCGACGGCCTCAACCCGGAGCGGATGCTGATCGCGGCCGAGGCTCTGGGCATCGGGCGGGTGGCGCTGGAAAAGGCGGTGAAGTACGGCAACGAGCGCGAGGTCTTCGGCCGGCCGATCGGGATGAACCAGGGATTGCAGTTCCCGCTCGCCGATTCATTGGCCCGCCTCGATGCCGCCGAGCTGATGCTGCGCAAGGCCACCTGGCTCTACGACAACGGCAAATCGTGTGGGCGCGAGGCCAATACGGCTAAGTATCTCTGCGCCGATGCCGGCTTCGCCGCCGCGGACCGGGCGCTGCAAACCCACGGCGGCATGGGTTACGCCGAGGAGTACCACATCACACGGTACTTCCGCGAGGCCCGGCTGATGAAGATCGCGCCGGTCAGCCAGGAGATGATTTTGAACTTCCTGGGAGCCAACGTCCTGAAGTTGCCGAGGAGCTATTGAGCGCCACCGATGACCCCGTGCTGCTCTCGGAGGACCGCGACGGGGTGCGCACCCTCACGCTCAACCGGCCACGGCGCAAGAATGCGATCAATCCGGAACTGTGGCTCGCCCTGCGAGACGCACTCGATGCCGCCGGTCACGAGCCGGGCGTGCGCGCCCTGGTGATCACCGGTTCCGGGGGCAGCTTCTGCTCCGGCGCGGACATCTCGGCTCCCGAGGGCATTCACCCGAAGTACAAGTTGCAGCGCTTGACCGACGTCGCGCTGGCCCTGCACGAGCTGTCCGTTCCCACGATTGCCAAGGTGACCGGGGTGGCCGTCGGCGCGGGGTGGAACCTGGCGCTGGGCTGCGACCTGGTGGTGGCCACGCCGGAATCGACGTTCTGCCAAATCTTTTCGAAGCGCGGCCTGTCGATCGACCTCGGCGGCTCCTGGTTGTTGCCCAAAATCGTTGGCCTGCAACAGGCCAAGCGACTCGCGTTGCTGGCGGACACGATAGATGCCGAGGAGGCGTACGCCCTCAACCTGGTGACCTGGTGGTGTCGGCCGCGGAAATCGACGCCTTCGTCACGGATCTCGCCGACCGGTTGGCCGCCGGTCCGCCGATCGCGCTGGCCCACACCAAGGCGTTGCTGAACGAGGGCGCCGACCGCACCCTGCGCGACGCGCTGGCCAACGAGGCCCGCGCGCAGGGAGTCAACTTCGCAACGGCGGACACCGCCGCGGCCTATGCCGCTTTCGCGCAGCGGCGGGAGCCATCGTTTACTGGTCGGTGGGCCCTGTCAAAATCTGATGTGAATTCGGGCGAGAAGCAATCGGAGTAGAGATATGCGTGAAACAGTCATCGTCGAGGCCGTGCGTACACCGGTCGGCAAGCGCAACGGCGCGCTGTCCGGCATGCATGCCGCCGACCTCTCCGCGGTCGTCCTGACCGAGCTCATCGAACGCACCGGCATCGGTCCCGACATCGTCGACGATGTGGTCTGGGGCTGCGTGTCCCAGGTGGGCGACCAGTCCAGCAACATCGGCCGGTACGCGGTCCTGGCCGCCGGTTGGCCCGAGACCATCCCCGGCACCACCGTCAACCGCGCCTGCGGGTCCAGCCAGCAGGCGCTGGACTTCGCCGTGCAGGCTGTGATGTCCGGTCAGCAGGATGTCGTCGTGGCTGGCGGGGTCGAGGTCATGAGCCGCGTTCCGCTCGGTTCGGCCCGGGCCACCGGCATGCCGTATGGCCCGAAAGTCCTTGCCCGCTATGACGATTTCTCGTTCAACCAGGGCCTGTCGGCGGAGATGATCGCCAAGAAGTGGGGATTCTCGCGCACCCGGCTCGACGAATTCTCCGTCGAGTCCCACGAGCGGGCCGCCGCGGCGCTTGATGGCGGTGCATTCACCGAGCAGATCGTCCCGGTCTTCGTCGACGGGGCCGACAACAATGTCTTCACCGCCGACGAGGGCGTGCGGCGCGGCAGCACCGTTGAGAAGCTCGGCACGCTCAAGCCGGCCTTCGCCGAAGACGGCGTCATTCACGCGGGCAACTCCTCACAGATCTCCGACGGCGCCGCCGCGCTGTTGGTCACCACCGCCGAGATGGCGGTCGAGCTGGGCCTGACCCCGATCGTGCGGTACCTGGCGGGTGCGGTGACCGGGGCGGACCCGGTGCTGATGCTCACCGGCCCGATCCCGGCCACCGAAAAGGTGCTGAGGAAGGCCGGCGTCGCGTTGTCCGACGTGGGCGTCTTCGAGGTCAACGAGGCCTTCGCGCCGGTGCCGCTGGCGTGGCTGGCGGAGACCGGAGCGGACCCGGCCCGGATGAATCCGCTGGGCGGCGCCATCGCGCTGGGGCACCCGCTGGGCGCATCCGGCGCGGTGCTGATGACACGCATGGCGCACCACATGCGCGACAACGGGATTCGTTACGGCCTGCAGACCATGTGCGAGGGCGGTGGGACCGCCAACGCCACGCTGGTGGAGCTGGTGGGCTGACGGCGGCGGCCTGACGCGCAAAAACGTGCACCACGTGACCCTTGTCACAGCGGCCAAACTAACCTACTGTGTGTTCACTAGGTTGGTTTTCCGGCGTCGCTACAACGTGGGTAGAGGGGGTTTTGGTGCCCGTCGCACGGCGATACGACACGCTCCTCGCCAAGGGTGAGGACCGCAAACAGCGGATTCTCGATGTCGCGCAACGGCTGCTCACCCGCAACGGCTGGCGCAGCACGACGCTCGCCCAGATCGCCGGGGAAGCCGGGGTCACTGCCGCGGGGCTGCTGCATCACTTCGAATCGAAGGAGCAGCTGCTGCACGCCGTGCTCGATGCCCGCGACCTCGACGACGACACCCACGCGGACCGCACCGGCGACCTGTTCGACCAGATCGCCGCGGTTGCCGACCGTATTCACCGGGCGCCCGAACTGGTGGGCACGTTCACGGTGCTGCTGGTCGAGAACATCCTTCCCGAGGCCCCGCTGCACGACCGCATGCTGTCCAGGTATCGGGCCGCGACCGACATCGTCGCCGATCTCATCCGTCGCGGTCAGGCCGACGGCCGGTACCGCGAAGACATAGACCCCGCCGTCAAGGCAGTAGAAATCCTCGCCTTCGTCCACGGAATGGAAACGACATGGTTACTCGATCCTTCGATACCGCTAGCCGACGCGTTCAAGCAGTACGCCGAGACACTGGCGCGGGATTTCGCGCCCCCGAAGAAGTCGGAGACGACATGAGGTACCGGCTCGACGTCGTCGCCGCCACCGTCGTCGACGTGGTGAGATTCGCCGGCGGCTGGATCTTCGACCGGTCGATGGCGGGGTGGGACGTGACCGTGCTGGTCGCCGACCATCCGGACGACCGGCCCCTGCAGATCATCGGCGCCCAGGTCCTCGACCTCGAAGAGGCGCTGGCGTCGGTGCAATCGCGGCCCCGTCCGCAGGCCCTGGCCGCCGCGGCGGACCTGTTCGGCTGCGACGCGCGGGTTCGCCAGGGCGTGCTGCAGGCCCTCGATCACGGCGTCACCGAGGTCACGCTGTGGGGGGAGGGCTGGCCGTCCGAGCTCGACGAGAGCGTCGGTCTGGTGCAACACCAGTTGAGCATGGCCGCGCAGACGTTCAAGGCCCAGGCGTTGGCGGCCGCGGCAGCACCGCTCGCCCCGATCGGTCACGTGGAGACGTTCCGCAGCGGGCTGCTGGCATGGCCCTCGGTCGCCGCCGACCTGGTCCCCGCCAGCTAGCCGGCGGGGGCGGGGAACCGCGCGACCACACAGCCCTCGCGATTCACGCGGTTTTGACATCGAGGCAGGGGCCCCGTCGTTGACGACCACCATGCCGTGTGAAAATGTAATACTCATCCGCGAGAGGCACGTTCTCACTAGCCGAGATTCAAGGAGCAGGAGATGTCGAACGAATTCTCCGAGTTGGACTTCTTCCGCGGCAGCGAGCTCATCGAGAACCCGTACCCCTACTACGAGGCGCTGCGCGAGCGCTGCCCCGTCACGCGGGAGAGCCACCACGACGTCACCATGATCACCGGTTGGGACGAGGCGTGTGCGGTGCTCAACGACGCCGAGACGTGGTCGTCGTGCATCTCGGTCACCGGCCCGTTCCCGGGTTTTCCGGTGCCGATCGAGGGTGACGACATCACCGAGCTGATCGAGCAGCACCGCGACGAGCTGCCGTTCAGCGACCAACTGCCCACGCTCGATCCGCCGACCCACACCAATCACCGCTCCCTGATGATGCGGCTGATCACCCCCAAGCGCCTCAAGGAGAACGAGGACGCCATGTGGGCGCTCGCCGACCAGGCGCTCGACGACTTTCTCGCGCCGGGGCGCGGCGAGTGGATCAAAGGCTTCGCGGGCCCGTTCACGCTGCTGGTCATCGCCGACCTGCTCGGCGTGCCGATGGAGGACCGCGACAAGTTCGTCAAGGGCATCGCTGAGCACGCCGGTGGCGGCATCGGGGGAACCAAGGGATCCCTGGCCCACAGCCCGCTGGAATTCCTCTACGGCCTGTTCTCCGACTACGTCCGCGACCGACGCAGGGAGCCCCGCGATGATGTCCTGACCGGGCTGGCGACCGCGACGTATCCCGACGGCTCGATTCCCGACGTCGAAGACGTGGCCCGCGTCGCCAGCAACGTCTTCTCCGCGGGCCAGGAAACCACCGTGCGGCTGCTGGGTGCGTCCTTGCAGACGCTGGGGGAGCGTCCCGACATCCAGGCGCGGTTGCGCAAGGATCGCAGTCTGATCCCGAACTTCATCGAGGAGTCGCTGCGCCACGAGAGCCCCGTGAAGGGCGACTTCCGGATGAACCGGGTGCCCGTCAATGTCGGCGGCGTCGACCTGCCCGCCGGCACCACGGTGATGATCGTGCAGGCCGCGGCCAACCGTGATCCGCGCCGGTTCGAGGATCCCGCCACGTTCGATCCGACCCGCAAGAACGCCCGCCAACACATCTCATTCGGGCGCGGCATCCACAGCTGCCCGGGCGCGCCGCTGGCGCGGGCCGAAACCCGGGTGGCGATCGAGCGGCTGCTCGACCGCACGACGGACATCAGGATCGATGAGAAGATTCACGGCCCTGCGAATGATCGCCGCTACCAATATGTTCCGACGTACATCCTGCGCGGCCTGACCGAACTGCACCTGGAGTTCACACTGGCATGAAAGTTTGGGTAGACGACCAGAAGTGTCGCGGTCACGGCATGTGTCTCACGCTGTGCCCCGACGTGTTCAGCCTGACCGACGACGGTTACGCCGAAGCCATAGATTCCGACGTTCCAACGGAATTGGAGGCGGCGGCGCAGGAGGCAATCCAATGCTGTCCCGAGCAGGCGATCAGCGAGAAGTAACCAACTACACGGGCGAGTAGGGAGATTCGAGTGGCAAAAGGCTATGTCATCCTCACGGAGGCGATCAAAGACCCGGAAGGCATGAAGGCGTACGCCCAAGCCGCCGGATCGGCGATGAGTGGCGCCACCATTCTTGCGGTGGACACCGCACCCAAAGTCATCGAAGGCGACTGGCACGGCGACCAGACCGTCGTGCTGGAATTCGAGTCGGTGGATGCCGCCCGGGCGTGGTACGAGTCCGAGGGCTACCAAAAGGCAGCGAAACTGCGGCAGTCGGCGGCCGACTGCAACGCGGTCATCCTCTCGGGATTCTGACCGCTACTCGCCGACGATGGAGATCGCCTGCCGAGGGCATTGACGGACGGCCTCGCGCACGTCGGCCTCGTTCTCCGGGGTGACTTCTTCCTGGTGAACCGTCAGCATGTCGTCATCGCCGAGCTCGAATATGTCGGGGTTGATGCCCATGCAAACACCGTTGCTCTCGCAGAGTCCCCAATCGACTTCGATCTTCTTCGTCATCGCGACCCCCTTACCGAAGGACCTTGACGGGCACGTTCTTCCAGCCCGCGACGTTCTGCATGTTCACCCGTTTGCATCCCGCCCAGTCCACTTCGTAGCGCGGCATGAAGTCGAGCAGCCGCTCCAGCGCGATCCGGCTTTCCAGACGGGCCAGCGCGGCGCCGAGGCAGCTGTGGATCCCGTACCCGAGTCCGAGGTGCTGCGCCTCGGTCTGGTCACGCTCAATGTCGAACGTGTCGGCGTCGGTGAAGGCCTCCGGGTCGCGGTTCGCCGCGGCGCCGCAAAGGAATACGGGTTTGCCCGGCGGGATCACGCCACCGCTGACGTGGGCCTCTTTCAGGGTGTAGCGGACGTTGTACTGCACCGGGCCCTCGTAGCGCAGTAGCTCTTCGACGGCGCCCGGAATCTTGTCGCGGTCCTCCTGCAGCTTCTGCCACTGGTCGGGATGGTTTGCGAAGATGACCGCCGCGTTGCCCATCAGTTTGGTGACGGTCTCGGCGCCCGCACCGCCCAGAAGGGTTGCGAATCCGCAAATCTCGATGTCGTCGAGCTTGCGCAGCTCGCCGTCCTCGCCCGGGATCTCGGCCGCGATCAGCCGGCTGATCATGTCTTCCTGCGGCTCCTGACGCCGCTCCTGGACCAGGCTGAAGTAGTACATCGCCGTGTCGATGTTGGCCTGGATGCCGGCTTCGCTGACCTCGATCTGCCCGGGCTCGTGATGCAGGCTGGTGTCGATCCAGTGGCGAACCTGCTGGCGGTATTCCTCCGGCACGCCGGCCATCCGGGTGATTACTTCAACCGGGAACGGCCCGGAGAAGTCCTGCACGACGTCGAAATTGTCCGAGTCGACGGCGCCGAGATACTTGTCGATCACTTCGATGATCGTCTCGCGCTGCGATTGAATGGCCCGCGGGGTGAACGCCTTGTTGAGCAGGCTGCGCATGTGGCGGTGCTCCGGCGGGTCCATGAAGATGATCGACTTCTGCTCGGGCGCGATGCCACGGCGCACCATCGCCAGGTCGCAGCCGCGCGCCGACGAATACGTCTCGAAGTCCTTGAACGCGGCCGCCACGTCTTCGTGACGGGTCAGCGCGTAGAAGTCCTCCTTCTCGTCGTAATACAGGGGCGCGTCCTCGCGCATCCGCCGATAGATGTCGAACGGATTGTTGAAGTAGTCCTCGGAGTACGGATCGAAGACGACCTTCGATTTTGTCACTGAATCCTCCTCAGCGGCGAGGTCGGGCTGAACCTTTACAGCGGAGTCCCTGACTGTAACGCTAACGGTAATACCTTCGTGACGAACCGGAAAGACCAAAACGCTGGCATTTCAAACCCTCTTCGCAGTGTGGATCTTCTCGATGACGTCTTCCAGCGCACCCAAGCCGCCGCCCAGCTCCGCGGCGATATCGCGGACGACGGCCACGTCCTTAGCGACGAAGTCGCCGGCGACCTCGATGAATGACGCGACGGAACCGCCTGCCGCGACGAGGTTCAGCACCCGGCTGGTCGCGCTGCCGTGCTGCAGGGCGCTCAGCAATGTCGATTCCGGCACGCCGAGCCGCTCTCCCAGCCGGATTGACTCGGTGAGCAACCCGATCTGCGCGGCGAACAGAGCGTTGTTGACGAGCTTCACCTTCTGGCCGGCGCCCGTCGGCCCGACGTGCAGGACGGGACCTGCATAGCAACGCAGCAGCGGTCGGACCCGGTCAACCGTTTGGTCGGCGCCGCCCACGAACAGCGTGACCCGGCCGGCCTCGATGTCGTGCGGACCGCCGCTGACCGGGGCATCGACGACGTCAACGCCGTTGGCGCGCTCGGCAATGGCCTCGATGGTGTTCGGATTCGCGGTGGTGTGCACCACCAGTACCGAACCGGGCGCCATGCTCGGCAGCAGTGCGGTGTCCAGGCAGACATCCCGCACCTGTTGGTCGGTGAGCACGCACAGCACCACCACATCGGAGTCCGCACCGGCCTCGGCCGCCTCGTTGACCGCCCGCGCGCCCAGTTGCTCGAGTTCGCGGCACTTTTCGGCGGTCCGGCCCAGCACGTGGACATCGTGACCGGCGGCCACCAGACGGCCCACCATGGGGCGACCCATCCGCCCCGCGCCGATGAAACCAACCCTCACCGCGGGTGGTCCATCAGGGCAAGCGCCGCATCGGCCGCGTCGAGCACTGCTCCGCCGTTCGCCCCGACCCGGCCGGCGAGGTCGACCACCAGCCGGACGTCCTTCTGCAGCAGGCCTCCCGCGACGCCGGCCAGCCGGTCCAGCCCGCCTATACCGCCGAGGGCGTTGAGCGCGAAGCTGTTTCCACTACTGCGGGAGACCACCTCGGTGAGACGCTCCGGCTCGACGCCCAACTCCTTGGCCAGGGACAGGGCGGTGGCAGCCGTAGCCAGGTTGGCGGTGAACAACAGGTTGTTCAGCAGCTTCGTGGCTTGTCCCGAACCCAGCTCGCCGAGGTGAACGACCGGATCGGCATAGGTTTCGAAGACCGGACGACAGCGCTCGACGACGTCAGTGTCGCCGCCGACCATCACCAGCAGTCGGCCCTCGGCCGCCGCGCCTCCCCCTCCGCTGACCGGCGCGTCGATGACGGAAACTCCTTGAGGGGCGGCCTTGTCCGCAAGCTCTCGACAAGTGTTCGGATGCACCGTGCTGTGCACGGCGATGACGCTGCCGGGTTGCATCGTCGTCAATAACCCGTTTTCGCCGCAGGCGAGGTCGTCGATGTCGGCATCGCCGATCACGCAGAGGCAGACCAGATCACTGGCCGCGGCGAGCTCAGCCGGGGACGCGGCGAGGGTGGCCGGGGTGTCGGCGAAGGCCTCGAGGGCCTCCGGTCGCCGCGCCCACAGCGTGGTGGGGTACCCGCCCTCGGCGATCCGCCGCGCCATGGGCCCGCCCTGGCTGCCCAACCCGATGAATCCGACGCGCATCTACCCCGCCTCCAGATCGGATTCGGTGTTCGCTACACGCTCGGCCACGCATTCCCGCACGAAATCAAGGACTTTCGAGTGATAGTCGGGGGCGGCGTGGCTCAGGCTGATGTTGTGCCCGGCGTCCGGCTGTCGATGCACGATGAACCGGGGCGCTCCGGCGAACAGGGCACCGATCTCGGTCACCGCCGCATCGTCGGTCTGCCAGACCTTTTCGTGCTCGGCGATGCTGAAGTGCACGGGGACGCGCACGGCGGGTGCGAGCTCCGGAAAAGTCTGTCGCGCCCAGTCCGACACCATCCGGTCCTCGTAGGACGGAGCCGAAGGCGAGATCGTGGCGCCGCCGAGGACCTCGGGCGGATAGAGTTCCTCTGGGCTCCAGAGCAATTCGCGCATGCCCGACGGGCGGTGTTCGCGGGTAGCCGTTTTCAGTATGTCCTTGGCCGCGGGGTGGTAGCGCCGGCCGGTGCCGGCCAGTTCGATGCCGAGCAGATCGGCGCCGCGCCCGTCGGCGGCCAACCGTATCGTCAGCTCGCAGCCGCCAGAATGACCCCACACGAATACACCTGCGCCACGCGGTCGTTCGCCGAGGATACGATCGACGGCACCGTAAGCCAGGTTGACGCGCTGCTCGCCGGAGACCATCGCTTCCGGGTAGGGTGCCGAGCTGCCATAGCCGGGCCGATCGAGGGCCACCACCGTGAATCCGGCTGCCGCGCCGGTCCGGGCGAGGGAATACGACGGATGACCCGGGCAATCGAAATACATTGCGGTGGTGCCGCCCCCGTGAATCGCCACGATCACGGCCTTGGGGTCTTCGGCTTCGGTGACCAACGCCGACATCGGTACCCCGTCCACGATCACCAGCCTCGGACGCGGCGTACTCATCCGTCAGCCCGCAGCAAGAGCACACCGCTGGGAGTGAGGCCGCCGCTGCTGACCACACCGACGCGGGCGTCGGCGACCTGGCGGTCACCGGCTTCGCCGCGAAGCTGGGTGATCGCCTCGTGCACGAGTCCCATGCCGTGCGTGCGGCCGTGCGAGAGTTGGCCGCCGTGGGTGTTGAGCGGCAACAGGCCGTCGCGCGCAATGTTTTTGCCGCCGTCCAGGAATTCTTTGGCCTCACCGATACCGCAGAAACCCAGCGCCTCGATCCAGGACAGGCAGTTAAAGGAAAACCCGTCGTAGAGCTCGGCGACGTCGACGTCGGCGGGCCGCAGCGAGGTACGCGTCCACACGTGCGCCGCCTGGCCCAACACCTGCGGCTCGTGGGTGAGAGTGCTTTGGTCCCAATCGAGTCGCTCGACGATCTGCGTGCCAACCGCTTCCACCAGCACCGGCGGCTTCGCCAGGTCGCGGGCGGCGTCGACGGCCGAGACGATGACGGCGATGGCGCCGTCGCACGGCACGTCGCAGTCGTACAGCCCGAAGGGTGTGGTGATGGGCCGCGCGTTCAGGTAGTCGTCCATCGTCATCGGCGTCCGGTAAATGGCGGTCGGGTTCAGCTCGGCGTTGGCCCGTTGATTCAACGCGATCCAGCCCAGCGTTTCCTTGGTGGTGCCGTAGCGGTGAAAGTGCCGCTGCGCGTTCATCGCCAACGTGTGCGCCGCCGAGGTCGCGCCGAATGGCATCTGCCAGCCCGACATTCGGCCCATCGACGGGGTGATCTTGCCCTGCTTCATCAGCTCGCCGTGGGTGGCTTCCCACAGCGTGCGGAAGCACAACACGTGCCGCGCCAGCCCGCAGGCGATCGCCATCATCGCGGAGATCACCGAACCGCCAGGCCCGAACGTCTCCATGGTGCCGTTGTGCCACGTCGGCCGGATCCCGAGCGCGGCCTCCAGCGCGGTAACCCCGCCTTCGCCCATGCCCGCGACGTTGATCGGGCCCGGGTAGGTGGACAGGCCGTCGATGTCGGCATAGGTCAGGCCGGCGTCGGCGATGGCCGCTTCGCACGCCTGCACCGTGAGCGCCAGCGGCAGCTGCATCAACCGGCGTCCGATCGGCGACGCGCCGATCCCGGTCAGCGCGACCTTGTCCTCGAACTTCTCGACGGTCAGCATCGGTCGGACGTGTTCGCCGAACCGTTCCGGCGCGATCTCATCGTCCGGTAGGGGAGCGGACTGCCCGTCGGCACTCGGCTTGAACAGCGGAAACCAGACGTCCTCGACCTGCTCGAAGACGACCTCGACCTGCTGGCCGAGTTCGAGCTGATCGGGCTCGCACTCGACGATGTTGGTGGTTAGGCGCACGCGGGGGTCTTCGGCTATCGCCACCTGCGCGATCACGTACGGCGCACGCAGCCCGGGCAGGCTGAATCGCTCGTTGATGGTGAATCCGGCCAGCGTCGCTTGGCCCGAAACGGCCCGCACACCGACGTCGCGGGACCGGCAGTACCGGCACACCGGCGCCGGCGGATGGATCAGCGATTCACAGACCTGGCATTCCTGCAGCCGTAGTTTTCCGTCGGCACCCGAGGTCCAGAAAAACTCGTTCTCCGGCGTGACCTGGGGCAATGGGCGGCCTGGTGCTGCTGACACGTCACCTCCGGGGGTCGCACGGCCCTTGAAAGCAATCTGGTAGGCCCGTTATACGAATCGGAGAATTACGTTATCATTCCCGAGCTGGGGCGATCTAGACGGCGCAGGTAGTGCCGGTCATGTATGTCGCGAGATGTGCCGCCGTCAGTACGGCACCCAGGTGCCGGTGAAATACGTCCCCCATTGGTGAAAGCCGGCATTCCACATGGGTTCGTTCGGTGACCACCATGGCCGCGGCGGAGGGGGTGGTGGCACATCCTGCGCCGCAAACGGCGGCGCATATACCGGCGGAGCGGTGTACCAGTCCGGCATCGCCGGTAGTGGTTTGCACTCAAACGTCGACACATTCCACGACATGTTGGGATCGCACTGCGCCGAGCTGATTGCCGGCGTCGCGATCACCGCGACAGTCATCGCCACGAAGGCGACCGCGATCGCAGCGGTCAGACGACCAAATAACCACCTCATGGTGGGCCTCCCAGGTGGGGCCATTCCGGCCCCGGCTGGTGCCAGCTTATTCCGTCGACACCGCCGCGACCAGATGAAACATTCGGCGTGACAGAACACCGAGCTGGGTCGTCGTGGCGTTTCCTGTCGGCCAAGAGTTATGCTCGCCAGCGCCGTATCAAGTACTTAACACTCGGAGGGCTGGTTGCTCGACGCAGAGAAGATCCTGATCACCGGGGCGACGGGCAAGATCGCGTTTCCGATCGCGCGTGCCCTCGCGGCGGCGGGAAACGAGGTGTGGGGCGCCGCGCGCCTGAAAGATCCCGCGGCCCGGCAAAAACTAGTGAACGCCGGGATCAAGCCCGTGGCACTGGACGTCAGCACCGGTGACTTCTCAGCTCTCCCGGACGATTTCACCTACGTCTTTCATGCGGCCGTAGACCCGGGCACCGACGAATGGACCCGGTGCGTTGAAACGAACGCACAGAACTCGGGCGAATTGCTCTACCACTGCCGCGCCGCAAGGGGTTTCGTCTTCTGCTCCACGGGCTCGATCTACGCCTATCAAGGCCGCCGACCGTTGACCGAGACCGATCCGCCGGGGGCGCCGCTGCGGGCGAACTACAGCTTCTCCAAGGTTGCCGCGGAAGCGGTGTGCACCTGGGTCGCCAAGCGCTACCAGGTTCCGCTCACCATCATCCGGATCTGTTCGACGTATGGCCCCCAGGGCGGCGCGCCCGCCGACCGCCTCGATGCGATGTTGGCGGGCAAGCCTATTCGGCTGCATCCCGACAAGCCGAATAATTACAACCCCATCTACGAAGACGACTACGTGGAGCTGGGCATCCGCGCGATGGAAGTCGCCGCGATGCCGCCCGTCGTGGTGAACTGGGCGGGCAGCGAAACGGTCAGCGTGGAGGAGTACTGCGCGTTCATGGGTGAGCTGGTGGGTGTCGAACCGATCTTCGAGTACACGCCCGAGGCGCACACCCCGCTGTGGCCGGACGTCACCCACATGCACGACGTGCTCGGGCGCACCAAGGTGTCGTGGCGTGACGGCTTCCGGCGCATGGTCGCGGCCCGCCATCCCGAAATCGCGCTGCCCGAACATGATTCGACGAGATCCTGAGGACTGACGCCATGCATCTTCCCGGTACGCCATCGGACGAGGTCGCCGAGATTCTTACCACCGGGAGCGGCGAGATCACCACGCTGTTCGTCTCCATGGCGATCCGCCACCCCGACGGCAAGGACGCCGAGTACCTGCGCTGGCACAGCCTGGACCATCGCCCGGAGCAACACCGGCTGGCCGCGGTGCGCGCCTCGTTGCGCCTGGTGTCCACACCGGCCTGTCGCGCCGCACGCGCGCTCACCGAGGGGCCGTTGGACGCGGTCGACCATGTGATGACGTACTTCTTCACCGACACGGCCGGACTGCAGGATTTCAATGAGCTGTCAACGGCATTGGGCAATGCCGGCCGCAAACTTCCGCTGCTGCCACCGGTGGAGCGTGGCGTGTACGAGGTGCAACACAAAGCGGCCGCGCCGCGCGTGAGGATCGGATCTGACGTCCTGCCCTGGCTGCCCGTGCGGGGCGCGGTCGTGTTGGTCGAGCGGGGGTCGGCACCGCCGGACCGGCTGGTGGAGGTCGACGGTGTCGCCGGCGTCTGGTCCGCGTTGTCGCGCCGGGTCGACGCCAGCCTGGCCAGTGCCCGAGAGAACCAGACGATCACCTACTGCTTCCTCGATGACGATCCCATCGCTACCGCCGAACGGCTACGCCCGGTACTCAAGGCCCGCTGGGCCGAGTCGGGCGTCGAACCGCTTTTCGCCGCACCATTTTTCGCGGTCGTTCCATACGAGTGGGATCGGTATGTGCCATAGGGAAGGGGTCGCGTGCGCATCGGCTTGATGGTTGGCTCCGACAAGGAGCGCTCGCGCGCTGATCGGCTTGCCGGGCTGATCGACGACGGTGTCACGGCCGAAGGCCACGGATTCACCGCGTTTTGGATGCCCCAGGTCCCGGGCTACCTCGACGCCATGACCGCGGTGGCCCTGCTCGGGCAGGCCACCGACCACATCGAGATCGGAACGGCGGTCGTTCCGATCCAGACTCGCCATCCGATGATCATGGCGCAACAAGCCTTGACCACCCAGGTGGCGTGCGGCGGGCGGTTGACGCTCGGCATTGGGCCCTCGCATCACTGGATCGTCAACTCGCAACTGGGCTTGCCCTACGATCGCCCGGCGCGGTTGATACGCGACTATCTCGCGGTGCTCGACGCAGCCTTCGGCGGACCGGGAACTATCGATGTCGACAACGAAAACTATTGCGTCCATTCGCCGGTCGATGTCACGGACGCATTCGAGATGCCGGTGCTGTTATCGGCGCTCGGGCCGACAATGCTGCAACTCGCCGGGGAGCGGGCCGGTGGCACCATCCTCTGGATGGCCGACGAGCGGGCGATCGGAGACCACGTCGTTCCGCGCATCACCGCGGCGGCCGACCGGGCCGGACGGTCCGCGCCGCGGATCGTCGCCGGTGTTCCCGTCGCGCTCTGCTCGGACAGCGAGACCGACGATGCTCGCGCCTACGCCAGCGAGGTGCTGGGACACGCCGATTTCTCGCCGAACTATGTGCGGCTGCTGCAGCACGGTGACGCCGAAGACGTCGGCGACACCATGGCGGCCGGCGACGAAAAGGCCGTTCTGGATCGGCTGCGCCGCTATCGGGACGCGGGCGTCACCGACCTGGCCGTGCGAATCGTGCCGCTGGGCAAGGACGCAACCGCACGGGCCGAATCGCGCCGTCGAACCCAGCAGTTCTTGTCGTCGCTGTGTCCGGCTCTTTGATCAGCGTGACGGCAGTCCGAGGACACGCTGGGCGATGATGTTGCGCTGGATCTCCGACGTGCCGCCCGCGATGGTGCCCGCGTAGCTGCTGATGTAGCGCGCGAACCAGCTGGCGGTGAAAAGATCGGGGGCGTAAGGGTTGTACGGGGCCGTGAGCATTTTGTCGGGTAATCCGTCGACCCCGGCCGCGTCCAGTGCGTGCCGCAGCGCGCTCTGCTCGGCCTCCGAACCGAACACCTTCAGCACCGACAACGCGGCCACGTCCACTTCACCGCGCGCCGCTCGGCCCAGCGCGGCCGACCCCAGCAGCCGCAACGCGTAGTAGTCCATCACGATGGTGCCGTAGTGGTCCGCGTTCACCGCATCGGCGGGCCGGTAGTCCTCGAGCAGTTGCTCGAGCCGGTTCGCGAAGGCCATCCACATCAGGGTGCGCTCGTGGCCGAGCGAGCCGTTGGCGACCTGCCACCCGCCATTGAGCGGGCCGACCAGGTTGGCCGCGGGCACCCGCACGTCGTTGAAGAACACCTCGTTGAAGTCCAGCTCATCGGAGTCATAGACCGAGGGGAAAGGGCGACGCACCACGCCGGGAGAGTCGGTCGGGATGAGCAGCGCGCTGATTCCCTTGTGCCGTGGAGCGTTTGGGTCCGTGCGAACGAAGGTCAGGATGACGTCGGCGTCATGGGCGCCGGACGTCCATACCTTCTGCCCGTTGACCACGAACTCATCGCCGACCGACTCCGCCTTCGTGCGCAGCCCGGCGAGGTCGGAGCCGGCTCCGGGTTCGCTCATTCCCAGCGACGCGGTCTTGTCGGCTCGCAGGATCGGAACGGCCCAACGCCGCTTCTGCTCCTCGGTGCCGAAGGACAGCAGCGACGCCGCGATGATGCCGACGCCTTGGGGATTGAAGCAGTGATAGATCCGGCGCCGTGACAGCTCCTCCCGATGCACGAACTGCTGCAGGATGTTCGCGTTGCGACCGCCGAATTCCGGTGGGTTGCCCGGCAGTAGCCACCCGTGGTCGAACTGGAGCCGCTGCCAGCGGCGCGACCATTCGGGAACGTGCGAGGTCGACGAAGGACGCTCCGCGGCTTGAGCCTGCGTCGGCAGGTGTTCGGTGAGGAAGCTGACGAACTCCGCGCGGAACGCCTCCACGTCGCTGTCAAAGGTGAGTTGCACGGCCTTACTTTTCCGGGCGAGGACCGCTCAGCGCGTGAATCCCCACTCTGCCTCGTTTTCTTCGGTCTTGAGGTGCTCGGCCGGATCCTCGTTCTCGGCGAGTGGCGGCGCAGATGCGCGCGAGGTGCGCTGACCGATTTCGGTGATGGCATGCACGGGGCAGTCGAGCAGCGCCCGCATGACCGCGTCGCGGTCCGGCTCGGCCACCGTGCCGTCCCCGATGAGGGATGCGTACCCCCAGTCGTCCAGCGAGAAGTACCCCGGAGCGTGCTTGGCGCAGATGCCGAAGCCGTCGCAAATGGTGCGGTCCAGACGGATTTTCATGCTTGCCTCACAGGTTCCGCCTCGTAGGGACGGTCCGCGCGGAACGCGCCCGATGTGCAGTTCGAACACGTGCCGTCCAGATGCGCGCCGACTTCGTCCGGGAACTGATCGAGCAGGCTGGCGGCAATGTTGGTGGCGGCATCCAGCGTGGCGCACGCGCCGCGTCCACGCAGCAGCACCGACCACCGGCGCAACCGTTCGACATCCTCGGTCGTCGCGGCGCCGTCGCGCAGCGCCCCGGCGGCCGCGGCCATCGCCGCCGTTCCGTTGAAGCACGATCCACATTGCCCGGCGTTTTCGCGGTCGAAGTACGCGAGCACCGACGCCGCCACCGCAACGGGGCAGTCGTCGGTGATGACCGAAATCGCGCCGCAGCCCAAACCGCTGCCCACACGCCGCATCGTCTCGTGGTCCAGGGTGGTCTCCAACACGGAGCGGTTGAGCAGACCGGCGAAGTAGCCGCCCATCAACGCACCGCGCACCTGGTCGGCTGAAACACCATGCAAAGTAAGCAATTCGGTGAACGCCAAGCCGTGGGGAAGTTCGTAGAGCACCGGCGGCTTACCGGCCCCGGTGATGGTGGCCAGGAAGGTGCCGGGCGACAACGTCGTGCCTTGTGACCGGTAATCAGCCGAGCCGTGGCCCTGCAGGTAGGGCAGGTTCGCCAAAGTCTCGACATTGCTCACCAACGTGGGCCGGTCGGCGACTCCCGCTTCGAAGGGCCGCGGCGGTTTGTCGGTCGGCTTGGCCGGGCCGCCGTTGATCGCCCGAACCGCGGCGGTCTCCTCGCCGGCGACGTATCCCGGCTGGACGGTGAGCATGTCGATCGCGACACCGAGCGCGTCGGGATCCAGTTCGCCGAGCGCGGATTCGACGCTGTGCGCCGATTCCGGGTCGGACACGTAGATGTAGGCGCGGTCGGCGGCGACGATCGTCGCGGCGAGCCGCAGCCCATCCAGGACCAGGTGAGGACGATTGCGCAGCAGCCAGCGGTCCTTGACCGAAGCCGGTTCTCCCTCTTCGCCATTCGCGACGACGACGGGAACGCCCAGCGAACGTCCGTTGTCGCGCACCGTCCGCAGCTTCACCGCAAGGGGAAAGGCCGCACCGCCGCGCCCGACCACACCACTGGAATCGATTTCGCTCAGGAATTCGTCGGGGTTGGCAAGTGGGCGGTAGCCGCCGAGCTTTTGATAGGTCGCCAGATCTTCCCGGGCCTGGGCGGTGTGCTCACTCAGCAGCCGCGGCGTGCACCCGGGGAAGGCCGCGGTGGTGATGGTTGTGGACTCGGTGGTGTTCAAAGCTGGCCTGCCATCGTCTTAGTTAGGCTTGCGCACATGCGAACTGCGGTGGTGCGTGTCAACGTCGACCCGGACAGCGTGCTCACGCCCGCGCAACTACGTGACGGCATGGCGGCTCTCCTCGAACTCGCGGCCACGGCCGGCGTGGACGTGGTCGAGAACGACCTCGTCTCCATGCCCGTAAGCCGCCGCGAAGTCGAACTGCTCATTGCGGCCGAAGACGGCGCCACGGCCAAAGACACGGCGATCGGATTGTGTGCCAGCGCGTTCGCCGGTGCTCCCGTTCCGGGTGTGATCACGTTTGTCAGCCGGGGCACCGACGACGACGCGCACGGAGTGCTGTCCGCGTTCGGGTTGACCGGCGACATCGAGCGCACGCCCGGCGAAGACGGATTCGACATCGTCCAGGTGACGCTGCGGGAGTCCGACCTCGAACGGATTCCGGAAAGCCGGGTACACACGGCGCTGGAGGCGTCGCTCAACTGTGAGGTCCACATTCGCACCGTGTAGCGCCATTACGAACCCAGAAATTCGAGGATCGCGGGTGCCGCCTGCACCCAGGTATCGAACATGTTGAAGTGCTGTACCCGGCCCGCGGCGCGGTCTTCGGACGCGCGCTCCCAGGCGTCCTCGGGCCACGGCGGATCGATGAGCTTCGATCCCTTGATCAGGCAGCTGACTTCCAGCGACGTCCGTTTCGGGTGGTCCATATCGTTCTCACCACCGCGAATGATCAACGTGGGGACCTTGATCCGGTCGAACATCTCGTCCTCGACGCCCGGAATCGTCTGCCCCGGCTTGGAGACGAACGCGTTGAGCCAGCGCAACATCAGCTTGAGGAACTCGCCGGAGTCGAAGTCGAGGAACCGCTGCTTGTTGTTCGGGTTCTCCTCGATGCGTTCGCGCCATTCGGCCACCTTCACCACGCCGTCCATGCCGGTGCCGCGCACCGCCAGAATGCTGGGAATGATGTAGAAGGAGCCGAGCACGAAGGTGCCGTAGGTGCCGCCGACGATATTCCACACCACGAGCTTGGTGACCATCTCGGGGTAGAGCATCGTGGTCAACATGGAATCCCTTGCCCCGCCGGAACCCCCGGCCAGAATGCAGCGCTCGAAGCCCAGGCCGGTCACCAGCTTGTGCAGTGTCTCGGCGCGCATGTGCGACTCGCTCTGTCCGTAGAACTGCACATCGGAGGCGCCACAGTTGGGCCGGTCCCACAGCAGCACCCGATAGCCACCGGCGGCCAGGGCATCGGCCAGCGGACGTAGGCCGGGGATCTCCTTGCTGAACCGGCCGCCCGGGGTCAGGGCAATGAGATCGCCAGAGTCACCGAGGATTTCGTAGACGACATTTCCCCCGTTGATCTCGATAGAAGGCACCCGATTCTCCTGTAGCTAGGCCTGAACCAAAATGTCATTGCCGACGACGCGCACCGGATAGGTACGGATACTCCATTCGGGCTTGACCGCGGTGGTGCCCGTCGCCAGTTCGAAACCCCATTGGTGCCAGGGGCAGTAGATGTATTCCAGGTCGCGCACCATGACGGTGTCACCCGGCGCGGTCTCGTCGACGATCGTGCGTCCCCTGGCTCGTCCCGAGCACAGCGGTCCGCCTTGGTGGGGGCAGTAGTTCGCGATGGCGTAGAAGGTGCCGTTGACGTTGTAGACGCCGACGCCGTGCCGCCCGATCGGGACCAGTTTGTGTGTGCCCGGCGGGATTTCGTCTACGGTTGCGACTACATGCTCGCGGCCCTGGGCGAGACGTGGCTCGGGCCGTTTGGTTTCCTCCGCCAACTCAGAGCACCCGGGTCTGACCCTCGAGGACCGGAACGGTCTCGGGCAGGTGATAGGTAGCGATGCCGTTCTTGTACATGACCGCGTCGCGGGCGTGCTTGGGCAGGTGCTTGACCAACCAGCGCGGGTCGTCGAACGTCCAGTGCGGGTAGTCCGAGGAGAAGAGCAGGATCTTCTCGCACTCCATCCATTCCAGCGCGCGGGTCAGTTCGGTCTTGTCCTCCGGGTAGTCCAGAGGCTGGGTGGTGAACTTGATGTGGTCCTTGACGTACTCGCTCGGCTTGCGCTTGATGTCGAGCCACGACTTGCGTGCGTCGTAGATCGCGTCCATGCGCCACATCAAGGGCAGGATCCAGCTGAATGCGTGCTCGACGAACACGATCCGCAGCGTCGGGAACCGGTCGAAAACGCCGTCGAAGATCAGGCTCATCACCTGGTTCGCGGCCAGCAGCGAGTAGGTCACCATGAAGTCGTGGTTGTAGCTGGGGTAGCCCACCGGCGGCATCGGCAGCTCGTCGAAATGGCTGCGCGACAGGTGGCAGCTCACGGTGATGTCGTGCTTGGCGGCGGCGGCCCAGATGGGGTCGTACTTCGGGTGGCCCCAGGACGGCCGCGGCTCTGCCTTGATCAGGATCTGCGCCATGAAGGGGTGTCCGGCCCAGCGCTCGATCTCGCGGACCGACTCTTCCGGCTCCTCGATGGCGAGGCAGATCGACCCGCGCCACCGTTCGTGCCAGTTGTTGTGGCTGTCCAGCCAGTGATTGGCCTGCCAGTCGTTCAGCGCGGCCGACATCGCATGCTGCGCTTCGGGAATGCGCGCCGGGTAGGCCGCGGGCTCCAGGATTGCGATGTCGGAGCCGGCCTCCATGATCAGCTGACGGAACGCCAACTCCGGGTCGCTGCAGGGGAACTCGCCATTGGCGGGGAAGGAGTCCACCCGCATGGCGTAGGAGTGCGAGTAGTCCGGGGCGTCATAGTAGATCTGCTCGCCGACGGAGCGAGTGAGGAAGTACTTGCTGCGCCACGGCTCGGGGATGTACGGGAGCAGCTCTCCGCGCTTGGGCGCCGGGTGGACATCCGAGTCGACGCAGCGGACGGCTATGCGCTCGGTAGCGGGAACCCGCTCCTGCGAATGGGTCAACGTCATCTGGCTCTCCTCAGTCTTTCGCGATACTTCTACTCTGCGCCGACCCCGGCGGGAATGTCTATGCCGTAGAGCTGCGCCGCGTTGCGCCAGCACAACTTCTCGCGCTGCTCGGCGGACAACGCGCGGGGCAACTTCGTGACATCACCGCACTGCCAGTGTGGATAGCTCGAGCCGAACATCACCATGTCGTCCTTACCGGTGAAGCCGAACCATTCGCCGGCAAACTCGACGTCGCCCGGGCCGTCGAGACTGCCCTGAACGAAGTACACGTGACCGGGCAGGTAGTCACTGGGCATCCGCGGGGCCCATGGGGTCTGCTCCAGGTGCGGGCGGCCGAAAGTGTCCATCCGCCAGATGAACGGCGTGATGAAGTCGGCGGCGCCGTCGCCCCACACGAACTTGAGGCCGTCGAACCGCTCGAATACCCCTTCGGCGATCATGTTCATCTGGTGGTACAGGTAGTTCAGCGCCATGAAACTGACGTACTGCTCGTAGGTACGGGTGTTCCCGGACGGCGTCGGCGGAAACGCGATGCCCGAGCCGACTTCGATGTGCGCGGCGACGGGCAGCCCGGCGTCGACGGCGGCCTCCCAGATGGGCCAGAACTGCGGTTTTCCGTAGAGCTCGCGGGATTGCAGCGGGACGCCGATCTGGACCACCCGCGGGTGCGCACGCCACCTTTCGATCTCGCGCAGCGCGCCGGGGATGTCGTCGGGGTTGACCCGGATGGTGCCGCGGAACCGCTCGCCGAACTCGCTGGACTCCAGCCAGTTCGACACCATCATCTCGTTGTGCGCGGCGTGCAGTGCGCTGCCCAGGTGCCGGTCCGGCATGATTCCGCGCGCCATCGGGTGCAGCACCGCAACATCGACACCGCGCTTCGAAAACAGTTCATTGGCAACGAAATCCGGATCCGATCCGGGGTACTGGCGGTCCGGCCCCTCGGTGTTGGGCGCGTACTCACCGCCGGGGGCGCCGTACCAGTCCATCTCGTAGTCGGGGAATCCGCGGCTCTTGAAGGGCTCCCGCAGGGTCTTCCGGAGCGCTTTGTTGGACGGGAAGAAGATGTGCACGCTCGCGTCGATCAACGGTGTGCTGGTTCCGTCAGCGTGTTTGATCACGAGAGCCACCCTTCGGCTCGGCGGCTAAAGCCGGCCGTGCGAGGTCATATGATAGCCAATCTAACATTTTCTTCGGCGGTCCATCAATGGGTTTCCGGTAAGCATTTCGTTTAATCATCAGCGCTGGTAGCAGGCGTTTTACGATCCTTTGGGCAAGTCAGGTTCTACTTTCCGGATAATACCATTCTCCGGGTAGCGGCCGGATGCGATCCGGGGTTGTCAGCGCGACGGCCGGCCGGCGACCGCTAGCCCGAAGACCCGCCCACCTTGACGCCGGCGGCCCGCTCGAACGGTTTGATCACCGTCGTGAAATCGGAGTCGGGCCCTTCGGCGCGGGCGAGCTCCTCCCACAGTCGGCCGACAGTCTCGGCCACCTCGGCGGGCACCCCGAGCGCTCTGGCTTCGTCGAGATAAAGGCGCACATCTTTGAGCATCAGGCCGGTGGCAAAGCCATAGTCGAAGGTGCGCGGCAGGATCGCGCGGGGGAACTTGTCGCGGCTCGCGCTCGTCGCACCCGATCCCGCATTGAGCACCTCGATCATCACGCCGGGATCCAGGCCGGCTTTGACGCCCATCACGACGACTTCCGCGGTCGCGGTCAAGACGTTTGCCGCCAGAATGTTGTTCGCCAGCTTCATCGTCTGCGCCGAGCCGGGCTTGTCGCCGACATACACCGGACGGCCCAGTGCTTCGAGCGCGGTTCGGACGGCGTCGAATTCGTGGCGCGGGCCGGACACCATCAGCGCGAGGGTCCCCTTCTCGGCCCCGCCGACACCGCCGCTGACCGGGCTGTCCATCGCCACGATGTGGCGCTGGGCCAGCAGGCCGTGGATCTGCACCGCCATCTGGCTGCCGACAGTGGACAAGTCGACATAGCGCTTCACCCGTGCGCCTTCGATCACTCCAGCCGGGCCGGTGGCCACCGCGAGTGACGCGCCCGGTGTGGGCAGGCTGGCCAGCACCGTGTCGGCGTGATCGGCGACCTCTTTGGGTGATGACGCCGGGCGTGCCCCCAGGGCGACGACGCGCTCGAGGGCCTCGCCGCGCGTGTCGAAGGCGACCACGTCATGTTGTTCTTCGATGAGGCGACATGCCATGGGAAAGCCCATGTTTCCCAGCCCGATGAACCCGACGTCCACGTTGCGCCCCTAGCCCCGGTCCAGTTCGGCGAACGCCGCATTCGCGATGCGAAAGCTGTCGACGGCGGCCGGCACGCCGGCGTAGATGGCCACCTGCAGGAAGACCTCGCGGATTTCCTCACGGGTGACACCGTTGGTCAGTGCCGCCTTGATGTGGGTACGTAATTCGTTGGGCCGGTTGAGCACCGAGATCATCGCCAGGTTGAGCATGCTGCGGGTCTTGCGCGGGAGTTCCTCGCGACCCCAGACGGCACCCCAGCAATATTCGGTGACGAGGTCTTGCAGGGGCCCGGTGAAGTCATCCGCGTTGGCCAACGCGCGGTTGACATACTCTTCGCCCAGCACCTCGGAGCGGATTCGGAGCCCCCGCTGGTAGGTTTCGCGATCCAATGTTTCCTCCTTCAAAGGCGAACAACGACGGTTTTGGTGGCGCTGAATGTGTCGAGGGCTTCATATCCCTTCTCGCGGCCATAGCCTGACTTTTGGAAGCCCCCGAACGGCAATTCCACTCCGCCGCCGGCGCCATAGGTGTTCACGTAGACCTGGCCCGCGCGGATCTGTGCCGCCAGCCGGTGCGCGCGGGAGAGGTCGGTGGTCCATACGGCGCCGAGCAGGCCGTAGGGCGTGCCGTTGGCCAATTCGATCGCCTCGTCTTCGGTGTGGAATCGGTTGACCGTCAGCACGGGACCGAAGATCTCTTCTTGGGCGATCGGTGACGCTGGGTCGGCTCCGTCGATGATGGTGGGAGAGAAGTAGGCGCCGTCCGTCAGCCGCGCGTCACGCGGAGGCTCTCCGCCGCAGAGGATTTCGCCTTCGTCGTTGTCGGCGAGCATGGATTGCACGCGGAGCTGCTGCTTTTGGGAGATCAGCGGTCCGAGGTCGTGGTCCTCGATCCCGGGCCCAATGGTGGCCGACGTCAAACGTTGTCGGACCATCTCGACCAGGGTGTCGTGAATCGCGTCGTGCACCAGCAGACGCGACCCCGCCGAGCAGGTCTGGCCGGCGTTTTGCAGAATCGCCTTCGTGATCGACTCCGCGGCGCGAACCAGATCCGCGTCGGGGAAGACGATTTGTGCGGACTTGCCGCCCAGTTCGAGCGTCGCGGGAACCACGCGATCGGCGGCGGCGTGGGCGACTATCGATCCGACCTGAGTCGATCCGACAAAGCCGAGATGGTCGACATCGGGATGGGCGGTAAGCGCCGCCCCAGCTTCGGCGCCGATGCCGGTCACCACATTGAGCACGCCCTGCGGCAGGCCGGCCTGCGCCGCCAGGGTGGCGAATTCCACTGCCGTTCTGGGCGTTTCGTCGGCGGGCTTGACCACCGCACAGTTACCCACCGCGATGGCGGGAGCGACCGCGCGGGCGAGCAGTTGCATCGGGTAGTTCCAGGCGATGATGTGGCCGGTGACCCCGAACGGCTCGCGTCGGGTGTAGACGTGCAGATCCGTTGAGAGCGGGATGGTTTGGCCGTAATAGGAGTCGATGGCGTGGCCGTAGAACCGGAAGTACCGCGCGGCGACGGCGGCGTCGGCGCGCGCCTGGCTCAGCGGCTTCCCGGTGTCCCCACACTCCATGCGGGCCAACCGCTCGCGGTTCTCGTCGATGACATCGGCGATACGGGTCAGCAGGGTTGCCCGGGTCTCCGGTGCTGTCGCCGGCCAGCGCTTCGACGCCGCTCGCGCTGCCCGGACGGCGCGATCCACTTCATCACCGCCGCCGCGCGCGACGGGGCCCAGGGATCGACCGGTGGCCGGATCGATGTTGTCGTACACGTCCGGCGAGGACACCGATTCGCCGTTGATGAAGGACTGCGTGGTGGTCACGGTGGCCCTGGCCTCTTTCGTCGCGCCGACGGGTATCTACACGTTAATGTATATTTCCGTGGTCACGACAACCCGGCGTGGACGCCCGACGCAAGCCGAAGCCAAGAAGCTGCAACAGAAGTTGCGCAAGGCGGCCGTCGCGACGTTCGTCAAGCACGGCTACGACGGCACCAGCATGGACGCGATCGCCAAGGCGGCCGGCATCACTCGGCGCACCCTCTATGCGCGCTATCCCGACAAGCGCGCGGTTTTCCTCGACGTCATTCCCTGGGCGCTCACCCGCAGGACGGAACGTGAAGCGGCCCACGAAGTGGACGAGGGCGATTTGCGGACCGCCCTGGTCGAGGTCGGTCGGGCCGGTCTTGAGCGCGCGATCGATCCAGACATCGTGCGCCTGACGCGCATCGCGATGAACGAATCGGCACGGTTTCCCGAATTCGCCGTCAGCGCGCACTCCATGACCTGGTCGCCACGCCACCGGCAGGTGATGGACCTGCTTCGCCGCCATCAGGAGGCGGGGGACATCGAGATCGACGATCTCGAGATGACCGCCGGGCACTTCATCGCGCTGGTCGAGCATCTGCCCGCGCGGTTGGCCGACTGCGGAATCTACCGCAGTCGCGAGGAGGACGAGCACCACCTGCAGCACGCCGTCGACCTCTTCCTGCGCGGCACACTGCGCCGGGACTGACCGGGCTGGTACGGGCACGGCGGGGCGCATGCCGCCGATTGCCGGGATCTCACGCTTACCGAATTGCCCTGGCTGACAACGGGGTTGCCGACTCTCGCGCTGGTCGATCGAAGCCGCCTGCATGCCGGCCTCTAGGGGCGTCGGAGCGTTTCGTTGAAAATTGTCATTGACATTTGTCAATGATAGGTGTCACGATGGCTTCGATGACGGCACAAACCAATGCGAAGCCGCGGGGACGTCAAGCGCAGCGGCTCGAGACTCGCCAACGCGTCTACGACGCGGCGATGGCCGAGTTCAAACGATCGGGCGTGGCGGACGCCGATATCGCCGCGATCATCTCTGCGGCGAGGGTGGCCCGCGGAACCTTCTACTTTCATTTCCCCACCAAGGAGCATGTCCTCGAGGAGATCGAGCGAGATTTGGTCACCCGGTTGGCCGGCGACCTGAGCCGCTTTGTCGCCGCCGCGCCTGACGTATGGGCGACCCTCTCGGAGGTAGTGCGCCTGGTTCTGGCGGCCGAGTCCAGATTTGGCACCCGGCTGTTCAGGGATGTTCTGGCACTGCACTTTTCACAGACCCGACCCCCTGGATTCGGCAAGCCCACGGACCATCCACTGGTGGCACTCGTCGCTCAGCAGATCGCCGTCGCCCAACGGGAGGGGGTCGTCCGTGCGGAGGCCAACCCAGAAAATAGCGCGCTGTTCTTTCTGATGGGGTTCTATGCGCTGCTCGTCACCAATCACGACCCTAAGCCAGCACGCGGTCGTGTGCTCGACGAGTTCGTCGCGAACACACGCCATGGGCTAGGGGTCCGATGAATCGTCCGGGTGTCAACTGATCGATTGGAGATTCAACTGTGTGGCAGGAATTGGTGCGACTCGGTCTCGGATGGGGCGCAGCCGCTGCGCTAGTGGGCTTTTGGTATTACGTCCTGCGCGGAATCGGCACCTTCTGATCAGCACACCGCCGGCGATCCGGTGAGACAGCTCCGGCGAATCCATAGACCGTTTGAGAAGGGAGCCCGTCAACCATGAACCCAGAACGACGCAGGAAGCGAGCCCTGATCGTCTTCCAGATCTTCATCTATGGCTACCTGCTGCTGATGTTTGGCATCCAACTGTCGATGTGGGCGACGCGAAACTGGTAGATACGACCGTGAATCCTCCTCTGATTAAACGCTTTTCCAGCAAGGAACCCGCTTCCGCAATTGCGTCGGCCCGTGCCGGCTCCGTGTCACTCGACGACCAAATCGAGCAGAGCCGCCTGGCGCAACGGCGGGCCGACAAATGGCTGATCGCCGGAACATTACTGATGGGGGCCAACGTTCCCGGCATCTTCGGTTTACCGCTGTTTCTGTACGGATTGGCATTGCTTCGACGGGCGCTGAAATCCGGGCTGTCGGTGCGCCCGATTATGGTCACCTTGATCGGGTACCTGGTCATACTGGACGCCGGGCTCAACCTGCAGGGCTGGATCCTCGACATGGTTGCCAATCACTCCCTCATCTACCGGGTCCTGTATACGGCGTGGGGCAACGCTTTCGACGCTGGATACTTCTGGCACTACAACCAACTGTGGATCGGCGGTGCGAGCGCGCCGGGCGAAAAAGGCTGGGAAGTCGCGCTCATCCTGACCGTGTTTCCGATGCGGATCGCCGCGGCCATTGCCTTCCTACAGATGAAGCGCTGGGGCTACCAGTGGCTACTGGTCACGTGCTGGTTCGGCGTCGTGATCTGGGTCGGTTACGTGATGAACATGACCGTGTATGCCGATGTCCGTTATGCGGGGGTCGTTTTTCCGGTGCTCGGGTGGTGGATCTACGACATCATGTACATCACCCCATTCCTGGCGATCCCCTACCTGCACACCGTTAATCGCGAAATATTCACGGACTAGGGAGATGTCATGAGTACGTCGGCGGACGAGCGCAATCGGCCGGATGAATCGGTGACTGATGAACTGCCGGTCGGAACCACCAAAGAATATGCGCGCCTGCACAAGTGGCTGCGACGCGGCATCATGGTCTGCTTGGTCGGGCTGGTGCTCGAAGGCGCGTTCACGCTGCCCTTCTTGGCTATCTGGTATGGATACCCGACCCTGGGCTTCCGTGACATCTGCAGTGAGCTGATGAAGGTGCGCTACAGCAACGAGTCGCTGGAATGCCAGTACCCTTACCCGTTCCCTGGCCCGCCGATCAGCGGTGCACCCGAAGGAGCGGGCATCAACACGGCCAAGGACCAGTGGGGCATTCAGCCCGTACCGCAATATCCGCGGTTGGGGTTCCGTGAACTGGTCAAAATCCACGATCAACGGATCGCCCGCGAAAACGCCGGGCACCAGGCAATGCCGCATCCGTGACCGGGTCGTTCTCGCCTCGACCACACGAGAGCAATAATATACAGTGTCGTGTACTTAATGGCGGTGCGGTTAGAGAGGAGCCACCGATGACATCTGCGACCGAGCGGCTGGCCCAGTTGGTCGGAGCGAAGGATTGTTTCGACATCGAGCCCACCGAACTGCTGCCTCTGCAGTTGCAAGCGGCCGACGAGCGTCTCGAGGCCCAGTCACAACGCATTCCGCTGTTGGCCAACCGCGCGCAATCGGGCGGGGTCGAGCGCATCAAGCAACCCGCCGACCTGGTGCCGTTGCTCTTCGCCCACACCACTTACAAGACGTACGCCGAAGGCTGGCTCAACGACGGCCAGTGGGACCGCATGGGCAAGTGGTTGGCCACCGTCTCCGCCCGTGACGTCGACGGCCTCGACACCGGCGGGGTGCAGACGCTCGATGACTGGCTGAAACGGCTGGAGACCGTCGGCCATTACCTATCGTGTTCGAGTGGCACCACCGGCAAACCCGCGATGCTGTCGTGCACCGAGGGCGATATCGAACTCTCAGCGCGGATCAACAGCGAGGCGCTGCTGTGGGCCACCGGCCTCACCCGCGGCGAGGACCGCAAATTCCTGGGCCTGGGCCCGCAATTCGCCGCTCCCCGTGAAGATGCGATCCGCCAGGCGATGGTCGATTGCTTTTCGTCGCGCTATCCGCCCTATCAGTTCGGCGACGGCGAGCCGATCACCGTCGGGTCGATGGTCGAGATGATCACGTTGCGGCGCAAACTGGCCGACGGCACCGCACGCCCGAGCGAAATCGCGGACTTCGAACGGATCGCCGCGCAACGGGGCGCCGATATGGAGGCATCGGTCAAGAAAGCCGTCGACGCGGTGATCGAGGCCCGCGCCCTGCCCCTGCTGGCCACCGGCATGTTCGCCACCTTGTATCAGATCGCGGAAGGCGTTCGCGCCAAGGGACACGGCGGCGACGAGTTCAATCCCGGCAACGCGATGATGGTCGCCGGCGGGCTCAAAGGTGCTGTGCTGCCCGACAATTACCGCGAATACGTCTTGGAGACGTTCAACGTCACCGAGGACCGGCTGTATCACGCGTACAGCATGCGTGAGATCAACGCGACGTTCCCGTTGTGCTCTGCGGCGCGGTATCACGTTTCGCCCTGGGTGATCATGCTGCCGCTGGACACTGCCGGCGAGGAATTACTGGATCCCGCTGACGGCGAGATCGAGGCCAGGGCAGCCTTTTTCGACGCATCGATCGAGGGCCGCTGGGGTGGTGTGATCAGCGGCGACCGGGTCAGTGTCAGCTTCGGCAAATGTCGCTGCGGCCACCAGGGGCCGACGGTGGGCCGCGAGATCACCCGGTACGCCGACCTGCCCGGCGGCGACAAGATCACCTGCGCCGGCAGCATCGACGCCTATGTGCGAGGCGTCGCATGACCACATTGGCGGCGCCCCACTTCGTCCGGGGCGTATTGGTGGAAGGGGAAGGGGACCGTCACCGGTCGCGTGATCTGGGCGCCGACTTCGTCACTCCCGCAATCGATCTGGACGCACTCGTGATGCCGCGGTCGCAGCTGCCGCCGCTGCTGGACGTCAAGCTCGCCGAGATCGTCGACTTCCTGGTGGAAACCGGCGAGCGCCTGCATTTGGATCGCAACCCGCACCTGCAGCAATGCCTGGAACTGATCGCGGCCACGAATCCGCTGCCGCGGCGCGTGGTGGAGAATCTCTATCGCCAAGCCCCGATGTACCTGACCAAGCCGCTGCTGAACAGCATGATCGATTCGAACTTCGCCGATCGCGAGGCGCTGGACGGGTGGGTCGAGCGCATCGACATTCACGGTAACAAGGGGGCGGTACGCGCCTTCCCGTCCCGAATGATCCACATGCTGGCGGGCAATGCCCCGTCGGGCTGCGTCGCCTCGATCGCGCAGGGCGCCCTCGTCAAGGCGGTCAACGTGTTCAAGCTGCCCTCCAGTGACCCCTTCACCACCGTGGCGGTGCTGCGGACCATGGCCGAGATAGATCCGAAACACCCCGTCGTGCAATCGATGTCGGCGATCTATTGGCAGGGCGGCGACACCACCATCGAGCGCACGCTCTACCGGCCACAGTACTTCGACAAGATCGTCGCCTGGGGAGGCGGCGAGGCGATCAACAACGTGATCCAGTACCTGGGCCCGGGGATACAACTGATCTCCTTCGACCCCAAGTCCTCCATCTCGATGATCGGGCGCGAGGTTTTCGGGTCCGACGACCGCGTCGCCGACGTCGCCGATCGCCTGGCGGCCGACACCACGGTGTTCAACCAGGAAGCCTGCCTGGCGAGCCGCTTCGCGTTCGTGGAAGGTGAACGGCCCCAGGTGGAATCGTTGTGCGCGGCGCTGGCGCAGCGGCTGGCCGTGGACCGCGATTTCGCCTCGGCCGTGGGCCCGCCGCTGTCTTCGGAGGTGTGCGACGAGATCGAGGTGATGGAGGCCATGGGCGATCTCAAGGTGTGGGGCGGGTTCGACGGGCGTGGCCTGGTGATCCTTTCGGACCGCCCGGTCGAATTTCAGCCCACCAATAAGACGTCGAATGTGGTCATGGTCCCGTCGCTCGACGACGCGGTTCGCTATGTCAACGTCGCCACTCAAACCATCGGTGTGTATCCGTACGAACGCAAGGCGCAGCTGCGGGATCGGCTGGCAAGCGCGGGCGCCCAGCGTCTGTGCCGGCTGGGAACTGCGAACGCGCACGTGCTCGGTAGTCCGCACGATGCGATGTATCCGTTGCAGCGGTTCGTGCACTGGATGGGCGACGACGACATCGCCGGGGCCGGCGTCTGACGCTGCGGCCGCGCTGCGCGCTAGGTTGCGTGAGGGAGCCGGAGCAGAGGAGAAACAGTGACGGGAGCAAGCGCGGACATCTGGGAAGTGATGTCGACGGCCCGAACGATCCGGCGCTTCACCGACGAACCGGTGGACGATGCGACCCTGGCGCGTTGCCTCGAGGCGGCCAGGTGGGCCCCTTCGGGCGCCAACGCGCAGGGCTGGCGTTTCGTGGTGTTGCGCTCGCCCGAGCAGCGGGCCGTGGTGGCCAAGGCCGCGGCCCACGCGCTGGAAGTGATCGAGCCGGTCTACGGCATGAGCCGGCCCGCCGCCGACGACAACAGCCGCCGCGCCCGCACCTACCGTGCGACGTACGAATTGCACGACCGCGCCGGTGAATTCACCTCGGTGCTGTTCGCCCAGGCGCACTACCCGACCGCGTCGGAACTGCTGCTCGGCGGCTCGATCTTTCCAGCCATGCAGAACTTTCTGCTGGCCGCGCGCGCCCAGGGCCTCGGCGCCTGCCTGACCAGCTGGGCCTCGTATGGCGGTGAACAGCTGTTGAGGGAAGCCGTCGGCATACCGGAGGGCTGGATGGTCGCCGGCCACATCGTGGTCGGGTGGCCGAAGGGCAATCACGGGCCGCTGCGCCGCCGCCCGCTTGCCGAGTTCGTGAACCTCGACCGTTGGGACAACGCCGCCGACGGCCTCGTGACCAGCAGTTAGTTCACCGCAGGAATTCCGCTCTTCACCGGCGCTCCGGTGACCCCATGCCCGGATTCAGAGATTATTACTTCCGCAACCGAGAATGTTATTCTCGCCTGACAGTCACGACGAGAGGCGGCGCGGATGCTGTTGGAGTTCGATGCTGATCAGCGACTGTGGCAGGACACCGTGCGCGACGCCGTCGCGAAGCAGTGCCCGCCGTCGCTGGTGCGCAGCGTGGCCGAAAAGGGCGTCGACCCGAGCCCGCTGTGGAAATCGTATGTAGACCAGGGCTGGACCGAGCTCAGCGATGCGGACAGCGCCGTCGAGCTGGCCATCGTGCTCGAGGAGCTTGGTCGCGCCACCGACCCCACCCCGTTCCTGGCGACGATGAGCCAGTTCGCGCCGCTCGCCGGGGACCGCTTCGACCCGCACCAGTCGGGGACCACGGTCTATGGCGGGGTCGCGGCGCACCGCGACGCCGCGGGGTGGGTGCTGGACGGCACGGCCCGCCATGTGCTCGACGGCGATCGCGCGGATCGGTTGGCCGTGGTGACCGATGCCGGGGTGTTCCTCGTGGAATCCAGTCAGGTGTCGGCCCGGCGCTCGGCGGTGTTCGACCCGGTGCTGCACGTCGCCGACCTGTCGTTCGCGGAGGTTCGGGTACCCGACAGCGAGCGGCTGACCGTCAACGCCGAGCGCGCACATCATTTCGCGCTGACCGGCATGGCCATCACGATGGTCGGCGCCTGCCAACGCATCCTCGACCTGGTGCTCGAGCACGTCAAAAACCGTCAGCAATTCGGCGTGGCGATCGGCTCCTTCCAGGCGGTGCAGCACAAGGCCGCCGACATGCACGTCGCCGTGGAACGCGCCCGCGCCCTGGCATACTTCGCCGCGCTCACCATCGCGGCCGACGACCCCCGCCGCCGGTTGGCCGCCGCGATGGCCAAGGCATCGGCAGGGGAGTGCCAGTCCCTGGTGTTCCGGCACGGCCTACAGCTGCATGGCGCAATGGGATTCACGTGGGAGAACGACCTGCAGTTCGCGCTGAAACGAGCCAAAGCCGGTGAGTTGATGCTCGGCGGCGCGGCCGAGCACCGGGCGCGGATCGCGGAGGAATACCGTGCAGCTGACTTTTGATTCCGACGTCGAGGAGTTCCGCGCGGAGTTCTCCGCGTTCCTCGACGAAAACCTGCCCTCCGCAAGCGAAACGCTCGAGCGGCCCCGGTCGGTCTCGCACATGCCGCAGTGGGCGCGCGACTGGCAGCGGCTGTTGTTCGACAACGGCTGGCTGCTGCCCAGCCAGCCCCCGGAATTCGGCGGCCGCAACGCGACGGTCATTCAGCAGTTCGTCTACCTCGAGGAACTCAGCCGCCGCCGGATTTACCACAGCTTCAACCCGCAGGGCGTGAACATCGTTGGGGCGTCGCTGTTGTCGTTCGGCAGCGACGAACAGAAGCGGCGCTGGGCGGTGCCGATCCTGCGGGCCGAGATCACCGCCTCACTCGGGATGAGCGAACCCAGCGCGGGCTCCGACCTGGCGTCGCTGCGGACCCGCGCGGTGCTCGACGGCGACCACTTCGTGGTCAATGGGCAGAAGGTGTGGACCTCGGGCGCCCACGACGCCGACGTCCTGCTGACGTTCGTCCGAACGAATCCAGATGCACCGAAGCACAAGGGAATCAGCGCGCTCGTCATCCCCACCGACACCCCGGGCCTGGTGCGCCGGCCGTTCCCGTCGATCTGCGGTGTCGACGATCTGGATTTCAACGAGGTGTTCTTCACCGACGTGCGGGTGCCGGCCGAGAACCTGGTCGGCGAGCTCGACCAGGGCTGGCGGGTGGCCAACGGATCGCTGGGCCACGAACGCACCATGATGTGGCTGGGTTTCGCCGATCGCCTCGAGAACATGATCGACGACTTCCATCCCAGCACCGAGGTCGAGCGCGACCAATACGCCAGCACGATCATGGACAGGCAGGCGCTGCGCCTGCTGGGTTCGGCCGCCCTGGCCCGCGCCGCGCGCGGCGAGGATGACGTGGCCGCGATCTCGGTGCTCAAGCTGCTCGGTTCCGAAGCGGAGTTGCGTGGCATGGAACTGGCGCTGACGTCCGCGGGATCCGACGGGCTCGTGCACCCCGGGCTCACGGGGCCGTATGCGCACATGAACCTCGACCACTACTTCGCCAGCTGGTTCGAGCGTTACGCCCGCAGCTTCTCCGGGACCATCGCCGGCGGCACCTCCGAGATCCAGCGCAACATCATCGCCCAGCGGGTGCTCGGCCTGCCGCGCGGCTAGCGCGCTCAGAGTGCTTGCTGAGACACATTGCCGGCCAACGGCATCCGGGCCACGTCCGGAGTGCCCAGCTGGCCTGCCAGCCACGGCAATGCCGTGGCGAATACCGTGCCGGCGGTCGGCCAGTCGTGCTTGCCGGGCTGGGCGACCACCGCGCAGTCGATGCCGTTCGCCCGGCCGAGCTGGCACAGGGAAGCGGCGGCCGCAGCCTGGTTGCCCGGGTCAGAGGCCGCACCTCGGCTTGCGACAGACAGCGCGGCGCTATCGACGATCGTGATGTTGCGATGCGGCGTCGGCGGACCACCAGAGGTGATGGCGAACCAGCCGGATACCCCGGTGTAGCGACCGTGGCGGTTGATCACCGTGGTCGGGTCGAATTTCGCCCACGCGTCGGCGTCGCCGTCGAAAAGGTTGGCGATGGTCTGTTCCTTGGTTCCGGTGTTGGGGGTCAGGTCGCCCTCGATGTCGACGAACGAGCTGAACATGTCGGGGTGCATGACGGTGAGATCCACTGCGGTCGTCCCGCCCATTGACCAGCCTACGACGCCCCAGTGGGACGGGTCGGGGCTGACGCCGAAGTTCGAGACCATATAGGGCACAACGTCTTTAGTCAGATGATCGGCGGCATTGCCGCGGGTTCCGTTGACGCCTTCGGTGTCGTTGTCGAACGCCCCGCTCGGGTCCACGAACACCAGCACCGGTGCATTGCCGTCGTGCGCGGCGGCAAAGGCGTCGACAGTCTGTACGGCGTTGCCGGCGCGCACCCAGTCGGCGGGCGTGTTGACCATGCCGCCGATCATCATCACCGTCGGCAGCTGCGGCGGCGGGGAACTCGCGAACCACGCCGGCGGCAGGTAGACGAGTTCCTCGCGGTGCTTGAAATGCGACGCGTCGTCGGGCGTCTGCACCGACACCAGGCTGCCGTGCGGCGGCTTGGTTCCCTTCGCCGCCAACGCGATCACGGCGGCCTTGTCGGTCTGGTTGGGCAGCCGAGTGGAGGTGATCTGCTCCCACGCGCTCTGCACGGTTTGGAAGTAGCCCACCCATTGGTTGAGCACGAGCAGCGAGCAGAGCAGGCACAGCGGCACCGCCAGGATCGATAGTGCACGCCGCCACCGCCCCGCGCCGCGCCAGCCCAGGATCAGCACCGCCGTGGCCATGCCGAGCAGCGCGATCCACACGTACAGCGCATCCGGCGCCGACTTGCTGGCTCCGTCGGCGATGCAGGAATGCGCTCCGAGAGCCGTCATGACTCCGGCGACGGCGGCGGCCGGCAGCCACAGCAGGCGCCAACGACGCGAGCGCCACCCGGCCGCGAGCCCCAGCGTGATCGGCGTGACGATCTGGGCCGTGATCGGTACCCAACCGTGGATCAGAGATATGTGGTTGCCCAGAAGCGACATGGCGACTCCTCCTCTCAGCTGCCAGCGGTCCAGCTGCGTGAAAAAAGGATCGAATGCCGACCTCGGCGAATCCTTGGTGGATTCTTGGGCGCCGTCGGGGTGGCCGTGCGGGAACTCCTAGGACCGGTTCACCAGGGTGGCCGTCCGCCGCAAAAACACTTCCGGCATTGTTGGCCAGCACGTCGATTCGCCGATAACGCTGCCGCAGATCCCCGGCCAAGGCACGCACCTGGGCGAGGTCGGAGAAATCCGCACACAGATAGTCGGTACCGAGTTCGTTGGCAATCGCCTTCGTCTTCGACACGGAGCGACCGATGACCACGACGTTGTCGCCGGCGCCCGCCAACCGCCGGGCCGCTGCTGCACCGACGCCGTCGCTGGACCCAGTGATGACGATGGTCCGCTCGGACACGTGCGCCGTACCCCTCGTCTGCACCGTTACTGCAACAGCTACTGGTAAGTCATACTGGTGTGACATACAGTAAGTTGCGAACTGTCGAATTGGCAACCGCTCCTAGCGCCCTGAGAGGCAGCGCCCGTGACTTCATCTCCTGACACCGCGAAGCGTCGCGTCGTTCACGTCGGCACCGGCATGACGGGCAGCGTTGCGTTGCGCGCAATCATCGACGACCCCGCACTGGACCTGATCGGGGTCAAGGTGTCCTCGCCGGCGAAGGTAGGCACGGATGCCGGCGCGTTGTGCGGCCGTCCCGAGGTCGGCATCGCAGCCACCGACGATCGGGCGGCAGTCCTCAACGCCAAGCCCGATTGCATCGCCTACTGCGCGACCGCCGTCCGACGTGAAGACGAGGTGATCGCCGACATCGTCGGCTACCTGGAAGCCGGCATCAACGTCGTCACCATCTCCGCCATTCCGATGGTGTATCCGAAGGCGGCACCGGCCAATTGGCGCGACCCGATTGAACGCGCCGCGCGTCAAGGCAACTCGACCTTCTACGCCACCGGGTGCGAACCTGGCTTCGTCAGCCTCAACCTGCCCACCGCCCTGCTGGCGGGGGCCGGGGTCATCGACACCTACCGCATGGACGAGTACGCCCTCGACCTCGACTTGGCCTATCCGATCTGGGAGGTGTTGCATGAGTCGATGGGCTTCGGAAAGCCCAACGGCCACGTCCCGATTCGCATCGCTGTCGGCAAGGTGAACAACGACTGGGAACCCGTCGTGCGCTACATCGCCGACACACTCGGCGTGGACGTCGAACGAGTGGCACTGGACTGGGAGACCATCCTGGCCCCGCACGATCTGGACACCGCACTCGGGATGATCCCGAAGGACACCATCTGCGGCCACCGCTGGCAACTCGCCGCGATGCACGACGAGCGTCCCGTCGTCTCGGTTCAGTACTTCGCCGCGGTGACCTCGACGCCATGGCCTGACTCTTGGCCGCGCCCAGCGCAACCCGGCCGGGGAGGCATGGTGTTTCGCATCGAAGGAAACCCGAACATGACCCTCGACCTACATCTGGACCCCGCACCGGGTGACTCCACCAACCCCGGCGTCGCCGCGACGGCGATGGCGGCGATCAACGCCATCCCCGCGGTCATCGACGCCGCGCCCGGACTGCTAGGCGCGCCACTGGCCGGACCGTCGATCGTGACCCGTCAGATCCGGCGTTGACACGAATGTCAACGCCGGGTTAGGGGGTTGCGGGTGCAGGTTGCCAAGCCGCAGCGACAATCCGTCCGACGAGCGCGAGGCTCGCTGACTGAAGATGCGATCGTGGAGACAGCCTTCGCGATAGCAGCGGAGTCCTCAATCGAGGAGCTCAGCATTCCGCTGGTCGCCAAAGCGCTGGACGTAGGCGTAACCAGCATCTACTGGCACGTCCGCAATAAATCAGAGCTTCTCGATGCCATGACCGACCGCGCGTTGCGCCGCAGCGGATTACCGGCGTTCGCCGAGTCGGACGACTGGCGCGAATCACTGGCTGCCCATGCCCGCGGAGTGCGCCGGACCTTCCTCAGCGATCCGGTGTTGACGGACCTGATCCTCATTCGCGGCGCATTGAGCCCGCTGGCACGACGGCTCGGAGAACAGGAGACGCAGAAAGCGATCGCCAACATGATCGATTGCGGTCTCGACGAGCAGACAGCCCACGAAACGTACTCCGCGGTGTCGGAACTCGTTCGAGGGTCAATACTTCTCGCACGGATGACGCAGAAACACAGCGCAGCACAGGAGACGGAGTCGGCCGACGAGGGCGGATTCACCAGCGCCCCAAGACCGCTGAACGATCGAGCATTCGAACTTCTTCTGACCTCACTGCTCGCCAGCGCCGTGCCGTGACTCGCAGGTTTAGTCGCTGTGTTCCCGGTTCAAAAGCGATGTCTAATTCGGGTGGACTCGCTGTCGGGGACTCGCCAAATCCGCGGCCTCGCGTGTGCAGCCTCGGCGGCCGCCGTCGCTCAGCTCACAAACTAAGCCGTGGGTTCACACCCGACGGTCGAACGGCCGAAACGGCCTAGACCGGATCGAACTTGGTGATCAGCCAGGCGCCGTTGACCCGGGCCAAGCTCACCAGCACACTGCTCGATGCCATCGCGGGGTCGGGATTGTCCTTGCTCGTGGTGCTCTGGTCGACCAGCACCAGCACCACGGCCGAATTCGGATGTAGTTCCTGGACAGCGGCCCCCAGCACCCGGGCGTTGGTTTTCAGTGACTTCTGTTTGGCTGCCGGAGCCACGATCTGTTCGGTGAACTGGTTGTAGTACGACAAGAAGTCGCCGGAGAGGTGAGTCTTGGCGGCGGCGAAGTCTTTGTCGAGTGTGTCGGGCGAGTAGGACAGCAACGCGACCGTCCCGTCGGACGCCGCATTGGCGACCGCGCTCGCGACGCTGGGGTCGGTCTGTTTATCCGGCCGGTACTGCTTGAAGTACAGCCACGTCGCCGCGCCACCGGAAAGCAGCAGCAGCACAATCAGAATCACGGGAACGACTTTCACCTTGCGCCGAGACCGTGGAGCGCTGCTTTCAGTGCGCTCGGCTGTTTCGGTGGAGTCGTCGGCGGTGTCAATGCCGGGTTTGTCGTCGCTCATGGAATGAACTCCACGTTAGACATCTTGTATTGTCCGCCGTCGTTTTTGACGGTCACCTTGAGCCGCCAATTGCGCGGTTCGTCTTTGGCGCCCGCGGCGTTGGTGATGTGCGACGTCGCCGCGACGAGAACCAACCCGAAATCCCCGTTGATGGTTTGCACGGCCGCCGCATTCACCGTTCCTTGGGTGACCACCTTGGACTGCTCGACAACGGTCGTGAAATCTTTTGCACGCGCCTGGAAATCGTCATGGAACTGGCCGGTCGAGCTGTCGATCACCCGCTGGACGTCCTCCTTGGCCTTGTTGAAGTCCATGGAAGTCAGGTTGACGACCCCTTGTCTGGCTCCCGCGATGAAGTTCGCTGCGCGCTGGTTGCGCTCGACGGTTTCGTGGCGCTGCCACATCATGTATCCGCTCGCCGCGACGAAGGCGCAGATGAGGACGATGACGGCCGCTTTCCATGCCACCGACCACGAGGGCAGCCGCAGGCGTCGCCGAGAGCGGGCCGCCTTGGCTTCCGATTCTGCGTCTTCGGGGGTTTCGTCGGAAACTTCGTCTTCGGTCTCCGCTTCGTCGGCGTCGGTCGCCTCGGTGGTGTCGGCAACTTCGTCAGCGGTGGTCGCCTCGTCGGTCTCCGGCTCGCCGGTGACGGTTGCGTCCGCGTCGGCGTCCGGGGCTTCTTCGGCGGTCTGGGTATCGGCCTCGGTCTCGGACTCGGGCTCTGCCTCGGCTTGGGCGAGCGCTTCACGCCGGAGCCGGGCGGCACGGGCGCGTGCGCGCGCCGCGGCGGCCAGCGCTTCGGCCTCGGCAGCCTCGGCCTCGGCTTCCGCGATCAGCGCCAACGTGTCGGCTTTCGAGGTGGTCGGATCTTGCGGCGGTTTCTTCGCCTCAGCCATCGTGCTTACTGACTCCTGTACGTCTCACGCGGCTACCATCGCACGAGCGAGAACGGCCAACTGTTGGCGCCCCCCGGTCCGCCGCCGCAGCCGGTGTCGAACGTCGAGTCGACCTGACCCGCCAGCGTCACCGGATCCCACGAGTAGATGTCGTGCGAGGGAAAGAACTGGACCACGCAGCGCACACCGAAGGGGTCGTCAGCGGCCATGGTGTAGCGGCCGTTGGTCAAGCGGGCCTCTCCCCTCCACGGCGCCGCTTGCCCGTTGGGCTGCGGAGTTGCGTACACCTGCAAGCATCCCGGTGTTGGCTGGACGCACGGGCTGATCGACCAAATCCAGCTGTGGCCGGGATCCCGGTTCGTGTCCACCCGGTAGTTGGCATACAGCATGTCCGCGTGGGCGGTCGGCGTGACAGTCAGCGCGGCCGTGGCAAGCGCAAGGCTCAGTGCGAAAGTCTTCACCGTTGCGTCTCCCATCTCTGCACACGCAATTGCCCCAAATATAGGGCGCGATCACGCTGAACAGGCCCACTCGTAGAAATTGTGAGAGCTCAGTCGATGACCGCAGCTTCCTTACGCTCGGTGATCGGCCGGGCGAGTTCTTGCTCGTCGCAGATGCGTTGCAGCTTCTCCAGCGTCTCGTCCAGGCCCGCGCCGACCTTGCGGCCGGGCGTGAAGGTGGCCGGCAGTTTACGCATGCCCTGGATGACACCGATGGTCTCGTAGTGGACGGTGCCCTCCGGATCGCACTGATAGTCGGGCATCCGGTCGAGGACCGCGGTCAGCATGGATTTGAACACGGTACGTGCCACGTTCGAGCCGATGCACCGGTGGACGCCAAGGCCGAAGCTGAAGTGCCGGTTTCCCTTGCGGTCGAGGATGATCTGGTCCGGGTCGTGGAAGACCGAGGGGTCGCGGTTGGCCATCGCCCACGAGATCCACAGCCGCTCACCCTCTTTGAACTGCGTGCCGTCGAGCTCGGTGTCGTCGGCAAAGGTCCTGCCATCCCCGGGCGCCGGGGTGAAGTAGCGCAGGAACTCTTCGGTCGCGGGGTCGAGCAGGGTCTTGCGCTCGTTGCTGAGCAACTGCCGTTGCTCCGGGTGTTCCGAAAGCCATTCCAGCGAATGGGCGGTCAGGGCGGTCGTGGTGTCGAAGCCGCCGCCGATGACCAGGCCCAGGTTCCCGAGGATTTCCAGTTCCGGGGCCGGCTCGCCGTCGATGCGCATCTCGAGTAGGCCGTTCACGATTCCCGGCCGCGGATTTGCGCGGATCTCGATCATGTTGTTGACCATGTCGAGCCCCATCTCGCGGTGCATCGCGGTGACGCGCTCGATGTCGGGGGAGTGCTCGGGCGTGTACACCGCGGCGTGTACCGGCTCGCTGTACATGTTCCACTTCTTCAGCGGGATGCCCAGCATTGCCAGCGTGAAGACGGCGGGCACGATATTGGCCAGGTCGTCGACGAAGTCGATGCGGCCGCTCTCGATCTTCTCGTCGAGGCAGGCGCGCGTCACGTCGTCGATGAACGGTTCCCAGCGCTTGATCGCCGCCGGTGACAGGTATGGGTTGAGCACGGTTCGGTAGGTGCGGTGCTCGGGGTCGTCCATCTCCAGGATCCCGCCGCGCACCGCGCTGACCCGGCTGGCCGTGGGGATCGAGATGCCTTTGTAGCCGCGGCGTTCGCCATGGATGTCGTGATCGTTGGAGACGACGGGGCAGCGGGCGAGCTCGAAGACCTCGTGGCTGCCGGCCGCAACCCAGTGCCCGCCATAGGTTTCCGTCCAGGCCATGGGGCACTTGGCGTGCATCTCTTCGGTGATCGCCTTGAACTTCGACCGGTACTCCGAGGAATGCCGGTCGAAGTGGTACCGGTTCTTCTTGCGGTCGCTGTCGTTGACGACGTCGTCGACACTCAACGCTCTGTCTCCCTACGTGTTCGCTGGCTGAGGACCGTGCCGGCTCAGGCGTCGTCGGTGATCATGATGGCCTGCTCCGGACAGGACTGCGCGGCTTCACGCACCTGGTCCTCGCGATCGGCGGGCACCACCTCGTCGATAGCCGACGAACTGCCGTCAATGTCGCTGAGCTGGAATGATTCCGGAGCGATCATCGCGCACAGGGTGTGGCCCTGGCACCGTTCTGAATCCACCCAGACCTTCATGGGCTTTCTCCTCTCACACTGGTTGCCGGGCACCGATGACGAAACGCGCCACCGCTCAGGTGTTTCGACCGCCGTTGACGCCCAAGATCTGACCGGTGATGTAGCCGGCTTCCTCGGACACCAGAAACGCGCATGCCGCCGCGATGTCCTCGGGGGTGCCCATCCGGCGTACCGGGGTCCGCGCGATGGTCTCGTCGATGTCGCCGAGGAATCCGTTCTTCTCGGCCGCGCGCAGCATCGGGGTGTCGATGAAGCCCGGTGGCACCGCGTTGACCGTGATGCCCTTGGGCCCGTACTCGAGTGCGAGCGACTTCGTCAGGCCGTTGACCGCCGACTTGGCCGCCACGTAGTGGCTCATATAGGGAGCACCCGAATGCGTGCTCGACGACGAGATGTTGACGATGCGGCCCCATCCCGCCTCGACCATGTCGGGCAGCACCGCCTGGACGGTATGGAAGACGCCGTTCAGGTTGACGTCGATCACGCGGTGCCAGTCCTCGAAGCTGATGTTGTTGAACTTCTTGAACCCGTCGAGTCCGGCGGCGTTGACCAGAACCGTCACCGGTCCGAGTTGGGCGCGGACGGCCGACAGCGCGGCGTCGACTTGCGACCGGTCGGTGACGTCGGCGGTGAAAGCGAAGTCGGCTTCCGAAGGACGCAGATCAATCGAGGCGACGTTCAAACCGTCGGCGCGCAGGCGTTGCGCGACGGCGAGACCGATGCCGGACCCGCCACCGGTGACTACCGCAGTCTTCATGTTGAGGCCTCTACTCCGCAGGGGGCCATTTCAGTCACAAAGAATCTCCCTTACAATTATGAGAACCTTACTCTCCGCGCGAACCGCCGTGCAACACGCGCCCAACACCGCGTCCGGCCTGCGCGGAGAGGCCCAGGCCGACAGCGTACGGCCAGTTGAGGCCCTGGTCAGCACGTCGATCTCATTCCTGAGACTTTCTTGAATTATCGAAACTCGAATGTAAGATTCGCCGGGGAAGAGAATGAAATTATCGTGATCGCCACCACACCAGGGGGTACGTAATGCCTGCCCAGGACACGGCAGAGCCCGGCACTGTAACCCCAGTGACCACCGCGGATGCCGCGCCCGAGTCCCACGTCGACCGTCGTCTGTTGATCGACGGCCGGCTGGTCAGCACCGACAGGACATTCCCCTCGATCAATCCCGCAACGGGTGCCGTCATCGGGCATGCGCCGGACGCCGGCGGCTCCGAGGCGCAAATGGCCATCGCGGCGGCCCGGCGCGCGTTCGACACAACCAGCTGGCCCACCGATGTCGAGCTGCGGATCCGCTGCCTCGATCAGTTGCACCGGGCGCTCGTCGAGCACGCCGACGAGTTGCGTGACCTCACCATCGCCGAGGTCGGCGCCACCCGCGCGCTGACCCAGGGTGCTCAGCTCGACGAGCCGATCGGCATCGTGCGCTTCTACGCGGACCTGCTGCGCACCTACGAGTTCTCCGAAGACCTCGGCGAACGGGAGGTGCGCGGCATGCGCCACCACCGCTGGGTGGAGAAGGAAGCCGCCGGCGTGGTCGGCGCCATCATCGCCTACAACTATCCAAACCAGCTCGCACTGGCCAAGCTCGCACCGGCGCTGGCCGCCGGATGCACCGTCGTGCTCAAGGGCGCGCCGGACACACCCCTTGTCACCCTCGCGCTCGGCGAGCTCATCGCCAACCACACCGACATTCCCGCCGGGGTGGTGAACGTGCTCAGTTCGTCGGATCCTGCGTCGGGAGTCGCGCTGACCACCAGCCCGGACATCGACGTCATCACCTTCACCGGGTCGACCGCAGTCGGGCGCAAGATCATGGCCGCCGCGAGCGACACCGTCAAGCGCGTCTTCCTGGAGCTGGGCGGCAAGTCGGCGGCCATCATGCTGGACGACGCCGACTTCGCCAACGCCGCCCTGTTCGCGGCGTTCAGCATGGTCACTCACGCCGGCCAGGGTTGTGCGCTCACGTCCCGGCTGTTGGTGCCCAAGTCGCACCACGACGAAATCGTCGAACTGATCGCGCAGAATTTCGCCAAGGTGCGACACGGCGACCCGGCCGACCCGACTACTTATATGGGCCCGCTGATCAACGAGCAACAGCGGGAGAAGGTCGACGGCATGGTGCAGCGCGCCGTGGCCGCCGGGGCAACCTTGGTCACCGGCGGCAAGCGATTGGATCCTGGCTACTTCTATGCGCCGACGCTGCTGACCAACGTCGACCCTGACAGCGAGATCGCGCAGGACGAGGTCTTCGGGCCGGTGCTCGCGGTGATCGCGTTCGACGACGACGACGACGCCGTGCGCATCGCCAACAACTCGATCTACGGCTTGGCCGGCGCGGTGTTCAGCCGCGATCAGGACCGCGCGCTCGCGGTGGCGCGCCGCATCCGGACCGGATCCTTTTCCATCAACGGCGGCAACTACTTCGGCGCCGACACCCCCTTCGGGGGTTTCAAGCAGTCCGGCGTGGGTCGCGAGATGGGGGCCGCCGGGCTCGAGGAATTCCTGGAGAGCAAGACCTTTGCCGTGCCAGCCGTCTCAGTGAAAGGAGCCGGCGCATGAGGCCGCTCGAAGGAATCCGCGTCCTCGAAGTCGCCATGTACGGGTTCGTTCCGTCGGCGGGCGCGGTGCTCGCCGAGTGGGGCGCCGACGTGGTCAAGGTCGAGCACGCGGTGACCGGTGATCCCCAGCGCGGGCTCCGGCAGACAGGGATGCTGCGTGTGGAGGGCGATCCCAACCCCAACATCGAGCACGCCAACCGCGGCAAGCGCAGCATCGGGCTGGACATGTCGGTGCCCGAGGGCAAGGAAGTGCTCTACGAGCTGGCCCGTCGCGCCGATGTCTTCCTGACCAGCTTCCTGCCCGACCATCGGCGGAAGTTCGGCATCGACGTCGACGACATCCGGGCGATCAACCCCAAGATCGTCTACGCGCGCGGGAGCGCGCTCGGCCCGCGTGGCGAAGAGTCCACCAAGGGCGGCTACGACATGACCGCCTTCTGGTGCCGGGCCGGAACCGCCGCCACCATCACCCCCGCCGGCATGCCGGGCATGATCGCGCCGCCGGGACCGGCGTACGGCGACACCATCTCGGGGACCAACCTCGCCGGTGGCATCGCAGCGGCGCTGCTCAAGCGTGAGCGCACCGGTGAACCGTCCGTCGTCGACGTGTCGCTGCTGGGCAGCGGCCTGTGGTCGCTGGGCCACACGGTCGCACTGACAAGGCATCTGAACCAGCGGCTGGAATCGCCACCGCCCGGCGTGCACGGCGCCCCCAACAATCCGTTGGTGGGGCTGTACACGACATCCGACGGCCGCTACATCTCGTTTGTGATGATGCAGCCGACCAAGTTCTGGGCCGACGTGTGCCGCCATGTCGACCTGCCGGAACTGGCCGACGACCCGCGCTTCGACACGGTGGAGAACATCGCCGCCAACACGGCCGACGCGGTGGAACTGCTGACCAAGGCCATCGCCACCCGGACGCTGGCGGAGTGGAGCGAGCGCTTCGCCACGCTCTCCGGGCCGTGGGCACCCGTGCAGGACACCCTGCAGGCGGCCGACGACGCGCAGATCCGCTCGAACGAGTACATGGTCAAGGCGGGTGAACTCGAGCTGGTTTCCAACCCGGTACAGTTCGACGTCGCAGCGCCACAGACCGGGCCGGCCCCCGGATTCGCAGAGCAGACCGACGAGATCTTGATGGAGCTCGGCCTCGACTGGGACCGGATCATCGAACTCAAGACGGCCGGCGCCGTCACCTAGGACTGGAGCAGCCCTGACATGCTTGAGCCGACCGTCGCTTCCGTTGGGACGCAGATACCTTGCCTCACTACACCAGCCGCGAGATGTGCGATAACGGTTATGCATTTTTCGCTCCGCCTGGGCGCGGCATGAGTCATAATCGCCGGACGCTTCAAGACGTGGAGCCCCTCGTTTTGCGGCGCCATTTCACGCGACGGAACGGAGGTCTGTGGTGAGCCGACTCGCAACTGTCGCATCGCAGACGGACGCCGGAACATGGCTGCCCGCTGAGCATTTCGCCCTCGTCAGCGCGCCTTTACAGCTGTCAATTCTGTCGAATGTACCGCACTCGTTGCGCCACAACAAGACTGTCGGTCTCGTAGCTTGGGAAGGGGCTGCCGCCGATGGCAACCAAGGGAGCTGACCACTGGTCGGCGGGATTGCCCGCGCTCAAGCTCAAGTTCGACTTCACGGGGCCGATGCATGCCGTCGGCGCCCTGTTCGCAATGTCGGCCGACGCGGTCAGGTTCGTGTTCCGCCGTCCTTTCCAGTGGCGGGAGTTCTTGGAGCAGTCGTGGTTTGTCGCGCGGGTGTCGCTGGCTCCCACGCTGTTGGTGGCGATTCCGTTTACCGTCCTCGTCAGCTTCACGCTCAACATCCTTTTGCGTGAATTGGGCGCGGCGGATCTATCCGGTGCCGGCGCCGCGTTCGGTGCGGTCACCCAGCTCGGACCTCTGGTCACGGTTTTGATCGTGGCGGGAGCGGGCGCTACGGCAATGTGTGCGGACCTGGGCGCGCGAACGATTCGCGAAGAGATCGACGCGATGGAAGTGCTGGGCATCAACCCGGTGCAACGGTTGGTCACCCCGCGGATGCTGGCATCCGGATTGGTCGCCTTTCTGCTCAACAGTCTCGTCGTCATCATCGGCGTCCTTGGCGGTTACGTCTTCTCGGTGTTTGTGCAGGACGTCAATCCCGGTGCCTTCGCCGCGGGCATCACCTTGCTCACCGGCGTGCCCGAGGTGATCATTTCCTGCGTCAAGGCAGCACTTTTCGGTCTCATCGCGGGCTTGGTCGCCTGCTATCGGGGCCTGTCGATCACCGGCGGGGGCGCGAAGGCCGTCGGCAACGCGGTGAACGAAACCGTGGTGTATGCCTTCATGTCCCTGTTCGTCGTCAACGTGGTGGTTACCGCGATCGGCATCAAGATGACGGCGAAGTAGGGCAACTATGGCGCTGAGGGCCGCGTATCCGCGATTAACTCGCCAACTCGAGAGGCCGGTCGCCCTGATGGGGCGGATCGGCGATCACACCCTGTTTTACGGCAAGGCGCTCGCCGGGGTGCCCTTTGCGGCTACCCACTACACGCGCGAAGTCGTTCGACTGATCGCCGAGATCAGCATGGGCGCGGGTACTTTGGCGATGATCGGCGGAACCGTCGTGATCGTCGGGTTCCTGACGCTCGCGGCGGGCGGCACCCTGGCCATTCAGGGTTACACCTCGCTGGGCAACATCGGCATCGAGGCGCTGACGGGCTTTCTGTCCGCGTTCATCAATGTGCGCATCGCGGCACCGGTGGTTGCCGGGATCGGTCTGGCCGCAACCTTCGGCGCCGGGGTGACCGCCCAGTTGGGCGCCATGCGGATCAACGAAGAAGTCGATGCCTTGGAGAGCATGGCCATTCGGCCGGTTGCCTACTTGGTGAGCACCAGGATTCTGGCCGGAATGATGGCTATCACGCCGTTGTACGCCATCGCCGTCATCCTGTCGTTCGTGGCCAGTCAGTTCACCACGACGTTCCTGCTCGGCCAGTCGCAGGGTTTGTACCAGCACTACTTCAACACGTTCCTGAACCCGATCGACTTGTTGTGGTCGTTTCTCCAGGCCATCCTGATGGCGCTTACCATCCTGTTGATCCACACCTACTACGGCTATTTCGCTTCGGGCGGGCCGGCCGGTGTCGGCAACGCGACCGGCAACGCGGTGCGCACCTCGCTCATCGTCGTGGTGTCCGTGACGCTGTTGGTCTCGCTTTCTATTTACGGTACGAACGGCAACTTCAACCTGTCCGGTTAGCAGAGGAGGTGAAACAGCAATGACGCAGAACGTTCCAGCGGGTCGCGGTGCGGTCGCAGGCCGACCGGCGCGCAGCGGCCATGGGCGGCCGCCGGCGGGACGGAATTACCTGCCGCCCTTGCTCGGACTGGCCACCGTCCTCATCATCGGTCTGATCTTCGCCGTGGCGGTGGGTCTGTTTCAGGGCTCCTTCACCGAAACCGTGCCGGTCACGGTGATTTCGCAGCGCGCCGGCCTGGTCATGAACCCGGACGCCAAGGTCAAGCTGCGCGGCGTGCAGGTGGGAAAGGTGTCCTCGATCGAGCCGTTGCCCAACGGCCAGGCGGCCATTCATTTGGCGATGGATCCGTCGCAGTTGCACTTCATCCCCGGCAACGTGCTCGTCAACATCGCGTCGTCGACGGTCTTCGGAGCGAAGTCCGTCGAGCTGGTGCCACCCGACCAGCCCTCGGCACAGCGGCTCCACGCCGGCCAGACGCTGCAGGGACAGCACGTCATGGTCGAAATCAACACGGTATTCCAGCAATTGGTGTCGGTGCTGTCGCACATCGACCCGCCCAAGCTCAACGAGTCGCTGGGTGCGCTGGCACAGGCGTTCAGCGGGCGGGGCCCACAGCTTGGTCAGTCCCTGAGCGACCTGGATTCGTTCCTGGCCAGGCTGGAGCCGAGCCTCCCCGCATTCAGGCATGACCTCGCGGTTTTACCGGCGGTGTCCAACGCCTACGCCGACGCAGCACCCGACTTGGTGAAGACCGCCGCCAACGCGACCCGGATCAGCAAGACACTTGTCGATGAGCAGCACAACCTGGATGCGTTGCTGATCAGCGCGATCGGCTTGGCCGACATAGGCAACGAGGTCTTGTCGACGAACCGGCAACCGCTGACGGATGTATTGCATCTGTTGGTGCCGACGACCGATCTGACCAATGAGTACGCCCCGGCGCTCAACTGCGCTTTCGCCGGGCTCGTACAGATATCGCACGGGGCGCCGTTGTCGGAACCGAGCATCAACATCTCGGCGAGCCTCACGTGGGGCGCCGAGCGTTATCGGTACCCGACGAACCTGCCCAAGGTCGCGGCGACGGGCGGCCCGCAGTGCGTGGGTCTGCCCAAGCTGCCGTTCAATACGGCCCCGCCGCAGCTGATTGCCGATACCGGCGCGAATCCCGTGAACTACGGAAACCCACAGCTGCTGATCAACTCCGATCTCCTCAAACAGCTGTTGTACGGGCCGATCGCCGGCCCGCCACGCAACTCCGCGCAGATCGGACAACCCGGATGAGAACGCGCGCAACGCTGATCAAGTTCGGCATCTTCGCAGTCGTGATGGCGATGCTTACCGCCTTCCTGTTCTTCATCTTCGGCCAGTACCGGACGGGTGCGACGACCAAGTATTCGGCGGTGTTCACCGACGTGTCCCGTCTCAAGAAGGGCCAGTCGGTGCGGGTCGCCGGCATCCGGGTGGGCACGGTCAATGGTGTTTCGCTGCAGCCGGACAAGAAGGTTGTGGTGAACTTCGACGCCGACCGCAACGTCGTCCTCACCGAGGGCAGCAGGGCGGCGGTCCGCTACCTCAACCTGGTGGGCGATCGCTACCTCGAACTCGTCGACGGTCCCGGCTCACCCAAGCGGCTGCCGGCCGGCGGTCAGATTCCGGTTAGCCGCACCGCGCCGGCGCTTGACCTCGATCTGCTGCTGGGCGGGCTGAAACCCGTTACCCAGGGCCTGAATGCGCGCGATGTCAACGAGCTGACCTCTGGGCTGTTGCAGGTCTTCCAGGGTCAGGGCGGGACGCTCGAGTCGCTGTTCTCCAGGACGACCTCGTTTTCAAATGCCTTGGCCGACAATGACCAAACCGTGCAGCAACTGATCGACAACCTCAACATCGTGATCGGCACGGTTGCCAAGGACGGCAAACAGTTCTCCGGCGCGATCGATCGCCTCGAGCAGCTTGTCAGCGGCCTGTCGGGTGACCGCGACACAATCGGATCCGCCATTGACGCCCTGGACAAGGGAACCGCCTCGCTGGCTGATCTGCTGGCCGAGGCCCGGCCGCCGCTGTCCGGCACCATAGCTCAGTTGAATCGGCTTGCGCCGATACTCGATGGCGATAAGGATCGCCTCGACGCCGCCCTGCAAAGGGCACCGAGGAACTACCGCAAGCTGGTCCGACTCGGCGTGAACGGCGCCACCATCCCGTACTACCTCTGCCAGTTCGGGCTCCGCGGCACGGATCTTTCCGGCAAGACCGTGCGCGCCAATATTTTCAGGTCAGATGCAGGAAGGTGCACGGAACCCTAATGCTCAAGTATCGCGGAGCTGGGCTCGTCAAGGCCGGAGTCATCGGCGTCGTCCTGGCGGTGATGGTCATCCTGGTTGGCCTGTCGCCCGACCGATTCATCTCGTGGGCGACGATGGTCCGCTACCAGGCGTTGTTTACCGAAGCCGGCGGTCTTGCCACGGGCAACCCCGTTGTTGTGTCAGGGATGAAGGTCGGCACCGTGTCGGATGTGAAGCTGAGCCACGGCGATGCGCTGGTGACGTTCGCGATGAAGGGCAACATCCTGCTCGGCTCGGAGACTTCCGCGCACATCCGTACCGGCACGTTGCTGGGCGAGCGGATGCTGACGGTGGAGTCCGCCGGCAGCGGCACGATGCATCCGATGGCCCTGATACCCGTCTCGCGCACGTCTTCGCCGTACTCGCTGACGGAAGCTGTCAGTGACCTGACGTCGGACACGGCCGGCACCAACACCACGGCGCTGAATCAGTCGCTGGACACGCTGGCGGCGACGCTCGACCAGATCGCACCCCAAATGGGGCCGGCCTTCGACGCGCTCACCCGGCTGTCGCGAACCCTCAACAGTCGCAACAAGAACCTGGGCGAGTTGTTCAAGAGTGCCGGCGATGTCACCGGGATACTTTCCGAACGCAGCATGCAGGTCAACAAGCTCATCCTCAACTCCGATTCTCTGCTCCAAGTGCTGGTCGAACGCCGGCAAGAGATCGTGGACCTGCTGGCCAACACCTCGGTGGTGGCCAAGCAGCTGACGGGCTTGGTGCACGACAACGAAAGCACTTTGGCGCCAACGCTGGAGAGGCTGAACAGGGTCCTTGGGGTCTTGGAGAAGAACCGCGACAACATCGGCAAAGCGCTACCGGGTCTCGCCAAATTCGAGATCACGGTCGGTGAGGCCATCTCCGGTATGTACGCCTACCAGGCGTTCGCCCCGAACTTTCTTGTCCCGCAACTCTTCCAGGAGTTGTTCGACTACCTCTGGGGATTCCGTACCTTCGATACTTCCAAGGGTCCCGGCTTCCCGTCGCCCGTACCTCGGGCGCTGACCCCCTGGCCGTACAACCTTATTCCACAGTGCCCTGGCTGCACGTTGGGCGGACGGATCGGAGGATCACAATGACCTCCCGGATTCCGCGCAAGCGGCTGGTCACCTTGACGGCGGTCGTCCTGGTCGGGCTGATCGTTGCCGGCGCCGCCATGGTCGTCCGTAACACGTTCTTCGGGCCACGGACGATTACCGCCTATTTCACCACCGCCACCGCGATCTATCCCCATGACGAGGTGCGGGTATCGGGTGTAAAAGTCGGAAGCATCAAATCCATTCAGCCGCAGGGCACACGGGCCAAGATGGTCTTCAAGGTCGACCGCGGCGTGCCCATTCCGGCGGATGCGAAGGCGGTTATCGTCGCGCCGAATCTGGTGGCCGCCCGCTACGTCCAGCTCTCACCGGCCTATCGCGACAGTGGGCCGGTCATGCGCGACGGGGCGGTCATTCCGGTTGAGCGCACCGCGGTGCCGGTCGAGTGGGACGAGGTCAAGACCCAGTTGATGCGGCTGGCAACGGATTTGGGACCCAAGAGCGGGGTATCGGGCACGTCGGTGGGCCGGTTCATCGACAGCGCCGCCAACGCCCTCGACGGCAACGGCGACAAGCTGCGGCAAACACTCGGTCAATTGTCAGGCGTGGGCCGGATCCTTGCCAACGGCAGCGGCAACATCGTCGACATCATCAAAAACCTGCAGACCTTCGTCGGCGCGCTGCGCGATAGCAACGTGCAGATCGAGCAGTTCAACGGGCGCCTGGCCACGCTCACCAGCGTCGTCAACGACAGCAAATCCGACCTGGACGCGGCGCTGACCGATCTGTCGACTGCGGTCGGCGAGGTGCAGCGATTCATCGCCGAGACTCGCAACCAGACCAGCGAGCAGATCGCCCGGTTGGCCGATGTCACGCAGAACCTGGTCGATCACCACATGGCCCTGGAAAACATTCTGCACGGAGCGCCGAACGCGTTCGGCAACTTCTTCAACGACTACAACGCCGACACCGGAACCATCGTCGGAGGGTTCGGGCTGATGAATATGTCGAATCCCACGTGGGGCGGTCAGGTTCTGCTATCCGTACCGGGCTGCACGCAAATCGGTGCCGTCGAGAACATCACCGCGGTCGAAACGGGCAAGCTGTGCTCCCTGTTCCTCGGACCCGGACTGCGACAGACCAGCTGGAATAACTCGCCCATTCCCATCAACCCGTTCATATCCAAGTCGATTGACCCGTCGAAGGTTCTCTACACGGAACCGCGCCTCGCGCCCGGCGGCGAGGGCCCGAAACCCGGACCACCCGAGATTCCGCCCGAGGTGTCGGCCTACACCGGCCTGCCGGGTGATCCGGTCGGACCGCCGGGGGCGGTGCCGCCGGAGCGGATACCGGGCGCGGCGATGCCGCTGCCGCCGCCACCGTCGACACCGGTGCCACCACCACCGGCGCCGAGCGTGTCGGGCATGCTGCTGCCAGACGAAGGGCCACAACAATGAGAGCCCGGGTTGCGGCTAAGCGGGTATTCGCCACCGGCTGTTGCGTGGTGGTGACCGCGACGGGATGCGCGTTCCACGGCCTCAATTCACTACCGCTGCCCGGTGCGGTTGGACGCGGGCCGGGGGCCAACATCTACCACGTCGAACTCCCGAATGTCGGTACGATGGAGTCGAATTCGCCGGTGTTGGTCAACGACGTCGTCGTCGGCAGTGTCGGTGCGATGAGGGTGCAAGGCTGGCACGCCGACGTCGAGATCTCGGTCAAGCGCGATGTGGTGGTCCCGGCCAACGTGGTAGCCACCGTCGGTCAGACCAGCCTGCTGGGCTCGATGCATGTGGAGCTCAATACTCCGCTGGGCCAGCAAGGAAGCGGACGGCTGCAGCCGGGCGCCACCATCCCGCTCAGCCGGTCATCGGCCTACCCGTCGACGGAGCAGACGCTGTCGTCGTTGGGCGCGGTGGTCAACGGCGGTGGACTGGGACAGATCGGGGAGGTCATTCACAATTTCTCGGCCGCCCTGTCCGGGCGCGAGGGTGCGGTGCGTGATCTGATTACCCGCCTGGACACGTTCGTGGGGACACTGGATGACCAGCGGGACAACCTCGTCGCCTCGATCCAGGCGCTGAATCGGCTTGCCGCCACATTCGCCGACCAACGTGACGTTGTCACCGACGCGCTGCGCAAGATACCGCCGGCGCTCGAGGTGTTGATCAAGGAGCGGCCGCGCCTGACGGCCGCCCTGGACCATCTTCGCGTGTTCAGCAACACCGCCACCCGGCTGATCAACGACTCCCAGGCCGACCTGGTCACGAACCTCAAAAATCTGGAGCCGACCATCAAGGCGCTCGCCGACGTCGGACCGGACTTCGGCGCGGCCATCGCGGCCTCGTTCGTGTTCCCGTTCACCCAGAACTTCGTCGACCGAGCGGTCCGAGGCGACTTCTTCAACCTGCACTTCGATTTCGACCTGACGATTCCACGGCTCAAGAAGGGCCTGTTCCTCGGAACCCACTGGGGGCAGCTGGATATGCCCGTGCCGCCGGTGCCCGGCGACCCGTATCGCCTCAATTACACTCTCGATCCTTTGCATAACCCGCTGAGGCCGCCGTGGGTCGATCCCAACGCGTTGCCGCTGCCCCCGCCACCGCCGGGTGCGGCGCCCGGACCGTCGTCGGCTTACGGCCCGCGACCGGGTCCGCCGCCAGAGGCGGCCCCGCTGCCCGGTCCTCCGCCGAACGCGGCCCCGCTGCCCGGTCCTGCGCCAGGTGCGGCCCCGGTGCCTGACGCGGGTCTTGGTCAAACGCCGGTGCCCGCAGAGGCGCCGCCGACGGGAGCGGGTGGATAGATGCTGACGCGCTTCGTTCGGATCCAACTGGCCGTCTTCGCGATTGCCGGAATCATCGGCGTGATCGCGATGGTCCTCTTCTACATCCAAGCGCCGACCCTGCTGGGCATCGGCCGGATGACGGTGACGCTGGAGCTGCCGGCCACCGGCGGCCTGTACCGGTTTTCCAACGTGACCTACCGTGGGGTTCAGCTCGGCAAGGTCACCTCGGTGGGTTTGACGCCGACCGGCGCGAGAGCGACGCTGTCACTTAGTACTTCACCCAAGGTCCCGGCGGACCTGACCGCGCAGGTGCTCAGTGTCTCCGCGGTGGGTGAACAGTACGTGGACCTGCGGCCCAAAACCGATTCGCCGCCCTACCTGCACGACGGTTCGGTTATCGCCGTGCGCGACACGACGATTCCGCAGCCGGTCGCCCCAATGCTCGAGCAGGTCAACGCCTTGGTCCAAAGCATCCCGAAGACCAAACTAGGCCAATTGCTCGACGAGTCCTTCCAGGGTTTCAACGGCGCCGGTTACGACTTGGGGTCACTGATCGATTCATCGAAGACGTTGTCCCGCGACGCCAACGGCGTCGTCGATCGCACCAGAGCCCTCACCGAGGACACCGGACCGCTGCTGGATACCCAGGCGCGCACCACCGATTCGATCAGAACGTGGGCACACAGCTTCGCCGGCATCTCGGATACGTTGGTGAACAACGACTCTCACTTCCGCACCATCCTGGAGAAAGGTCCTGACGCCGCGAACGAGGCATCCCGGCTTCTCGAACAAATCAAACCGACGCTGCCGGTGTTGCTTGCCAACCTGACCACCATCGGGCAGATCGGCGTCACCTACCATCCTTCGATCGAGCAGCTGCTGGTGTTGCTGCCGTCGGGGGTTGCCATCGAGCAGGCCGCTCAGGGTGAAAACCATCCCGACGGTAGGGCTTACGGCGACTTCGCGGCCACGGTCGACGACCCGCCCATTTGTACGGTCGGCTTCATGCCACCCAACACATGGCGATCCCCGGACGACCTCACCGACATCGACACGCCGGACGGGTTGTATTGCAAACTCCCGCAGGATTCACCGATCGCGGTTCGCGGTGCCCGTAACTATCCCTGCATGGGGCACCCGGGTAAGCGCGCGCCGACCGTCGAAATCTGCAACAGCGACAAGCCGTACATGCCGCTGGCGATGCGCCAGCACACCACCGGTCCCTATCCGCTGGATCCGAACCTGCTGGCCCAGGGTGTCCCGCCCGACGACCGGATCACCACCAATGACAGGATCTTCGGCCCGGTTGAGGGAACGCCGCTGCCGCCGGGGGCGGTGCCGCGCGGCGCCCCTGCGGGACCGCGTGGAGAAAATCCACCACCGGGCACGGTGGGAGCCGCCGTTCCGCCGGTGCCGTCGTCGGGACCCCCCGCGCTGGCGCCGATGTCGAGAATGTCGGCGGACCTGCCGCCCATAGCGCCACTCGACGTCCCGGCGGCTGGAGAACTGCCCCCGCCGCCCACCGCGCCGCCAGCGCTGCCTATAGCCCCGCTCGTTCCCCCCGATCCCGCCCCGTCCGTTGCTCCCGATTCCGCACCGGCCGACACGGCCGGCGGCGGACCCCAGGCTGCGCCAAGCTCGTTCGGAGCCAACGCATCTAAGCCCGCGCCCTCGGTCGTGGTGGCGAAGTACGATCCGCGCACCGGTCGTTATGTCGGTCCGGACGGGAAGTTATATCAGCAGTCGGATCTCGTCGCTCCGAAAGCGCCCAAGACATGGAAGGACATGCTTCCCACCTGAATTCGCCCCGAGCCGTAGGGGGGCGAGGAGGCTACGGCCGCCCGGTCAGGAGAGCTGGTCCAGGCGCAACGGCATCGCGATATCAAGCCACTGGTTCTGCCCGCAGGCACCGCTCGGGCCGACTGTCTTGTCTTTGCCCGAGAGGACCCGCGATCCGACCTGAAACCCACCATTGTCGTTCACCGGGTAGAAAAAGAAGGTCTGCTGCCCGGGGAACGCGGTACCGTCTTCGCACCGCTCCCAGTTCGGCACTTCGCGTCTTACCTTCCACATCTCCCCATCATTCATGAACAGGGGTGCGCTCCATCCTTGGTCGCTCGTCACCGTTCCATGGCAGTCCAAGGTCGTGTCGCACGAGGAGCTGATGGTCCATACTTGGTAGACCGTCGGTTCGCCGAAGTACTGATCATTTCTCTGGGCGTAATCGCCAATGGACGTGGCGCGGTAAGTCCCGTTGAGCGCCACGTCTTCCTTGGTTATCGCCTGGGCTGTCGATGCAGTGCACAAACCGCCGAATGCAGTGGCAGCCACCAGCGTTGCGGTGGTGAGTGTTTTGACTGAACGCATCAGGTGCTCCTCGAAGCGCGTAATCCGAGGGTGCCGATGGCACCTTTTCGCCGTCGGTTGCGGCGTTCTCGAGCGATGACGTTACACCGCTTCGGCCTGCCAGGTAACGGTTGGGACAAGATCTGCCGCGCTCATCCGGACGGGTCGAATTTCGCGATCAGCCAGGAACCGTTGACTTTTCTCAGCGTGACCACGACGCTGCTTTGCGTCTTCTCGGGATCTTTCTTATGCACGCTTGCCGTGGTCTGATCGACGAAAACCAGCACGACGGCCGAATCGGGATGCATTTCCGAGACTGCGGCCCGAATCACCTTGGCGGACGCCGTCAGTTGTCCCTTCTGCGCCACCGGCGCGACGACCCCGTCGGCGAATTTGCTGTAATAGGTCAAAAAGTCGCCGGTGAGATGTGATTTCGCATTGTCGAAATCGCGGTTTAAATGGTCGTAGGAATACGACAGCGCCGCCACGGCACCGTCTGACGCGGCCTGAATTGCCCGGCGCGCCGCTGCGTCGCCGACCTGCTGATCCGGTCGGTACAGGATGAAGTACACGCCGGCAGCGACTCCCACGGCGGCAATAACCAACGTTGTCGCGACAATCGAACGCCACCTTGCCAAATGCTGGCGGCCCCAACGCCGAATCGCTGCCAGCCGGCGCAAGCGTGCCGGTCGCTCGGTAGCAGCTGGCATCCCGTCCTCGTCGGCGGGTGAAGGGTCCACGTCGTCAATCGCGTTTTCCGTGCCGTCCGGTGACGAGCCACGCTCGACTGTCATCGCAGGAAATCAACTTTCGACATCTTGAGCTGGCCGCCGTCGCGATCCATATTGACGCTGAGCCGAAACAAGGCCGGTGGCGGTTTGGCGTTATCCGGCCCAAAGGGATCGGTTTTGGCCGCCACGAGCACGACTCCCGAATTGTCGCTCAATGACTGGACGGCGACGGCCTCGATGGTGACCTTGTTGCCGACCTTCGTCTCCTCGGCCTTATTGACTATCAGGGTCGACAGCACGGATAGCTGGTTCTTCTGGTCGCCCGTGGAGGCATCGATCGAGCGCTGGACATCCTCCTTGGCATGAGCGGGATCGATCGACATCAGCGCCGTGATCCCTTGCCCGGCGGCCGCGCTGAACTCCGCGGCGAGTTGGCGATTGTGCACCGCGATGTGGTGCTGCCACAGCATGTAGCCGCTCGCGGCAAGGGAGGTGGAGGCGAGCACGATGCCGGCGCTGACAACTATTGTTTTCCGTGCCGGGCGCCGGAGCCACCGTGGTCGCCCGCGGCCCCGCAACCGCAGCCGTTTCCGCTTCGTGGGGCCCTGCTCGACATCCTGTGCGTCGTCGGTTTCGGCTGTCCCGCGCAGTCTCAAGAGTCGTTGCCGAGCCGCCTCGGCGCGCGCTTCAGCCTTGGCAACTTCGTCTTCTGGGTCTTCCGACGCGGCCGCTACGTCGCCGCCGTCGGTGCCTGCGCTTGGCTGTGGTTCGCCGGGATCGGTCACATCCCTCGGGTCACCACAATCGTCGGCGTCGGGGCCCTCCGGATCGTGCACGGAGAAGCAGCTTATCACTCCGACCTGGGCTCAACGCCGGCGTCGGACGGCCGCATTCGTGGTCCTCACATGCGGAAATACTCGCTCGCCGGGAAAGGGGCGCAGTGGCGTTCGGGGTGGCCCGGCGCCGACCACCGGTCGGTTCGGGTGATCTTCTCCAACCAGGAGAATTTTCTTTTCAGGTGTGGCAGAGTAATCGGGTGCGATCAATCGTGGCTCTGGTTGCCGCGTTGCTCGGCGCCGGGATGGTGGCGGCGCCGCCAGCCTCGGCCGGGCCGTCCGTCTGCGACTACCCCGCCTGCACCCCGGGCATCATGCCCCATCAGGTTCTGGGTGCGCCGTGTGACAACACCACTTACTACGCCTTCGGTGTGGCCGACGGATACGTTTCGTTCGCTTCGGAGCCCGGACGGCTGATGTTCTGCGGCTCGCCGAGGCGATACCAGCCTCGATGGTTCCGCTCACCGCCGATGGCGGGGGTCAAGGACGAAAACGCCGACTGCCAGAACTATTTGAACTACGTCGCGCAGGCGCCCGACGGCCTGTTCCTGATCTGCATTGCTCACGACGGCATATCGAGCTGGGTCCGCGCCGACACGTAGTAGTCACTCGGGAGCTCGCCGAGGCAGGCCGAGCAGGCGCCGGCTCAAATCGGTGACCCGTTCGAGCAACGTCTCGTCGTCGATGTCGGCAACCAGCGGATGCATGACCGCGGTGCTGAGGGCGCCGGAGAACATGGCCGCCTCGATCCGCCCATCCAGCCCCGCATCGCTGAGCAGCACCCGATACAGACGGTCCATGAAAAGTTGAAATGGCTTGTGCTCGGCCAGCAGCCGGACGACGACGGGATCGAACTGCAGCGTGCGCACCAACCGGCGATCGCGAACGGCCATCTCAACCACGCGCACCAGCAACGCATCCCGTGCCTGAGGGCCGTCGTCGTATGCCTCGGCCTCCTCGAGGGCCGGCTCGAGCCGGCCGAGTTCGCGCTCGGTGACGGCGATGACGATCTGCTCTTTGGTCCGGAATTGGTGATAGACAGCGGCTTTCGTGATCCCGACGGCGTCGGCGATCATCTGCAGCGAGGTACCGCTGACACCGTGGGTGGCGATGAGATCCAGCGCGGCGTCGAGTACCCGCGTCCGGGCCGGGCTGTGCGCGATCAGCCAGAATTGCTCACCGGCGACCGGCTGGCGTGCTGTTCCCACGCACCGAGACTAGACGACACTATTGACCCTGGCTAGCCGATCGGCTAGCTTCGCTCACTAGCCGAGTTTCGGTGGCGAGTTCGTGTGGAGAAGGAGTACCGATGTCCGACGTCGGCGGGAACGATGCAGGCGGTAGCCAATCTGCGCGGACCGTCTGGCGGCGGACCGATGGCGAGCTGATCCTGCTCTGGACATTGCCGGCGGCGCTGATCCTGTGGATCGCCTCCTTCTTCCTGTTCCCGGGTTTCAACCCGCCGATGTCACCCACGATGCCGGCGGAGCAGGTGGCCGCCTTTTACCGCGATCCGGGGCATATTCCCCAGATCCGGTCCAGCATGATCGTGTTCAACTGGTTCGGCGTGTGCCTGGTCCCGATCCTGGCGCTGATCGTGCTGCAGATCCGCCGGATGGCACACCGGACGCCGATCTTCTCCTACGCGATGCTGGGCTGCGCCGCGGGCGGTCCGACGCTGTTCCTGGTCGCCAACGTCTGCTGGCTGCTGGCCGCCTTTCGTCCGGAGCGCAGCCCGGGGCTGACTCAGCTGCTCAACGATTTCGGCTGGATCACCTTCACCATCGTGGTCCCGTTCCTGATCGGTCAAAGCGTAATCCTGGCGCTGGCAATCTTTTTCGACGATCAGGCCCGACCGGTATTTCCCCGTTGGGTGGCCTACTTCAACCTTCTCGTCGCCGCCGCCCTGGTGCCCGCGGCATTCGTCGGCGTCTCGTTGACCGGACCGCTGGCCTGGGACGGCTTCCTGTCGTTCTGGGTGAAGAATGTTGCCATCGCGGTCTGGATCGTCGTGATGGGCGTCGTATTGGGCCAGGCGATCTACCGCGAGCGTGCCGAGACCCGCGGGCGCCCAGATGAATTGGTCACCACATGAGCGCGGTGATCACACCGTCGACGTCGCCGGCAACTCCGCCCGCGGGCCCCTTGCACCAGCGAATCGCCTGGCACCTGACGCGCGACCCCAGGCGAGAACTGTGGTTGGCGTGGGGGACGCTGATGGTTTTCTACAGTCTGTTCTTCCCGATGTTCTTCATCGTGGCGCAGGTCCAGCCCCCGCCGGAGCCGACCTGGGATCTCGCCACGCAGGTGCATTGGTTCTCCGAACGTCACCTGGGCATACCCGTCGGCTTCGGTGTCATCTTCGCCATCAGCGGCATGATCGCGGTCAACAACGCGCTCATCGCGTATTCGATGCGGCGTATGTCGGTCAGCCGCGCGTTCGGGTATTCGTATCTGATCATCTACTCGCTCAGCGCGGTTCCCGGCATGATCCTGCTCAACGTCGCGCTGATGGTCGGCACGCTGCGACCGGACCGCGACCCCCAAATCGTCGGATGGCTGTATGACTTCGCCTTCCTGTCCTTCGACGGGACGATGGGAGTGTTCCTGATCGGTTCGCTGATCTGGATGGTGGCGATCCTGCTCGACAAGAATCGCGTGTTCCCCAAGTGGTTCGGCTATCTCAACCTGTGCAACGCGCTGACCGAGGTGGTCGTGGCGCCCTGCTGGATCTTCCGTCGCGGCGTGTTCGCGTGGGACGGCGAGATCGCCTGGTGGCTGGACATGGTCGTATTCGGCATCTACCAAGTCACTTTCATTGTGATGCTGTTTCAGATGATCCGCCGCGAAGACCTCGGCACCGGCCCGCTGCCTGACCTGCCGCGGAAGAAGGCGGTTGCGCCATGACCGACCTGGCCGAAAAGGCCCGACGCGCCAAAGCCGTACCGGGCCAGCCCGACATGTGGGCCTTCGTATTGTTCGAGACCCTGGTCTTCACAGGGTATTTCGGCTTCTACCTGTTCTCACGGGGACGCAACCCCGAGCTTTTCCTGCAGTCGCAGGCTCACCTCGACCTGCGCGTCGGGGTTCTCAACACCTTGGTTCTGCTACTCAGCTCGTGGTCGGTGGCGCGCTGTGTTCAGTCGGCCCGCGCGGGCGCCTATGGGGCGGCTCTCAGGGATGTCTTCATCACGGCGGCATTCGCCGTCGTGTTCCTGTTTTTCAAGGTCTTCGAGTGGGCCCGGTTGGTTCACGCCGGAAACGGCATAGAGCGCAACGACTTCTTCATGTTCTATTTCTTCCTCACCGGGATCCACTTCGTCCACCTGCTGATCGGCTTCGTCGTCCTCGGCATCATCGTCTACCAACTCCGGAGTCCGGCGCGCCGCTCCCAGGAACTCGTCGAAACCTGCGCAACCTATTGGCACACCGTCGATTTCCTCTGGGTGCTGATCTTTGCGCTGCTCTACGTGGTGAGGTGATCGGAATCAGATTCAACAAGAGATTGCTGGTTGTCTGGACGATCTTGGCCGCGCTGACGCTGGCCTATCTGGGGATAGACCACTCCGTCGACGGCGCGCTGAAATCCAGCGCTGTCGTCACGTCGAGCGTCATCTTCATCGCACTGGTCAAGGTGCGCATCATCTTTCGCGAGTTCATGGAGGTGCGAGACGCTCCGGTCCTGCTGTGCCGACTCACCGACGCGTGGGTGGTGTTGATCGCCGTCGTCTTGCTCGCCTGTTACTTCGTCGGGATGCAGGTCCGGTAGCGCCCGCGGGCGAAAAGCCCTAAGCCACCGGCGCGATCGCGTCCGCTGTGGTGAACGTCAGGTGCAGTTCGCTCAGGCCCCGCAGGATGTACGTCGGCTCGTAGGTGTAACGACGATCGGCGGCCGGCCCGTGATGGGCTTCGTTGATTTCGATGTGCGGCATCCGGTCCAGGATCCGCTCGATCGAGACTCGGCCTTCGACGCGGGCGAGCGGGCCGCCGGGGCACGAGTGCACGCCGCGGGCGAACGCCATGTGTTCGCGAACGTTCTTGCGGCGCAGGTCGAACTCGTGTGGGTTCTCGAACCGGCGCGGGTCGCGGTTGGCGGCGCCCGGCAGGATCATCACCACTGTGCCCGCGGGGATGTCGACACCGCCGATGGTCGTCGCCTTGCGGGCCAGCCGCGAGTCGCTCTTGACGGGGCTGTCCATCCGTAGCGATTCCTCGATGAACCCGGGAATCAGGCTGCGGTCGTCACGCAACTCTTGCTGGATGTCAGGCCGGTCGCCCAGAACCTGTAGAGCGGCGCTGAGCAGCTTCGCCGTCGTCTCCTGTCCGGCGGCGAAAAGGAAGGTCGCCGAGCGGACGACCTCGATCACCGGGGGCGTCGAGCCGTCCGGGTACTTCGCTTCCGCCAGGAACGTCAGCACGTCGCCGCGGGGCTCGCGGCGCCGATCCTCGATGTAGTTACAGAACTTGTCGTCGAGCCACTCGAGCGGGTTGATGCCCACCGACTCGTGGTCCAGGGCGCCCACGCGCGCCTCGGGGCGATCGGCGCCCAAGACCTTACGGAACTCCTTGTGGTCCTCTTCCGGCACGCCGAGCAGGTCGGCGATCACCAAGGTGGCGAACGGCTTCGAATATTCGGCGATGAACTCGCACTCACCGAGGCCGAGGAACTCGTCGAGCTGACGGTCGGCGAGGCGCCACATGAACTCCTCGTTCTGCTTCAGCCGGCTCGGGGTCAGCAGCTTGGCGAGCACCGACCGGGCCTTGGTGTGATCCGGCGGATCCATGGTGACCATGTGTTCGTTCATCGGAAAGGAGCTGCGGTGCGCATCGATCTGGGGGCTGATGTCGTCGCCTTCGGGCGTGAACGGTAACGGCGGGAAGGGCCCACCAAGGGCGACGATGTTGGAGAAGGTATCCGGGTCTTTGTAGATCTCGCAGGCTTCGTCGTAGCCGGTGACGGCGACGACGCCGTAGTGCGGCAGCCGCAGCACCGGGTTTTGACTGCGCAGGTAGTCGAAGTACGGGTGCGGATCTGGGACCAGTGACGGATCGGTGAAGAAGTCGATCGAGTCGAAGGTGCTCATCGGATTTGCGTCTCCCTGGGCTGGGTTTACCGGTGGTGTTCGGCGGCACATCGCTACCGCCGCCCGATTTCGAGATCGAAAATGTGCTGAGCACCTGCTTAGCATGGCGGTAATGTCAGGGTCAAGGTCGCAACGCCGCGCCACGATACGATCCGTGTGGTCGGCACGGGATGGCACACAGTACGGAGCAGGGACATGACATCGGCCCGCAGAATTGGGGCGCCGGACGCGAAAAACCGCGTCTTGTTGCTCGATGCCGCCGAACAGCTGATGCTCGAAGAGGGCTATGCCGCGGTGACGTCGCGGCGGCTGGCGAACAAGGCCGGGCTGAAGCCTCAACTGGTGCACTACTACTTCCGCACCATGGAAGAGCTGTTCCTGGAAGTCTTTCGGCGCCGGGCCGAAGAGGCGCTCGAGGCGCACGCGCGAATGCTGCAGTTGCCGCAGCCGCTGTGGGCGCTGTGGCGCTTCGGCACCGATCCCGCGTTCACGCGGATTTCCATGGAATTCATGGCACTGGCCAATCACCGTAAGGACATGCGGGCCGAAATCGCTTACTACGCAGAGCGTTTTCGTGAAGAGCAGCGCCAAGCGGTGGCGACGGCGCTGGAGCGCTACGGTTCCAGGATTCAAGACGAGGGCCAGGACATCGAGATCGCTCCGGTGGTGTGGACGGTGCTGATGAGCAGCTTGTCGCGCTTTCTGGTGCTCGAGCAGGCGATCGGCATGTCCGCCGGCCATGCCGAAACGGTGGAGTTGGTGGAGAACTACTTGCGCCGCCTTGAAGGCGAACCGCAGCCGATCGAGGGCGTCCCGGAGACCTGGCTGGTTCACCAGTTCCGCAGCGAGCAGAGCACGCCCTTGGGGCCGTCCTTGGACACGACGACGGCGCCGTCTACCGCCAGATCACAGTGAAGTCCCGGCGTGCCGGGCTCCGTGCCCGTGCTCGCCACGACCATCGCGTAATGGTCGGGGTCCGACATGTCCAGATCGAAACTCCACGGCTTGCCCGGGGCTAGGTCGATGTCGACGTGTGGTGTGAACGAGTAGGGATTGTGGCTGTAGTCGGAAAACTTTGCCGGCTGATGGTCCAGGTAATAGATGCTGGTATAGATCGGATTCTGCGCGCTGACGGTGTATCTGACGTGATGCATGACCGGATTATCGGCATGTGCCCGTCCGCTTCCCACCAGCAGACCGGCCGCCGCCAATAGAGAAGCCAACGACACGATGGAGCCGACACCCATCACTGTCTTCATCGTGGTCATGACGCTCCTCCGGCTGCCGGGCGCGGTTTGGCGTTGCGGCTCATCACCCGTTCTGCGGCCTGCCAGTGCGGGTCGGCAACCCATAACCGTGCGAAGGATGCTATCGCCTCCTCGGGGGAAACTCCGCGGATTACCCGCTTTATCTCGGTCGCCGGCAGGCGCGCCAGCGAGCGTGCGACGGCTCGCCACCCTTGGTCGGGCGAGTCGAACACGTCGCGGGGCACGACCTGATCCACCAAGCCGATGCGTTCGGCGTCGAGTGCGGTGAGGGCGGTTCCCGAGCCGGCCAACAGCAGCGCCTTGCTCTTGCCGACCAGCGCGGCCAGCCGCTCGGCTCCGCCCCAGGCGGGCATGATCTCGAGCTGCACCTGGTTGAAGGCGATCTTGATGTCGTCGGCGGCCACCCGGATGTCGGCGGCGACGGCGACTTCGGCGCCGCCGCCGAACGCGTGGCCGTTGAGGGCGGCGATGACGGGACCGGGGAAATCCGCCAGCTCATCACAGATGGACCGCATCCGCCGGGCCATGGCCGCGGCATCCTCCTCGGTCCGCAACGCGCTCAATTCCTTGAGATCGCCGCCGGAGACGAAGGCTTTGTCTCCGGCGCCCTTGATCACCAGCGCCTGCGCGCCGGCCGCCGCATCGAGCGCCTTCTCCAACTGGTCCATGGTGTCCAGACCGATGGCGTTGCGCGCGTGTGGGCGGTCGATGGTGACCACCGCCAACCCGTCGTCGATCTCCAGGTCCACCATGTGTGTAATCGCTCCTCGACAGGAACCCGATATTGGCATTCTCTTTTCGCGAGAATAACATCATCGCTGCAGGCTAAGAACTTTCGTCAGTGAGGATGGAGGTGACTCGATGCGGAATCGAATCGTGGCCGCCGCGGCGGTCCTGATCGTTGCTTTGGTTGGCGCGTGCACGTCGCGGCCATCAAACCAAATCGCCAGCACGGCGTCAGTCACCGTGAACGGTAACAACCGGAACTTCCACATCGTGAAGTGCAGCCAGCGGGAGTGGAGTCGGACGATCGAAATCGGCGGCAATTTCGCCGGAGCCAAACTCATCATCGACGAGAGCGCGCAACCTGCGACAGTCGAGTCTGTACACATCCAAAACCTGGGTGGCTTCAGCGGCATGTACTCGCGGGGCGATGGCGGCAGCGCGGACATGAGCATGACGGGCGACAAGTTCACCGTCTCCGGCACCGCCAACGGTTACAGAACCGACAAGCCCGGTGAACCGGCCGACGCCACCTACAAGATCTTCGTGTCGTGCTGACCACGTCGAACAGGGGCTCGGCGGGGCCACGTTGCGATTAGGCGCCTGTAGAGAATAGTATTCTCACAAATCAAGAAGGAGGATTTCATGGGCCAGTTGTCGCACCGGGAAGACGTCCCGTTTCCAATCTTTGACGCGGATAACCATCTGTACGAGCCGCCGGAGGCGCTGACCAAGTACCTGCCCAAGGCGTACAAGGACTACGTCCAGTACGTGCAGGTCAACGGGCGGACGAAGATCGCGATCCGCGGCCACATCAGCAACTACATTCCCAACCCGACCTTCGAGGTCGTCGCCCGGCCGGGCGCCTGGGAGGAGTACTTCAAGTACGGCAACCCGGACGGCAAGAGCAAGCGCGAGCTGTTCGGCGAGCCGATGCGCGCGATCCCGGCGTTCTTCGAGCCCGGCCCGCGCCTGGAGAAGATGAACGAGCTGGGCCTGGACCGCACCCTGATGTTCCCGACGCTGGCCAGCCTGCTCGAGGAGCGGCTGCGTGACGACCCGGTCGCCATCCACGTCCTGGTCCACGCGCTGAACGAGTGGCTCGACGACGTCTGGGGCTTCAACTACCAGAACCGCATTTTCACGACCCCGGTCATCACGCTGCCGATCGTCGAGAAGGCGATCGAGGAGCTGGAGTGGGCGGTCAAGCGCGGCGCCCGCTGCATCCTGATCCGCCCGGCTCCGGTCCCCGGATTCCGCGGCCCCCGCTCGTTCGCGACGCCCGAATTCGATCCGTTCTGGGAGCGGGTCGTCGAGCACGACGTGCTGGTCGGCATGCACTCCAGCGACAGTGGCTACTCCCGCTATACCTCCGAGTGGGACGGCGCCGAACAGGAAATGCTGCCGTTCCAAACCAATGCGATGGGCATCCTCAACGAATGGCGGCCGATCCAGGACGCGGTGGGCTCGTGGGTGATCCACGGCGCGCTCTACCGCCACCCGAAGCTGAAGGTCGCGATCGTCGAGGCCGGCTCGAAGTGGATGACCCCGTTGCTGGACGGGCTGACCGAGGTCTTCCGCAAGGCCCCGGAGGCGTTCCCGAGCGACCCGGTCGAGATGGTCAAGAACCGCATTCACGTGAGCCCGTTCTTCGAGGACGGCATCGACGATCTGATCAACCTCGTCGGCGTGGACCAGGTGCTGTACGGCTCGGACTGGCCGCACCCGGAGGGGCTGGCGGAGCCGACCTTCTACGTCAACGCGCTGTCGCACCTGTCCGTTGACGACCAGGCCAAGATCATGGGCGGCAACCTCGGTCGACTCGTCACGGTGTGACAGACCGGCCAAGCTGGCGGACCATCCCCGAGATGGTCTTGAGCGCGGCGGACCGTTTCGGCGATGCGGAAGCAGTCGTCGACGGTCCGCTGCGCTTGACTTTCACGCAGGTGGTCGAGCGGATCCGTTGCGCCGCAGGCGCCTTCGCCGACCTCGGCGTCGACAAGGGTGACCGGGTCGCTATCTGGGCGCCCAATTCGGCCGAGTGGATCATCGCGGCGTTCGGGTTGCTCACCGCGGGTGGCGTGCTCGTCCCGGTCAACACCCGGTTCAAGACCGACGAAGCCGGCGACATCATCGTCCGCAGCAAGGTGAAGGCCGTCCTGGTCCAGAAGGGCTTCCTAGACCAGGATTACACCGCGCCCGCCGGCGTGCCGGTCATCGACCTGAAGTCCGACTTCCTGTCCAGCGGTTCACCATTCGAGCGACCGGTGAGCGGCACCGATACCTCGGACATCATCTTCACGTCGGGCACGACGGGGCGCCCCAAGGGCGCGATGCTGAGTCACGGTCAAACGCTGCGCATGTATGAGGAGTGGGCGACGCTTGCGGACCTGCGCGAGGGCGACCGCTACTTGCAGATCAACCCGTACTTCCACACCTTCGGGCTGAAGGCGGGCCTCGTCACGTCTTTCCTGCGCGGTGCCACGATGCTGCCCGTCGCGGTTTTCGACGTCGACACGGTCGTGAATCTCATTGAGCGCGAACGTATCACGATGCTCCCCGGGCCGCCGACGCTGTATCACTCGTTGCTGACGGTGCAGGACAAGTCCGGGCTCTCGTCATTGCGTGCGGGGGTGACCGGCGCGGCCGACATCCCCGTCGAGCTGGTTCGTCGCATCCACGACGAACTGCCGTTCCAGACGCTGATGACGGGTTACGGGCTCACCGAGGCCGGCAACGTCACCCTCTCGCTGCCCGGCGATTCCTTCGAGGACGTCGCCACCACCGCGGGCGTGCCGTGCGACGGGGTCGAGGTGCGCATCGCGGACGACGGCGAGGTGCTGGTCCGCGGCTACGGGGTGATGAAGGGATATCTCGACGAACCGGAGGCCACCGCCCAGGCGATCGACAACGATGGCTGGCTGCACACCGGAGACCTGGGGGACTTCACCGAGACCGGGCGGCTTCGCATCGTCGGCCGGAAAAAGGACATGTTCATCGTCGGCGGCTTCAACGCCTACCCGGCGGAGATCGAGGGCTTCCTGCTCAACCACCCGGCCGTCGCGCAGGCGGCCGTCATCGGCGTGCCCGACGAACGGATGGGCCAGGTCGGCAAAGCGTTCGTGGTGCGCAAAGACGACGTCAGCGCCGACGAATTGATCGGCTGGTGTCGTGACCGGATGGCCGGTTTCAAGGTGCCGCGCACGGTAGAGTTCCTCAATTCACTCCCACTCAACGCGACGGGGAAAGTGATGAAGGACCAACTCCGATGAACAACGGCGATATCCACTCGATGGTGATCGCGTCGGACTACCGCGTCCCCGATCCCACCCGGGTATGGCCGCTGCTGGAACGCAACAAGGCCGCCCTCGCCGATATCGGCGCGCATCACGTGCTGGTCTACACCTCGACCCACGACCACGGTCGGGTATTGGTGATGATCGGCGTCCACAGCCGTGAGCCGATCGTGGAGCTACTGCGCTCCCGGGTCTTCTTCGATTGGTTCGACGAGGCCGGTGTCGAGGACATCCCCGCCGTCTTCGCCGGCGAGATCGTCGAAAGGTTCATCGCGCAGCCACCGAATACCCCGGCGGCACCGGGCGTCGTCGTGGCCGCCATCGCGTCCGTCAACGACGTATCCCTGCTGACCTCCGAAGTCAGCACCGCGATCGACCGATTCACCACGGCCGGCATCCGAAAGACGTGGGTATTCCAGGCTTTCGACGACGACCACGAAGTGCTGATCTTGCAGGAGTTCCCGGACGAAGACAGCGCCCGGGAGTGGATCGACCACCCCGATGCCGCCGCGCAGTGGATGTCCGGGGCGGGCATCGGTGCCTACCCGCCGTTGTTCGTCGGCCGATTCTTCGACATGATGCGCATCGAGGCGGACTGAGGATTCGCCGTTGTTCGTGTGCCTGTGCAATGGAGTCACCAGTCAAACCGTGACCGAGGCCGTGTCGTGCGGGGCGTCGACGACGAAGGAAGTCGCCCAGGCGTGCGGAGCGGGCGCCGATTGCGGTCGCTGCCGGCGGACGGTACAGGCCATCCTGCGGTCGTCCAGTGCGGATCGCACGCCGAACTCGCGCTAGTGCGTCAGCGGCGCGGACTGCCGTCCGGTGACGTCGGTTGGACGAGTTCGACCAGCAGGTTGGGGATTTCGAGCCGCGGCAACACCACCTCGACGAACACCATGCGTTCCTGGTGGTCCGCGGCGGCGGTCAGGGCGTCGTCGAGCTCGCCGTAGGTCTGGACCCGGAACGCCAGGTGGTCGGTGACCCCCAAGGCGCGGGGCACCTCCATCCACTCCCAACGGACGATGTCGTTGTACGGAGCGGTCTCGCCGTGGATCGCCCGTTCGATGGTGTAGCCGTCGTTGTTGACCACCACGATGACGGGGGACAGGCCCTCGCGTGAGAACGCGCCCATCTCTTGGACCGTCAGCTGCGCGGCGCCGTCCCCGATGATCAGCACTATTCTGCGGTCGGGATGCGCCACCGCGGCGCCGAGCGCGGCGGGCAGCGTGTAACCGATTGAGCCCCATAATGGTTGACCGATGAAGGTCACACCCTGCGGCAGCCGATGGTCGGCCATGCCGTAGAACGAGGTGCCCTGGTCGGCGAGCACCACGTTGCCCGGCGTCAGGGCGACGCACAGGCGGTCCCACAGCATCTTCTGGGTGAGCGGCTGGTCACGCGGTGGGGGCGGCGGCAGCGGCTCGGCCGGCGGCGACACCACCGGTGGCGAGGAGGTTCCGCGCCGGACCAAGATGGTGGTCAGCGCCTCGAGCGCGGCATCCATCTCCAACGGCGCGAAGACTTCTCCGGCCACACTGCTCTGATACTGGCCGACGTCGATGGTGCGGCCCGGGTCGATGCGTTGGCTGAAGAAGCCGCTGACCATGTCGGTGAACACCACTCCGGCGGTGACCAACACGGGCGCCTCTTCGATCGCGGTGCGCACCGCCGGCGCGCTGGCGGAACCGGCGTAGATGCCCAGGAAGTTGGGTGAGCTTTCGTCGAGCAGACTCTTTCCCCACATCAACGTGGCGTGCGGCACCACGTCGGCGGCCAGCAGCGCCTCGAGTTCCTTGATCGCCTGCAGGCGGTGCACCAGTAAATCGGCAAGCACGGTGATCTGGTGGTCGCCGATGAGTTCGGTCGCGGCCTCGACGAACGTCGCCAGGGCGCGGGGACTGGTGCCACCGGTATAGCGGGGCAGCGGCGCCTCGGGCGGCTCGGTGGGGAAGCGGGCCACATCGGTGGACAGCAGGATGTAGCCGGGGCGTTTCTGCTCGCGCACCTCCGACAGCACCCGGTCGATCTCGCGGCGGGCCGTCGCGGGCATGAGATTGGCTTGGGCACAGGTGATTTCGCGGCTGACCCGGAAGAAGTGCTCGAAGTCGCCGTCGCCGAGCGAATGGTGCAGCGCCCGCCGGGTGCCCTGGGCGTCCTTGGACGGACCGCCGACGATGTGCACGACGGGTACCTGCTCGGCGTAGCTGCCCGCGACCGCGTTGGCCGCGGAGAGCTCGCCGACGCCGAAAGTCGTTACCAATGCCGACATTCCGCGCAGCCGCCCATACCCGTCGGCGGCGTAGCCGGCGTTCAGCTCGTTGGCGTTGCCGACCCAGCGAATGCTGGGGTGGGCGATGATGTGGTCGAGGAATTCCAGGTTGTAATCGCCGGGAACGCCGAAGATCTCCGAGACGCCGAGCTCGGCGAGACGGTCCAATAGGTAGTCACCGACGGTGTATGCGGGATAGCTCGCGGCATCAGTCACAGGCACGACGGTACGCTCGGTCCAATCCGTTCCGGGTGAGACGCCAGGCCAGTATCGTGCGGGCCATGGCACTCAAAGAATCCCGCGACATCGTCATCGAAGCCAGTCCGGAGGAGATTCTGGACGTCATCGCCGACTTCGAAGCGATGCCCGAATGGTCGGAGCCGCATCAGAGCGCGGAGATCCTCGACACCGGAGAAGACGGGCGCCCCCACCAAGTCAAGATGAAGGTCAAGGTCGCCGGGATCACCGACGAACAGGTGATCGCCTACACATGGGGCGACAACGTGGTCAGCTGGAAGCTGGTCAGCTCCTCGCAGCAGAAGGCGCAGGACGGGAAGTACACCCTGATGCCGCAAGACAACGGGACCCTGGTCAAGTTCGAGCTGCTCGCCGACCCGAACGTGCCGCTGCCCGGCTTCGTGCTCAAGCGCGCCGTGAAGGGAACGATCGATTCGGCGACCAAGGCGCTGCGCGAGCGGGTGCTCCAGGTCAAGAAGGGTAAGTAGCCGCCGTGAGCGGCGGCGGCCCGCTGACCGGGGTGCGCGTCATCGAACTCGGCGGGATCGGACCGGGGCCGCACGCGGGAATGCTGCTCGCCGATCTGGGTGCCGACGTGGTGCGGGTGCGCCGCCCAGGCGGCGTGGCGATGCCGGCCGAAGACCGCGATCTGCTGCACCGCGGCAAGCGAATTGTCGACCTCGACGTCAAGACGCGGCCGCAGGCGCTGCTGGAGCTGGCCGGCAAGGCCGACGTGCTGCTGGACTGCTTTCGTCCCGGCACCTGCGAGCGCCTCGGCATCGGGCCGGACGACTGCGCGGCGGTCAACCCGCGACTGATCTACGCGCGGATGACCGGCTGGGGACAGGACGGGCCCTTGGCGCCGACCGCCGGTCATGACATCAACTATCTGTCCCAGACCGGCGCGCTGTCGGCGCTGGGCTACGCCGACCGGCCACCGATGCCGCCGCTGAACCTGGTCGCCGACTTCGGCGGCGGTTCGATGCTGGTGGTGATCGGCATCGCGGTCGCCCTGTACGAACGGGAACGTTCGGGCACGGGGCAGGTGATCGACGCGGCGATGGTCGACGGGGTCAGCCTGCTGGCCCAGATGATGTGGACCATGAAGTCGACTGGCGCACTGCGGGACCGGCGCGAATCGTTTCTGCTCGACGGCGGCGCCCCGTTCTACGGCTGTTACGAGACCGCCGACGGAAAATACGTGGCCGTCGGCGCCATCGAGCCACAATTCTTCGCGGCGTTGCTCGCTGGGCTTGGCCTGTCACCCGACGACGTGCCCGCCCAGCACGACAGAGCCTCCTACCCGCGGATGCGCGAGGTCTTCACCCGACGATTCGCCGGCCGGACTCGCGACGAATGGGCGCAGACCTTCGCCGGCACCGACGCGTGCGTCACCCCGGTGCTGACGTGGAGCGAGGCCGCCGCCGACGAACACCTGCGGGCGCGGTCCACCGTGATCACCGCCCACGGCGCCGACCAGGCCGCACCCGCCCCACGGTTTTCGCGGACCCCGGCCGGACCGGTCGGACCGCCCCCGGCGGCGAGCACGCCGCTCAGCGAAATCAACTGGTAGGAAACTGTTTACGGCGAATCGGTCCGTATCGGGGCCGGCGTTGCTAAGTTAATCTCCAGTGGCCGTAAAAGCATCACGAGAATTTGTCGTCAACGCGCCGCCAGAAGTGGTCATGGAAGCGCTGACAGATGTCGGCGTCCTGTCGTCGTGGTCGCCGCTGCACAAACACATCGAAGTGATCGACCGGTATCCGGACGGCCGGCCGCACCACGTCAAAACCACCATCAAGATTTTCGGGCTGGTCGACAAGGAGGTCCTGGAATACCACTGGGGACCCGATTGGGTTGTCTACGACGCCAAGGGGACCTCACAGCAGCATGGGCAGCACGTCGAGTACACCCTCAAACCCGAAGGGGTCGACCAGACCCGGGTGCGCTTCGACATCACCGTCGAACCCGGCCGGCCGATGCCCGCGTTCGTCGTGCGGCGGGCGGCCGAGAGCGTTCTCGACGCCGCGATGAAAGGGTTACGCGACCATGTTTTGGGCGGCGGGGATTCAGACAAGGCAACGTAAATACTGTTTTTCGGGTCGCTGGGCGGCGCGATTGCTAATTTAGTAGCTGGTGGCCATACGCGCATCGTCTGAGATCGTCATTGAGGCGCCCCCGGCAGTGATCATGGAGGCGCTGGCGGACATGGACGCCGTGCCGTCGTGGTCGCCACTGCACAAGCGGGTCGAAGTCGTCGACAGATATCCCGACGGCCTGCCACACCACGTGAAGATGACCCTCAGGGTGAGCGGCATCCCGGATACCGAAATGGTCGAATACCACTGGGGCCCCGACTGGATGGTCTGGGACGCGCAGAAAACCGCCCACCAGCACGCTCAGCACGGCGAATACAACCTGGAGCGTGAGGGCGACGACAAGACCCGCGTGCGATTCAGCCTCACGATCGAGCTCAGGGCGCCGCTGCCCGGGTTCTGGGTGCGCTCGGCCGGCAACAAGATCCTGAACGCCGCGCTGGAGGGCCTGCGCAAGCGCGTGGTGGGTTCCGTGGGTTAGCGGGCTGAACCGCTTTTCAGCGCCGCCAGTCGCTTGATCGCCTCGTCGAGGGTGTCGTCGCGCTTGCAGAAGGTGAAGCGCACCAAGTGATTCCATACGTCGGCCGGGCCGTGCGTGGTGGCCGGGTCGCAGAAGGCCGACATCGGGATCGCGGCCACCCCAAGCTTTTCCGGTAGCGCCGCGCAGAACGCACTGCTGTCGTCGTAGCCCAGCGGACGCGGATCCGCGCACAGGAAGTACGTGCCGGCGCTGTCGTGCACCTCGAACCCGACGTCGATCAGGCCGGCCGCCAGCCGGTCACGTCTGGCCTGGAGGGTGGCGCGCAGGCCGGCCACCCACGCGTCCTCGGTCTCCAGCGCCAGGGCCACCGCCGGCTGGAACGGCGCACCGCCGACATAGCTCAGATACTGCTTGGCCGCGCGCATCCCGGTAATGAGTTGCGCTGGGCCGCAAGCCCAACCGATCTTCCAGCCGGTGCAGTTGAACATCTTGGCCGCGCTGGAGATGGTGATCGTCCGCTCGGCCATGCCGTCGAAGCCGGCCAGCGGCACATGTCGCCGCCCGTCGAACACCAGGTGTTCGTAGACCTCATCGGTGATCACCAACAGGTCGGCCGCGATCGCGACCTCGGCGATGGCAGCGAGCTCCTCGGCGCTCAGCACCGTGCCGGTCGGGTTGTGCGGGGAGTTGACGATCAGCGCGCGGGTCCGTGGCGTCACCGCCCGGCGCAGGGCGTCGGCGTGCAGGGCGAAGCCGCGGCCGTGGGGGACCAGCGGCACGGCCACCCGCTGCGCGGAGGCCATCGCCACCACCGGCGAGTAGGAGTCGTAGAACGGCTCGATGAGCAGGACCTCGGAGCCGGGTTCGACCAGGCCGATCACCGCCGAGGCGATGGCCTCGGTCGCCCCGACCGTCACCAGCACCTCGGTGTCGGGGTCGTATTCGATGCCGTAGCGGCGCTGCCGCTGGGCGGCGATGGCGTGGCGCAGCGGGGCGATGCCGATGCCCGGCGGGTATTGGTTGTCGCCGTCGGCGATGGCCTCCTGGGCCGCCTTCAGCATGGCCGGGGGGCCGTCCTCGTCGGGGAACCCCTGGCCGAGGTTCACCGCTCCGACCCGCGCGGCCAGCGCCGACATCTCGGCGAACACCGTCGTCGCGTAGGGGCGCAGTCGCGACACCGTCATGGTGGTCGAGCTTAGGCGGGGAGGTGCACGGCGAGTGCCACGACGTCTCGCCAGCCCAACGTGAAGTTAGGCGCACACTCGTCGCCGGTCGTGAAAGTAGGTTCACGTTCGCCCGGGGCCGGGCGCCCGTCCGCCATTCGAGCGCGTGGTGTGGGTCACAAGATGCCTCTGAGCTGCGCCGTATTGCCCAACCAACAGGTTGGCCGGGGCCCCTGTTAGGCTGGCGCGGGACCTAGTCTTGAAGACGGATTCGAACCCAATTCGGAGAACAGGAAGTCGTATGTCCGAAGAAGCTTTTATCTATGAGGCCATCCGCACCCCGCGGGGCAAGCAGCGCAACGGTTCGCTGAACGAGGTGAAGCCGCTCAACCTGGTCGTTGGCCTGGTTGACGAGCTCCGTCGGCGTTTCCCCGACCTGGACGAGAACCTGATCAGCGACATGATCCTGGGTGTCGTGTCCCCGGTCGGTGACCAGGGCGGCGACATCGCCCGCACCGCGGTGCTGGCCGCCGGCCTGCCCGAGACCACCGGCGGCGTGCAGCTCAACCGGTTCTGCGCCTCCGGCCTGGAGGCCGTCAACACCGCCGCGCAGAAGGTCCGCTCCGGCTGGGACGACCTGGTGCTGGCCGGCGGTGTCGAGTCGATGAGCCGCGTCCCGATGGGCTCCGACGGCGGCGCCTGGGCGACCGACCCCGAGACCAACTACCAGATCGGCTTCGTGCCCCAGGGCATCGGCGCCGATCTGATCGCCACCATCGAGGGCTTCTCCCGCGAGGACGTCGACCGCTACGCGCTGCGTTCGCAGGAGAAGGCGGCCGCGGCGTGGTCGGGCGGCTACTTCGCCAAGTCCGTCGTGCCGGTGCGCGACCAGAACGGCCTGGTCATCCTCGACCACGACGAGCACATGCGGCCCGACACCACCCTGGAGGGGCTGGGCAAGCTGAAGACGGCGTTCGACGGAATCGGCGAGATGGGCGGCTTCGACGACGTGGCGCTGACCAAGTACCACTACGTCGAGAAGATCAACCACGTCCACACCGGCGGCAACAGCTCCGGCATCGTCGACGGCGCCGCGCTGGTGCTGGTCGGTTCGGAAGCCGCGGGCAAGTCGCAGGGTCTGACCCCGCGGGCGCGCATCGTGGCGACCGCCACCAGCGGTTCGGACCCGGTCATCATGCTCACCGGCCCGACCCCGGCCACCCAGAAGGTGCTCGACCGCGCGGGCATGACGATCGACGACATCGACCTGTTCGAGCTCAACGAGGCGTTCGCGTCGGTGGTGCTGAAGTTCCAGAAGGACCTGCGCATCCCGGACGAGAAGCTCAACGTCAACGGTGGCGCCATCGCGATGGGCCACCCGCTGGGCGCCACCGGCGCCATGATCACCGGCACCATGGTCGACGAGCTCGAGCGCCGCAACGCGCGTCGCGCCCTGATCACGCTGTGCATCGGCGGCGGCATGGGTGTCGCCACCATCATCGAGAGGGTTTAAGACCATGGCAGAGAACACCATTCAGTGGGATAAGGACGCCGACGGCATCGTCACGCTGACCCTGGACGACCCCACCGGGTCGGCCAACGTGATGAACGAGCACTACAGCGAGTCGATGCACAACGCTGTGGAACGCCTTGCCGCCGAGAAGGATTCGATCACCGGCGTGGTCATCACCAGCGCGAAGAAGACCTTCTTCGCCGGCGGTGACCTGAAGGGCATGATCAACCTCGGCCCGGAGAACGCCGGAGAGGCGTTCGACACGGTCGAGTCGGTCAAGCGTGACCTGCGCGCGCTGGAGACACTGGGCAAGCCGGTGGTCGCGGCCATCAATGGCGCCGCGCTCGGCGGTGGCCTGGAGATCGCACTCGCGTGTCACCACCGCATCGCCGCGGACGTCAAGGGTCTGGTCGTCGGCCTGCCAGAGGTCACGCTGGGCCTGCTGCCCGGCGGTGGCGGGGTGACCCGCACCGTGCGGATGTTCGGCATCCAGAACGCGTTCATGAACATCCTGTCGCAGGGCACCCGGTTCAAGCCGGACAAGGCCAAGGAGATCGGCCTGGTCGACGAACTCGTCGGCTCGGTCGACGAACTGGTGCCCGCCGCCAAGGCGTGGATCAAGGCCAACCCCGACTCACACGAACAGCCTTGGGACAAAAAGGGTTACAAGATGCCCGGCGGTACCCCGTCCAGCCCCGCGCTGGCCGGCATCCTGCCGTCGTTCCCGGCGCTGCTCAAGAAGCAGCTCAAGGGCGCGCCGATGCCGGCGCCGCGGGCCATCCTGGACGCGGCCGTCGAGGGCGCGCAGGTGGACTTCGACACCGCCAGCCGCATCGAGAGCCGCTACTTCACCCAGCTGGTCACCGGCCAGGTCGCCAAGAACATGATCCAGGCGTTCTTCCTGGACCTGCAGCACATCAACGGCGGTGGTTCCCGTCCGGACGGCATCGAGCCGGTCAAGATCAACAGGATCGGTGTGCTGGGCGCGGGCATGATGGGCGCCGGCATCGCCTACGTCTCGGCCAAGGCCGGGTACGAGGTGGTGCTCAAGGACGTCAGCCTCGAGGCCGCCCAGAAGGGCAAGGGCTACTCGGAAAAGCTTGAGGCCAAAGCACTTCAGCGTGGCAAGACCACCGAGGAGAAGAGCAAGGCGCTGCTGGACCGGATCACGCCGGCCGCCGACCCGGCCGACCTCAAGGGCGTCGACTTCGTGATCGAGGCCGTGTTCGAGAACCAGGAACTTAAGCACAAGGTGTTCCAGGAGATCGAGGACGTCGTCGAGCCCAACGCGCTGCTCGGGTCCAACACCTCGACGCTGCCGATCACCGGTCTGGCGACCGGCGTGAAGCGCCAGGAGGACTTCATCGGAATCCACTTCTTCTCGCCGGTCGACAAGATGCCGCTGGTGGAAATCATCAAGGGCGAGAAGACCTCTGACGAGGCGCTGGCCCGCGTGTTCGACTACACCCTGGCCATCGGCAAGACCCCGATCGTGGTCAACGACAGCCGCGGCTTCTTCACCAGCCGCGTCATCGGCACGTTCGTCAACGAGGCGCTCGCGATGCTGGGCGAGGGCGTGGAGCCGGCGAGCGTCGAGCACGCCGGGTCGCAGGCCGGCTACCCGGCCCCGCCACTGCAGCTGTCCGACGAGCTCAACCTGGAGCTGATGCACAAGATCGCGACGGCCACCCGCAAGGGCGTCGAGGACGCGGGCGGCACCTACGAGCCGCACCCGGCCGAGGCCGTCGTCGAGAAGATGATCGAGCTCGAACGCCCGTCGCGGCTGAAGGGCGCGGGCTTCTACGAGTACGTCGACGGGAAGCGGACCCGGCTGTGGCCGGGCCTGCGCGAGACGTTCAAGTCGGGCAGCGCGGAAATTCCGTTGCAGGACATGATCGATCGCATGCTGTTCGCCGAGGCGCTGGAGACGCAGAAGTGCCTCGACGAGGGCGTGCTGACGTCGACCGCGGACGCCAACATCGGGTCGATCATGGGCATCGGCTTCCCGCCGTACACCGGTGGTAGCGCGCAGTTCATCGTCGGTTACCAGGGCGCGGGTGGTATCGGCAAGGAAGCGTTTGTGGCCCGGGCCAAGGAACTGGCCGCTAAGTACGGCGACCGCTTCCTGCCGCCGGCGTCGCTGAGCTAGGTACTACGAACGCGAAAGCCCCCGAAACAACGAGGTTTCGGGGGCTTTTGCGTGTTGGGATCGCGAAAGGCTAACTACGCCTTTGGAACAGGTAGTACCACGCCGGGGTCTTCTCGGCGCGGTCCAGCTCGCGTTCGGCGCCGGCCGCCAACAGCGTCCAGCTCTGGGTGAATCGCCGTTCCATCTCGGCGCGGTCGACACCGCGCACCCCGACCCGGCCGCCGGGGATGAATGCGACGATCAGCAACCGCGCGCCCGGTGCCGCGACGGCGGTGATCTCCCGGACGTAGGCGTCGCGATCCGCGTCGCTCATGTTGTGCAGGCATGCGTTGTCGACGATCAGCTCGAAGTTCGCGCCGATGCCGGCCCGGCTCAGCTGCGTGACGTCGGCCTGGACGAACTCGACCGCGGCGCCGGCCGCGCGTGCTTTGGCGCGCGCCCGCTCGAGGGGCTTGGCCACGAAGTCGACCGCGGTGACATTCCAGCCGTGTTGGGCGAGATAGATGGAGCAGTCACCGGTACCGCAGCCGACCTCCAGGGCCCGCCCGGCGGGCAGTGCCGCGGCGTCGCGCGTTCCCTCGACCAGATCCCGCACGCTCTGCGCGAGCGGGTGACCCTCCCACGGGGTGAAACCGATGCGATAGAAGATCCGAAACAGCGTTTGTTTGGAAGCCATAGCTCACCCTAGGCTCGTCGGCCCCTCACCGGGAGGCGGCGGCGATGCGGCGCCATTCCTCCCGCGGGAACGCCCGGGGATCGGCTCGCAGCACCTGAACGCAGACGTGGTCGGCGCCCGCGGACCGATGCTCGGCGACGCGGCGCATGACGGTCTCCTCATCACCCCACGCGATGATCGCGTTGAAGAGACGATCGCTGACCTGCGACAGGTCGTCTTGGGAGAAGCCGCTGCGCAGCAGGTTGTTGGCGTAGTTGGGAAGCGCCAAATACGCACGCAGCCAATCGGTTCCGATCTGGCGGGCCTCATCGGCGCTATCGGTCAGGATCACCGTCTGTTCGGGAAGCAGCAACGGGCCCGCGCCCAAAGTCGAACGGGCGGAAGCGGTGTGCTCGGGGGTGACGAGGTAAGGGTGGGCGCCGCCGGCGCGGGTCGCCGACAGCGTCAGCATCTTGGGGCCGAGCGCGGCCAGCACCCGGCGGTCGGTGGGAACCGGCCGCGGCGCCGCATCCAAGCCGTCCAGGAAGGACTCCGTCGCCGCCAGCGGTTTGCGGTATCGCCCGGGTTGGCCTGCATCGATCAGCGGGGCGTGGCTGACACCGATTCCGAGGAGGAAGCGGTCGCCGTGCTCGGCGGTCAGCGTCGCATAGGATTCGGCGACATCGGCGGGCGAATGCATCCACAGATTCAGGATTCCCGTGGCGATCACGGTCCGCCTGGTCGCGCCGAGCAGATGGGCCACCGCGTCGAACACCGGGCCGCCGACGTCCGGTATCCACAGCGCTGGGAAGCCCAGTTCGTCGAGTTCGGCTGCGGCCTCGGCGGATTCGGCCGGGTCGCCGTAGCGCAGTTGACTACTCCAGATTCCAACACCGGTCAGTTCCATGTGCGGCCTTCCCTTCGTGGCGCGCGGCTGCTCGGGGCCGCGGCTCTACAGGACATGCTGTCAGATGTCGCTTCCGGTGTATCCGGGAACCGGCATCGAATCGTGCATCCGGATGCCCTTGGTGTTGAGCTTGGCCACGGACCGGGACAGCGACCCGGGCATCGCCGAGATCAGCTGGGCGCCACGGGTCAACGCCCACACGCCAATTCGTGAACCGGGGATGATGCCCCTGGCGGCGCCGCGGGCGAAATTCCTGCTGCGGTGCACCGGTTCGTGCATCCGCAACTCGTAGGCGGCGAACGCGCGCAGGTGGTCGCCGTCGGCCTCGGCGAGTTCGCCGGCCAGCACGTAGGCGCCGAGCACGGCGAGGCTGGTGCTGCCGCCCACCGCGGGTCCCGGGCAGTATCCGGCGTCGCCGACCAGGGTGACCCGGCGGCGCGACCACCGGTCGGTGCGCAGTTGGGTGATCGAGTCGAAGTAGAAGGTGGGCGTGCGCTCCAGCTCGCCCAGCCAGTTGTCCACCTGGTCGTGCATCCCACTGAAGGCCTGGTGCAGTAATTTCTTCTGCCGCAAGGCATCGCGATGGTCATAGTCCAATTCCGTTTTGCTGCGGAACATGAACACCGCGCGGGCGTCGTCCAGGTGATCCGCCGTGTAGATCCCGGCGAAACGGCCGGCGCCGACGTGCGCGACCATCTCGCCGGAATCGACCAGCGCCTTGGGTGCCGACACCACCGACAGGTATCCCCCGAGGAAGCGCGTCAGATCGGCCTCCTCGCCGAAGGTCAGGCGCCGGACGTGGGAGTGCAGCCCATCGGCGCCCACGATGACGTCGAAGGTGCGCGCCGGGGCGTGCTCGAATGTCACGGTGCCGTCGTGCTCGATCGCGGTGATCGAGTCGCCGAACAGGTACTCGACGTCGTCACGGGCGGCGTCGTAGTAGATCTCGCTCAGGTCGTCGCGCATGATCTCCGCGTGCCGGTCGGAGGTGGCGGCATAGATCTTGGTGAGGTCGATCCGGGTGGCCTTCGTCCGGCCTTCCCGGTACATCGTCAGCCGTTCCGTTCCGGTGGCCAGTGCCTCAATGCGAGGGAGGACGCCCATCTTCGCCGAGATTTCCATTGCGGGACGGAACAAGTCGACGGCGTGGCCGCCGGTTTTGCGCAGCGTCGGCGCGCGCTCCACCACGGTGACGTCGAAGCCGTACCGGTTCAGCCAGTACGCCAGGACCGGGCCGGCGATGCTGGCGCCAGAGATGAGTATCCGCATGATCACCCCCACACTTACTTAACGTTCGGTAAGCATAACATTCCACTTACCTATCGGTAAGTCAGATAAACTCGTGGGGTGAGCAGGCCCCGGTCGGACACCCGTGAGCGCATCCAGGAGGTGGCCCGCGAGCTGTTCTTGCGGCGAGGCGTGCAGCGCACCAGCCTGCAGGACATCGCAAATGAGCTGGGCATCACCAAACCCGCGCTGTACTACCACTTTCCGTCACGCGAAGACCTGGTGCGCAGCATCCTGGTGCCGCTGATCGACGAGGGAGAACGGTTCGTCGCCGAGCACGAGAGCCGCCGCCACAACGATGTGCGTGAGCTGCTGGAGGGCTATTTCGACTTCCACTACCGGCACCGGCGGGATCTGGTGCTGCTGTTGACCGAGCTGTCCACGCTGATCGACCTCGACCTCATCGACACCGTGCTCGCGTGGCGGGAGCGGCTCGCCAGGCTGGTCTTCGGCAAGAAGCCGACGCTCGCGCAGTCCACTCGGGCGGTGGTCGCGTTCGGCGGCTTGCAGGACTGCTGCGTGCAGTTTCCCGATGCGCCCCACGAGGAGCTGCGCGAGAAGTCGGTGGCGGCCGCACTCGACGCGCTGGGCGGCTAACCCAGGGCTACAGTCCCTAGTTATGCGCTTTGGACTCTTCATCCCGCAGGGCTGGCGGATGGATCTGGTTGACATCGAGCCCGAAAAACACTGGGCGGTGATGCGCGACCTGGCCACCTACGCCGACAGCAGTGCGTGGGACTCGTTGTGGGTCTACGACCACTTCCACACCGTGCCGATGCCGACCGGCGAGGCCACACATGAAGCGTGGTCGCTGATGGCGGCCTACGCGGCCACCACGTCGCGGATCAAGCTCGGCCAGATGTGCACGGCGATGAGCTACCGCAACCCCGTCTACCTCGCCAAGGTGGCCGCGACGGCCGACATCATCTCCGGTGGCCGCATCCAGATGGGCATCGGCGGCGGCTGGTACGAACATGAGTGGCGCGCTTATGGTTACGGGTTCCCCTCGGCAGGTGTGCGATTGGGCCGGCTGGACGAAGGCGTGCAGATCATGCGCGATGCGTGGCGCGACGGCAAGGTCAGCTTGCAAGGCAAGCATTATCAGGTCGACGGCGCGATCGTTGAACCGAAACCATTGCAGAACAACGGGATTCCGCTATGGATCGCCGGTGGCGGCGAGAAGGTGACGTTGCGCATCGCCGCGCAGTACGCGCAATACACCAACTTCACGCCGGAGCTCGAGGCCTTCAAACACAAATCGGATGTGCTGGCGGAGCACTGTCGTGAGGTGGGCACCGACTTCGACGCCATCGTGCGCTCGGCCAACTTCAGCGCGATCATCGGCACCTCCGAGGCCGACGTCAAAGACCGGCGGCTGCGGATACGCGCCCGCATGTCCCGCTACGTCCCCGAGGCGGCCGCGGATGCCATGCTCTCCGGCGGTTCGGAGGGAGCAACGGGCACAACGGAACAGGTCATCGAGCGGATCGCCAAGGTCCGCGACCTCGGGTGCGAATACGCGATCTGCTACTTCCCCGAGGCCGCCTACGACCGGTCCGGCATCGAGCTGTTCGAACGCGAAGTGATTCCCGCGCTGAGCTAGATGTCGCTGGTGACGTACCTGGTCTTGGCCGGGGGCGCGGCCAGCAGCGGAGGAAGCTGTGTCAGCTTGCCTTCGCCGGCGCGAAACGCGCGGTACGCCTCGTCGTGTTCGACCGTCTCCCACAACTCGTAGATGAGCCAGTGCGCTTCGTCGTCCTCATCGACAAGGACGTCGGTGCGGACGTTGCCGTCGAACGCCCGGGTGTCCTGCAGCGCCCGGCCCATCAGCTCGCGCCCCGCAGCGACCTCGTCGGGCTTGAATCTGAGCTCGAGTATCACCGTGACCGTCATGGGCCCAACTTATCTCCGCGCCCCGGGCGGCCGATGGCCTGGCCTTCCTCCCACGGATGAGAATGCGGTTTCCACTTTTCGGAAAGCTGTTATACGGTTCAGTGAGCAATATTCTGTTGGCGGATTGTGGACGATCCTGGAGGATCCCTCGATGCAGAAGGCACTAGCCCCCGAGATCTCTACCTGGCCCGATGAGAGCCCGCAGCTGATCGGCAGCCGATGTGGCAGCTGTGCGGCCACCACCTTCCCGGTGCAGCAGTGGTGCCCGCGATGCAGCGCCGCGGACATGTCCGATGTGCTGTTGCCCCGGCGCGGGACGCTGGTGGCGTGGACCACCCAGGGGTTCCCGCCCGGAGCTCCCTATGCCGGCCCCACCGGCAAGGACTTCGTGCCCTTCGGCGTGGGGTTGGTCCAGCTCGGTGACGTCATCCGCGTCGAAGGCCGGTTGACCGAGAACGACCCGGCCAAGCTGCAGTTCGGCCAGGAAGTCGAACTCACCATGGTGCCTTTCGCGACCGACGACGAGGGCGCCGAAATCATCACGTTCGCGTTCCAGCCGGTCTGAGAAGATCCAGGAGGATTTGAGATGACCAACGACGTCGCCATCATCGGCGTGGGCCTGCACCCGTTCGGCCGGTTCGAGAAGACCGCGATGCAGATGGGCGCCGAGGCCGTCCAGCTCGCGCTCAAAGACGCCGGGGTGGACTGGAAGGACATCCAGTTCGGCTTCGGGGGCAGCTACGAGGTCTCCAACCCCGACGCGGTGACGCGGCTGGTCGGGCTGACCGGTATCACGTTCACCAACGTGTTCAACGCCTGCGCGACGTCGGCCAGCGCCATTCAGCAGACCGCCGACACCATCCGGCTGGGCAAGTACGACATCGGCATCGCGATCGGGCTCGACAAGCACCCGCGCGGCGCCTTCACCGACGACCCCGCCAAGCTTGCGCTGCCCCAGTGGTACGCCAACAACGGCCAGTTCGTCACCACCAAGTTCTTCGGGATGAAGGCCAACAAGTACATCCACGACCACCACATCTCCCAGGAGACGCTGGCGCGGGTGGCCAACAAGAACTTCCGCAATGGTGCGCTGAACCCGAATGCCTTCCGGCGCAAGGAGATCTCCGTCGAGGAGATCCTCAACTCGCCCGCGCTGAACTACCCGTTGACGCAGTACATGTTCTGCGCGCCCGACGAGGGGGCCGCCGCGGTCATCATGTGTCGCGCGGATCTGGCCGAAAAGTTCACCGACAAGCCGGTTTACGTGCGCGCCTGCGAGATTCGGACCCGGCGCTTCGGTGCCTACGAGGTGCACGCCACCTCGGCGCCGTTGGACGAGGACGCGTCACCGACGGTGTATGCGGCCAAGGCCGCCTACGAGGCGGCCGGCATCGGCCCGGAGGACGTCGACGTCGCGCAGCTGCAGGACACCGACGCCGGCGCCGAGGTGATCCACATGGCCGAGACCGGTCTGTGCGCGGACGGCGAGCAGGAGAAGCTGCTGGCCGACGGCGCCACCGAAATCCACGGCTCGATGCCGGTCAACACCGACGGCGGGCTGATCGCGAACGGCGAGCCGATCGGCGCGTCGGGGCTGCGGCAGATGCACGAATTGGTGCGGCAGTTGCGCGGCGAGGCGGGGGAGCGTCAGGTGCCCGGCAACCCGCGCGTAGGGCTGGCCCAGGTGTACGGCGCGCCCGGCACCGCGTCGGCGACCATCCTGTCGCGCTAAACCGCCTGAGCCCAAACCCTTCTCAGGTCCAATCGTCCGGTTTAGAGTGCATATTCGGGTAAGGCGATGTCGTCACGGAATTCACTCCGGACGACCCGGTCGGCCAGCCGCGGAATGTTCAACAGTTTGGACGCTTGGTTGCGGGTCCACAGACCCAGCGCCGTCTTTGGCGTGAACATCGTGGCGAATGCGCGCGCCGACCGTTGCCTGGCCTCGACCACCGGACGCAGCTGACGCTCGTAGCGACGAAACGCATCCTGGTGATCGGCTCCCGCCCGGCTGAGTTCGCCCGCCAGTGTGTAGGCCTGCACCATTGCCAGGCCGGTCCCTTCGCCTGCCAGCAAAGAGACCGCGGCCGCGGCGTCACCGATGAGCGCTACTCGCCCGTCCGACCAGTGGTCCATGACGATTTGGCTGGTGCGATCGAAGTAGACATCGGAGGCGCCGTCGAGTCGGCGCAGGATCTCCGGGCATTCCCAGCCCGCGTTGCCGAAGACCTGATGCAGGGTTGCCTTGGCCTGTGACACATCTTGCGGCTCGGGACCGCTCATGTGATCAGCGGTGAAAACGAAAAGAAACATCGTCTTCTCGTTACGCATTGCGAATCGGGCGATCATGCGTCCCGGCAGGGTGTAGGCGAGGTAGACGAGTTCATCACGCGGCCGATAGCCCTCGGCTTCAAACGCCGCGACTCTGTAGCCGAGATCCGTTTCAAATCTGGATTGCGGGCCGAATACCAAGTCGCGCACGGGAGAATGGATTCCACCCGCACCGATGAGCAGGTCGAAGTGCCGTGATCCGCCGCCCTCGAGTGTGACTCGCACACCCGCATCGTGTTGCTCGATAGCCGAGACGGTTTCACCGAACAGAGTTTCGGCGCGGTTGTCGATGGAGCGATAGATCATGGCCGACAGATCACCACGTGGCACGGTGACGAACCGGCCATCGACGTTCCGCCGGAACGGTTCAGCCGAAAAGCCCCCCACCCGCCTCGAATTCCGGTCCACGAGTCGCACCTCGCGCACCGCGTATCCCGTGGCGTGCAGCTCGGCGGTGAGTCCCATGCGTTCGGCAACGGCATACCCGCCGCCCCAAAAGTCCACGATGTAGCCGCCGGTGCGAAGCCGCGGTGTCTTCTCGATCAAGGTTGGTTCGTGGCCATACCGTGACAGCCAATACGTAAGAGTGGGGCCGGCGATACCGGCGCCGACAATGCCGATCTTCATGTGCTCGCCTCCGCGGTGATGGATGGGATTACTATATCACCATGCAATAGTTGCAATAGGACATCAAATACGGTGCCGAAGTGACCGTGAAAGCGTTGATCGCCTCCGTCGGCGCCGTGGAGGAGGTGCTGTGCTGAGGGAACTTACGGGCATGCCCGCGGGCATTCATGCGCTCGAAGCCACCGGGACGGTGACGGCAGTGGATTACGAGCGAATCTTCAGGCCGATGGTCGAAGGGGCAGGGCGCACAGAAGGTCGGTTGCGATTGCTGTACCAATTCGGCCCGGGATTCCAGCGCATTACGGGGGGAGCGCTATGGGCGGACGCGCGGCTCGGAACGGGCTATCTGCCGTTGCTCGACGGGTGCGCCGTCGTGAGCGATATCGGCTGGATTCGGGCAACAAGCCGCGCCATCGGCGGCTGGATGCCATGCCCGCTTCGGGCCTACTACAACGACGAACGCGATGACGCCGTCGCGTGGCTGGCCTCGCTGTCGGAATGCCCGGGCATCTCCGCCCGCGACATGGCCAAGGCCTACGTCGGTGGAGTCGGCGCTGCTCTCGTGACCCTTGCTGGGTTTGCGGTCTCGAAGAGAGGTCAAGAGCCGGAATAGAATTCGTTGATCACGGCGCGTTGAACAACATCGGGGCCGCTGCGCTGATCGGCGACCCGCCACAACTAAATCGCCGGCCCCAGCAGGTCGTCCGCGTCGCGGATGATGTAGCCGTAACCCTGCTCGGCCAAGAAGCGCTGCCGGTGCGCGGCGTATTCGGCGTCCAGGCTGTCGCGCGCCACCACGGAATAGAAGATGGCGCCCCCACCGTCTGACTTGGGCCGCAGCAGCCGACCCAGCCGTTGCGCCTCCTCCTGGCGTGAGCCGAACGTTCCCGAAACCTGCACTGCCACAGAGGCTTCCGGCAGATCGATGGAGAAGTTCGCCACTTTGGACACCACCAGGGTGGACAACTCGCCGCGCCGGAACGCGTCGAACAGCTCTTCGCGTTCCTTGGTGCGGGTGGACCCCTGGATCACCGGGGCGTTCAGCTCGGCACCGAGCTCGTCGAGCTGATCGAGGTAGGCGCCGATCACCAGCGTCTGCTCGCCGGGATGCTTCGCCAGGATCGATTTGACCACAGCGATTTTGGTGTGCACCGTCGAGCACAGCTTGTACCGCTCTTCGGGCTCGGAGGTGGCGTACAGCATCCGCTCGTTGTCCGTCATGGTGACCCGCACCTCGACGCATTCGGCCGGCGCGATCCACCCCTGCGCCTCGATGTCCTTCCACGGCGCGTCATACCGTTTCGGGCCGATCAGCGAGAACACGTCGCCCTCGCGGCCGTCCTCACGGACCAGTGTGGCGGTCAGGCCCAGGCGCCGCTTGGACTGCAGATCGGCGGTCATCCGGAACACCGGCGCCGGCAACAGGTGAACCTCGTCGTAGATGATCAGCCCCCAGTCCCGGCTGTCGAACAGCTCCAGGTGCCGGTACTCGCCCTTGGTGCGCCGCGTGATCATCTGATACGTCGAAATGGTGACCGGCCGGATCTCCTTGCGTTCCCCGGAGTATTCGCCGATCTCGTCCTCGGTGAGCGACGTGCGCGCGATCAGCTCGCGCTTCCATTGCCGCGCCGCGACGATATTGGTGACCAGAATCAGCGTCGTCGCACCGGCTTTCGCCATGGCGGCCGCGCCCACCAGCGTCTTACCGGCGCCGCACGGAAGCACCACCACCCCGGAGCCGCCGGACCAGAACGAATCGGTGGCCATCTGCTGATAGTCGCGCAGGTGCCAGCCGTCCTGGGCCAGGCTGATCGGATGCGCTTCGCCGTCCACGTAGCCCGCGAGATCCTCTGCGGGCCAACCGATTTTGAGCAGCATCTGCTTGACGCGGCCGCGCTCGCTGGGGTGGACGATGACAGTGTCGTCGTCGATGCGGGCGCCGAGCATGGGGGCGATCTTCTTGTTGCGCAACACCTCTTCGAGCACCGCGCGATCCAGGCTCACCAGCGTCAGGCCGTGCGCGGGGTTCTTCACCAGTTGCAGGCGGCCGTAGCGGGCCATGGTGTCGACGATGTCGACCAGCAGGGGCTGGGGCACCGCGTAGCGCGAGAAGCTCACCAGCGCGTCGACAACCTGCTCGGCGTCATGACCGGCGGCGCGCGCATTCCACAGCGCCAGCGGCGTGATGCGGTACGTGTGCACGTGCTCGGGCGCGCGCTCCAGCTCGGCGAACGGCGCGATGGCGGCGCGCGCCGCGCCGGCCTGCCCATGGTCCACCTCGAGCAGCACCGTCTTATCCGACTGCACGATCAACGGTCCGTCAGACATCGTCAGCGCCACTCCTCCTCATCTGTGCTTCTGCATGCCGACCATTATCCGGCGGTGGCCGACACGACCGACGTGATGCGGTGGATGGCGAAGTCACGCAGCCGCCCGGACGCGGAATCGAAGGCGACCAGCTGACCGCCTTTGATGGTGATCGGCGACACCACCCGCTGGGTGGCCACGCCCGCCGCATCCAGATAACCGATCACCAGGGTGTCTTGTTCCTTGGCCGCGCGCTGCAGCTGGGTCATGGTGACGGCGGGATCGACGCGGATATTGCCGAACGGCGCGGCGGTCACCTTGCGCAGCACCGCCACCACCGCGTTGAGGCTTTCGCTGTTGGGACGCCGGACCGGACGATACGGGCGGCGCTGCTGGGGTGTGGCCACCCGGGCGCCGCGCGGACGCACGTCGACGATGGCGCCGGAGGAATCCTCGGCCGCCGGAGCGAAGCCCGCCGCGCGCAACGCGACGAGCACCTCGCTAATGGGCGCCGGCGACACCGCGACCGTCGGCGCCAGCGCCCGCAACTGCACCCCTTCGGTCGCCGGCGCGGCAACGGCCTGCGCCAGCAGCGCGGGGTCCTCGCAGCGCACGAACGACGCGGCCATGCCGATCCGCAGCTGCCCATGCCGGCGCGCGACATCGTCGATGAGATAAGTAAGCCCTTGGGGCACTGGGGTTTTGGAATGGTTGGCGAACAGGGAATGCATCCAGTCACGCGTCTTGCCGACATCGAGTGCGTGCCGGATCGACTGCTCGCTGACCCGGTACACCATCGCGGTGCCGGCCGATTCGACGGTGGCAACGACGGCGAGTTGCTCGGCCAGGTCGCGCTCCAACGGCCCGGGCACGACCACGGTCAGGTCCGCCTGCACCAGGAAGTGGTCGACCGGTTTGGGCAGGGCCCGGTTCATCGCCTCGATCGCGACCTGCGGATCCCCGTCGTCGTCCAGCAACGCTCGCCCCGGCGTGCTGATCGCCCCGCGGCCCACCAGGCCCAGGGCGTTGCTCTCGGCGAGCAGGTCGGCGACGGGTCCGGGCTGCAACCGCTTCGCCCAGCGCGGACGCCGCCAGATCAGCGCCGCGGAGGCTGTCGCCGCATTGACGCCGGCGCCCGGCGACAGCTCGGACAGCATGCCGAGTAACAGCCGTCGATCCAGCGGCGCGGCCGTGGAGTACAGCCCGTCGGTGAGGGCTCCGTAGGGCTTGGCGTCGGGCCCGCGGCTGCCGATCAGCGCCGGGCGACCGGGAAGGTCGAGCCAACTGCTCGCCAACAGCTGCCAGCGCTCGGCGGCCGACATCGCGGCGTACCGGTCGGTGGCGATGGTCGGCGCCCAATACGGTGCCTCGCCGGTGACCGGCTCGGGGTCGGGCATGCCGCTGGCGATCAATCCGGCCGCGGCCGCGACTTCGAGGATCAACCCCAGCCGCGGCTCCTCGATGCCCGTCGCCTTGCTCAGCCGCTTGACGTCACGAATGCCCAGCCCGCCGCTGCGCAGCTCGGAAACCGGTGCGGTGGAAAGCGTTTCAAGCAGGACGTCGACCTCGTGCAGCAAATCGATGACGGCCCCGGCGGCCGCCGCGTCGGCGTCGTCGGCCGTGGTCGTCGACACCACCGGGTCGGGCGCGGTCAGCTGCATGGGGCCGGGCTGCTCGCCGCGCAACACCTGCCCGACGTGGCGGGGCAGGATCACCGTCTCGGCGTCGATGCGCCGCAGCAGCCCCATGGCCAGCAGCTGGGGCACCGGCCGGTCGGTGGGTGCGCCGGGCGCGGCGTCGCGGGTGCGGCCCATCGGGGAGCCCTCGAGAAGTTTCTCCAACACATCGAGCTGCGCCTGGTTGAGGTCGTCGATCAGGCCGGCGATCTCCTCGGCGCCGCGCGAGGTGTCCTCGAGGATGACCTGCCCCGGATGCCACGGCATTCCGGTCGCGGCGTCGGCGGCCACCCGCAGCGCGGCCTCGCCCCACACCAGGGCGCGCAGCCGGAGGTCGTCGACGGCGTCGAGGACGTCGGTTTCGGGGGCGCGGTCATCGATCAGCGCCAGCAGCTTCGCGGTCGGCACCGGCTCCGCGTCGGCCTGCAGCACCAGCAGCGCGTCGAGGACGGCCAGGCGCAGGAAGTCGAGGTCGTCGGTGCCGGCCTTGATCGACTGGCGGGCCTGGGCGCGCGCGGCCAGTGCGGCGATGCTGCCGGGTGGGGGCTGGGCGAGGTCCGGCCGCAATTCCAACAGTCGGATCAGCCGCTCATCGGATAACTCGGCCAGCCAAGACCCCAGCGGGATATCCGGGGTGTTGTCGGTCATTGCTGACCAGCGTAAAGCAGGTGACGGGTGCCGAGCAGAGCTCGATGGGTGATCGCCTCACCTTGGCGTTGACCATCGGCGGCGAGGGCCGTGCGTCTCCGAACCCCCGGGTCTTGCGGCGCATGCTGTGCGGCCACCTGTAAGAATGGATCTCGTGGCTGACACTGCTGAGGGCAAAGCTCGCAAGACCAAGTATGTCGACAACGGCTGGCCGACGACGGACCCCGACGACCATGCGGTCAGTGAACTCGTGACCGATCGCACGGGTGCGCTGTCCCCCTTCGGCGAGCTGGTGTTCCCGCTGCCCTCCGCAGATCTGCCCTACCTGCACCCGGTCACCGTCGTCAATCGGTAGGCCGCCAGATGGCTAGGGCCTCTGAGGCCTCCGGCTCGGGCGCCCTGTCACACCTGGACGATCACGGGGCGGCGCACATGGTCGACGTCAGCGCGAAGGTGGCTACCAAGCGCACCGCGGTCGCCGCCGGCGTCCTGCGCACGTCGGCGCACGTGGTGGGGCTGATCTCGACCGGCGGCCTGCCCAAGGGCGATGCGCTGGCCACCGCGCGGATAGCCGGCATTCAGGCCGCGAAGCGCACCAGCGACCTCATCCCGCTTTGTCATCAACTTGCCCTCACGGGGGTCGACATCGACTTCACCGTGGGCGAGTCTGAGATCGAGATCATCGCAACGGTGCGAAGCACCGACCGCACGGGGGTGGAGATGGAAGCGCTGACCGCCGTCAGCGTCGCGGGCCTGACGCTCTACGACATGATCAAGGCGGTAGACCCGGCCGCACGAATCGACGACATTCGAGTGCTGCGCAAGGAAGGCGGCAAAACCGGAAGGTGGGCGCGCCCATGAGTTCCCGTTCAGCCCGCGTCATCATCGCCTCGACCCGCGCGTCGTCGGGTGTGTACGACGACCGGTGCGGCCCGATCATCGCCGAATGGCTGGCGGAGCGGGGCTTTTCGGACGTGCAGCCGGAGGTGGTCGCCGACGGGCCGCCGGTCGGCGACGCGCTGCGCACCGCGATCGACGCCGAGGTCGACGTCATCATCACCTCCGGTGGCACCGGCATCTCGCCCAGCGACAGCACACCGGACCAGACCGTGGCTCTCGTCGACTACATGGTGCCGGGGCTGGCGGAAGCGATCCGCCAGTCCGGCCTGCCCAAGGTGCCGACATCGGTGCTGTCGCGGGGAGTGTGCGGTGTGGCCGGCCAGACCCTGATCGTCAACCTGCCGGGTTCGCCCGGAGGGGTTCGCGACGGCCTCGGCGTGCTCGCCGGTGTGCTCGACCACGCGCTCGACCAGCTCGCCGGTAAAGATCACCAGCGATGACGCTCGTCGTGCGCGCCGCCATGACCGAGCACCCGATTTCACTGGCCGAGCACGAAGAGTTGGTGGGCCACCAGTCGGCCGGGGCCATCGTCGGGTTCGTCGGCATGATCCGCGACCACGACGGCGGACGGCGGGTGGTGCGGCTGGAGTATTCGGCGCACCCGTCGGCCGAGCAGGTGATCGCCGATGTGGTGGCCGAGGTGGCCGAGCAGTCCAGCGGTGTGCGTGCCGTCGCCGCCAGCCACCGGATCGGCGCGCTGCGCATCGGAGAGGCCGCGCTGGTGGCCGCCGTCGCCGCCGACCACCGGCAGGCGGCGTTCGCCACCTGTGCGCACCTGGTGGACACCATCAAGGCGCGGCTGCCGGTATGGAAGCACCAATTCTTCGCCGACGGCACCGAGGAGTGGGTGGGCTCGGCCTGACGCGGTAGTCACGTCGGCCTTATAGTGCCGGCCACCGGCATGGTGCGCCGTGCCCGACACGCCCCGAACAGGAGGGTTTTCGGGGCGTGCGGGGAATGTGGCGGGTCAGGCGTTAGGCGAAGGCTGAGCGAGAGCGTCCAGCGCGTCGTTGCCCTGAACGTCCTGGGCCCGGATGGCGTCCCACAGCTGCTGGGTGTAGCCGGCTTCGGAAACATGCTGCGGCATGCCGGCCGGTACGAAACCGTGGAAGTCCGTGTCCGCGACGGGCGGTGCGTCCGCTGGGGGTGCCGGCGCGGGCACGTCGCGCTGGCTGGGGCCCGACAGCGGGCCACCGCAGACGGGCCAGGCGCCACGGCCCTGGCTGGCGAGCACCCGTTCGGCGACGGCGATCTGCTGTTCTTTGGTGGCTAGTTCGGCCGACGGGGCGTATTGGCCACCGCCGTGCGACGCCCAGGTGCTCGAGCTGAACTGCACGCCGCCGTGGTAACCGTTGCCGGTGTTGATGGCCCAGTTGCCGCCGGATTCGCAACGGGCTACCTGATCCCATTCGCCGTCGGTGGCCGCGGCCGCCTGGCCGGCAAGGGCGATGCTGCCGCCTCCAAGAACCGCACCGGTGAAGGCGATCTTGGCGACGCTGATGTTTGAACTGCTGGGCTTACGGTGACGTCCACTCATACGCGCCGGGGTATTCCTCTCTCGTCACGCGCCTGCGAGGTCAGCTGTCGGGTTCGGGTTGGAGAGGCCACCCGGCCGGCGCGGCCGTCATGCGAGACGACGCCGGCTTCACCCCTAGGAGCCGCGAGCGGCCCCAATCCGATCACGGTGGACCGGTGGGTCCCCCGTCTCCATCCATGTGGTTCGGTGGCCCCCGCCTATTGGATGGAGCTCGGCGCGATAGGGAGGGGAGGTCCGCCAATCGGGATGGCTGGCGAGCCTTCGGAGACGGTAACGGTTTCTGTTTGTCTCGTCACGTCTTGCGAAACCCGGCGTTTCCCTCTCGGCCATCCGCGAAAACCGCAGGAAGACATAGTGTTTGCGCAGGTCAATGTGGGCGATATCGGAGCGTGACCGCGCCGTTATGAATCCGTTACGTGAGATAACTCACAGTTTCAGCCGCCAGAAAAGGGCGGCAGAACATCAATCGTGTCACCGGTTTGCAACGCCGCGGTCTCGTCGCGGACGGCGATCCCGTCGCGCAGGTACGAGCACCGGGTCAACACGGTGGCCAGGCGAGACCCCCGGACGGCGAGCCGCTCGACCAGCTCGCCGACCGTGGTGCCGGGGCGCAGCACCACCGTCTCCGACTCGACACCCGCGGCCGCGCGGGCGGCCGCGAAGTAGCGCACCGTCACCTGGATTCCGTTGGCTTGGACAGGGGTCTGTCCCATGGGGCTAGCCACCGATCGCACTCATCGGGCGATCGGGCTGGATGAAGTTCGGGTCGTTGATGCCGTGACCGGCGGGCTTGCCCCACATCGCGGTACGCCACGCCGCCTCGATCGCGTCGTCGGGCGCTCCGCCGCGCAGCAGCCCGCGCAGGTCGGTCTCCTGTTCGGCGAACAGACAGCTGCGGATCTGGCCGTCGGCCGTCAACCGAGTGCGGTCACACGTCGAGCAGAAGGCGTGCGAGACCGACGCGATGACGCCGAACTTTCCGCTCGGTGTGCCTGGGCCGGTGTCGACCAGCCAGAGCTCGGCCGGCGCCGATCCACGCGGCGCCGGGTCCGGCCGCAGCCGAAAGTGCGGGCGCAGCGCGGCCAGCACGTCGTCGGCGCTCAACGCGGCGTCGCGGCGCCATTGGTGACCGGCATCCAGCGGCATCTGCTCGATGACGCGCAATTGATAGCCGAGGTTGAGACAGAACCGCAGCAGCTCCACCACGTCCTCGCGCCCGGTGGCGGGGTCGAGCACGGCGTTCACCTTCACCGGCGTCAGGCCGGCTTCCTTGGCCGCGGCCAAGCCGGCCAGCACGTCATCGAGGCGGTCGCGACGGGTGATGCTCGCGAAATGCTGCCGATCCACGCTGTCCAGCGAGATGTTGACCCGGTCCAGGCCCGCCCGGACCAGCCCGGCGGCCCGCCGCGCCAGCCCAACACCGTTGGTGGTCATCGAGATCTCGGGGCGCGGCTGCAGGCCGGCGGCCGCGGCGACCACCTCTTCGAGGTGGCGCGCCAGCAGGGGCTCGCCGCCGGTGAACCGCACGCTGGTCACCCCCAGCCGGGTGACCGCGATGCGCATCAGCCGGGCCAGCTCGTCGGCGCTGAGCAGTTGCTCGCCCGGCAGCCAGTTCAGGCCCTCCGCGGGCATGCAGTAACTGCAGCGCAGGTTGCAGCGGTCGGTCAGCGACACCCGCAGGTCGGTGGCGACCCGCCCATAGGTGTCCACCAGCGGGCCGGTGGTCGGCGCGTTCGTGGGTACGGCCGGGCCGCCGTCGCGGCTCGGCACCGTCGGGAGGCCCAGCGTCGTCAGCGTCATGCGGCCACCGGCGGCACGTGGTGAGTGGGCGAGCTGATCGGAACGATCTGCTTGCCCAGCGGCATCAATGACACCGGGATCAGTTTGAGGTTGGCCAGCGCCAGCGGAATGCCGACGATCGTGAGCGCCATCGCCGCCGCGCTGACCAGATGACCGATCGCCAGCCACACACCGAACAGCACTATCCAGATGACGTTCCCGATCAGGGCGCCCGACCCCGCGGTCGGCTTGTCCACGATGGTGCGGCCGAACGGCCACAGCGCGTAGGAGGCGATGCGCAGCGACGCGAAGCCGAACGGGATGGTGATAATGAGCAAGAAGCTGATGAGCGCCGCAGCCAAGTATCCGACGGCCATCCAGAGGCCGCCGAAGACTAACCAGATGACGTTAAGGACTAGGCGCATATCTCCTCCGCGGGTACTACCAAGCGTACCGAGTGCCCGATAACGGGGGTGCTGGTTACCCGGGCATCCGAGTAGGATCAGACTCCTAATATGGCGTCCTGCGCAGGCGGGACGCTTATTGTGTTGCCTATTTCTACTGATTCGTTAGACAAGCAGGTGAGACCAGTGCCGACGGGCAAGGTTAAGTGGTACGACGCTGACAAGGGCTTCGGCTTCCTGTCGCAAGAGGACGGCGAAGACGTGTACGTCCGCTCGTCGGCGTTGCCCGCCGGGGTCGAGGGCCTCAAGGCGGGCCAGCGTGTGGAGTTCGGCATCGCCTCCGGGCGGCGCGGGCCGCAAGCGTTGAGCCTCAAGCTGATTGAGCCGCCGCCCAGCCTGACCAAGGCGCGTCGCGAGGCGCCGGTCGAGCACAAGCACAGCCCGGACGAGCTGCACGGCATGGTCGAGGACATGATCACCCTGCTGGAAAGCACCGTGCAGCCCGAGTTGCGCAAGGGCCGCTACCCGGACCGCAAGACCGCCCGCCGGGTTTCCGAGGTGGTCAAGGCCGTGGCCCGGGAGCTCGACGCCTGACCGATCGGTGACTCAGAACCGACTGCGCCACGAAGCTACTCGGTGGTAACTTCGACATCCGTAGGTGTGGTATTCAGGCCGGTAGTGCCAACCCACGTCGTGTCAGTCGTTTAGCGAGGAGGCTGCGATGACACAGCAAACGCAGGTCACCGAGGAGCAGGCGAGAGCTCTCGCCGAGGAATCTCGCGAAAGTGGTTGGGATAAACCGTCTTTCGCCAAAGGGTTATTCCTTGGGCGTTTCCCGCTGGAACTCATACACCCATTTCCCAAACCGTCTGACGCCGACGAGGAGCGCATCGGAGCGTTTCTCGACAAGCTGCGGCAATTTTTGGACACCGTTAACGGCAGTGTCATCGAGCGCGATGCGCAGATTCCCGATGAATACGTGAAGGGCCTGGCCGAATTGGGTTGTTTCGGCATGAAAATCCCGTCCGAATACGGCGGGCTGGGCATGTCCCAAGTTGCCTACAACCGCGCACTGATGATGGTTTCGAGCGTTCATCCCAGTCTCGGCGCACTGCTGTCGGCCCATCAGTCGATCGGAGTACCCGAGCCGCTCAAACTCGCCGGGACCCCGGAACAGAAACGGAAGTACTTGCCGCGGTGTGCTGCTGGGGCTATATCGGCGTTTCTGCTCACGGAACCAGATGTGGGCTCCGACCCGGCGCGGTTGGCCTCCACGGCAACGCCGACGGACGACGGCGAGGCGTACGAACTCGATGGCGTGAAACTGTGGACCACCAACGGCGTGGTCGCCGAGCTGCTGGTGGTCATGGCCCGGGTGCCCAAGGGCGACGGGCATCGCGGCGGCATCAGCGCTTTCGTGGTCGAGGCCGATTCGCCGGGGATCACCGTGGAGCGGCGTAACAAGTTCATGGGGCTGCGCGGTATTGAGAACGGCGTGACCAGGCTGCACCGGGTTCGGGTGCCCAGCGAAAATTTGATCGGCCGAGAAGGCGACGGGCTCAAGATCGCGTTGACCACACTCAACGCCGGACGGCTGTCGCTGCCTGCGACCGCGACGGGTGCGTCCAAGTGGGCGCTGAAGATCGCCCGCGAATGGTCTGGTGAGCGTGTGCAGTGGGGCAAGCCGCTGGCCAAACATGAAGCGGTGGCTGGCAAGATCTCGTTCGTCGCCGCGACCAACTACGCGCTTGAAGCGGTGCTCGAGCTGTCCTCGCAGATGGCCGACGAGGGACGCAACGACATCCGCATCGAAGCCGCGCTGGCCAAATTGTGGGCTAGCGAGATGGCGTGCACCATCGGCGATGAGGTTTTGCAGATCCGGGGTGGCCGGGGCTATGAGACCGCGGAGTCATTGGCTGCGCGAGGTGAGCGCGCGGTGCCCGTCGAGCAGGTGGTGCGGGACCTGCGGATCAACCGCATCTTCGAAGGATCCAGCGAGATCATGCGGCTGCTCATCGCCCGCGAGGCGGTCGATGCACACCTCGCAGCGGCCGGCGCCCTGGCCAAGTCCGACGCCGGTTTGCGGCAGAAGGCCGCCGCGGCGGTCGGTGCGAGCGGGTTCTACGCGAAGTGGTTGCCACAGCTGGTGTTTGGCGAAGGTCAGCGACCGAAGGCGTACAACGAGTTCGGCCCGCTGGCGACGCACCTTCGGTTCGCCGAACGCTCGTCCCGCAAGCTGGCGCGCAACACCTTCTACGGGATGGCGCGCTGGCAGGCCAAGCTGGAACAGCGGCAGGGCTTCCTGGGTCGCATCGTCGATATCGGTGCCGAGCTGTTCGCGATGTCCGCGGCGTGCGTGCGGGCCGAGGGCCAGCGTGTCGCCGACCCCACCGTCGGTCAACAGGCGTACGAGCTGGCCGAAACGTTCTGCCAGCAGGCGACCCTCCGCGTCGAAGCGTTGTTCCATGCGTTGTGGGCCAACACCGACGGCAGCGATGTTCAGCTGACCCATAACGTCCTGGAGGGCCGTTACACCTGGCTGGAGGACGGGATCGTCGACCAGTCAGAAGGCACCGGGCCTTGGATCGCGCACTGGGAGCCCGGCGAGTCCACGGAACCCAACCTGGCCCGGCGATTTTTGACGGTGTCTGCGCCGTCGGAGGCGAATCTGTAGCTTCGCGTTCGATTTCTCAGGGTTCGTCGACGGCCGTCGCTGAGGCAGAATTGTCGTCATGGCCACCTACGTCGCCGAGGCGGGCGAATTCACCCGTGACACCGACTACATCACCACCCGCATCACCGCTGACGGACGCGACGGCTATCCCGTCGAGCCAGGACGGTATCGACTGATCGTCGCCCGCGCGTGTCCGTGGGCGAACCGCGCGATCATCGTGCGCCGCTTGCTCGGCCTGGAAAGTGTTCTCTCCATTGGCTTTTGCGGGCCCACGCACGATGAGCGCAGTTGGACGTTCGATCTGGATCCGGGTGGTGTCGACCCGGTGCTGAAGATCCCGCGGCTGCAGGACGCCTACTTCAAGCGGTTTCCCGACTACCCCAAAGGCATCACGGTGCCCGCGATCGTCGACGTCGGAACCGGCGCGGTGGTCACCAACGACTTCGCGCAGATGACCCTGGATCTGTCGACGGAATGGTCGGCCTACCACCGCGACGGAGCGCCCGAGCTGTATCCCGAGCGGCTGCGCGCGGAGATCGACGAGGTGAGCAAGCGGGTCTACACCGAGATCAACAACGGCGTGTACCGGTGCGGGTTCGCCGGCTCGCAGCAGGCCTACGAGGCGGCCTATGACCGGCTGTTCACCGCGCTGGATTGGGTGAGCGAGCGGCTGACCAATCAGCGATTCCTGGTGGGCGACACCATCACCGAGGCCGACGTGCGGCTGTTCACCACCCTGGCCCGCTTCGATCCGGTGTATCACGGGCATTTCAAATGCAACCGCAGCAAATTGAGCGAGATGCCGGTGCTGTGGGCCTACGCGCGCGACCTGTTCCAGACGCCGGGTTTCGGTGACACCGTCGACTTCGTCCAGATCAAGCAGCACTACTACATCGTGCACGCCGACATCAATCCCACCCGGATCGTGCCAAAGGGTCCGGACCTGACCGACTGGCTATCCCCGCACGGGCGAGAGAGCTTGGGCGGCAAGCCCTTCGGGACGGGCACACCTCCAGGGCCGCCGCTCGAAGGCGAACGCGTGCCCGCCGGCCACGGGGCCTGAGCGACAAGGTCGACCCTCAGAAGGTCAGCCGCACCGACCATTCCGCGTGCGGAACGTCGCGTAGCTCGCCCGCCGGATCCACCGCCAGCGTCAGCAACTGCACGACGATCCCGGCCAGACGCCCGCGATGCGGGTCGACCGAGGGGATGGTCACGGCGAACCGGGTGCCCGGCCGGAAGATAGTGCTGGTGGTGTTGGTGGGGTCGTCGTAAACCTGCAGCAGCCGCCAGGGTGCCCGGTAGATGGCATCGGGCACCGACAGCTGAATCGGGTAACGCTCGCTGACCCGCAGCTCGCCCTGGTGCTGCGGCGTCTCGCAGTCTTCGAGGTTGAGCACGTTGCAGTACAGGTAGGGCCCCACCCGGGTCAGGTGGCCGTGCGAATACGCGCTGATCTCCGGATGCCGCGGGCCGGAGCGGCCCACCAACAACCAGGTCGCGACGCCGGCGCCGACGCAGAGCACGGCAACCAGGCAGGCGAGCAGCACGGCCACGCCACGCTTGCTTCCGGATTTCACTCGGCAACCACCGCCGTGGCGCCGACATCGCGGCGCTTGCCCTCTTGCTCGACCATGATCGGCCTATTCCCTCCCAGGCCGGGAATCAGTGAATTGCCGCGGAAGCTGACCAGGGTCTGCGCCAGGCCCAGGATGAGCAGCGCGGTCACCGCGGTAAAGCCGACCCACAACTCGGTGTACACCAACACCCCGAGCGCGCCGCCGAGGACCCAGGCCAACTGCAGCGTCGACTCCGAGCGCCCGAAGCCCGACGCGCGCGATTCCTCCGGCAGGTCGTCCTGCAGCGACGCATCCAGGGACGCCTTCGCGATGGCGCTGGATCCCGACGTGACCAGTGTGGCGATCACGGCCACCATCAGGTTGCCGGCCACCGAGGCGGCCAGCGCGACCGCGCTCACCGCCACCGTGCAGCGCACCACCAGCGCGGCGGGCCGGCCCAGCTTCAGGCGGGCACTGGTGAAGTTGCCGACGAAATTGCCGATCCCGGCCGCGGCGCCGATCATGCCGAGCATGGCGATCTGGGCCCAGCCGTTGGCCTGGTGGGCCTTGGCGACGAACGCGGGATACAGGAACAGAAAACCCACCATGACCTTGATGGTGCAGTTACCCCACAGAGAGGTGATGATGTTGCGGCCCAACGGCTGTCGCAGCGCCCCGCTGACTTCCTTGTGCCAGCTGCGGCGCAGCGGTTCACTGTCCTGGCGATAGCTCAGGGTGGCGGGAACCTCACCGGCGGTCACCTCGACCCAGCGCGGTATCCGCATCGACAGCATGGCGCCGGCGATCGTCACCGCGATCACCACGAACAACGCCCCGGGCAGCTTGAACAGGTGGGTGCAGACGAATTCGACGCCACCCGCGATCGCGCCGCCGACGATGGTGCCGCCCAGCAGACCGAACATGGTCAGCCTTGCGTTGACCCGCACCAGGTCGATGGTCGGCGGCATCACCCGCGGTGTCACCGCGCTGCGCAGCACGCTGAACGACTTCGAGAACACCATCATCGCGAGCGCGCACGGATAGAGCACCCACGACGGGAAACTGCCGCTGGCGCCGTCGTAGTTCATCACCAGCAGCACGGCCAGCGCGGTCCGCAGGGCGAACGACGCGGCCAGGGCGACGCGGCGGCCGTGCTGCAGCCGGTCCAGCGCCGGGCCGATCAGCGGTGCGATCACCGCGAACGGCGCGATGGTGATCAACAGATACAGCGCGACCCGCCCCTTGCTCTCGCCCGTGGCCGCCGCGAAGAACAACGTGTTGGCCAGCGCGACTGCCATTGCGGCGTCCACCGCGAAGTTGGCCACCACGGGCCACGTCAGCGCCGTCAGCCCGGATTTGTCGGCGCCGTCGGCCGTCGCGGCGCGCTGCACCATCCAGTACATCCGCGAACCCATCTCGCGGCTGCGCAGCGCCGCGGCGCGGGTGACGGTGATCCGCTCGCCGGAAGCCGGACCGCGAGGCGCCGCGGCGGTGTTGCGTTCGGGCTCCGGCTGGTGGCCCAGCGGGGGCAGGTAACGGTTGGCGCTCGGCATCGGCGTCGGGCGGCGGGTGCGCCGATCGGCGGCCCCGCCGGCGGGGTAATTGGCCGCGCCCGGATGCTGGGAAGCAGCGCCATTGCGGGGCCGGCGGCCCGGCTGAGGGGCCACTCGGCCCGGATTGTTTTGCCGCCGTCCAGACACGTCCCGATTCTCCCCTATGCCGCCTGGATGCGTCTGCAGGTAACGGGGCGTGGCTCGTCAACCTAGTATTGGAACCGCAATGCAGAAAGAAGACAGCGCGACCCGACTCATCGAGGAGCCCATCGTGGAGTACGCCGTGGCGACCGCGGCCGACTGGCCCGAGGGGTTGGCGACGGTGCTCACGGGCGCGGCAGACCAGGCCAGGGCCGCGGTCGTGGAGTTCAGCGGGCCGGAGATGGTCGGCGACTATCTGGGCGTCGGCTACGAAGACCCGAATACCGCCACCCACCGGTTCCTGGCGCATTTGCCCGGCTACCAGGGCTGGCAGTGGGCGGTCGTCGTGGCCGCCTATCCCGGCGCCGATCACGCCACCATCAGCGAGGTGGTGCTGGTGCCCGGGCCGACGGCGTTGCTCGCCCCGGAATGGGTGCCGTGGGAGCAACGGGTGCGGCCCGGGGACCTGAGCCCCGGCGATCTGTTGGCGCCCGCCGCCGACGATCCCCGGCTGGTTCCCGGCTACACCGCCAGCGGTGACCCCGAGGTCGACGAGACCGCCGCGGAAATCGGGCTGGGCCGGCGTTGGGTGATGAGCGCGGAGGGCCGCGCGGAGGCGGCCGAACGCTGGCGCACCGGCGATTACGGCCCCGACTCGCCGATGGCGCGGTCGACCAAGCGGGTGTGCCGCGACTGCGGCTTCTTCCTGCCGCTCTCGGGATCCCTGGGCTCGCTGTTCGGCGTGTGCGGCAACGAACTGTCGGCCGACGGGCACATCGTCGACAAGCTGTACGGCTGCGGTGCACACTCGGACACCCCGGCCCCGGCGGGCACCGGGTCGCCGGCGTATGAGCCCTACGACGACGGCCTGCTGGACGTCACCCAGGCACCGGTCGAGCCGACCGCGCCGCCCGCGGAGTCGGCAGAGGCGTCCGAAGCGCAGCCGGAGGCCGAGGTCGCGGAGCAACAGCTCGAGGCCACGGAGCAGCAGCCCGAGGCGCCGGGTGAGACGGCGGAGGCCGAGCCCGTGTCCGAGGCCGCGGAGTCCGAGCAGCAGCCGGAGCCCGAGCAGCAGCCGCAGACCGAGACGCCGGACTAGCCGGTTTCGGCGGCGGCCTTGATGCGCGCCAGCGAGGCGTTCATCCCGTCGAGCAACTCGCGTTCGAAGTTCTCGGTCCCGCCGAAGAGCGCATTCACCGACAGGTTCGAAAAGGCGGTGACGCCGTTTTCGGCGTGCCGACTCTCGATCAGCCGCGTGCCCTCGCCGCTGGGCTCAAGCTCATAGGTCCAGATGGTGTTGTTGGTGTCCACGCGGAACGCGAGCCTGCGGTCGGGGACGATATCGACGACCGTGCACGTGGTCGGCCAGAACATCCGCTTGCGGCGGTTGAGGTTGAGGGTCCTGGTGCCCTGACGGACCGGGCCGAAGGGCTTCATCCATCTGCATTGCGGGCTCCACTGCGGCATGCGCCGCAGGTCCGAAATCAATCCCCACACGGTGGCCACCGGGGCGTCGATGTCGACGTGTGTTTGCAACAGCGGGGCTACCATCGCTCCTCCAGGTGTGCGAATTACTTGTGGTCGAGAAAGTTTTCGAGCCCGGCCTGGGCCCCGCGCGCACCGCGCCGGGCCGCGGCCAGCTGCAGCAGGAAGATGCTCGTACCGAGCACCCCGACGCCCAGCCCGGCCAGGGCCACCGGACGCCAACCCTGCAGGGCGGGCACCAGGAAAGCGGCGGCCACCGCGGCCAGCCAGCCCAGCGCGCCCAGCGCGATGAACGGCCACACGTGCAGCAGCGCGGCCGGCAGCGGCGGCGCGGTGCGGTTGTCACCGGGTTCGGCAGGCATCGCGATTAACATAGCCCGCCGCCGGCGCTCGCGGGCGGCGCACCCAATTGCCGAAACGGATGATCGGAAAACCGCTGAGCAAGGTGGGATGGGCGGGCGGATAAGCGTTTCGAGCAAAATTCCGAAGCTTAGCGAAAAGAATCCACACCGGTGGTTCACCGGTTCGTGTCCCGGTTTCTCGGGCGTGCGTGTAACCTCGCGCCATGCCTGACAGCGATGCGCGGCTGGCCAGCGACCTGTCACTGGCAGTTATGCGGCTGGCCCGCCAACTGCGGTTTCGCAACCCTTCGTCGCCGGTGTCGTTGTCCCAGCTGTCGGCGCTGGCCATGCTGACCAACGAAGGCCCGATGACACCGGGCGCCCTGGCGATCCGCGAACGGGTCCGGCCGCCGTCGATGACCCGGGTCATCGCATCGCTGGCCGAGATGGGCCTGGTGGACCGCGCGCCGCACCCGGTCGACGGCCGGCAGGTGCTCGTCTCGGTCTCCGAGTCCGGGGCCGAGCTGGTCAAGGCGAACCGTCGTGCCCGCCAGGAGTGGCTGGCCAAGCGGCTGGCGACGCTGGACAGCGAACAACGCGACACCCTGCGCAACGCGGCCGATCTGATGTTGGCCCTGGTCGACGAAGGCCCGTGAGTTACCGGACCGAAGCCCTGAATATTCAGGACGTTGACGACCCCGACGATCCCAGGCTCGACGATTTCCGCGACCTGAACAGCGTCGACCGTCGTCCCGATCTGCCGTCCGGCAAGGGGCTGGTGATCGCCGAGGGCGTGCTGGTGGTGCAGCGCATGCTGGCGTCGCGCTTCCGCCCGCATGCCCTGCTGGGCACCGACCGCCGGCTCGCCGAGCTCGAGGACGATCTGGCCGGCAGCGCCGTGCCGTTCTACCGGGCCTCCGCCGACGTCATGGCCCGGGTGGTCGGCTTCCATCTCAATCGCGGCGTGCTGGCGGCCGCCCGGCGGGTGCCCGAATCCAGCGTCGCCGACGTGATCGCCGGGGCCCGCACCGTCGCGGTCCTCGAAGGGGTCAACGACCACGAGAACCTGGGCTCGATCTTCCGCAACGCGGCGGGCCTCGGCGTCGACGCGGTGGTGTTCGGCAGCGGCTGCGCCGACCCGCTGTACCGCCGCGCGGTCCGGGTGTCGATGGGCCATGCGCTGCTGGTGCCGTATGCGCGCGCGGCCTCCTGGCCCGCCGAACTTGAGACGTTGCGGCAGAACGGTTTTCGGCTGATGGCGATGACCCCGCAAGGCACTGCGTGCGCCCTGCCGGAGGCGATGACGACCGCGCGCGACGACCGCGTCGCGGTGCTGGTGGGCGCCGAGGGGCCGGGGCTGACGCCGGCCACCCTGCGGTTGAGCGATGTGCGGGTGCGCATCCCAATGTCGCGGGGCACCGACTCGCTCAACGTCGCGACCGCGGCGGCGCTGGCGTTCTACGAGCGGGCCCGCTCGACGAGAGGCGGCGATGGACAGTCAGACTAGGCTCCGGCTGATGAGAGACGAATCCGTCCCCTGGGCAACGGGTTTGACGGTGACCGCATTCGTCGCGGTGGTCACCGCGGCCGCGATCGTGGTGCTCAGCCTGGGGCTGGTTCGGGTGCACGCGCTGCTGGCCGTGGGGCTCAACGTCGTGGCCGCCGGGGGACTGGCACCGACCTTGTGGGGGTGGCGGCGTACCCCGGTGCTGCGCTGGTTCGTGCTGGGCGCCGCGGTGGGCGTCGCGGGCGCGTGGATTGTGCTGCTGGCCCTGACGGCCGCGGGTCGGGCTTAGTGGTGATCGCGAGCGCGGCGTAGCCGGGCGAAGCGGGTCGCCACCATCGGGCTTAGCGGGTGGCCACCATCGGGCTTAGCGGGTGGCCACCATCGGACCTAGCGCTGCCCGCCCGAGCGGACGCCGAGCAACACGTCCTCCCACGCCGGGATGACCGGCTTGCCGCGGCGGGTGTGCACGGGCTTTTCGTCGGGCTCCACGACGGCCTCGGGTTCGGCGACGGACGGCTTCGTCGGCTCGTCGAAGTCGACGTGGGCGACCCGGGCCACCGGGCGCAACGGAAGTTCGAAGGTGGGGTCGATCAGCGCGCTGGCCGCGTCGTCGATGGCGGTCACGGTTCCGCCGTGGGCGCCGGGGGAGAAGCAGAAATGCGCGAGATTGTCGGAACGGCCGACCTTCCACGCGAGCTGCACCGTCCAGCGGTTGTCTTCGTTGCGCCAGGCGTCCCAGCTGAGTTTGTCGTGACTGAGGCCGCGGGTCACAAACGCGGCGGTGACCGTCTCGAGCAGGGTCAGCACGGCGGGGCCGTCGGCCAGCATCGGGTGGGCGGCGGTTGCCAGCTCGGCGGCGCGGAACCGTTCCAGTAGCACCGGGTGGGCAAAGCGGCGGATCCGCGACACCTCCGAGCCTGACGCCGCGGCGACCTGCTCGACGGAGGCGCCCGCGCGGATCTTGGCCTGAATTTCTTTGGGGCTCAGCATGTTGGTGACTTCAATCTCGAGCTGCGGTTGCTCAGAGGACAGGGCGGCGTCGCGCAGCAGGGCCCGCAGCCGGTCGTCGGCCGCCAGCTTGAACTGCTCCGCGGGATCGTCACCCTCGCAGATGACATATTTGCTGTCGGCATCCAGCCCAACCACTTTGAGTTCCCGCATGGTTATCTCCTCGCAGGCTCCGTGCAGGTCAGCGACGGACCCGTCACGTGCGCACTCTAGTCCAGCAACCGCTCATCACCTGTGCTGACACGCTGTGCGGTTGCGCGCCGATTGCCGGTTGGTTACAGCCGCTCGACGACCCAGTCAATGCATTGGGTGAGTGCGCTGACATCGTCGGGGTCCACCGCCGGGAACATCCCCACCCGCAGCTGGTTGCGGCCGAGTTTGCGGTACGGCTCGGTGTCGACGACGCCGTTGGCCCGCAGAATCTTCGCCACGGCCGCGGCGTCGACCTCGTCGGCGAAGTCGACGGTGCCCACCACCTGCGAGCGCAGCTTCGGGTCGGTGACGAAGGGCGTGGTGTAGGACCGTGCCTCGGCCCAGGAGTACAGCCGGCCCGACGAGTCCGCGGTGCGTTTGACGGCCCAGTCCAGCCCGCCGTTGCCCAGGATCCAGTCGACCTGCTCGGCCATCAGCGCCAGGGTGCCGACCGCCGGGGTGTTGTAGGTCTGGTCCTTCAGGCTGTTCTCCACCGCGATCGGCAGCGACAGGAAGTCGGGCACCCAGCGGCCGGAGGCGGCGACGGACTCGACGCGGGCCAGCGCCGCCGGGCTCATGACGGCCAGCCACAGGCCGCCGTCACTGGCGAAATTCTTCTGCGGAGAGAAGTAGTAGGCGTCGGTCTCGGCGATGTCGACCGGCAGGCCGCCCGCGCCCGAGGTCGCGTCGATGACGATCAGCGCGTCGCCGGAATCGGCGGGCCGGGCGATGGGCACCGCGACGCCGGTGGACGTCTCGTTGTGCGCCCAGGCGATCACGTCGACCGAGGGGTCGCTCTGCGGCTCGGGCGCGCTGCCGGCGTCCGCCTTGATGACGACGGGATCGCCGACGAAGGGGTTCTTGGCGACCGCGGAGGCGAACTTCGAGCTGAACTCGCCGAAGGACAGGTGCAGCGACCGCTTGTCGATCAGGCCGAAGGCCGCGGCATCCCAGAACGCGGTCGCGCCGCCGTTGCCCAGAATGACCTCGTAGCCCTCCGGCAGCGAAAACAGATCGGCGAGCCCGGACCGCAGCCGGCCCACCAGGTTCTTGACCGGCGCCTGCCGGTGCGAGGTGCCGAACAGCGGGGCGGCGGTCGTGGTCAGCGCCTGCAGTTGTTCGGACCGGACCTTCGACGGGCCACACCCGAAGCGGCCGTCGCGGGGTTTGATGTCAGCGGGGATCTCGAGCTGGTCAGCCATGCTCATCAGGGTAGTGAGCCAACCTGACGGGTCGGTGCGGCGGCCCGACCACAGGCCCCGGCCGCCGGGACAAAAGGCCTGCTCGGATGCGGCCAGACGTTTGGCCGGGTGTGATCTGGGGCATAAAAAATTCATGACCACCGGTCAGGTCACAGTGCCTGGCAGGGGTCTAGAGAATATCCGGTACCTGCGGTACTGTCTGGACATAGCACGTCCAAATGTAAACCTCGTTGGGGAGGCCTGGATATGGCTAGGACGCGATTAGTCCGGCGTTGGCGACACAAGATGGAAGTGCGCGACGACGCCGAATACGTCAACATGCTTGCCACACTGTCCGAGGGGTCGGTGCGGCGCAACTTCAATCCGTACACCGATATCGATTGGGATTCACCGGAATTCGCCGTCACGGAGAACGATCCGCGGTGGATTCTGCCGGAGACCGACCCGCTGGGCCGGCATCCCTGGTATCTGGCGCAGTCGGACGAGCGCAAGATCAAGATCGGGATGTGGCGCCAGGCCAACGTGGCCAAGGTGGGTCTACATTTCGAGTCCATCCTGATCCGGGGCCTGATGAACTACACGTTCTGGGTGCCCAACGGCTCGCCGGAGTACCGGTACTGCCTGCACGAGTCGGTCGAAGAGTGCAACCACACCATGATGTTCCAGGAGATGGTCAACCGCATCGGCGCCGACGTGCCGGGCATGCCGCGGGTTCTCAAGTGGCTCTCGCCGCTGGTGCCGCTGGTGGCCGGCCCGCTGCCGGTGGCGTTCTTCATCGGCGTGCTCGCCGGCGAGGAGCCCATCGACCACACGCAGAAAAATGTTCTGCGCGAAGGCAAGTCGCTGCACCCCATCATGGAACGGGTGATGGCTATCCACGTGGCCGAGGAAGCCCGTCACATCTCGTTTGCCCACGAGTTCCTGCGCAAGCGGGTGCCCGAATTGACCAAGCGGCAGCGGTTCTGGACCGCGCTGTACCTGCCGCTGACCATGAAGGCGCTGTGTCGCGCAATCGTGGTGCCGCCCAAGGCGTTCTGGCGCGAATTCGACATTCCGCGGGACGTGAAGAAGGAACTGTTCTTCCGGTCGCCGGAATCACGAAAGTGGTTGAGCGACATGTTCGGTGACGTGCGGATGCTGGCCTACGACACGGGCCTGATGGAGACGCGCTCGGCGCGATTGATGTGGCGGCTGTGCAAGATCAACGGCAAGCCGTCGCGGTACCGCAGCGAGCCGCAGCGCCAGCACCTGGCCGCGGTCCCGGCCGCGTAATTAACTGCGAGTTCCTGTATGCCGCACGTTATTACCCAGTCGTGCTGTAACGACGGGTCCTGTGTTTTCGCGTGTCCGGTGAATTGCATTCACCCGACACCGGATGAGCCCGGCTTCGCCACCTCGGAGATGCTCTACATCGACCCGGTGGCGTGCGTGGACTGCGGCGCCTGTGTGAGCGCGTGTCCCGTCGGCGCGATCGCGCCCGACACCCGGCTGGACTCCAAGCAGCTGCCTTTCATCGAGATCAACGCGTCCTTCTACCCGGACCGGCCGAAGGGCCAGAAGCTGCCGCCGACGTCGAAGCTGGCCGCGGTGATCCCGGCCGCCGAGGTGCACGCCCGTCGCAGGCCGCTGACGGTGGCGATCGTCGGATCGGGGCCGGCGGCGATGTACGCCGCCGACGAACTGCTGACCCAGCGGGACGTGCGCGTCAACGTCTTCGAAAAGCTACCCACGCCTTACGGTTTGGTGCGGGCCGGGGTGGCGCCGGATCACCAGAACACCAAGCGGGTCACCCGTCTGTTCGACAGGGTCGCCAGTGATCGCCGGTTCCGGTTCTATCTCAACGTCGAGGTCGGCAAGAAGTTGAGCCACGCGGACCTGCTGGCTCATCACCACGCCGTGCTGTATGCGGTGGGCGCACCCGATGACCGCCGGCTGGACATCGAGGGCATGGGCCTGCCGGGGACCGGAACGGCAACCGAATTGGTCGCGTGGATCAACGGGCATCCCGACTTCGCCGATCTGCCAGTCGATCTCAGCCACGAGCGGGTGGTGATCGTGGGCAACGGCAACGTCGCCCTCGACGTCGCCCGGTTACTCACCTCGGATCCCGACGACTTGGCCCGCACCGACATCGCGGACCACGCGCTTGCGGCCTTCCGGGACTCGGCGGTGCGCGAGGTGGTGATCGCCGCCCGGCGCGGCCCCGCCCAGTCGGCGTTCACGTTGCCCGAGCTGATCGGGCTTACCGGCAGCTCCGAGGTGGTGCTCAGCGCGGCGGACCATCAGCTGGTGGCGGCCGATCTCGCGGCCGCGTCGGACGCCCTGACCAAGCGCAAGCTGGAAATCTTGAGCACGCTCGGCGACGATTCGGCGCCGTCGGACCGCCCCAGGATCAGGCTGGCGTATCGGCTCACCCCGAACCGGGTGCTGGGGGACCAGCGCGCCACCGGCGTGGAATTCTCCGTCACCGGCACCGACGAGACGCGCCTTCTGGAGACGGGTCTGGTGCTGACGTCGATTGGCTACCGCGGCAAGCCGATTCGCGATTTGCCGTATGACGAATCGTCGGCTGTCGTGCCGAACGACGGCGGCCGCGTCGTCGACCCCGCCTGCGGGCGGCCGGTGCCCGGCGCATACGTCGCGGGCTGGATCAAGCGGGGCCCCAGCGGCTTCATCGGCACCAACAAGTCCTGCTCGTTACAGACCGTGCAGGCCCTGGTCGCCGATTTCAACGCCGGCAAGCTGACCGAGCCGGTCGCCAAACCCGACGCGCTGGCCCGGCTGGTGCACGACCGTCAGCCCGACGCGATCGACGCGGCGGGATGGCGCGCCATCGACGCCGCCGCAATCGCACGCGGCGGCGACGACGGCCGGCCCCGCAACAAGTTCACCGACGTGTCCGCCATGCTGGCGGCCGCGGCCACCGCAGAGCCGGCGCCGCCGCAACGACGCCGGCTGCTGGACCGGCTGCTCGGCTAGTCCCGATAGTTGCGACCCGCTTCGCCCGGCTGCGCCGCGCTCGCGATCGCCACTAACCGGCGCTCTGGCCGGACATCGCGGCCGAGATCTCTTCCATGCTGACCTCGCGGACCGGCTGCCCCATCGACCACTGGTGGCCGAACGGGTCGGCGACCATGCCGTAGCGGTCGCCCCAGAACTGGTCCTCCAACGGCATCACCACCGTGGCGCCGGCATCCAGCGCCCGCTGGAAGCTGGCGTCGACGTCGGTGACCGTCAGGTGGATCGTGACCGGGGTGCCGCCCAGCGACGTCGGCGTCAGCGACCTGCCGCCACACGCCTCCGGGAAGTCGTCGTTGAGCATCACCGTGAAGCCGTTGATGCGCACCGCGGCGTGCACCAGTTTGCCGTCGGGACGCGGCACGCGCCCGATTTCCTGTGCCCCAAAAGCCTTGACATAGAAATCGATTGCCGCGGCGGCATCGTCGACCACCAGGTGCGGGGACAGTGCCGGTTCGATGTTGATCGCCATGCTGGTTCTCCTTGCTGTCGCATTCGCCCGTGAGGGATCACCAATATTGACCATGTGTCGCGGCAATTCTCATCGCGTCTCATCGCGCCGGTTCGAAGTAGCTCGTCACACCGGGTCGAACCTGTTGATCAGCCAGGTGCCGTTGACCTTGGCGAGGCCGACGCTCACCGAGCTGGACGTGGTCGTCGGTGCGGGCTGGTCGGCGGAGGTTGTCGTCTGTGAGACGAAGGCGAGGATGGTCGCGGCGTTGCTCGCCAGGCTCTGAACCCCGGCGCGCTGCACGGTGGCGGTGGTGGTCAGCCGCTTCTGCCGCGCGGTGGGGGCGACGACCTGGCTGGTGAACTGCCGGTAGTAGGTGAGGAAATCGCCCGTCAGCATCGCACTGGCGGCGTTGAAGTCCTGTTCGAGCGTGTCCGATGAATAGCTCAGCACCTTCACCGTTCCCGCGCTCGCGGCCTGGGCTGCCGCCTGGCGGTCGGAGAGTTGATCCGCTACGGGCGGTGGTTGTCGGCTTTTCAGATGCATCTCCCAGGCGCCGAGCGCGTCCACGCCCACCGTGGTGAGGGCGAGGACGACAACGACCGCCCACCAGATGATACGTCCTGCCGAACCTGATCTCATGTCACGAACTCGACCTTGGACACCTTGTAGGCGTCGCCGACTTTCTCGACCCGCATCGCCAACCGCCAGTTTCGCGGTTCTTGCGCCGCGCCGTTGCTGTTGGTGATTTTTGCCGTCGCGGCGACCAGGACCTGGGCTTTGGTTCCGCTGATCGACTCGAGTGCCGCGGCGTTCACCGTTCCTTGGGTCGACACGTTGGAATCCATGACCGTTTTGGTGAAATCTTCGCGTCGCGTCAGGAAGTCGTCGTGGAATTCGCCGATCGACCCGTCGACGATGCGCTGGATGTCGCTGGCGGCGGATTTTGAGCTCAGGCTGGTGAGCCAGCCCGCGAATTGCTTGGCGTAGTCGACGTACGGCTGCCACTGCGGTGCGGCGGTCGACGGTTGTGGAGGCGCACGCAACACCTGCGCCCCGGCGAACGCGCCGGCGCACAGCAACAGGATCGTGAGGACCAGCGGCACCAGCACCGCGGTGTGCGTTCTTCGCCTGGCGGCCGGTGTCGGTGCCGGATAGTGAGGCATCTGGGGCCAAGTGCCGGCCGTCAGAATTGGCGGTGCACCCATCGCCGCCGCGCCGGCCGGCCATGCCGCGGCCGGCGGGTTCCATTGCACGGCAGCGGCGTTGATCGACTCGCCGAGGGCCTGGGCGAAGTCGGTGCAGCGCGAAAAGCGTTGCGCGGGATCCTTGCTCATCGCCCTCGACAGCACCGGGTCCAGCGGTACGAGGTCGGGGCGCCGCTGGGCCAGCTGCGGCGGTGGCGCGTTGAGATGGTTGCCGATGACCGCCGCCGGGCTGGTGTCCGCGAAGGCAGCGGCGCCGGTCAGCAGGTGAAATGCCGTGGCGGCCAACGAGTATTGATCGGCCCGCCCGTCAAGGGCGCCACCCATCAGCTGCTCTGGCGCCGCGTAGCTGACCGCGCCCGCCGTGCCGGTAGTGATCAATCCGCTGATGTCATCGGATCTGCGGGCAATGCCGAAGTCGGCCAACAGGATACGGCGTGGTTCCGAATCGGATTCGGTTACCAGAATGTTTTCGGGTTTGACATCGCGGTGCAGCATTCCGCGCCGGTGACCGTGGTCGAGCGCGTCCGCGACGGCCGCGACGATCTCCAGGACCTCGCGGGCGGCCATGCCGTGGGGGTGGTGTTCGCGCAACAGGCGCCCGGCGTCGGTGCCCTGCACGTAGTCCATGGCGATCCATAGCCGGCCGTCGAATTCGCCACGATCGTGTATCGCAACGATATTGGGGTGCCGCAGGGCGGCGGCCAGGTCCGCGTCCCGCTCGAAACGTTCCCGAAATCCGGCATCACCGGTCAACGAGGCGGGCAAGATCTTGAGCGCGTCCAGCCGCGGCAACCGGGGATGCCGCGCCACATAGACCTCGGCCGTCGCGCCCGAGCCCAGTAGCCCCTGAATGGTGTAGCCGGCGAACTCGGCACCATCCGCCAAGGTCATGGACCGATCCTACTGAGTGATCAGCAAAGAGGTCGGCGCCGATCGAGCGGCTCAGGCGTTGGTGAGACTGCGGTCCCAGCCCTCGACGGATTCCGGGCTGCGCGGGCTGGGGCCGACGTAGATGGCCGACGGCCGGACCAGCTTGCCCAGCCGCTTCTGCTCGAGGATGTGCGCGCACCACCCGGCGGTGCGGCCGCAGGTGAACATCGCCGGCATCATGTTGGCCGGTACCCGGGCGAAGTCCAGCATCACCGCGGCCCAGAACTCGACGTTGGTCTCGATCGCCCGGTCCGGACGGCGCTCGCGCAGCTCGGCCAGGGCCGCCTGCTCCAGCGCGACGGCGACCTCGTGGCGCGGGGCGCCCAGGCGTTCCGCGGTGGCGCGCAGCACCCGGGCCCGCGGGTCCTCCGCGCGGTAGACCCGGTGGCCGAAGCCCATCAGCTTGTCGCCGCTGTCCAGGATCTTCTTCACCAGGGCACGCGCGTCGCCGGTGCGCTCGACCTCTTCGATCATCGGCAGCACCCGCGCCGGCGCCCCGCCGTGCAGCGGGCCGCTCATCGCCCCGATCGCCCCGGACAACGCAGCCGCCACGTCGGCGCCGGTCGAGGCGATCACCCGGGCGGTGAACGTCGAGGCGTTCATCCCGTGCTCGGCGGCCGAGACCCAGTAGGCGTCAATCGCTTCGACGTGGCGTGGATCCGGCTCGCCCTGCCACCGCGTCATGAAACGCGCGGTGACGGTTTCGCATTCGTCGATGACCCGCTGCGGCACGGCGGGCTGGTAGATCCCGCGCGCGGACTGTGCGACGTAGGACAGCGCCATCACCGACGCCCGGGCCAGCTGGTCGCGGGCCACGGAGTCCTCGGTGTCCAGCAGCGGCTTGTATCCCCAGATCGGGGCCAGCATCGCCAGGCCCGCCTGCACGTCGACGCGGACGTCGCCGGTGTGGATGGGCAGCGGGAAGGGCTCGGCGGGCGGCAGCCCGCGGCCGAACTTGCCGTCGACCAGCAGCGCCCACACGTCACCGAAGGTGACTTGCTGGGTCACCAGGTCTTCGATGTCGACGCCGCGATAGCGCAGCGCACCACCGTCTTTATCCGGTTCGGCAATTTCGGTGGTGAAGGCGACCACGCCTTCAAGGCCGGGGACAAAGTCTTCGGGTACCGCAGTCATAGGAAAATTCTCGCACCCCCCGATCGGGCCGACGCTACCGGCCGGTAGCAAGCGCCGGTAGCGTTGACGCGATGGCAGGACCAGACGACGAGCACCTGCAAAGAATGCGTGTGGAGTACGGGTCAGTGGAAAAAGACGGCAGTCCGGATCTCGACACCGATTGGCTGCGCGACGGCTGGGTTTCGTTGTTGCGCAAATGGATCGACGACGCCGAGCGCTCGGGTGTGGCCGAACCCAACGCGTTCGTGCTGGCCACCGTCACCGCCGACGGCAGGCCCGCGAGCCGATCGGTGTTGTGCAAGAGCGTGGACGAGACCGGGATCACGTTCTTCACCAACTATGACTCCGCCAAGGGCGACGATCTCGCGGCGACGGCGTACGCCTCGGCGACGTTTCCCTGGTACCAACTCGGCCGGCAGGTCCACATCCGCGGGCCGGTGAGCAAGGTCACCGCGCAAAACACCGAGGACTACTGGTCCAAGCGGCCGCGCGGGTCGCAGCTCGGCGCCTGGGCGTCGCACCAATCGCAACCGATCGCGTCACGGGCGGCCCTGCTCGACCAGCTGGGGGAGGTGACCGCCCGCTTCGCCGACCGCGAGCAGGTCCCGGTCCCGCCGGGCTGGGGTGGCTATCTCATTGCCCCGGAACTCGTCGAGTTCTGGCAGGGCCGGGAAAATCGATTGCACAACCGCATCCGCATAGCCGGAGATCGGGTGGAGCGCCTGCAGCCCTAACCCGCAGATGATGCGCGTCGCGCGGCGGCGTGGCGGGATCGATTGCTGGCGTGACCAGCGGACTCGACCCCGGCCAGGCGCCTCATCCTCATAACGACTACCTTTTGCAGTAAGCACCAAGTCAGCAGCTAAATCAGCCAGAGCGCGAAGGGGTTCTCGTGGCAGACACCGACGACACCGCCACTTTGAAGTACCCGGGTGGCGAGACCGACCTGCAGATCGTCAGCGCCACCGACGGCGCCGACGGCATCGCGCTGGGCTCGCTGTTGTCCAAGACCGGCTACACGACGTTCGACAACGGCTTCGTCAACACCGCCTCTTGCAAGAGCTCCATCACCTACATCGACGGCGAAGCGGGCATCCTGCGCTACCGCGGCATCCCGATCGAGCAGCTCGCCGAGAAGTCGACCTTCATCGAGGTGAGCTACCTCTTGATCTACGGCGAACTGCCGAGCAAGGAGCAGCTAGCCGACTTCACCAAGCGGATCCAGCTGCACACCATGCTGCACGAGGACCTCAAGCGATTCTTCGACGGCTTCCCGCGCAACGCCCACCCGATGCCGGTGTTGTCCAGCGCCGTCAACGCGCTGTCCGCCTACTACCCGGATTCGCTGGACCCGATGGATACCGAGGACGTCGAGCTGTCCACGATCCGGTTGCTGGCCAAGCTGCCGACCATCGCGGCCTACGCCTACAAGAAGTCGGTCGGCCAGCCCTTCCTCTACCCGGACAACTCACTGTCGCTGGTGGAGAACTTCCTGCGCATGACGTTCGGGCTGCCCGCGGAGCCCTACCAGGCGGACCCCGAAATCGTTCGGGCGCTGGACATGCTGCTCATCCTGCACGCCGACCACGAACAGAACTGTTCGACATCGACGGTCCGGCTGGTGGGGTCGTCGCAGGCCAACCTGTTCACCTCTATCTCCGGAGGCATCAACGCGCTGTGGGGCCCGCTGCACGGCGGCGCCAACCAGGCGGTGCTCGAGATGCTCGAAAAGATCCGCCAAAGCGACGACGACGTCAGCGAATTCGTGCGCAAGGTCAAGAACCGCGAAGAAGGCGTGAAGCTGATGGGCTTCGGTCACCGCGTGTACAAGAACTACGACCCGCGCGCCCGCATCGTCAAGGAGCAGGCCGACAAGATCCTGGCCAAGCTCGGCGGCGACGACGAGCTGCTGGACATCGCCAAGCAGCTCGAAGAGGCCGCGCTCACCGATGACTACTTCATCGAGCGCAAGCTCTACCCCAACGTCGACTTCTACACCGGTCTGATCTACCGGGCGCTGGGCTTCCCGACCCGGATGTTCACCGTTCTGTTCGCGCTGGGGCGGCTGCCCGGCTGGATCGCGCACTGGCGTGAGATGCACGACGAGGGCGACAGCAAGATCGGCCGCCCGCGCCAGATCTACACCGGCTACACCGAGCGCGACTACGTCACCATCGACGCGCGCAAGTAACCCGTTGGGCCTTAGTCATCGCGCTGCTCGCGGTTCTGGCTGAACGCTTGTTGGGCGGCGCGGAATGAGGGCGATCTCAGGCAGCGAACCTGGGCTTGGACGGCGAGTCGTAAGCTCGCGGCCGGCTGCAGAAGCCAGCTGGCCTCGATGGCCCGGCGGGCGCCTTCGATGGCCTCCGGCGGCTGGGCGGCAAGGCGTTTGGCGAATGTCTGTACCGCGGGTTCCAGGACGTCTTCGGCGACAACGCGATTCGCGAGTCCGATGTTCAGGGCATCCGTGGAGTCGATGATTTCACCGAGCAGTACCATCTGGCGCGCGCGGGCTTCCCCGATGAGTCTCGGGAGTCGGAAGGTAGCGCCCATGTCCGGTAGCAAGCCATAGCGCGTTTCAGGGAGGCCGACGCGCGCACCGTCGGCGAAAATGCGGAAGTCGCAGGCGAGCGCCAACTGTAGTCCCGCGCCGTAGGCGTGGCCCCGAACCGCCGCGACGCTGGGGCAGCGCAGCTTGGGAATGAATTCGAAGCTGCCGGCCAACCGCAGACCTCGCTCGATCGTCTGCTCGTCGGACAGTTGGCCGGCGAACTGCGGGAGGATGGTTGACATGGCCTCGGGCAGGTCAAGTCCCGCGCAAAAAGACGGCCCGGCGCCGGTGACCACCAAGCAGCGTAATGTGTTGTCCGCCAATAGATATGCGCTCAGGTCGTGCAATTCGTCTCGCATCCGCTGGTTTTGCGCATTCAGCTTGGACGGACGGTTCAAGGTCAACGTGCCCACGTCGGCAGCCCGCTCATAGACAATGGTCTCGAAGCCCTTATTCATGCGCGGTGGTTTTCAGTCGGGGCCCGATGGGTCATTGGATCCCGGCATGCCAGGGGCGACAGGGCGAATCCGAGGTGTCTGAGCTTGTGCGGATTGATGACCGAGCGGATGGTGCAAATGCGTCCGCCGTAGATGTCGAGGGTCAGCACGTTGATCAGGGCACCATCGGGGTCGAAGGCCAGCACTCCGGGCTGTCCGTTGATCTGTGCGTGCTGCAGTCGGACGCCAAGGCTGCGGTAGGCACCCATGATTGCGGCCAGGACCCGGTGAACGCGGATTCGCCCGAATATCGGTCGGGGCAATCCGCGGCCGACACCGCCGCCGTCGCCGTAGAACGACACGTCGTCGGCCAGCCATTGGACCAGATCAGCCAGATCACCATTCTCGGCCGCGGCGAAAAAGCGATCGGCGAGTTGGTCGCGACGCGTGGTGTCGGCGTCAAAGCGGCGCCGCCCAGCCGCGATGTGCCGACGTGCCCTGTTGAGTAATTGGCGGCAATTGTCCGGTGTCTTATCGACGATGTGGGCGATGTCGCCGTAGTCGTAGGCGAAAACCTCGCGCAGCAAGAAAACCGCTCGCTCCACAGGCGAGAGCGTCTCCAGCAGCAGAAGAAACGCCATCGACAGAGAGTCGGACATCACCGCCAGATCCGCGGTGTCGGGAACTGCGGAGGTAATCAGGGGCTCGGGAAGCCATGGGCCCATGTACTTTTCGCGTTGCACCCGGGCAGAGCGCAGATGGTCGATCGCGAGGCGCGTTGCGATTGTGGTCAGCATCGACCGCGGCGACTCGACGCGATGGCCCTGCTGCAAGTAGTCGAGGTAGCGCAAGTATGTTCCCTGGACGATGTCCTCGGCGTCGGTGACACTGCCCAGCATGCGGTAGGCGATGGCGAACAGCAACGGCCGCAGATCGGTCGGGTCCCCATGCTGTTCAGCACCATCGCCAGGCGGCGGGTCGGTGGGGGGAGTCGTCATGTTCTGTAGACGATCGAGTCGTCAGAGGTGTGACAGGTAACGCGGCCGAATGACGGATCGATGTCACAGGCGGCAGCCGTCGTTCGTCTTAGGGTCGTCCGCTCAAACGGAAAGGAAGACCATGAACGCCGCGCTATGGGTAGCACAAATCATCCTGGCCGGGATATTCGCCCTGTCCGGAACAGCCAAGCTCACAATGAGCCGGGAACGACTGCTCGCCACAGGTCAAACCGGCATCGCCATGTTCCCCATGCCCGTCGTCCGTTTCACCGCCGCATCGGAAATACTCGCCGCGGTAGGACTTGTCGCCCCAGGACTGACGGGAATTGCGCTGATCTTGACGCCGCTGGCAGCGACCGGCCTGTGCGTAGTCATGGTCGGAGCGGCGTGGGCGCATACTCGGCTGCACGAACGGCGCGCAGTCGCGGTCAACATCGTGTTACTCGGGTTAGCAGCATTTGTGGTGCTCTGCCGAGTTGCGATGCTGCACTGATCAATCGCGATCACCCGGGAGATCGAGCGAGGCCAGCACCGCCATCGCGGCGTTGTGCCCGCCGATGCCCGACACCGCCCCGCCGCGGCGAGTGCCCGAGCCGCACAGCATGATTCGTTCGTGCGCGGTGGCCACGCCCCATCGCCGCGCCGGGGTGTCCAAGGTCTCGTCGTCCTCGGCGAACGGCCACGACAGGCCGCCGTGGAAGATGTTGCCGCCGCTCATCCGCAGGGTGCGCTCCAGATCCATCGTGGTCGTGGTCTCGAGACACGGCCGGCCCTGGGCGTCGGTCAGCAGCAGGTCTTGAATCGGTTCGGCCAGAACGGAATTCATCGAAGACAGCACGTCATCGGTTAGCTGATCGCGCAGCGCGTCGGGGTCGGTGGCGCCGAAAAGCGAGTGCGGGGTGTGTAAACCGAACACCGTCATCGTCTGCGCGCCCGAGTCGCGCAGCTCGTCCGACAGGATGCTGGGGTCGGTCAGCGAGTGGCAATAGGCCTCGCACGGCAAGGGATTCGGCGGTTGACCGGCGGCGGCCTGCGAATAGGCCGTATCCAGTTGCGTCCAGGTCTCGTTGACGTGAAACGTCCCGGCGAACGCCTGTTCGGGCGCGAGGGCGCGGTCGCGCAACCGGGGCAGCCGCGCCAGCACCATGTTCACCTTGACCTGCGCGCCGTCGGTCGCGGGTGCCGGTTCTTCGCCGAGCAGCCCGGCCAGGACCGTCGGAGTGACACCGGCCAGGACGAACCGGGCCCGAATCAGGTGGTCTTCGCCGCCGCTGCGATAACGCACTTCCCCGGTGGGATCGACGGCGTAAACCTCCGCACCGGTGGTGATTTCGGCACCATGACGCGTGGCGGCAGCAGCCAGGGCCGTGGTCACCGCGCCCATGCCGCCGATCGGGACGTCCCAGCCTCCCGTGCCCCCGCCGAGCACGTGATACAGGAAGCAGACATTCTGCGTCAGCGACGCGTCATCGAGGCGGGCGAACGTGCCGATCAACGCGTCGGTCGCGACCACCCCGCGCACCACGTCGTTGCGCACCGCGTCAGCGATGGCGTGCCCGATCGGGTCTTCGATCACGCCCCGCCACGCGGCCGCCGCGCGGCGATCGCCGCGTTCCGTCACCAGCCGGCGGGCTTCCTCGCGGGTGCGCAGAGGTTCGAGCAACGTCGGCCACAGTGGCTCGGTCACCAGCCGGCAGCGTCGGTAGAAGTCGGCGAACCCCCGCGCATCCCCGGCCGCCCCGATGGCGGCGAAGGTGTCCCCGGACGACCCGATCAGCAGCCCGCTGCGACCGCCGGTCGCGGGGTCGGGTGTGTACGACGAAAACGGCCGCCGGGCCAGCCGCACGTCGGCGCCCAGATCCTCGACGAGGCGCGCGGGCAGCAGGCTGACCAGATAGGAGTACCGCGATACCCGGACCCCGACACCGTCGAAGGCCTGTGCCGAGACGGCCGCGCCCCCGGTGTGGTCCAGCCGTTCCAGCAGGCGCACCCGCAGACCCGCGCGGGCCAGATAGCCGGCCGCCACGAGGCCGTTGTGGCCGCCTCCGACGATTAAGGCGTCGACATCGGTCGCATGGTCGCTCAGCTCAGGTAGCCCTCGACCTCGTCGGGCGGACGCACCTCCGCCTCCCGTGGGTCGCCGCCGGTCTCGCGCAGCGCCCGGCGCTGCCGCAGCAGGTCCCAGCACTGGTCGAGTTCGACCTCCACCCGCTGGAGGCGGTCATGTTCCTCCGACGTGTCGATGTCCCCGCGCTGCAGCTGGGCCCGCAGGGCTTTCTCCTCGGCGACCAGCTCACGGATGACTGCGAGGGTGTCCTTGTCGGTCGGTTTACTGCCGTTGGCCATCGCTCCAGTGTGCCCGACTCGGGAGGGGGTGAATCGGTACCGAGAAGCGCACCACGAAGATCCCCATCGCCAAGGAGTCGCCGTCGACCCGGGCGCGATAGAGCGCTAGCTCGGGCCCGGGAGCCGCAGCACCAGCCGCGCCCCACCGAGTGGGCTGCTCTCCAGCGCCGCGGTCCCACCGTGCAGCTGAGCCTGTTGGGCAACCAGCGCCAAGCCCAACCCCGACCCGGAATGGGAGGCCGTCGATCCGCGGGAAAATCGATCGAACACCACCCGGCGCTCGTCCTCGGGCACGCCGCTGCCGTTGTCGTCGATGGCGATCTCCACACCGGCGCGCGAGCTGACCGCCGACAGCTGCACCTGGGTGGCGCCGCCGTGCTTGACGGCATTGGCGATCGCGTTGTCGACGGTGAGGCGCAACCCGGCCGGCAACCCGACGATGATGCAGGTCGGTGAGGGCACCAGCGAAACGGCGACCCCGGGATAGATCCGGGCGGCGTCGTGGGCGGCGCGGTCGAGCAGCTCGGTGATGTCGACGGGCACGTGATCGTCGGATGTCGACAGTTCGCCCTGGGCCAGCCGCTCGAGGGCGGTCAGCGTGGCCTCGATCCGCGACTGGGTGCGGACGACGTCGCCCAGCACCTCTTTGCGTTGTTCGTCGGGCATGTCCAGGGTGGACAGCACTTCGAGGTTGGTGCGCATCGCGGTCAGGGGGGTGCGCAGTTCGTGCGAGGACACGGCGGCGAAGTCGCGGGCCGACGCGAGCGCGTCCTTGGTCCGGTCCTGTTCGGTCCAGATGCGCTGCAGCATGCCGCGCATGGCTTCGGCGATCTCGACGGCCTCGCTGGCGCCGCGCACCGCCACCTGCGGCCGCTCGTCAGCGTCGATCGAGCGGGCTTGCTGGGCAAGACGTTTGAACGGTCGTACCGCGAAAGCCGCGAGCAGCCAAGCGAATACCGCTGCCGCGCCGATCGAGAGCGCGCAGATCAGGATCACCCGGCGATGCAGGTTGTTCGTCTGGGCGATGGTGTCGTGATACGTCGCGCCCACTGCCACCGTCGCCGGCTGCGGCGTGCGCACCTCCAACGTCCGCACCCGGTAGCGCACCCCGTTGATGTAGGTGTCGGCATAACCCACGTCCAGCGGCGGCAGCGTGACGTCCGAGTTGGACTTGACCTGGCCGTCGTGCCGGACGGTGATGACGGTGTCCTGATCGTTGGGAGCACGCGGGATGTCGTCGAGGCCACGGGGCAGGAAGGGGATGGCGAAACCGGCCGCCTCGTCCAGACGGCGATCCAGGCGTTCCTTCCAGGCGCTGGTGATGCCGAACCACACGACCGCTCCCGCGATCACCACCACGATCGCGGTGCCGATGGCCGTCGCGACCGCGACCCGGGCCCGTAGCGATGGCGTACGGGTCAGAATCCGGGACAGGAACTTCATGGGCCGGTCGACCTCGTTACTGCATGCGCAGTACGAATCCCACTCCGCGGACGGTGTGCAGCAGCCGGGGGCCACCGTTCGCCTCCAGTTTGCGGCGCAGGTATCCGATGAACACGTCGACGACGTTGGTATCGGCGGCGAAGTCGTAACCCCACACCAGCTCGAGCAGCTGCGCGCGGGACAACACCGCGGTCTTGTGCTCGGCCAGCACCGCCAGCAGGTCGAATTCCCGCTTGGTCAAGTCGACGTCGACGCCGTTGACCCGGGCACGCCGGCCCGGGATGTCGACTTCCAGCGGCCCGACCGTGATGGTTTCCGAGGAGGACGTGGCAGTGGCGCCGCGGCGGCGCAGCAGCGCCTTGACCCGCGCGACCAGCTCGGCCAGCACGAAGGGTTTGACCAGGTAGTCGTCGGCTCCGGCCTCCAGGCCCGCGACCCGATCGTCGACCGAGCTGCGGGCGGACAGCACGCAGACCGGGACGTCGTTGTCCATGGCGCGCAGCGCCGTGACGACGCTGACGCCGTCCAGCACGGGCATGTTGATGTCGAGCACGATCGCGTCCGGGCGCGTCTCGGTGGCGCTGCGCAACGCCTCGGCGCCGTCGACCGCCGTCGACACTTCGAATCCGGACAGCCGCAGACCGCGTTCGAGCGACGCGAGCACATCTGAATCGTCGTCGACGACCAAGACGCGCGGTGAGCTAGCTCCAGTGTCCATGCCGCCCATTTTGCCTGATTGCCGACTATGGCTGTGGGAGGCTACACCGCTGTCTTATCCGGCGGTTTCGGGTCCGGGCGAGACATAAACCACGCACACGTGCGATGGCGTGTCTTGTGGGTGGTTTATGTGTCGCGATATCCGCGACGGCGCAGCGCCTCCCGAACTCTGTCGATAACGGGTGCGGGTCGGTCTTCTGCGACCACCCTCACCACAATCCACCCGCACTCCTCCAAGGCGTGCAGTCGGCGAATATCCCGCACATATTGGCGTCGGCTGGTGCGGTGCTGGTCTCCGTCGTACTCGACGGCCACTTTGAAGCGGTCCCAGCCCATGTCGAGCACCGCCACTGTCCGGTAATGCATGACCACCGGTATCTGAGTTTCCGGAGTTGGCAGTCCAGCCCTGACTATCAGCAGTCGCAGCCAGGTCTCCTTGGGAGATGCTGCGCCCGCATCGAGCAGCGGCAGCACCTTTCTCAGCCGCTGCAAACCGCGCGCGCGGTGGTGTCGCTTGGCCAACAGCAGCACATCTTCGGCGGAAAACCGCGTGGCGCGCATCAGTGCGTCGAGTCGCGCGACACCCTCTCCGCAGGGGTTTTGCCGTGCCAAGTCGAATGCCGTCCGCGCGGGGCTGGTCACGGGGAGGCCTGCAACGTAAGTGATTTCGTCGTCCGCCAGCCGCACATTGCGGGTCAATACGCCCTCGGGGGCATGCTGATTGCGCCAGATCAACTCGACCGGCTCTTCGTCGTCGATCCAATCTGCGCCGTGCAGCGCCGCTGCAGCCAACCCAGCGAGGACGCCGCGTCGCCGGGACCATAACCACGCCGCTTCAGAACGTATGCGGAGTGAAGGTGTGGTGTGGCGCGCCAGGTAGATGTCGGGGTAAATGGCGCGGAAACCGGAAAGCAACTGGTACCGGGTCAGTTTCCCTTGACGTAGGGCTTCGCTGCCCACGAAGGCGTCGTCCATGCGCATAAGACGCGATGTGCGGCTGAGGGGTTTTGCGAGACATAAACCACACACACGTGCGACGGCGTGTCTTGTGCGTGGCTTATGTGTCGGGTTCAGACCGAGGCAATCCGATGTTGCGGTAGCGCCGCAACCGGGCGGCCAGCCGCTCGCCGGCGGGGAGTTCGCGCAGCGCCTGCACCTCGGCGGCGATGGCCCGGGACAATCGCTGCGCGAACTCGACCGGCTCGTCGGCGGCATCGGGATGCTCCGCGACGACGACGTCAACAATCCCGGACTCCAAAAGGTCAGTCGATCGAATGCCTTGTGCCGCAGCGAGTTCGGCGGCGTGCTCGGTGTCGCGGAAGACGATCGCACTGGCGCCCTCCGGCGGTAGCGGAGCCAGCCAGCCATGCAATGCGGCCAGCACCCGATCGGCGGGCACCATCGCCAGCGCCGGCCCGCCGCTGCCCTGACCCAGCAGCACCGACACCGTCGGGGTATCCAGCGTCACCAGCTCGGCCAGGCACTGCGCGATCTGCCCGGCCAGCCCGCCCTGTTCGGCTTCGGCCGACAGCGCGGGCCCCGCGGTGTCGATCACCAGCACCAGCGGCAGCCGCAGCTCGGCGGCCAGCGCCATGCCGCGCCGGGCCTCGCGCAGCGAGGCGGGCCCCACCAGGCCGCCCGTCAGCCGCTGCTGGCCCAGCACCACCACGGGCTGACCGGCGAATCGGGCCAGCGCCAACAGCGTGGTGGCGGCCTCTCCTTGGCCGGTCCCGGACAGCAGCACCCGATCGGTGGCGCCGTGCCGCAGCAATACCCCCACGCCGGGCCGGTCGGGCCGTCGCGACGCCACCACCGAGTCCCACGCCGCGACCTCTGGCGTCGGCTCGGGTGGCGCCGGCGCGGGCAGCGGCTCGGGAGCGTCGGCGATGACGGTCATGGCACGGTCGAGCGTCCGGCGCAGCTCGTCGAGCCGGACGACGCCGTCGATGACGCCGTGCCGCTGCAGGTTCTCCGCCGTCTGAACGCCCTCGGGGAAGGGTTCGCCGTAGAGCAACTGGTACACGCGCGGCCCGAGGAAGCCGATCAGCGCGCCCGGCTCGGCGACCGTCACATGACCGAGCGAACCCCAGGACGCGAACACCCCGCCGGTGGTCGGATTGCGCAGATAGACCAGGTAGGGCAGGTGCGCCTGCCTGTGCAGCCGGACGGCGGCGGCGATCTTGACCATCTGCAGAAACGCGACCGTGCCCTCTTGCATTCGGGTGCCACCGGAGCTGGGCGAGGCCAGCAGCGGCAGGCCCTCGGCCGTCGCCCTCTGCACGGCGGCGGTGATCCGCTCGGCCGCGGCCACCCCGATCGACCCGCCCAGGAAGCCGAACTCGCAGACCACCACGGCGACCCGGCGCCCGAAGACGCGCCCCTCGCCGGTGAGCACCGATTCGTCCAGGCCCGTCGCTTCCCGGGCTCCGGCCAGCTCTTCGGCGTAGGAGGCGCTGACCGGCAGGGCGAGCGGTTCGCTGTCCCAGCGGATGAAGGAATTTTCGTCCAGCACCGCATCGCGGAGTTGACCAGCCGTAATACGACTCACGTGACGAGGCTATATAGGGTGGCTGCCATGATCGGTGTTACCCAGGCCGAAGCCGTTATGACCATCGAGCTGCAGCGCCCCGAGCGCCGCAACGCCTTGAACTCCCAGCTGGTCGAGGAGCTGCGCGAGGCCGTGCTGAAGGCCGGCGACGGCTCCACCCGCGCGATCGTGCTGACGGGTCAGGGGACGGTGTTCTGCGCCGGCGCGGACCTGTCCGGTGACGCCTTCGCCGCCGACTACCCCGACCGGCTCATCGAACTGCACAAGGTGCTTGATGCCACGCTGATCCCGGTGATCGGGGCCATCAACGGGCCGGCCATCGGCGCCGGCCTGCAGCTGGCCATGCAATGCGATCTGCGGGTCGTCGCGCCCGACGCGTTCTTCCAGTTCCCGACCTCGAAATACGGCCTGGCCCTGGATAACTGGAGCATCCGGCGGCTGTCCTCGCTCGTCGGCCATGGCCGCGCCCGCGCGATGCTGCTCACCGCGGAGAAGCTGACCGCCGACGTGGCGCTGCAGACCGGGATGGCCAACCGTATCGGGACACTGGCCGACGCGCAGGCCTGGGCCGCCGAGATCGCCGGCCTGGCGCCGCTGGCGATCCAGCACGCCAAGCGGGTGCTCAACGACGACGGCGCCATCGAAGAGGCCGACCCGGTGCACAAGGAGCTCTTCGACAAGGCCTGGAGCAGCCAGGACGTCGTCGAAGCCCAGGTCGCCCGGATCGAGAAACGACCGCCGAAGTTCCAGGGGGCCTGACAAACATGCGGGGGACGCTACGGCTCGTCGCCGGTACCGCGTCGCTGGCGGCCGGTGGCTGGCTGGTGCGGGCGCTGCACGGCGCGCCCGACGCGCTCGGCGCCCGCCCCGCCTCGATCGCGGCGGTGACAGCCCGGTCGCCGCACTACCGCGACGGCGCCTTCGTCAACCTCGAGCCGGCCTCCGAAGCCAAGATGGACCGCGAGCAACTGCGGCTCGTCGTGTGGGAGCTGATCGGGAACCGGGGCAACAGCCGGCCGAAGGGGCCGATCCCGCTGGCGTCGCCGGGGATTCTCGAGGCCGACCCGAGCCGGCTGGCCGTCAGCTGGTTCGGCCATTCCACGGCGCTGCTAGAGATCGACGGCTACCGAGTGCTCACCGATCCGGTGTGGAGCGACCGGTGCTCGCCGTCGGATGTCGTCGGCCCGCAGCGGCTGCACCCGCCGCCGATCCAACTCGAGGCGCTGCCCGCCGTCGATGCGGTGGTGATCAGCCACGACCACTACGACCACCTCGACATCGACACGGTGATGGCGCTGGCCCGCACTCAGCGGGCCCCGTTCTTCGTGCCGCTCGGGATCGGGGCCCACCTGCGCATGTGGGGCATCCCCGAGCACCGCATCGTCGAGCTCGACTGGCATCAGAGCGCCAAGGTCGACGAGCTGACGGTGGTGTGCGTGCCGGCGCGGCACTTCTCGGGACGCTTTCTGGACCGCAACACGACGCTGTGGGCGTCGTGGGCGTTCGTCGGCCCGACGCATCGCGCGTATTTCGGCGGCGACACCGGCTACACCAAGAGCTTCGCGCAGATCGGCGCCGATCACGGGCCGTTCGACCTGACCTTGCTGCCCATCGGGGCCTACAACACGGCGTGGCCCGACGTGCACATGAACCCCGAGGAGGCGGTGCGGGCGCACCTGGACGTCACCGACGGGGGGCTGCTGGTCCCGATCCATTGGGGCACTTTCCGGTTGGCACCGCACCCGTGGGCGGAACCGGTTGAGCGACTGCTGGCCGCCGCGGCGCCCGAGCGGGTGGACGTGGCGGTGCCGCTGCCCGGTCAACGCATCGATCCCGCGGTGCTGCAGAAATCCGACCCCTGGTGGCGGCTGTAGATTGACGCTGCGCGCATCGCACCGCGTTAGGGTTCGCGCATGACCACACGTGCGGCCGCGGCCGTATTCGCCGCGATACTGCTCGGTTTGACGGGCTGCGGCTCCGCCCAGCCGACGGCCGGTACGCCGTCCACACCGTCTGACGTTCCGCCCAACCAGGTCTCCGGCGTGTCGATACCGGCCGGCCGCATTGATGAGGCCGTCGCCAAGGTCGACGGTCTGGTCAACGACCTGATGAAAAGCACCGGCATCCCGGGGATGGCCGTGGCCGTCGTGCACGGCGGGAAGGTGTTGTACGCCAAAGGCTTCGGCATCAAGGACGTGAGCAAGGGGCAGGGCCAGGACAACAGGGTGGACGCCGACACCGTCTTCCAGTTGGCCTCGGTGTCCAAATCCGTCGGCGCGACGGTGATCGCGCACGAGGTCAGCGACAACGTCGTCGCCTGGGACACGCCGGTCGCGTCCAAGCTGCCGTGGTTCACGCTCAGCGATCCCTACGTCACCAGCCATGTGACCGTCGGCGACCTGTACTCGCATCGCTCCGGGCTGCCGGACCACGCCGGGGACAAGCTGGAAGACCTGGGCTACGACCGTCGACAGACGCTGGAGCGGCTCAAGTACGTGCCGCTGGATCCGTTCCGAATCAGCTACGCCTACACCAACTATGGGATCACCGCTGGTGCCGAGGCGGTGGCGGCCGCGGCGGGCAAGCCATGGGAGGACCTGTCCGACGAGGCGCTCTACCGCCCGCTGGGAATGACATCGACCAGTTCGCGGTTCGCCGACTTCATCGCCCGCCCCAACCACGCGGTCAACCACATCAAGATCGACGACAAGTGGCAGGCCCGGTTTCAGCGCGACCCCGATCCCCAGTCGCCGGCCGGGGGCGTGAGTTCATCGGTGAACGACATGGCGCGCTGGCTGTTGATGTTGCTGGGCAACGGAACTTACGACGGTCGGCGGATCACGTCCCCGGAAGCCTTGCTGCCCGCCACCAGCCCGCAGATGGTGTCGTCGCCCGCCAAGACACCGCAGGCGCGCACCGGTTTCTACGGATACGGCTTCAACTCCTCGGTGGATTCCTCGGGGCGCACCGAGTACAGCCATTCCGGCGCTTTCGATTTGGGTGCGGCGACCAATTTCGTGGTGCTGCCGTCTGAGGATCTGGGTATCATCGCGCTGACCAACGCCGCGCCCTACGGCATCCCGGAAACGCTGACCGCCGAATTCATGGACCTCGTCCAGTATGGGCAGATCCGCGAGGACTGGGGTCCCTTGTACAAGAAGGCGATCGGCTGGCTGAACAACCCGGTGGGCTCGTTGGTCGGCAAGCAGCCGCCGGCCAACCCCGCCCCGGCCCGACCGCTCGGCGACTACGCCGGCAGCTACGCCAGCGACTACTGGGGACCGGCCGTCGTGACCGAACACGACGGCGCGCTGCAACTCGCGATGGGGCCGAAAAACCGCACGGCCACCCTCACGCACTGGGACGGCGACACCTTCACCTTCACGCTGACCGACGAAAACGCCCCACCCGGAACGGTTTCCAAAGCTGTTTTCGCGGGCAACATCCTGAACCTCGAGTATTACGACTCGAACAAGCTGGGAACCTTCACACGATGACGCTCGCCCCCGCCGCTGGCCTGACCGACGCCGACGTCGCGCGGCGCGTGGCCGACGGCAAGAGCAACGCGGTACGGGAACGCGCCACGCGCAGCATCACCGCCATCGTCCGGGCCAACGTCTTCACCCGGATCAACGCGATCCTTGGGGTGCTGCTGCTGATCGTGCTTGCGACGGGCTCGGTGATCAACGGGATGTTCGGGCTGTTGATCATCGCCAACAGTGTCGTCGGCATGGTCCAGGAGATCCGGGCCAAGCAGACGCTGGACAAGCTCGCCATCGTGGGGCAGGCGAAACCGTTGGTGCGCAGGCAATCCGGAACCCGGGCGGTGCCGCCCGGCGAGGTGGTGCTCGACGACATCATCGAGTTGGGCCCCGGCGATCAGGTCGTCGTCGACGGCGAGGTCGTCGAAGAGGCGAACCTGGAAGTCGACGAGTCGCTGCTGACCGGTGAGGCCGACCCGATCGCCAAGGCCGTCGGCGACGTGGTGATGTCGGGCAGTTTCGTCGTCGCGGGCAGCGGCGCCTACCGCGCCACCAAGGTGGGGCCGGATGCCTACGCCACCAAGCTCGCCGAGGAGGCCAGCAAGTTCACCCTGGTGAAATCCGAACTGCGCAATGGTATTAACCGCATCCTGCAGTTCATCACCTATTTGTTGGTGCCCGCCGGCCTGCTCACCATCTACACCCAGCTGTTCACCACGCGCGCCGACTGGCGGGAGGCCGTGCTGCGCACGGTCGGTGCACTGGTGCCGATGGTCCCCGAGGGTCTGGTGCTGCTGACGTCGGTCGCCTTGGCGGTCGGGGTGGTCCGGCTCGGTCAGCGCCGATGCCTGGTGCAGGAGCTGCCCGCCATCGAGGGGCTAGCGCGCGTCGATGTGGTCTGCGCGGACAAGACGGGCACCCTGACCGAGAGCGGCATGCGGGTGGCGACTGTGGACGAACTCGACCCGCCGGGGAACGGGATCGCCGACGTGCTGGCCTCGCTGGCCGCCGCCGACCCGCGACCCAACGCGAGCATGCGGGCCATCGCCGAGACCTACCACGAGCCGCCAGGCTGGACCGTCACGGCGACAGCGCCTTTCAAGTCGGCCACCAAATGGAGCGGCGTCTCGTTCGACGGCCAGGGCAACTGGGTGATGGGTGCGCCGGACGTGTTACTCGAGCCGGCGTCGGCGGCGGCCGAACACGCCGAGCGGATCGGGCGCAGGGGTTGCGGGTGCTGCTGGTCGGCGCCGGTGACGTCGCAGTCGACCACCCCGACGCGCCGGGCCGCGTCACCCCCGTCGCGCTGGTGGTACTCGAACAGAAGGTTCGCCCCGACGCGCGCGAGACGCTGGAATATTTTGCCGAACAAGGTGTTTCGGTCAAGGTGCTGTCCGGTGACAACGCGGTCTCGGTCGGCGCAGTGGCCGGCAAGCTCGGACTGCGCGGCGAGACCATGGATGCGCGCCAATTGCCTTCCGAGCCCGCGCAATTGGCCGACGCGCTGGACACCCACACCACCTTCGGGCGGGTGCGGCCGGACCAGAAACGCGCCATGGTGCACGCCCTGCAGTCACACGGGCACACCGTCGCGATGACCGGCGACGGCGTCAACGACGTGCTGGCCCTCAAGGACGCCGACATCGGTGTGGCGATGGGCGCCGGCAGCCCGGCGGCGCGCGCGGTCGCGCAGATCGTCCTGCTGGACAACAGGTTCGCCACGCTGCCCTATGTCGTCGGGGAGGGGCGCCGGGTGATCGGCAACATCGAACGCGTCGCCAACCTGTTCTTGACCAAGACGGTGTACTCGGTGTTGCTGGCGTTGCTGGTGGGCATCGAATGCCTGCTCGCCAAACCGCTGAAAGCCGACCCGCTCCTGTACCCGTTCCAGCCCATCCACGTCACCATCGCGGCCTGGTTCACCATCGGCATACCGTCGTTCATCCTGTCGCTGGCGCCCAACAACGAACGCGCCCACCCGGGCTTCGTGCGCCGGGTCCTCACCTCCGCGCTGCCCTCCGGGCTGATTGTCGGCAGCGCGACGTTCGCCTCCTACCTGCTGGCCTATCACGGTCGCCACGCCAGCTTCGTCCAACAGGATCAGGCGTCCACCGCGGCCCTGATCACCTTGCTGATGACGGCGTTGTGGGTGCTGGCCGTGGTCGCGCGCCCCTACGAGTGGTGGCGGGTGGCGCTGGTAATCGCTTCGGGCCTGGCCTATGTGGTGATTTTCAGCCTGCCGCTGGCGCGCAAGGAGTTCCTGCTCGACCCGTCCAACGTCGCGGTGACGTCGACCGCGCTGGGCGTCGGGGTGCTGGGTGCGGCCGCCATCGAGGCCGCGTGGTGGATCCGCGCCAAAGTGCTGGGCGTGCAGCCGCGGTTGTGGCGCTGAGCGCGCCGAACTCACCCGCAGTGCGCCGTCGCCGGCCAAGTACGATGCCGGGAAAAGGGAGGGCGCATGGGATTCCTGGACAAGGCAAAAGACCTGTTGTCGCAGAACGCGGACAAGGTCGAAATGGCGATCGATAAGGCCGGCGAGTTCGTCGACGACAAGACGCAGGGCAAGTACACCGACACCATCCACCAGGTGCAGGCGCAGGCCAAGAAGGCCACCGGCGCCGCGGACACCGGCGACCAGCAGAACTGAGCGATGGCGAAACTTTCCGGATCCATCGATGTCCCGCTGCCACCCGAGGTGGCCTGGCAGCACGCCTCCGACCTGTCCCGGTACAAGGACTGGCTGACCATCCACCGGGTGTGGCGCAGCACCCTGCCCGACGAGATCGAAAAGGGCAGCGTCGTCGAGTCGATCGTCGAGGTCAAGGGCATGTACAGCCGGATCAAATGGACGGTGGTGCGCTACAAGCCGCCCGAGGGCATGACGCTCAACGGTGACGGCGTCGGCGGGGTCAAGGTCAAGCTGATGGCCAAGATCCAGCCTAAAGATGACGGCTCCATCGTCAGCTTCGACGTGCACCTGGGCGGCCCGGCGCTGTTCGGCCCCATCGGCATGATCGTCGCCGCCGCCCTGCGCGGCGACATCAACCAATCGCTGGAGAACTTCGTCACAGTGTTCACCCGCGCCGATCCGAGCACGAACGGAGACGGTGGGCCTCATCGCTGATCGCCGGCGCCGATGAGTTTTAGGCTGGGCAGCAGTCGATAGTGTGAAGCCCTTTCCCTCGGGGCCAGGACACCACCAGGAGGTCACCGTGCCCATCCGCGACTGCGCCCCGCTGGGCGCCCCATGCTGGATCGATCTGACCACGTCCGACGTCGCCCGCGCCCAGCAGTTCTACGGCACGGTCTTCGGCTGGACCTTCGAGTCCTCCGGACCCGAGTACCACGGCTACGTCAATGCCGCCAAGGACGGCCACCTGGTGGCCGGCATCATGGCCAACCGGCCCGAAGCCGGGTCGCCCGACCACTGGGCCACCTACTTCCACACCGCCGACATCGACACCACCGTTGCCGCGGTAACCGGGGCCGGTGGTGCGGTGTGCATGGCGATCGAGGTGCCCGCCAAGGGCCACATGGCCGTCGCGACGGACCCCGCCGGCGCCGTCTTCGGGTTGTGGCAGCCACTGGAACACCGCGGCTTCGAGCTCATCGGGGCGGCGGGTGCCCCGGTGTGGCACCAGCTGACCACACGCGGCTACGGCGCGGCGCTCGACTTCTACCGCGACGTCCTGGGATGGCAGACCGAGACTGTGTCCGACACCGACGAATTCCGCTACAGCACCGCACGATTCGGTGACGAGCAATTGCTCGGCGTGATGGACGGCGCCGCGTTCCTGCCGCAGCAGATCCCGTCGAACTGGGTGATCTTCTTCGGCGCCGAGGACGTGGACAAGACCCTGCGGGTGATCGCCGATAACGGCGGCACCGTGGTGCGCGACGCCGAGGACACCCCGTACGGACGGCTGGCCGCCGCGGGCGATCCGACGGGCGCGGTCTTCAACCTGTCCTCGCTGCAGACGTAGCGCCCCGTACGGCGAGCCTCGCGCTCGCTCACGCGGGCTGGCGTGGGCGTCCGTTAATCTCGCTATCATGACTCGCCGACTGCGCCCCGGTTGGCTGGTGGCGTTTTTCGCTGTCGTGGTGTCGGCCAGCGCATGGCTGCCGTGGCTGCGGACGACCGTGAACGGCGGGGGGTGGGCCAACGCCATCGGCGGCGCTCACGGCAACCTGGAGTTGCCCCGGGGGTTCGGCGCGGGCCAGCTCATCGTGCTGTTGGCGTCGACGCTGCTGGTGGTCGGCGCGATGATGGGCCGTGGGCTGTCGGTGAAGCTCGCTTCGGTTGCCGCGCTGTTGATTTCGCTGCTGATCGTGGCGCTGACGGTGTGGTACTACAAGCTCAACGTCAACCCGCCGGTGTCGGCCGAATACGGGCTGTACGTCGGCGCCGGCGCCGCGGTCTGCGCGGTGGCGTGCTCGCTGGTGGCCGTCGTCGCCGCGGCGGCTTCCGGGCGGTCCGGCCGCTGAGCGGTCAGGCCGACGGGTATTCGTGCGTCCCCGACGCGGCGCTGGCGTCGGGCTCGTTGACACCGAATACGAAGGGCGCGAACACAATTTCACGTCCATCCGGGTCGCGGAAGGTGACCGCGCCCGTGGCCTCCCAATAGGGGTGCTGTTCGACGGGCTCGACGCCCGCCTCGCGCAGGCGCGCGAGGGCGGCTTGTTGCGCCTTTTGGTCGGGAAAATACAAACACAGCTGTTCGTGATGGTCCACCGCGACGGCGTCGACGGCCTCCACGATTTCCATGGTGAGGTTCCAGCTCGGCAACCCGAAGATGGCGCCGTTGCTTCCGTAGCTGTTCCCGAACGTCTCATAGAGCGGCAGGCCCACGAGATCGCGGTAAAACTGCACTGTTTCAGCGAAATGCGTGGAGCGGCGCGCAAAACGGATAGCACCGATCGGCGCCAGCCGCAGCGGCCAGTGCGTCGTGTGGTGGTGCTTGCCGGCGCTCATCACAGCCCGATCGCGCCGGCGGTCGAATCGGCGGTGTCCCAGCGCCGCAATTGGGGGCCGGGCGCCCAGGTCGAGTGGGTTCCGCTGGAAATACGTTCGGGCAGTTGCAGTTTGCACACCGGACCGTCGCCGACCCGGGCGGCGTCGAACACCAGGCAGTAGGAGGCGTCGGTATTCATGTCGGTGGTGAGGGTGACCAGGTAGCCGTCGTCCTCGGCGGTGGCGCCCGCGCGCGGGGCCATCGCGGTCTCGCTGCCGTAGACCCCGGTACCGAACGAGAACCCATCCTCGGTCCCGGTGCGCAGGTCGTGTTTGACCAGGCCGTCGAACAAGAACCAGCCGGGCTTGCCGGTGGCGGCATAGGTGTAGCGGTAGGCGCCGCCGGCGTGCTCGGGGTTGATGGTGCCGAACTCGGTGATGGATTCCGAGAGCCGCTCTTCTCGCACCGCGCCGGTGACCAGGTTGAAGCGCCACCGGTGCAGCCGGGCCTGCAGGCGATCCAGGGCGAGGAAGCGAAACAGCTTGTCCCACTTGGTTCCACCGGTATCGAGCGGCGACGGATCGCCCTCGAAGAAGCCGTCGAGCACGATCTCGTCGCCGTCCTCGTAGGCGTTGGTGAAGTGCAGCACGAACGTCGGGTCGGCCTCGAACCAGCGAATGTCCCCGGTGCCGCCGCGGCGGGGGATCACCGCGAACCGGGACGGCATGTCGGGAAAGAAGCGGGGCAGGTGCACGTCATGCTCGAGCAGTTGGGGATCCCAGAACAGCGGGAGATCGTTGAGGATGGCGTAGTTTTCGGTGAACGCCATGTCGTGGGGGAGACGCGGCCCGGGCAGCGGGATGTCGACATAGTGCGCCAGCTCGTTGCCCTCGTCGACCACGCCGTAGTGCATGTACGGTTCTTGCTTGCTGTAGTTGAAGAACAGCAGTTCGCCGGTTCTGTTGTCTACCTTGGGGTGTGCGGACACGCCCCACTCGACCGGGAATCTGCCGTTCCAGGACTCCTTGCCCAGCGTGCCGGCCGAGTACGGGTCGATCCGGTACAGATCGCCGCACTGGTAGAAGCTGGTCAGTGCGACACCGCGGTGGACGATGACGTCCGTGCTTGACGCGTCCTTCATCTTTGTGCGCGCGCCCCAGCCCTGCTCGCGCCGAGCCAGCTGCACGGGTTCGGCCAGACCCGGCCACAGGGGCCCGCCCGCCTCGATCTCGGCCAGGAAGCCGTCGGTGCGGATGAATCGGTTGCGGTAGAAGGCCTTTCCGTCGCGGAAGCCGACCACGTGCACCATGCCGTCGCCGTCGAACGGGTGATAGGTCTTTAACGCCGGGTGCAGCGGGTTCTCGGTGTTGCGCAGGTAGACGCCGTCCAGGTCGCGGGGAATCTCGCCCTCGACGGCTATCAGGTCGTCCGCGTCCCACTCGGTGGTCTGGGGACGCCACGGTCCGGTGCGGTATGGGTGGTCGTCGTCTTCGGGCAGGGTGGACAGGTACTTGCCGACGATCTCAACGTCCATGGTCACACGCCTTCGGTGCCGCTGACGACGAAACTCACTGTGGTGGCGGTGCTTCCGCCGAAATTCAGGGTGCCGAACCGCTGGGCGCCTTCGACCTGATACTCGCCGGCGGCGTCGCTGACCTGCTTGGCCGCATCGAGCAGCATCCGCACGCCGGCGGCGCCGACCGGATGTCCGCCGCCGATCAGTCCGCCGCTGGGGTTGATCGGCAGCCGGCCGCCGATCTCGATCTCACCGTTCTCGATGGCCTTCCACGATTCGCCCGGGCCGGTCAGGCCGATGTGGTCGATCGCCAGGTACTCGCTGGGGGTGAAGCAGTCATGGACTTCAAATCCATCGACGTCGTCGAGGCCGCGCTGCGCGCGACGCAGCGCGTCGAGTACCGCGGCCCGCACGTGGGGCAGGACGTAGGGGTCGCCGTCGGCGCGGTCCAGTTTCTGTTGCAGGCCCAGCCCGACGGTGCGATGACCCCAGCCGTCGATGCGGCCGATCGGGCGCGCATCGGGGTGCTCGCGCAGATAGGCGTCGCTGACGAGCACGAATCCCGCACCGCCGTCGGTCATTTGGCTGCAGTCGAACCTGCGTAACCGGCCTTCGGTGATCGGGTTGGTCGCGTCGTCGTCGGTGATCGGATCGGGGACGGTCCAGTCGCGGGTCTGGGCGTTGGGGTTGCGCCGCGCGTTGGCGAAGTTCAGCTGTGCGATGGCGCGCAGGTGCGCGTCGTTCAGGCCGTACCGCCGGTCGTATTCGTCGGCCACTTGGGCGAACATGGACGGCCACAGGTAGCGAGCGTCGGCCCCCTCATGACCGGTCCACGCGGCGGCGCCCAGATGCTGCGCGGCGGTGTCGCCGGGGACGGTCTTCTCCAGCTCGACGCCCACCACCAGCGCGCTGTCGTAGGCGCCGGAGCGCAGATCCGCCATCGCCGACAGCGCCGCCACGCTGCCGGACGCGCACGCCGCTTCGTGCCGCGAGGCCGGGGTATCCCAGAGGCCCTCGCACACCGTGGCCGGCATCGCTCCGAGGTGGCCCTGCCGCGCGAACATCTCGCCGAAGGCGTTGGCGACGTGCACCACCCCGATCGCGCGCGCGTCGACCCTGGCGGCGGTCAGTGTGGCGTCGACGACCTCGGCCGTCAGCGCGGCGAAGTCGCGGCCTTCTCTGGTGAGGTTGCGAGCGAAATCGCTTTGATAACCGCCGAGAATCCATACGCCGGGCGACCGATCCATACGCCGACGGTACTCCCGCACCGAGGGGTTGTTGAGGCCTATCGGCGACCCGAGTGCGACCAACGTAGGTCGGAAAGGGGCCCGAAAAAGGGCGGCCCCGTCGGCTCTCGGGCTGAACCGACGGGACCTAGACGAATGCGAAGGCCGGCCGACGCACTCGCCTCTGTTGGATCATTGCCACCGATGACGGTCGACAAACATGCTGACCCAATCTGTTTGAGTGTGACACGGGTTTCGCGTTGCGCCGGCCGAATGACGAATCTCGTTTAGCGTGTGTGCAACAGAGGCTTTGACGGTTCCGCGCGCGCGAGGCTGAGCTGCGCCAATGTGGTGCGTCCGTACCGAATGCGGATCGCGGCTCGGGCCGCTTCTCGGCGGCGGCTCCGGTCGGTCACCCAGCAAAGTCGATGTCGCTCCATGCGGCACCCCGCAGCCCCCACGCCGCTGGCGCGCGATCGGGTGATGGGGTGCCCTCCTCGTAACGACAAGCCGGCTTCGGGCGAGCGGTCGGCCCAGCCGCCGGTGGGGCGGTGCCGGGATCCATCCTGGCACCGCGCCGGCAGCCAAGTGGTCCAGCGTGGCCGTGGCCATGGCAAAGCTATCAAGGCCTCCCAGCTGCCCGTATGGACAGGGAGCTAATCACCCGCCGGGTGCGCCGTGGACGGGGATCGCTGCGTTGCGACACGGTCACGGATGGATACCTATCAGCTCATCACTGGTCACATTTGTCCCGCGGCTCACTATCGTCACATGGGCCAGCTGAAGGACGTCACCGCGGTGTCCTACCCCTCGAAAGGTGCTACATGTCGGCGTTTCTGCGAAGTGTGTCGCTATCGATGGCGTCGGCGGCCGCTATCGGATTCGTCCTTGTGGTGGGGCCCGCGCCAATTGCAAACGCCACTCCGTGCGGGGCGCCCGAGGCGAACGTCGAACCTCCCGCCGCGCCGCCGGCCATGCCCGCACCCCAGCCCGTTGTCCAGCCGCCAGTCGGGCGCAGGCCCACGCACACGAATGATCAGGCGCCGCTACCGCGGCTGGGTCCGCTGATTTCGTCGTTGCTCAAGCCGGCCGCTCCGGGGCGGCAATACTCCGCACCGGTGCACCCTCGAGCCGAGGGGCCCGGAGCCGACCCGTCCGCGCCGATGTATCCGCAAGCCGAGGTATTGCCACCCGGACCCAATCCGCCCGCGCCCGGGATGCCGGTCCCGCCGAATGCCAACCAGCTGCGCCCGAACGCCGCGCCTATGCCGCGGCCGCAGCCACAGCCCGAGCCCGGACCGCCGCCCCCTTCGATCGCGGGGGCTCCGACCTCGCTCGTCGACTGGGTGACCGGACCGAACGGACCCAACAAGACCCTGCAACGTTTCAGCATCTCCGGCACCGACCTCGGGATTGCCTGGGACAACGGCGATCCCGCCAACCGACAGGTACTGATGGCCTTCGGTGACACCTTCGGCTATTGCAAGGTGCACGGCCAGCAGTGGCGCTACAACACCTTGTTCCGCAGTAACGACCACGATCTGTCCAAGGGGATTCACATCGCCGACGGTGTGCCGAACGACAGATACTCCGGCTCGCCGGTGTGGGCGCCCGGACTTTCCAAGCAGGTCGTCAACACCATCCACAAGGCGGCCCACGAGACGGGCATCATTCCGACCGCGGCGATGTCCATGGGCAGAACCCAGTACATGAGCTACATGTCCATCCGCCAGTGGGGCCGTGACGGCGAATGGTCGACGAACTACTCGGCGATCGCCCGATCCAATGACAATGGCCAAAACTGGGGGATCTTCCCGACCACCATTCGCACGGCCTCGCCGGATGCCATTCCGGGAGCTGGGTTTACGCCCGGAAATGAAAACTTCCAGATGGGCGCGTTCCTGAAGGGGAACGACGGTTACCTCTACCAGTTCGGCACCCCGTCGGGGCGTGGCGGTGCGGCGTTCCTCTCGCGCGTCCCACCGAATCAACTGCCCGACCTGACCAAGTACCAGTACTGGAACGGCGACAACGGCGGTCACTGGGTGGCGAACAATCCCGGCGCGGCGACACCGATTTTCCCGGGGCCAGTCGGCGAAATGTCGGCCCAGTACAACAGTTATCTCAAGCAATACCTGGTGCTCTACACCGACGGCGGCAGCAACGACGTCGTGGCACGGACCGCGCCGACGCCGCAAGGGCCGTGGAGTCCCGAGCAGCCGCTGGTGTCCTCGTTCCAAATGCCCGGCGGTATCTACGCGCCGATGATCCATCCCTGGTCGTCGGGACGAGACCTGTACTTCAACCTGTCGCTGTGGTCGGCATACGACGTGATGCTGATGCACACCGTGCTGCCGTAAACCGTTGCCGTCGAACAACGATGGCCGAGTGAGAGGAGGGCGAGGATGATCGCCTTGGAGTATCACGACAATTGTTGCGGCCTCGCCGACCCGCTCACTCCTCTCGCGGCGGCGGCGTTGCCCGACGATGTGCCCATGTCGTCGGCGGGTGCGCCTTCCCGACGGGAGGGTGTCGACGGTGTGGACACCCACACGGTGTTCGACGGCCACCGGCCGGACTTCTGGACGGTGGGAAGGCCGGGGCTCCGAGACATCGAGGTGTGCATCGAAGGAACCCGCGCCGACGGCGCGATCAGCCTGGGCCTCGTGGTCAACGGCCTGGACTGCAGTGGTGTTCCGATCGACCAGGCGCTTTCGCTCGCAGACGCCCGGGGGGATGCGGGCGTCTGCGGCGTTAGCTGCCGCGGAGGCGGGCACCTCAAAGCGAGTTAGCCAGCGCCTGAGGGTTTTTCGCGGCCGTCGTCGCCGATCTGCGTCAGGGGGTATCGGCTACGGCGGCGGCGGAATCCACCGCTTGCCGTCCGTCGTCCAACCGCAGGGCAGGTAGTTCCAGTGTGCCGGCGGGTTGGGGTCGAAATTCAAGCATTTCGGTGCGTAGAACGAGGGGGCGGGAGGTGGTGGCGGCGGCTGGTTCTCGGCGCGGGCGACGGCCCCGCCGAGCATCACGGCCCCAACGGCCATAAGTGTCGCGACCAGCTTCCGCATCGCAGGCTCGTCTCATGCCCTACGAAGCGACGGGCGCTACGTTTCTTTCCTCACGCGCACGGTATAGATGCTAGTCCTCTTTTCCGTACTGCGTGGGACCTGAAGTTGTCCCGCGACGTCGATCCTTGACGCGTGGTCCGAAGGCGCGCCGAGCGCCTGTGCCAGGGCGTGGCCACCGATTTTGCGAGCACGCGTGGCGCCCCACGTTCTCGCGCCGGCATCGCGATGATCCGGAATCCGAACGGGCCGTCCACCGCCGATGGGCGCGTACTGAGAAATCGTGCGCTCGTGTGCACGAGTAACGAACGGGATATGGACAGGGCGTAAACACGAAAAGTAGGATTGCCTGGTCATCTACTGGTAGGGCGGGAGTTCGTTACGGCATTGCCAGCGCCGTGCAGGAGCATTGCAATGAGGTCTCTCGACGCGGGTTCACTCCCTGCGTCTGCATTGATGAAGTGTCTGACCGCACTGCGCGGCCTGACCGCTCCCGTCGGTGCGCAAGACCGCCAAGATAGCTGGCGTGCAATCGAAGTGATTGCTGATCGCCACAGTCGCCGAGTCGAATCGTATCTGCAGCGCCGTCGGCATCGCCCGTGGCGCAACAGGGGATCCTAGCCTTCGACCCGCAGCCTTTTATGCCGTGATCGGCGTTGCGCAGCAACTCCAATGACGTCGGCATATCACCACGGCCGACGAACGCCGTGGCCAACTTCAGGTCGCACGGGGAATCCATCGATTGCCTTGTGCCACAACATCAATACCCCCTAGTCAGGCCGGCTCGCCATAGCGCGCCTGTTCTGCCATCGGCATTGCTGCTCCGGGCGTTAACAGCACATCGGGCCGCGTGTTGCCAAGCGCAAGTGTGATTGCCGATCGATTGAAAAATGAGGTATACCAATGGATTTCGGAGCCTTACCGCCCGAGGTCAACTCCGGACGAATGTATGTCGGCCCCGGGTCGGGGCCGATGCTGGCTGCCTCGGCGGCCTGGGATGCGTTGGCCGCCGAGCTGCACTCCGCGGCGGCATCGTACGAGTCGGTGATCGCAAACCTGACCGGCGCGTGGCAGGGTCAATCATCGGGCAGCATGGCCGCCGCCGCGGCACCGTATGCGGCATGGATGAGCGCGACCGCCGCCCAAGCTGAGCAAACCGCCAATCAGGCGAGGGCGGCCGCGGCCGCCTATGAGATCGCGTTCCTCGCAACGGTGCCCCCGCCGGTCATAGCGGCCAACCGAGCCCAATTGATGGCGCTGGTCGCCACCAATTTCCTGGGTCAGAACACTCCGGCGATCATGGCCACCGAAGCGCAGTACGCCGAAATGTGGGCGCAAGATGCCGCGGCGATGTACGGCTACGCCGGCTCGGCGGCAACCGCCGCACAAATAACCCCATTCGGCCAGCCACCGCAGACCGCCAACCCGGGCGGGATGGCGATACAGGCCGCTGCCGTCGCGCACGCGACCGGCGCCTCTGTCGCGACGAACACGCAAACCGCACTGCCGCAACTGATGTCGGCCGTGCCGCAATCGCTGCAAAGCCTAACCACGCCCACCGCCGCTGATCCGTCGCTGCTGTCAGCGTTCGACTCGGCCTTCACGGGTCCGTTGGGGCCCATCTCGTTGTATGGCATCGCGGGCAGCCCGTACCTGCTGGGTGTCGAAAGCTACCTGGTGCCCCAGAACGTGGCCAACGTGAACAGTGCCAGACAGCGGCTCGACAGGGACAGGTCCAAGCTGGGATCGCTGGGCGGCGGGCTGGGTTCGGAGACGCGGGTGGTCCGCTCGACTGTCCCGGTAAGCGCCGGAACGTCAACGGGCATAGGCCGTGCCGGAGCGGTCGGTCGCTTGTCGGTGCCGCAGGGATGGGCCGCGGCGGCCCCGGAAATCCGGTCGGTCGCCGCGGTGTTGCCCCAGACCGCCTTTGCCGGTGCCCCCGCCGCCCTCGCCACGGAGGGGCAGGGGCCGCTGTTCGGCAACCTGGCCGCGTCCGGCCTGGCCGGTCGTGTCGCGGCCAACGCCGGTGGTTCTGCTCGCGAAATGGGCTTCGGGGGCAGCGCATTCGGTCGTGCGGCGACCACCGCCACGATCATCGTCATCAACTCAGACGACCCGCAGGAATAGCCGCGGTCGCCAATATCGAGGAGCAGCAATGGATTTTGGAGCCTTACCGCCGGAAATCAACTCCGGGCGGATGTACGCCGGGCCCGGCTCGGGGTCGCTGTTGGCCGCGGCGTCGGCCTGGGATGGATTGGCCGCCCAGCTGTATTCTGCGTCCGCAGCGTACGAGGCGGTGATCTCGAACCTGTCCAGCGGCTGGCAGGGTCCGTCGTCGGTGGCGATGGCGGCGGCGGCGACGCCGTATGTGGAGTGGATGAGCTCCACCGGCGCGCAGGCCGAGCAGGCCGCCTCCCGGGCCAGAGCCGCGGCGGCCGCCTATGAGACCGCGTTCCTGGCGACCGTGTCCCCCGTCGCGGTCGCCGAGAACCGCAGTCAGCTGGCGTCGCTGGTGGCGACCAACGTTTTCGGCCAGAACACCGCCGCGATTGCGGCCACCGAGGCGGAGTACGGGCAGATGTGGGCGCAGGACGCCGCCGCGATGTACGGCTACGCCGGTTCCTCGGCGACCGCCGCGCAGATGACGCCATTCAACTCGGCGCCGCAAACCACCAATCCCGTTGGAGCGGGCGGTCAATCGGGGGCGGTCGCCCGAGCAGCCGGCACGGCGCCCGCCAACATGCAGTCGGCCTTGTCGCAGCTGATGTCGGCGACGCCGCGAACCCTGCAAGGCCTCGCGTCGCCCGCCGTGTCTCCCGCGGCGGACCCGTCGTCGCAGGCGTCGTCATTGGCGACGTGGCTGAACAACCTGAATTCCACGCCGTTGGCGAGGATCGCCGCGAACGTCGAGTTCGTCACCAAGGCCCTCCGTCCGGTCAACGACACGTTGCTCAGCATCAGCCTGGGCCTGGTGGCGACGGCGCGGACGTGGAGCGACACGGCGGTCGAACTGGAGGGGCCGCTGTTCGCCAGCCTGGGTTCGAGCACGCAGGCGGTGGGCGCGGCGGCCGTATCGGCGAGCGCCGGCAGCGCGGGTCTCGCGGGGGCGTTGTCCGTGCCGCCGGGCTGGGCTGCGGCTAGCCCGGGCGTCAAGCTCGCCGCCACGGTGTTGGAGTACACGACCACCGGCGCCGCCCCGACGGTCGCGGCGGCGGCGAGTGGCCTCTCGGCCGAGATGGCCTTGGCGGGCTTGGCCGGAAGCGCGCTCGGTGGTGCCATGCCCCGCGGATTGGCCGGGGGCGCTGTGCGAAGCCCGGCTCGCCGCTCGTCGGACAACGCCGGCAAGACCCCGGACAAGCTCAAGACCGTCCTGGCGGAACTGCAGCAGGCGCCCGAGGCGGTGCAGCACTGGCACACCGACAAGGCGCATCTGGAAAGCCTTTTGGATCAGCTGGCCAAGAAGCCGGGTGTGCACGCCGTGCATTTGTCCTCGGCCGACAAATCCAAGGCCACACCGCCGCGGCCCACCTGGGGGTGAAGACGCGTCGGCTGAGGTGAGACGGTGCCTAGGCGGCGCTGTGGCGATGCCAGGGCGCGTGTGCCGACGCCTTTTTCGGCTGGCGGTGCCCGGTCGGCAAATGAGACACGGAAGCCAGCGCCGCCTCGCTGCCCTGCGCGCGACGCCCGGCGGTGCGACGGATCCACCACGCGGCCGCGATGGCCGCCGCGGTCAGCGCGAGGGCCGACACGATCACGACATCTCCTAGGGCGAGCAGCAGGATGGTGCCCGCGATGACCCACAGCGTCTCGGCAATGGGGAAAGGGGCAGCCGAGCGTTGGCGAATGATGGTCTGCCGCATGTCAGCCTCGCTAAGTGAGGGCCACCGTCGGAACCAGTGACTGCAGTCTGCAACATCCGAGCGGCCGAAAGGCTGCCCGCGTGGGGGCCCGAGGTGACCCAACTCACTTCCGCTTATGCCGTCGAGGCGGCGGCGCGTTTCTGGTTCGCCAGCGCGGTAAGGCCCATGCCGAGGAACACCGCCGCGCCGCCACCGGTCACGATCGCACCGATCGGTCGCAGCGTCTGGCGTCGGATGCCGCGCAGGGTCGCGACGATGTCCAGGGCGTCGGTGAGCAGCCCAAGTTGCAATGCGCGGGTGCGCAGCTGCGGTGATGCGGGATCCGCGACGGCCAGGGCGAGCGTCAGTTCGCGTGACCCGAAGAGCTGGGTGAGAAGTGGCTGGCTCGCAGAACCCAGTCCAAACAGGTGGGCGGCTCTGCTTGGGGCCGCCCACGAGGCCACGCCGGTGGCAAAGCGCAGTGCGGCGAAGGTCGGGATGAGGGCGCTATTCGGTGTGGTGGTCATGGGACCATCCTCTTCCGGCGAGCCGTCGATGCATACCTCTTCCCCGATCGGCCACATGCCAGGGACATCAAGTGCCGCCTCGGCAGGATGCTCTGGTTGCCGGTGGTTATCGTCAGCCGTTGTCGCGGAACGGGTTTCGCTATCGCAGCCACATCAACCTCCGCCGCACGACGAGATGGTGAACCCGTGTGCGTACGATCCCGCGATTGAGGACCGCGGCCCGCACTCAGCAGATTCCTAACTGATTCTTGGGAGATTGCTGGCTAGCCTCTCAGCAGACGACAAGAGGCGTGGGACAGAATCGATCCATGGTCGATCCCTCCGCCCTCGTCGCATCCCGCATCATCGAACACTCCGCCGCGTATCTGAAGTGCGGTCACTGCCACCGCGTGGCTACCAAGTCAAATGCCGTAATCCGCCGGTTGCCCGGGATTGATGTGGTGTTATGTCACGACTGCCAATTCGAGCGGCTCACAACAGCGCTGCATGTGTCGTGCACGGCAGTTGAAGAGGGCGACGCGAGCGCGGTCGCCTAGTTGCCCCTAACCGGGAAAAACCACCTCTGACGTGCCCCCCTGTTCAGAGTCGGTTGATGGTTTACGTTTCTGTTTCGGTTGATCCTTGACACTCGGTGTTGTGGTTTAGGTCG
>NZ_MBEI01000057.1 GCF_001953985.1 Mycobacterium colombiense
CTGGCCGGCGCGGGTGCGGCCGGGCACGGAGTCGCCGGCCCCAAGTACGGCTTCCGGCCCACCGTCATGGCCCGACCACCGTTTGCCGGCTGAGCGCGGCATCCCACAGGTATCGACGTCGACAATGGCCCCGCAGTCATCAGCGCTCGCAGCATGATGCGCCTCGAGTTGTCCCGACCGCTTCCGGACGCTGCGTCTGGCAGAGACCGGGGCACTCCACCGACTGACCTGGGTGAAAGGAGGTCCCCGCGACACGCCACCGGGAATGCTCATCGCATCGATTCTTTGCGACGGGTTAATCGGCGGTCAGATTTTTATGCCGGGCGACGCGGCGCCGGCACCCTGGGCGCCGATTACCAGCAACTTTTTCGACCGGGGGCTGGTACCGTTTGCTATGACCCTTCTTCAAGGGGCAGCGGTCGAGGTCAGGCGTTGTTACTGTGTCGTTACCAAAAGTGAATTCGCCGTACCGCTAAGTGAACAATTGCAAACACCGGGCTTCCACACCGACCTGGGGGGCCCCAGTCATCTAGTCTTCGCAGGGTCGGGGATTGAACTAGGAGGGAACAACATGTCGTTCGTGACCACACAGCCGGAGGCTTTGGCCGCGGCGGCCGGGAACCTGCAGGCTATCGGGTCGACCTTGAGCGCCCAGAACGCAGCCGCTGCAGCCCCAACGACGGGGGTGGTACCCGCCGCTGCCGACGAGGTGTCGGCTTTGACCGCGGCTCAGTTCGCCGCGCACGCGCAGATGTACCAAGCGGTGAGCGCCCAGGCCGCCGCGATCCACGAGATGTTCGTGAACACCCTGTCCACCAGCTCCGGTTCGTACGCTGCGACCGAAGCAGCCAACGCGGCCGCCGCCCTGTAGCTCGGACACGCGGTTCCGGGGGCTTGGGACAGGTCGTCAGCGCAATGGGTTCCAACGTCACCGCCCCGCAGGGGACGATCGCAACACGCACTCCGTCAACTCAAACGCCGCGGTTCGGGTTCGACGTCCGTCTCACCGTGACAGCACCCGGTGGCCGCCGGCTGACGGGAAGGGGGGGTCATTTCTATTCATTCGGCTCGGCGGTTGCGTAACGCGTAAACGATCCGGCCACCGTCTTCAACACATCACCCAGTAACCACGTAGCAAGGAGAACAGCCGACATGGCAACACGTTTTATGACCGACCCGCACGAGATGCGGGCGATGGCGGGCCGCTTCGAGGTCCACGC
>NZ_MBEI01000058.1 GCF_001953985.1 Mycobacterium colombiense
GCGGGCGTGCGGGCGGCCCTCTACAACCCCCGCTTCTTACGCGGTCTTCGGGTGTCCTATTCATCGGGGTTCTTCCGCCAATGCGGCGTAGCGGCCGGTCTGTCGCCGGACGACGACCTGCCGGTCGGCCTGCAGATCATGGCGCCCGCCCTGGCCGACGACCGGCTGTACCGGGGGGGGGGCCGCCTACGCGGGGGCCCGCGGACCGCTGCCGTCGGCGCCCACCGTCGGGACTGTCGCCGGCTAAACGCGCCATGGAGCCGCCGCCCCAGGCAAAATGGGGGGATGCGGATCGGAGTGCTCACCGGAGGCGGCGACTGCCCCGGGCTCAACGCGGTCATCCGGGCAGTGGTGCGAACGTGCGACTCCCGGTACGGCTCGTCGGTGGTCGGATTCCAGGACGGTTGGCGCGGACTGCTGGAGAATCGGCGCATCCAGCTGCAGAACGACGACCGCAACGACCGCCTGCTGGCCAAGGGCGGAACCATGCTGGGCACCGCCCGCGTGCACCCCGAGAAGCTGCGGGCCGGGCTGAACCAGATCAAGCAGACTCTGGACGACAACGGGATCGACGTGCTGATCCCGATCGGCGGGGAGGGCACGCTGACGGCCGCGCACTGGCTCTCGGAGGAGAACGTGCCCGTGGTCGGTGTGCCGAAGACCATCGACAACGACATCGATTGCACCGACGTGACTTTCGGGCACGACACCGCGTTGACCGTCGCCACCGACGCCATCGACCGGCTGCACAGCACCGCCGAATCGCACCAGCGGGTGATGCTGGTCGAGGTGATGGGCCGCCACGCCGGCTGGATCGCGTTGAACGCGGGCCTGGCTTCGGGCGCGCATATGACCCTGATCCCGGAGCAGCCCTTCGATGTCGAAGAGGTCTGCCGGCTGGTCAAAAGGCGCTTCCAGCGCGGAGATTCGCATTTCATCTGCGTGGTCGCCGAGGGCGCCAAGCCCATTCCCGGATCGATTGCGTTGCGGGAAGGCGGGATTGACGAATTCGGCCACGAGAAGTTCACCGGCGTGGCGGCCCAGCTGGGCGCCGAGGTGGAGAAGCGGATCAACAAGGACGTCCGGGTGACCGTGCTGGGCCACGTTCAGCGAGGCGGCACCCCGACGGCTTACGACCGGGTGCTGGCCACCCGGTTCGGGGTGAATGCCGCCGACGCCGCGCATGCCGGCGAATACGGCCAGATGGTGTCGCTGCGCGGGCAGGATATCGGCCGGGTGCCGCTGGCCGACGCGGTGCGTCAGCTCAAGCTGGTGCCGGAAAGCCGCTACGACGACGCCGCCGCGTTCTTCGGTTAGCCGCGGTGGCGGGCAAACAACCGGTGGATCTGAGTGAACCGCGGCTTGAATTTGCCGGCTAATGATCCAGGTGGTTCGCACTTGCGACCATTTGGTGGTTTCCGGACCGGTCTTTCGGGGTTATACCGGGGGTATGAGCAACCGCGGTGCGATTCGCGGATTCGTTCAGCGATCCGCTGGAGGGGCGAGACCACCGAGCCCGCCGAATCAGATGCCAGATCGGCGCAGGCGGCGCGCCAACGGCGACCCCTTAGCGGCCACCGTGCCGCAGTCCCGCGGTCCGAATCAGCCCACGGCCGGCCCGCCACAACCTCCGCCGGCCGCGCCGCCGCCCCCCCAGCGGGTGGCGCCACCGCGGCCCGAGCCGATGCTGGGCGCGACGGCGCTCGACCGCTTCGACGCGCACGACACGGACTCCGCGGGGTTTAACTGGCGGCAGCTGCTTCATCGCGTCACCGGGATCGAGGTCGGCCCTGGCAAAAACACGGCCTACGAGAACGAGCTGCGGCGGCGCATCCGCGCGACGGTGGGTAGCGCCTTTCCGATTGCCGTGCTCAACCTCAAGGGTGGGGTCGGCAAGACGACGGTGGTGGAGGCGTTGGGGTCGACGTTCGCCGAAGTGCGCGACGACCGGGTCCTTGCCCTCGATATCGACGCCGGAGACCTGGCGGAGCGCCACGGCCGGCGCAACCCGCACAGCATGGCCGACCTGCTGCACGGCAAGCCGGCGGCGCAATACGAGGACATCCGCGCGCTGACCTATATGAACGGCTTCGGGCTGGAAGTGCTCGGGTTGCCGGACTCCGACTGGCGTCTGGAGCGCCACGACATGCTGCGGGCCTTCTCGATGCTGCGGAACCAGTACTCGCTGCTGTTGGTCGACTGCGTCAAAACGCTCAATTCCGCTGTGATGGACGCCGTTCTACCGGAATCGCGCGCCCTGGTGGTGGTCACCAGCCCCGCCATCGATGCGGTACGTAAAACGCGGGCGACGCTGGAGTGGTTGTGCCACAACGGCTATCAATCCTTGATGCAGTGGACGGTGCTGGCCGTCAACCATGTCGAGCCGGCCAAGGTCGACGGCGTGGCCGTCACCGAACTCGACCGCCTGTCCGCCCGCGTCGGCGCCACGGTGGTGTTGCCGTTCGACCGGCATGTGCACGATGGGCGAAGGATCGCGCTGGACCGGTTGAGCAAGGAGAGCCGGCGCAGTTACCTGGAGATGGCGGCGGTGCTGGCCGACATGTTCCCGGGCCGGGGAGGGCAGCGCGACCAATTCCCGGCGGCGCGATCACCGCGCACGGGCTGATGTGAGTTGACCACTAGATGTGATCGGTGGTGACCCGCTTCGCCCGGCTCCGCCGCGCTCGCGATCACCACTAGGATCGAGCGCATGAGTGTTGCCGCCAGCGCCGATCTGATGGACTACGACGACGTCATCGCGCGTTTCGATCCGGTACTCGGCCTCGAGGTGCACGTCGAACTGTCCACCGTCACCAAGATGTTCTGCGGCTGCACCACCGCATTCGGCGCCGAACCCAACACCCAGGTGTGCCCCGTGTGCCTCGGCCTGCCCGGCTCGCTGCCCGTGCTCAACCAGAACGCGGTCGAGTCGGCCATTCGCATCGGTTTGGCACTGAATTGCGAGATCGTGCCCTGGTGCCGTTTCGCCCGGAAGAACTACTTCTACCCGGACCAGCCGAAGAACTACCAGATTTCGCAGTACGACGAGCCCATCGCCATCAACGGCTACCTCGAGGCACCGCTGGAGGACGGCACCACCTGGCGGGTCGAGATCGAGCGCGCCCACATGGAGGAAGACACCGGCAAGCTCACCCACATCGGCAGCGAGACCGGCCGCATCCACGGCGCGACCACCTCGTTGATCGACTACAACCGCGCCGGTGTGCCGTTGATCGAAATCGTCACCAAGCCCATCGAGGGCGCCGGGGACCGGGCACCGCAGATCGCCCGGGCCTACGTGACGGCGTTACGAGACCTGTTGCGCGCCCTGGGCGTATCCGACGTGCGGATGGACCAAGGCTCGATGCGGTGTGATTCCAACGTGTCGCTCAAGCCGACCGGTGCGACCGAGTTCGGCACCCGGACCGAAACCAAGAACGTCAACTCGCTGAAAAGTGTTGAGGTCGCGGTGCGTTACGAAATGCAACGCCAAGCCGCCGTATTGGCGTCCGGCGGTCGAATCATCCAGGAAACCAGGCACTTTCACGAGACGGGCGGCTACACTAGTCCGGGCCGCACCAAAGAGACAGCCGAGGATTACCGGTATTTCCCCGAGCCGGACCTGGAACCCGTCGCGCCCAGTCGTGAGCTGGTCGAGCGACTGCGTAAGACCATCCCCGAGCTGCCGTGGTTGAGCCGCAAGCGCATTCAGGACGAGTGGGGCATCTCCGACGAGGTCATGCGTGACCTGGTCAACGCCGGGGCGATCGAACTGGTCACCACGACCATCGAACACGGCGCGTCCAGCGAGCAGGCCCGCGCCTGGTGGGGAAACTTCCTGATGCAGAAGGCAAACGAGGCAAACGTCGCGCTCGACGAGCTGGCCATCACGCCCGCCCAGGTCGCCGCGGTGGTGGCGCTGGTCGACGAGGGCAAGCTGTCCACCAAGCTGGCCCGCCAGGTCGTCGAGGGTGTGTTGGCCGGCGAGGGCGAGCCCGAAGCGGTAATGACCGCCCGCGGTTTGGCGCTGGTGCGCGACGACTCGGTGACGCAGGCCGCCGTCGACGAGGCGCTGGCCGCCAATCCCGATGTGGCAGAAAAGATCCGCGGTGGCAAGGTGGCCGCGGCCGGCGCGATCGTCGGCGCGGTGATGAAGGCAACCCGCGGCCAGGCCGACGCCGCCCGGGTGCGCGAATTGGTGTTGGCCGCCTGCGGCCAGGGCTAGCCGAGGGTTATTCGGCCGTCGTCACGGCGGCGAGGCCGTCAGCTCTTGTCGTCGCTGTTGCGCGGGAATCCGCCGCCCTGCGGGAAGAGCGGGAACACCACGTCGTCCAGCTTCTCGGCGTCCCCGGCCGTCTTGTTAACCGTTGCGCCCCAGACGTTCCCATCCGGCGACATGCGCAGCGCCCAGGCGTGCGCGTGGGTGTCCTTGCGCACGACGTCGGGTTGACCGGTGACCGCCCCCGTGCCCGGCGCCAGCCGGACCGCGACCGTCAGCTTGGTGTTGATCAGGTTGACCAGCACGGTCCCGTCCATCGCCGCGCATCCGGCCACGCCGGGCTTGTCCGGCCAGGTCCACACCGTGGACACCTCCGACGTTTTGGTGATGCGCTGCAACCGGTCTGCCGTCGGGGTGCGGTCGGCGACATACAGGGAGCCGTCGACCGGGTCGGTGCACAGGCCGCCGCCGGCGCCCACCCCGGACAGCGCGGTCGTCGGTGGCGCCTGGCCCACGGTGGTGGGTTGTTCGATCCGCAGTACCTTGCCGGCCAGCGATTTGGGATCGGCGGCCGCCGCCGGGTTGCCCGCGTCGCCGGTCATCACCACCAGCGTGGTGGGGCTGGTGAAGATCAACGCTCCGGTGTTCCCGGTGGCGCCCTTGGGGATCCCGGTCAGGATGTCCTTGGGGATGTCGCCGTCGGCCACGCGGATGACCCGGTTGTCGGTCGGCGTGCTGATGTAGGCGTACATCAGGCGGTCCTGCGTGTAGGTGGGCGACATGACGATGTCCATCAGGCCGCCATCCCCGGACCCGTCCACCGGGATCACCGTCTTCACCTTCGGCTCGGCGCTGACGGAGATCTCCTTGACCGCGCCGGTGGTGCGCTCGGCGACGAGCGCGGTTTTGCTGTCGGGGCCCATGATCAGGCCGCTGGTGCTCTCCAGGCAGCCCTGCATCACGCCGGGAGCGGGGCAGACCTTGGGAAACGGCGTGGGCGGCAGCGGCGGCGGCGGGGGAGGCGTCGAACTGGGCTGCGGCTTCAGCTCGGGGGCGGTGGTGAACGGCTGCGATTGGGCGTCGTTGAAGCGTGCGCACCCGCTCGTCGCCAGCACGAGGGCGCACAGCACGGCGAACCCGCGCCGAACCGGCCGCCCCGATCGCCCTAATCGCATGAACGTCAGGCTACGGACACTGCCAGTGGCGCCGCCACACACGTCCCCGTTGGCCACCGCCGAAAACTCGACCACGACGCTTCGGGCCCATGCCTGGTGCCACCTCCAGCGAACGGGCGATCTCCCGTGGCGGGCCCCTGAAACGGGCTCGGAAGGCGATTTGGGGCCGATCCGGGCCGGTTTGACGGGCAAACCACCGATTGCCAGGCGAAAGCGCCGCTCAAATCCCCAATTCAGGGCCGAATGCACTTACCCTGACACCCGTGACCAGTCAACCGAATGACGCACATTGGCAACGGCCCGGCGAATCGCCGGAGCCGACCCCGGGACGCCCTGCCTCGGCGCGGCTGGTCGATCCCGAAGATGATCTGACGCCAGTCGGCTACCCCGGCGACTTCAACCCGTCGACCGGAACCACCACCGTCATCCCCTACGGCAGCGCCCCCGCGGTCGCCGGCTCCGGGGTCGGTGGCTACAACCTGCTCGAACAGCAGGAGCCGTTGCCTTATGTCCAGCCGCATTCGGCGGCCCGGCACTCCGCCGCCGAGTCCGCCGACATCGACGACGACGATGTACACCACGACCGGTTGCACGACGTCGGTCGGCGCGGAACGCAGCATCTCGGTTTGCTGCTGCTGCGCGTGGGGCTGGGCGTGGTGCTCGGCGCCCACGGGCTGCAGAAGCTGTTCGGCTGGTGGGGCGGCTCCGGGGTGACCGGGTTCAAGAACTCACTGTCCGACGTCGGCTTCCAGCACGCCGACATCCTGGCCTACGTGAGCGCCGGCGGCGAGGCCGTCGCGGGCGTGCTGCTGATCCTGGGCCTGTTCACGCCGGTAGCCGCGGCCGGTGCGCTGGCGTTTTTGATCAACGGCCTGCTGGCCAGCGTCTCGGTGCGGCCGCACACCCGCACCTTCTCGTTCTTCCTGCCCGAGGGCCACGAATACCAGATCACCTTGATCGTCATGGCCGCCGCGGTCGTGCTGTGCGGGCCCGGCCGCTACGGCCTGGACGCGCGTCGCGGCTGGGCGCACCGACCCTTCATCGGGTCGTTCGTCGCCCTACTGGCCGGCATCGCCGCCGGTGTCGGGGTGTGGGTGGCCCTCAACGGCGTGAACCCGATCGGCTGACCGGCCTTCTCACTGGTAGGGGTTGGGAACCCGCCCCGCGCTGGCCTCGGTCAGCTCGGGCAGCGTGGAGAACGTGACCGCGGGTAACCGCAGGTCGGCGCCGCTCTTGAGGTGCGCGCGTCCCCACGAACCGCGGTGGAACCGCAGCCCATCGATGTCGTCCCAGCGCACCCGCTGGCTGCCGAAAAGAGTCCGAACGGTCACGCCCTTGTCGTCGGCGACGGTGCGTAGCCGGACGATCATGGCCGACAGCAGCACCGGGAGGATCAGCAGCGGGAGCGACGGCGGCCACAGCATCACCGGAATCAGCAATCCCAAGGTCAGGAACCCGACGGCCAGATGCGCTATCGGCGACACCTTGATCACGATGGGAGCTGCGGAGGGTGTTTGGGGAGACGAACCGGTAGCCACCCCACCATCATTTCACCCGGCAGCTGGGCCCGGCCCCGCGAGCGCTCGCCGTCGCCGACCCTGCTGGTGACCGGGGCGCCGAAGGACACGGATTTGACTGCTGAGCTGTGCGAAGACTACCGTCGGGCGCTATGAATACCGCCGGAATGCCCGGGATGCTCGTAGTAATTAGTCGGCGCGTTGGTGCCTGACTAGCCTTCGGCATTTCAAGCAATCCAGCACCAGCGCGCAACCCTCGTGCAGCAGAATGAGCTGTCGGGGGTTTTTTGTTGCCCCTGCGAGACCTCCCAGAGTGAATAAGGACTGAACCACAGTGAGCGCTCCCATCAGGCAGCACGTCTCCGAGACACTGGAAGCTGCCGACATCGCCACGGATGCGGCGAAGCCCGTCGCCAAGGCTGCGGCCGCCAAGCCGAAACGTATTGGGCCCGAACAACTTACCGGCGCGCAGTCGGTGATCCGCTCGCTGGAGGAACTCGGCGTAGAGGTCATCTTCGGCATCCCCGGCGGCGCGGTGCTGCCGGTGTATGACCCGCTGTTCGACTCGAAGAAGCTGCGCCACGTGCTGGTCCGCCACGAGCAGGGCGCCGGCCACGCCGCCAGCGGCTACGCGCACGCCACCGGCAAGGTCGGTGTCTGCATGGCGACGTCGGGCCCCGGCGCCACCAACCTGGTGACCCCGCTGGCCGATGCCCAGATGGACTCGATACCGGTCGTCGCCGTCACCGGCCAGGTCGGGCGCTCGCTGATCGGCACCGATGCCTTCCAGGAGGCCGACATCTCGGGCATCACGATGCCGATCACCAAGCACAACTTCCTGGTCCGCTCCGGCAACGAGATCCCGCAGGTGCTCGCCGAGGCGTTCCACATCGCCTCTTCGGGTCGCCCCGGCGCGGTGCTCGTCGACATCCCCAAGGACGTGCTGCAGGGCCCGTGCACGTTCAGCTGGCCGCCGCGGATGGATCTGCCCGGGTACAAGCCGAACACCAAGCCGCACAGCCGGCAGATCCGCGAGGCCGCCAAGCTGATCGCGGCCGCGCGCAAGCCGGTGCTCTACGTGGGTGGCGGGGTCATCCGCGGTGACGCGACCCAGCAGCTGCACGAGCTGGCCGAGCTGACCGGCATCCCCGTGGTGACCACGCTGATGGCGCGCGGTGCGTTCCCGGACAGTCATCCGCAGCACATGGGCATGCCCGGCATGCACGGCACGGTCGCCGCGGTGGCGGCGCTGCAGCGCAGCGACCTGCTGATCGCGCTGGGCACCCGCTTCGATGACCGGGTGACCGGAAAGCTGGACACCTTCGCCCCCGAGGCCAAGGTCATCCACGCCGACATCGACCCGGCCGAGATCGGCAAGAACCGCCATGCGGACGTGCCGATCGTCGGCGACGTCAAAGCCGTCATCATCGAGCTGCTCGAGTTGCTGCGCCAGGACGGGATTCCCGGCAAGCTCGACATGACCGGGTGGTGGGCCTACCTGAACGAGGTGCAGTCCACCTATCCGCTGAGCTACGGCCCGCAGAGCGACGGCAGCCTCGGCCCGGAATACGTCATCGAGAAGCTGGGCCAGCTCGCCGGTCCGGACGCCCTGTATGTCGCCGGCGTCGGCCAGCACCAGATGTGGGCGGCCCAGTTCATCTCATACGAGAAGCCGCGCACCTGGCTCAACTCCGGCGGGCTGGGCACCATGGGGTACGCCATCCCGGCGGCGATGGGGGCCAAGATGGCCCGCCCGGACGCCGAGGTGTGGGCGATCGATGGCGACGGTTGCTTCCAGATGACCAACCAGGAGCTTGCCACCTGCGCGATCGAGGGCGTGCCGATCAAGGTGGCACTGATCAACAACGGCAACCTGGGCATGGTGCGCCAATGGCAGACGCTGTTCTACCAAGAGCGCTACTCGCAGACCGATCTGGCCACGCACTCGCACCGCATCCCGGACTTCGTGAAGCTCGCGGAGGCACTGGGTTGCGTCGGATTGCGTTGCGAGCGTGAGGAAGACGTCGAAGACGTGATCAAACAGGCGCGGGCGATCAACGACCGCCCGGTGGTGATCGACTTCATCGTCGGGGCCGACGCGCAGGTGTGGCCGATGGTGGCCGCCGGCACCAGCAACGACGAGATCCAGGCGGCCCGCGGGATCCGCCCGCTGTTCGACGACGAGAGCGAAGGACACGCCTGATGCACACGCACACCCTGTCGGTGTTGGTCGAGGACAAACCCGGTGTGCTCGCCCGGGTGGCGGCGCTGTTCTCGCGGCGCGGGTTCAACATCGAATCGCTGGCCGTCGGTGCCACCGAGCAGAAGGACATGTCGCGGATGACGATCGTGGTGTCCGCCGAGGAGACCCCGCTCGAGCAGATCACCAAGCAGCTCAACAAGCTGATCAACGTCATCAAGATCGTCGAGCTCGATGACGACAACTCGGTGTCCCGGGAACTGGCGATGATCAAGGTCCGCGCCGACGCCGGCATCCGCAGTCAGGTGATCGAAGCGGTGAACCTGTTCCGCGCCAAGGTGATTGACGTATCGCCGGAGGCGCTGACGATCGAGGCGACGGGTGACCGCGGCAAGATCGAGGCGCTGCTGCGGGTCCTGGAGCCCTTCGGGATCCGCGAAATCGTCCAATCCGGAGTGGTGTCGCTGGCCCGCGGTCCGCGCGGAATCGGCACGGCCAAGTAAGTTTTCAGCGCAAACAAGAAGGAGATAGAGAAGTGGCTAACCCGTCTGGGGAGACATTGCCGATGTTCTACGACGACGATGCGGACCTGACGATCATCCAGGGTCGCAAGGTCGGTGTCATCGGATACGGCAGCCAGGGTCACGCGCACTCGCTGAGCCTGCGCGACTCCGGCGTGCAGGTGAAGGTGGGCCTCAAGGAGGGTTCGAAGTCGCGGGCCAAGGTGCAGGAGCAGGGCCTGGACGTCGACACCCCGGCCGAGGTCGCCAAGTGGGCCGACGTCATCATGCTGCTGGCGCCCGACACCGCGCAGGCCGACATCTTCAAGAACGACATCGAACCCAACCTCAAGGATGGGGACGCGTTGTTCTTCGGCCACGGCCTCAACATCCACTTCGACCTGATCAAGCCGCCGGCCAACGTCACCATCGCCATGGTGGCACCGAAGGGCCCGGGGCACCTGGTGCGCCGGCAGTTCGTCGACGGCAAGGGTGTGCCCGCGCTGATCGCCGTCGACCAGGACCCGAACGGCGACGGCGAGGCGCTGGCCCTGTCCTACGCCAAGGCCATCGGCGGCACCCGCGCCGGCGTCATCAAGACCACCTTCAAGGACGAGACCGAGACTGACCTGTTCGGTGAGCAGGCCGTGTTATGCGGTGGCACAGAGGAATTGGTGAAGACCGGTTTCGATGTGATGGTCGAGGCGGGTTACCCGCCGGAGATGGCCTACTTCGAGGTGCTGCACGAGCTCAAGCTGATCGTCGACCTGATGTACGAGGGCGGCATCGCGCGGATGAACTACTCGGTGTCCGACACCGCGGAATTCGGCGGCTACCTGTCGGGTCCGCGCGTCATCGACGCCGGCACCAAGGAGCGGATGCGAGAGATCCTGCGCGACATCCAAAGCGGCGACTTCACCAAGAAGCTGGTCGCCAACGTCGAGGGCGGCAACAAGCAACTCGAGCAGCTGCGCAAGGAGAACGCCGAGCACCCCATCGAGGTCACCGGCAAGAAGCTGCGCGACCTGATGAGCTGGGTCGACCGGCCGATCACCGAAACGGCCTAAGCGTTTTCGCGCCGAGCGTGCACTCAGGGCGAATATTCAGCGATTTTCTCGCCGTGAGTGCACGTTCGGTGTCTTAGGACGCCGCGAGGCGGCCCGCCGTCTGGACCACCCGGCGGGCCAGATGCTCGAGGGCGGTGCCGGTGGGTTCGTCGAATTCCTTGATGTTGTCGTGGGTGGTGACCAGGCTCGCCCCATAGGGATTGCCGTCGACGAACTTGCACGGGTCCGTGTATCCCGGTGGCACGATGATGCCGCCGAAATGCATCAGCGTGATGTACAGCGAGAGCAGGGTGGTCTCCTGGCCACCGTGCACGGTGTTGGACGACGTGAAGCCCGCGTACACCTTGTCCGCGAGTTTGCCCTGCGCCCACAGCCCGCCCAGCGAGTCGAGGAAGGCGCGCAATTGCGCTGCGGGAGAACCGAACCGGGTCGGTGAACCGAAGATCACCGCATCGGCCCAGACGATGTCGTCGCCGGTGGCCGCCGGAAGGTCTTTGGTGGCCTCATAGTTCGCCGTCCAGGCCGGGTTGTGGGCGAACGATCCAGGATCCTGCGTTTCAGCGACGTGCCTGAGCCGGACTTCGGCGCCCGCCGACTCGGCCGCGGCGGCGACGCGCTGCGCCATCGTGGTGCCATGGCCGGTGGCCGAGTAGTAGATGATCGCAAGTTTCGTCACGGCGTCATCGTAGGCCGCAGATCCGGAAGTGTGGAGATCCCGAATTCGCGGCGCAACAACGTGCGGGCCGCGTAGTAGCCGGCCATGCCGTGCACCCCACCGCCGGGCGGTGTGGCCGCAGAACACAGATACACCTTGGGAATGGGTGTGCTCCAAGGGTTTAACCGCGGTGTCGGGCCGGCGATCGCCCGCCAGGCGGAGTTGCCGCCGATCCCGATGTCGCCGCCGACATAGTTGGCGTTGTGGTCGCACAACCGGGCGGCCGGAATCGCGCGCGCCGCCACCACGACGTCGCGGAAGCCGGGTGCGAACCGCTGGACCACCGCGGTCACCGCTTCGGTCGCGTCGACGGTGGACCCCGCCGGCACGTGGGCGTAGGTCCAGAAGGGCCGCCGGCCGGCGTCGTCGATGCGGCCGGGGTCGGCGACGTGCGGCGACGCGGCCAGCACCATAGGCCACTGCGCGTGCCGGCCGGCGGCGATGTCGGCCTCGGCGCGGGCCATCTGCGTCCGGCTGCCGCCGAGATGCAGGGTGGGCGCTTGCCGCAGCCGGGGGTCCGACCACGGAATCTCGTCGTTGAGCACGAAGTCGACCTTGGCAACTCCGGGGCCAAAGGCGTAGCGCCGCAACGCCTTAGCGTAGCGAGCGGGCAGGGCGTCGCCGTAGATGCGCAGCAGCGCGGTCGGCGCGGTGTCGAAGGCGACGACTGAGCCCGGGGGGCCGGGCGGCTCCGTCACCTCGGTGCCCGCCGTGAGCTCGCCCCCGTGCGCGCGCAGGTCGGCGATCAGGGCGTCGGTGATCGCCTGGCTGCCGCCCACCGGAATCGGCCAGCCGACCGAGTGCGCGAGCGTGGCCAGCATCATCCCGGCGCCGGCCGCGGTCAGCGACGGCATCCGCGAAATGATATGCGCGGCAACGCCGGTGAACAGCGCGCGGGCGTCCTCGCCGGCCAGCGTCCCCCACGCCGGGGTACCCTGGGCCAGCATCCGCAGCCCCAGCCGCAGCGCCGACGGCAGCGAGTTCGGCACCGACCTTTTGTCGCCCAGCAGCAGGGCCACCACGTCGTCGGAACGCTCGACCAGCGGACCGAGCAGGCGTTTGAAGGACGCGCCGTGCTCGAGTTCGGCACAGGTGTGGTCCAGGTGGCGGTAGGCGATCACCGCGGGGCGCCCGGGCAGGGGGTTGGCGTACGAAATCTCGGGCACCGCCAGTCGCACGCCGCGGGCGGGCAGGTCGAATTCCTTGAAGAACGGCGACGCCAGCGCCAACGGGTGCACGGCGGAGCAGATGTCGTGCAAGACTCCCGCAGAATCTGGGTCGGGTGCCGTGCGCGCACCGCCGCCAAAGGTCGGCTGAGCTTCGACGACCTGCACTTTCAGGCCGGCCCGGGCGCAGATTACGGCGGCGGTCAACCCGTTGGGTCCGCTGCCGACGATGGTGACGTCCACGCGTCAATTACAGCCGATAGGCTGGCCGGGTGAATCTGCCTGTTGTACTCATTGCCGACAAGCTCGCCGAATCCACCGTCGCCGCCCTGGGCGACCAGGTCGAGGTGCGCTGGGTGGACGGCCCTGATCGGGAGAAGCTGCTGGCCGCCGTGCCGGAGGCCGATGCGCTGCTGGTGCGTTCGGCCACCACGGTCGATGCCGAGGTGCTCGCGGCCGCGCCCAAGCTGAAGATCGTCGCCCGCGCCGGGGTAGGCCTGGACAACGTCGACGTCAACGCCGCCACCGAACGCGGTGTGCTGGTGGTCAACGCGCCGACGTCGAACATCCACAGCGCCGCCGAGCACGCGCTGGCGCTGCTGCTGTCCGCGGCCCGTCAGGTTCCGGCCGCCGACGCCTCGCTCCGCGAGCACGCCTGGAAGCGGTCGTCCTTCTCGGGCACCGAGATCTTCGGCAAGACGGTCGGTGTGGTGGGTCTGGGCCGGATCGGGCAGCTGGTCGCCCAGCGGCTCAGCGCCTTCGGCACCCACCTGATCGCCTACGACCCCTACGTGTCGCCGGCCCGCGCCGCGCAGCTGGGCATCGAACTGCTGACGCTGGACGAACTGTTGGGCCGCGCCGACTTCATCTCGGTGCACCTGCCGAAGACGCCGGAAACCGCGGGCCTGATCGACAAGGACGCGCTGGCCAAGACCAAGCCGGGCGTCATCATCGTCAACGCCGCCCGCGGTGGCCTGGTGGACGAGGCCGCGCTGGCCGACGCGGTGCGCAGCGGCCACGTGCGCGCGGCCGGCCTGGACGTCTACTCCAAGGAGCCGTGCACGGACAGCCCGCTGTTCGAGCTGCCGCAGGTGGTGGTCACACCGCATCTGGGTGCATCGACCGAAGAGGCGCAGGACCGGGCCGGCACCGACGTCGCGGCAAGCGTGAAGCTGGCTCTGGCCGGGGAATTCGTCCCCGACGCGGTCAACGTCGGCGGCGGGGTGGTCAACGAGGAGGTGGCGCCCTGGCTGGACCTGGTGCGCAAGCTCGGCGTGCTCGCCGCCACGCTGTCCGACGGCCCACCGGTGTCTTTGTCGGTGCAGGTGCGCGGCGAGCTGGCCTCCGAAGATGTTGAGGTGCTTAAACTTTCGGCGTTGCGCGGGTTGTTCTCGGCCGTCGTCGAGGGGCCGGTGACGTTCGTCAACGCCCCGGCGCTGGCCGAAGAACGCGGCATTACCGCCGAAATCGGCACCGCGTCGGAAAGCCCGAACCACCGCAGCGTGGTCGACGTACGCGCGGTTGCGCACGACGGCACCGTCGTCAACGTCGCCGGCACATTGTCCGGGCCGCAACTGGTGGAGAAGATCGTGCAGATCAACGGGCGCAACTTCGATCTGCGCGCCCGGGGCACCAACCTGGTGATCAACTACGTCGACCAGCCCGGCGCGCTCGGCAAGATCGGCACTCTGCTGGGTTCGGCAGGGGTCAACATCGAAGCCGCGCAACTCTCCGAGGACGCCGAGGGCCCGGGTGCGACCATCCTGCTGCGCCTGGACCGCGACGTGCCGGGTGAGGTGCGGGCCGAGATCGGCGCGGCCGTCGGCGCCAACAAGCTTGAAGTGGTTGATCTCTCGTGAAGTTGGCGGTGATCGAGGGCGACGGGATCGGGCCCGAAGTCGTTTCCGAGGCCATCAAAGTTCTGGACGCGGTGCTGCCCGGCGTGGACAAGACCAGCTACGACCTGGGTGCGCGGCGATACCACGCCACCGGTGAGCTACTGCCGGACTCGGTCGTCGACGAACTGCGCGCGCATGACGCGATCCTGCTCGGCGCCATCGGTGACCCGTCGGTGCCCAGCGGCGTGCTGGAGCGAGGGTTGTTGCTGCGCCTGCGTTTCGAGCTGGACCATCACATCAACCTGCGGCCGGGCCGGCTGTATCCGGGAGTGAACAGCCCGCTCGCCGGCAACCCCGACATCGACTTCGTGGTGGTGCGCGAGGGAACCGAAGGGCCCTACACCGGCACCGGCGGCGCCATCCGCGTCGGAACGCCCAACGAAGTCGCCACCGAGGTAAGCCAGAACACGGCTTTCGGTGTGCGCCGGGTGGTGGCCGACGCGTTCGAGCGGGCGCAGCGACGCCGAAAGCACTTGACACTGGTGCACAAAACCAACGTGCTGACCTTCGCCGGCAGGCTGTGGTCGCGGATCGTGGCCGAGGTCGGACGCGACTATCCCGACGTCGAGGTGGCGTATCAGCACATCGACGCCGCGACCATCTTCATGGTCACCGACCCCGGGCGTTTCGACGTGATCGTCACCGACAACTTGTTCGGCGACATCATCACCGACCTGTCGGCGGCGGTGTGTGGCGGAATTGGCTTGGCGGCCAGTGGAAATATCGACGGCACCCGGACCAATCCCTCGATGTTCGAGCCCGTCCACGGCAGTGCACCGGACATCGCCGGCCAGGGCATCGCCGATCCGACCGCGGCCATCATGTCGGTGGCGCTGCTGCTCGCCCATCTCGGCGAGGACGCCGCCGCTACGCGGGTGGACCGGGCCGTCGAGCAGTATCTGGCAACGCGTGGGGACGAACGGCGCGCCACCACCGAAGTCGGCGAACGGATTGCTGCCGGGCTCTAGTTTCCAGGCCGGGCGGCACCAATCGCGTCGGCACCAGCGGCATCGCCGCCAGCGGGAACAACGCGCACAACATCCATGCCGGTGGATATTTCGCGGCCGAGATCAACGCACCGAACAGCGGGGGGCCGGCAGCGGCCATCATCCGCTGGGTGGTGTTCTGGATGCCCAGGGCGCGTCCGCTCCAATACGGGCCGGCGAATTCGGTGATGGCCGTGGCCTCTAACCCGTTGTCGAGGACCGCGAGCACCGAGATGGCGACCATCAGTCCGGCCTGCCATCGGGAGTTGGTGTGATCGGCCCACGCGAGCAACAGCAGGGCCAGGACGGCGGCGGCCGCGATATAGCGCACCGGCCGCATGCGTGAGCCGAGTCGATCGGACCAGCGGCCCACCGCCACGCGGCCAACCGCACCGAGCAGCTGCGACAGGGTGACCAACGCCCCGGCGGCCGCGACCGACCAGTGCAGGTTCTTGATCAGCCACACCAGCATGAACGTCACCGTGACCGTTTGCGGCATCATCATCAGACCCGCCACCGCGTGAATTCGCCATAGTGTCAACGACCCTCGATACGGGCTGGCGAGTTCCTGATGGCTGGCACTGGCGCGGGGTTTGCGCGGCGGGTCGACGATTCCGATGACGCTCACTACCGCTCCGAAGACGGACGCCAGCGCGGTGAACCGGAGGCCGGCCTGCGGCCCGTGTTCGGCGAGCTCGGGAATTATCATCGCGCCCAAGGCGATTCCGAGGGGCTGCGCGGTTTGGCGGATGCCCATGGCCAGCCCGCGCTGGTGTGGCGGGAACCACGCGGACACCAGCCGCCCGCCGGCCGTGTTGCAGCTGGCGGCGGCCATACCGCCGAGGAACAGGTACACGGCGATCATCAACATCGAATGCGCCGACGCCGCCGCGTAGGCGGCTATCGCGGTGAGCGCCGAGCCCGTGGCCATCACCACGCGCTCGCCGACCCGGTCGAGCACGTACCCCCAGAGCACCAGCGTCACCACCATGCCCCAGCTTGGCATCGAGGCCAGCAGACCGGCCTCGTCGAGGCGGATTTTGCGCACGCTTTGCAGCGACGGGATGAGGAACGCGACGCCATTGATGAAGAGGAACGAACTTGCCGTTGCCAGCAGCGAAACGATCATGATCGACCAGCGGGCGCCCGCGCCGATTTCGGACGTCGCGGCCGAGTCGTACTGCATCCCCCATGCTTGCATACCGCCGGGAAATTTAGGGGCAGGACTTGTACCGTCGCCCGTCATTGCCACCCCCAATTTCGCCCCTTTAAGTGACGGCCCACCACGCCCGGCTACGCCGCGCTCGCGACCGTCACTAGCTCGGATGGTGACGGCCCGCCACGCCCGGCTACGCCGCGCTCGCGACCGTCACTAGGCTCAACCAAATGCGCCTTGGTCGAATCGCCAGCCCGGACGGTGTCGCCTTCGTCAGTATCGAAGGCGACCTCAACGACCCAGCCGAGATGATCGCGCGCGAGATCGCCGAACATCCATTCGGCACGCCTAACTTCACCGGCCGTTCATGGCCGCTGGCCGACGTCCGGCTGCTCGCCCCGATACTGGCCAGCAAGGTGGTCTGTATCGGGAAGAACTACGCCGATCACATCGCCGAGATGAAGGACATGACGGGCCCCGCCCCGGTGGATCCGGTGATTTTCCTCAAGCCCAACACCGCGATCATCGGGCCGAACGTGCCGATTCGGTTGCCGGCCAACGCATCACCGGTGCACTTCGAGGGCGAGCTGGGGGTGGTCATCGGCCGGCCGTGCAAGGACGTCTCGGCGGCCCAGGCGGCGGAGAACATCCTCGGCTACACCATCGGCAACGACGTCTCGGCGCGCGATCAACAAAAATCCGACGGACAGTGGACCAGGGCCAAGGGGCATGACACCTTCTGCCCGGTGGGGCCGTGGATCGTGACCGACCTCAAACCGCTGGACCCCGGTGATCTGGAATTGCGCACGGAGGTCAACGGCGACGTCAAGCAGCACAGCCGTACCTCGCTGCTGATCCACGACATCGGCTCGATCGTCGAGTGGATTTCGGCCGTGATGACCCTGCTGCCCGGCGATATCATCCTCACCGGCACGCCGGCGGGGGTCGGCCCCATCGAGGACGGCGACACCGTCTCCATCACCATCGAGGGCATCGGCACCCTCACCAATCCCGTGGTCCGTAAAGGAAAATCGTGACTGCACCAGCACAAGTCCGCGTCCGATTCTGTCCCTCGCCGACCGGAACCCCGCACGTCGGGATGGTCCGCACGGCGCTGTTCAACTGGGCCTACGCCCGACACACCGGGGGCACCTTTGTCTTTCGCATCGAGGACACCGATTCTCAGCGTGACACCGAGGAAAGTTATCTGGCGCTGCTGGACGCGCTGCGCTGGCTGGGCCTGGATTGGGACGAGGGGCCCGAGGTGGGCGGACCCTACGGGCCTTACCGTCAATCGCTGCGCCGTGAGATCTATCACGATGTGGTGGCCAACCTGCTCGAAGCGGGGGAGGCCTACTACGCCTTTTCCACGCCGGAGGAGGTCGAGGCGCGCCACGTCGCCGCGGGCCGTAATCCCAAGCTGGGCTACGACAATTTCGACCGCCAGCTGACCGATTCGCAGCGCGCCGCCTTTCTGGCGGAGGGCCGCAAACCGGTGGTGCGGCTGCGGATGCCCGATGAGGATTTCAGCTGGGACGACCTGGTGCGCGGCACCACCACCTTCGCGGCCGGCACCCTGCCCGACTTCGCGTTGACCCGCGCCAACGGAGAACCGTTGTACACCTTGGTGAACCCGGTCGACGACGCGCTGATGAGGATCACCCACGTGCTGCGTGGCGAGGATCTGCTGCCGTCGACCCCGCGGCAGCTGGCGCTGTATCGGGCGCTGATCCGCATCGGCGTGGCCGAGCGGACCCCGCAGTTCGCCCACCTGCCAACGGTATTGGGGGAGGGAACCAAAAAACTCTCCAAGCGCGACCCGCAGTCGAACCTGTTCGTCCACCGCGACCGCGGCTTCATCCCCGAAGGTCTGCTCAACTATCTTGCGTTGCTCGGCTGGGCCATCGCCGACGACCACGACGTGTTCAGTCTCGACGAGATGGTGGCCGCGTTCGATGTGGTCAACGTCAACTCCAATCCCGCCCGCTTCGACCAGAAGAAGGCCGACGCGCTCAACGCCGAGCACATCCGGATGTTGGCGCTCGACGACTTCACCGCCAGGCTGCGCGACTATCTCAACATCCACGGCCATCGCCTCGAACTGGACGACGCCGGCTTCGCCACCGTCGCCGACCTGGTGCAGACCCGGATCGTGGTGCTCGGTGACGCCTGGAACCTGCTGAAGTTCCTCAACGACGACGAATACGCGCTCGACCCCAAGGCCGCCGCCAAGGAGCTGGGGACCGACGGCGCCGCGGTGCTGGACGCGGCGCTGCCCGCGCTGGACGCTGTGACGGACTGGACGGCGCCGCAGATCGAAGCCGCGCTCAAGACCGCGCTCATCGACAACCTGGGCCTCAAACCGCGCAAGGCGTTCGGCCCGATCAGGGTGGGAGCCACCGGGACGACGATCAGCCCGCCGTTGTTCGAGTCGCTGGAGCTGCTGGGACGCGACCGCAGCATGGGGCGACTGCGGGCCGCGCGCGAGACGGCCGGGCGGGACCCCGCTTGAGCGACCGCGACCACGCGTGCGGAGTGTGCGCCAAGACTTTGGTAGTCTGCACTGCGGTTTAGGAAAGGCCGACAACGGCTGGCGGCGGCGGAGTCCAAAGAGCTTATGAAGGCCCGCAATCGACGCTGACCAGCGGTTTTAGGCAGCCAATGGGGTATGGTGTAATTGGCAACACAGCTGATTCTGGTTCAGCCATTCTAGGTTCGAGTCCTGGTACCCCAGCAAAACTCTCGCTAAATATCCCAGCCTCAAGCGATTAGGTGGGCTTAGCGGGGTGAGCTATGCTGACTGCTCGGATCGTTTCTGGCCCCGTCGTCTAGCGGCCTAGGACGCCGCCCTCTCACGGCGGTAGCGTGGGTTCGAATCCCATCGGGGCTACAAATATCGCAGCTACTGGTCGGTCCCCAGGACCGCCGGTGCTGTCGATCCACCCACCGGCATAGCTGGCAAGCCGAGTTTGCGGTGATCCCACGAACGAGCCCGACGGGCCACGATGCGAACGCAGACCCGCTTGTTCATCATCTGCTCGACGAACGGCTTCATGTCGTCGCTGTAGGGACCGGTGTAGCGCTCCCAGACGCTGACGCCCACCCGGTGTGAGACGTCGGGATCGTCGACGATCTCGGCCACGCCCTCGAAGGACACCCCGCGCAGGGTGTCGTAGGTGTGGCCGTCCTCGATCAGAAAGCTCACCCGCGGATCGCGCTTGAGGTTGATGGCCTTCTGCGACTTGGCCTTGGTCTCCAGCCAGATCTCGCCGTCGACGACGGCGTACCACATGGCGGTCAGGTGAGGCTGGCCGTCGGCGCCGATGGTGGCCAGCGTGCCGGTGCGGCTTTTCACGACGAAATCGGCGATCTCGTCTTCGGACATGACGATGCTCGCGCGCTGATTGGTTCCCATGCCGGTCAGTCTGTCAGGCGGCCTGCGGTGACTGTGCACTGGTGGCGTTGGGCGTGCACCGATGGCGACAAACTCCCGATTACGCGGCCCTGGACGCACACTCGCCGGCACAGCTCAGAGGCGGCGGGTGAGTGCCTCGGCGGCGGACAGGAGGTCGGCGGCCCAGCGCGCCCCGGGGCGCCGGCCGATCCGGTCGATGGGACCGGACACCGAGATGGCCGCGACGACGGCACCGCGGCCATCGCGCACCGGCGCCGACACACTCGCCACGCCCGGTTCGCGCTCGGCCACGCTTTGGGCCCAGCCCCGCCGCCGCACTTCGGCCAGGGTTCGTTCGGTGAATTTCGCCGTCGCGAGCACCGTCTTCTGGGTGGCCGCGTCGCTATGGGCCAGTAGCACTTTGGCGCCCGACCCTGCCGTCATCGGCAATCGCGCCCCGATCGGAACCGTATCGCGAAGGCCCGCAGCGGGTTCCAGCGCGGCCACGCAGACGCGGTCGGTGCCCTCACGGCGATACAGCTGCACGCTCTCACCGGTGGTCTCGCGCAGCAGCGGCAGCACCGCGCTGCTGGCGGCCAGCAGCGGATCGTTGACGTGGGCCGCGAGTTCGGTGACGGCCGGGCCCAGCAGCCAGCGTCCTTCGTCGTCGCGCGCCAGCAGGCGGTGCACTTCGAGGGCGGCGGCCAGCCGGTAGGCCGTCGCGCGGGGCAGGGAGGTCCGCTCACACAGTTCGGCTAACCCACAGGGTGATTGGGAGATCGTGTGGAGGATACCCACGGCTTTGTCCAGGACGCCGATACCGCTATGCTGTCTCACAAGAAGATACTAGCGTCTCGCATTCTGAGATCACAACCCGAATGATCGGCGAGCCGCTACGAGGCGAATTGAGGCGAGTTCGATATGGGAATCGACCAAGGGGCGGCGGGGGCCGCCACCAAACCGCGCACTCTGGCCGAAAAAGTTTGGGATGACCACGTTGTGGTATCCGGTGGTGCCAGCGAGCCGGACCTGATCTACATCGATTTGCACCTGGTGCACGAGGTCACCAGCCCGCAGGCTTTCGACGGCCTGCGCCTGGCCGGCCGGCCGGTGCGCCGCCCCGATTTGACGCTGGCCACTGAGGATCACAACGTTCCGACCATCGACATCGACAAGCCGATCGCCGACCCGGTGTCGCGAACCCAGGTCGAGACATTGCGGCGAAACTGTGCCGAATTCGGTGTGCGGCTATATCCAATGGGCGACGTCGAGCAGGGCATCGTGCACGTGGTCGGGCCGCAGCTGGGTCTCACGCAGCCGGGGATGACGGTCGTCTGTGGGGATAGTCACACCTCGACGCACGGCGCATTCGGCGCGCTGGCCATGGGAATTGGCACCTCGGAGGTCGAGCACGTGCTGGCCACCCAGACGTTGCCGCTGCGGCCCTTCAAGACGATGGCGGTCAATGTCGACGGTCAGCTGCCCGCCGGCGTGACGGCCAAGGACATCATTCTCGCGCTGATCGCCAAGATCGGTACCGGCGGCGGGCAGGGCCACGTCATCGAATATCGCGGCAGCGCCATCGAATCGCTGTCGATGGAAGGCCGGATGACGGTCTGCAATATGAGCATCGAAGCCGGTGCCCGGGCGGGAATGGTCGCTCCGGACGAAACCACGTTCGAGTTCCTGCGCGGCCGTCCGCACGCCCCGCAGGGGGCGCAATGGGATGCGGCGATGAGTTATTGGCGGCAGCTGCACACCGATCCCGGAGCCGAATTCGACACCGAGGTCTACCTCGATGCGGCGTCGCTGAGCCCGTTCGTGACGTGGGGCACCAACCCAGGCCAGGGCGTTCCGCTGGCCGACGCGGTGCCGGATCCCGAGCTGATGACCGACGACGCACAGCGCCAGGCTGCTGAGAAAGCGTTGGCGTATATGGACCTTCGACCGGGTACGCCGATGCGTGACGTTGCCGTTGACACGGTGTTCGTGGGCTCTTGTACCAACGGTCGTATCGAGGATCTGCGCGTCGTCGCCGACGTGCTGCGCGGCCGCAAGGTCGCGCCCAGCGTTCGGATGCTGGTGGTGCCGGGCTCGATGCGGGTGCGCGCGCAGGCCGAAGCCGAAGGATTGGGCGAGGTTTTCACGTCCGCGGGCGCCGAATGGCGCCAAGCGGGCTGCTCAATGTGCCTGGGGATGAATCCCGACCAGCTTGCGCCGGGGGAGCGGTGCGCTGCGACGTCCAACCGCAACTTCGAAGGGCGCCAGGGTAAAGGCGGCCGCACGCATTTGGTGTCTCCGGCCGTTGCCGCAGCGACGGCCGTTCGCGGCACATTGTCTGCTCCAGCCGATTTGAGCTGACGAATTTCGACTGTTGAAGGGATGAGCATGGAAGCATTTCACGCCCACACCGGTATCGGTGTGCCGCTGCGGCGCTCCAATGTCGACACCGATCAGATCATTCCGGCGGTGTATTTGAAGCGTGTCACCCGAACCGGTTTCGAGGACGGCTTGTTCGCCAGCTGGCGGTCGGATCCGTCATTCGTGCTCAACCTCAGCCCCTTTGACCGGGGGTCAGTGCTAGTCGCGGGGCCCGATTTCGGGACGGGGTCATCGCGCGAGCATGCGGTGTGGGCACTGATGGACTACGGGTTCCGGGTCGTCATCTCGTCTCGATTCGGTGACATTTTCCGGGGCAACGCGGGCAAGGCGGGGCTGCTGGCGGCCGAAGTTTCTCAGGACGGTGTGGAGCTGCTCTGGAAGCTCATCGAGCAGAGCCCGGGCTTGGAAATCACTGTCAATCTTCAAGATCGAAATATCACCGCGGGAACGACGGTGCTGCCGTTCAAGATTGACGACCACACCGCATGGCGACTACTCGAAGGCCTTGACGATATAGCCCTTACGCTGCGGAAACTCGACAAAATCGAGTCATTCGAGATCGAGTATCCGGAGTGGAAACCGCGCACTCTGCCCACCTCTTGAGTAGTCGGCCGGCGCCGATTTTCTGCTTGATCGGCTAACTAAACCGAGCCGATTTTTAACGCCCCCACCGGTCAAGGGCGGCAACCAGATTGCGAAATCGGCGGACGCCTTGCCCTGAAATTGCGCGTGGCTCTTGGAAATTTGCTGGGTGAGGGTTTACCGTGTCCACTAGTCGGTTCAAATCGAGGACCACTAGTGTCGGAGGGATTGATGAACAAGGCAGAGCTCATTGATGTGCTCACAACTAAATTGAACACGGACCGTCGACAGGCGACCGCCGCGGTCGAGAATGTTGTCGACACCATTGTGCGTGCGGTACACAAGGGCGACAGCGTCACTATCACCGGGTTCGGTGTGTTCGAACAGCGGCGCCGCGCAGCGCGGGTGGCCCGCAACCCGCGGACCGGTGAGACGGTGAAGGTGAAGCCGACGTCCGTCCCGGCGTTCCGCCCCGGTGCTCAGTTCAAAGCGGTTGTGTCTGGCGCACAGCGCCTCCCGTCGGACGGCCCGGCCGTCAAGCGCGGTGTGGTAGCGGGTGGTGCGGCCAAGAAGACCGCCGCGAAGAAGGCTCCGGCCAAGAAGTCGGCGGCCAAGAAAGCGGCTCCGGCCAAGAAGGCCGCGGCCAAGAAGGCTCCGGCCCGCAAGGCCGCGACCAAGGCCCCGGCCAAGAAGGCCGCGACCAAGGCTCCGGTGCGCAAGGCCGCGACCAAGGCCCCGGCCAAGAAGGCCGCGACCAAGAAGGCTCCGGCCAAGAAGGCCGCGACCAAGGCTCCGGCCAAGAAGGCTGCGAGCAAGGCTCCGGCCCGCAAGGCTGCCGCCAAGAAGACGACCGCGCGTCGCGGTCGCAAGTAAGCGGAGTCAAGTTCTAGACACGAATACCCTTCGGGCGGCAGCGGTGCCCCCGAAGGGTATTCGTGTTGTCTAGCGGCGGGCCGCCGCCATCGCGCTAGGCCCGGACGTTGGCGGCCAGCGCACCGCCGATGTGGTCGGCGGCCACCAATCGCCCGTCTAACAGCGACAGCACCCAGGTGCTGCCCTTGTGGTTGCGCGACTTGTCGGGCCGCACGCCGTCGCGCTCACACCACCACGCGATCAGGTCCGGAATCACCTTGCCCTGCGTGCAGACAACCGGAGTGCCTTTCTGCTCGGCGATGTCGAGCATTCGGTGGCGTCCGCGTTTCGCGTTCTTCGCATAGGCCTCTTCGGTGAGGGTCGGTTCGTTCTGCACGGGCACGCTCAAGTCCTCGGCGAGCGGTTCCACCGTCTGGTGGCAGCGGACCCGGTCGGCCGCATACACCTGCGAGGCACCGAAGGCCAGGAGCTGTGGGACCAGCGCCTCGGCCTGCGCGCGGCCCCGTTTGTCCAGCGGGCGCTTGGCGTCATCGCCGGAGAAACGCGATTTGCGGCCGGCCGTGCCGTGCCGGACCACCAACACGGTTTGCGTATCGGCGGGCTTTTTATTGAAGTGGCGCAACACTTTTCGGTCTTGCGTGTAGTCGAGCCGCTGCATCGCCTCGGCGAGCGGGAGCCAGAGCAACCGGTCCACCTCGTGGCCCGGCACGAATTCGCCGCCGGTGGCGCGGGCCGCCCAGTAGTAAACCTTTTTGACGCCCTGGTCGATTGGATAGCTCACCAAATCGAGCCGCCTGCCGAGGATGGCGTGCTGACCCGTCTCCTCGTGCACCTCGCGCACGGCGGCCACCGGGGCCGTCTCGCCGGGGTCCACCTTGCCTTTGGGCAGTGACCAGTCGTCGTACCGGGGACGGTGGATGACGGCGATCTCGACGTCGTGGTCAGTCGCGTCGCCACTGCCGGGGCGCCACAGCACCGCGCCGGCGGCATAGACGACTCGGCTTCCCGAGCGCCGAGCGGTGGACGAATTCTGGGTCGGCACCTCAACTCCTGCAGATCAATTCACCTCGAGGGCCGCACGCTTGATCAGGGTGCGGCCCGGAGAAACAACCGGAAGTCACCGCACAGAGCTAGGGACTGCGATGGCGCTCCATCAAAGATACTTGGTGGTCACGCACGGTATGGCCTTCCTGTGGCGACGGGGTCCACTGCCCGTCGGGCCCCAATTCCCAGCAGCGGGTCGACGGATCCAGTGCGGATTCGAACAATTCGTCGAGCTGGACGGTGAGCTTGGGGTCCTTGACCTGAGCCAGCACCTCCACCCGCCGATCGAGATTGCGGTGCATCATGTCCGCGCTGCCGATCCAGAACTCGTTGATGTTGCGGAAATGGATGATCCGCGAGTGCTCCAGGAAGCGGCCGAGAATGGAGCGGACGAAAATGTTTTCGGAGAAACCCTCGGCGCCCGGGCGCAGCGCACAGATGCCGCGCACCACGACCTCGACCCGAACCCCCGCCTGCGAGGCTCGATACAGCGCGTCGATCACCTGCTCGTCGACAAGCGCGTTCATCTTCAGGCGGATACGCCCGTTGCCGCGTTCACGGTGCGCTTCGATTTCGCGTTCGACGCGTTCGATGATGCCGGCGCGAATTCCGTGCGGCGCCACCAGCAGATTGCGGTAGGAGACCTTACGCGAATAGCCGGTAAGCGAATTGAACAAATCGGTGAGGTCCGCGCCGATGTCGGGGCTCGCCGTCAGCAGGCCGACATCCTCATACAGGCGGGCGGTCTTGCTGTTGTAGTTGCCGGTTCCGATGTGGCAGTACCGCCGGATCGCCGAACCCTCGCGACGCACCACCAAGCAGGTCTTGCAGTGCGTCTTGAGGCCGACGAGCCCGTAGACCACATGCACGCCCGCCTGCTCGAGTGCGCGCGCCCAACGGATGTTGGCCTGTTCGTCGAAGCGCGCCTTGATCTCGACGAGTGCCACTGCCTGCTTTCCGGCCTCGGCCGCTTCGATCAGCGCCCGCACGATCGGCGAATCACCGGAAGTGCGGTACAGCGTTTGTTTGATCGCCAGCACGTTGGGGTCCGCGGCGGCCTGCTGGATGAAGCGCTGCACGCTGGTGGAGAAGGAGTCGTACGGGTGATGCACCAGGACGTCGCCCTCGCGCAGCGTCGCGAAGATGCTCTTGGGAGATTCGCGGTCGGCGAAGGCGGGATGGGTGTCCGGCACGAACGCCGGGTCCTTGAGCGCCGGCCGGTCCAGGCCGTATATCTGCCACAGCGACGAAAGGTCGAGCAGGCCCGGCACTTCGATGACGTCACCGGGATGCACGTCGAGTTCGCGAAGCAGCAATTCCAGCATGCCCTCGGTCATGTCGTCGGCGATCTCGAGTCGCACCGGCGGGCCGAACCGCCGGCGCGCCAATTCCCGCTCCAGCGCCTGCAACAGATCCTCGTCGCGGTCTTCTTCGACTTCCATGTCGGCGTTGCGGGTGATGCGGAAAGCGTGATGCTCCACGATTTCCATGCCCGGGAACAGAAGTGGAAGGAAGGCGGCGATCAGTTCTTCCATCGGCAGGTAGCGGACGATGGTCCGCCCCGAGCCGTCATCGCTGTTGATGGCGGGGAGTTCGACGAAGCGATCGACGTTGTTGGGCACCTTGACTCGCGCGAAGTGCTGCCCGCCGTCCTCGGGCTGGCGCACCATGACCGCCAGGTTCAGGCTCAGCCCGCTGACGAACGGGAACGGGTGCGCGGGATCGACGGCCAGCGGTGTCAGGACGGGGAACACCTGTTCGGTGAAATAGCTCGACAATTCGTCACACTCGGCCTGATCGAGATCGGCCCACGTGACGATGTGGATGCCCTCCTCGGCGAGCGCCGGCCGCACCGAATCGAGGAACACCCGCGCATGCCGGGTCGCGATCCGCTGAGTCTGTTCCCCGATGAGGGCGAGCTGCTTGCGCGGCGTCAAACCGTCGGCGGACCGAACCGACAGCCCCATCTCGTCGCGGCGTTTCAGGCCGGCGACGCGCACCATATAGAACTCGTCGAGATTGGAGGCGAAGATTGCCAGGAACTTGGCGCGTTCCAGCAGCGGTAACGAGTTGTCGTCGGCCAGCGCCAACACGCGGGCGTTGAAGTCCAGCCAGCTCAGTTCGCGGTTGAGGTAACGATCGTCCGGCAGATCGGTCAGCGCGGCCTGGGTCGCAGCCGGTGGTGCCGCCACGGCCGAGTCGCCCGAATGCCACAAATTCTCGTCGGGTCGCGCCTCAGCTTCGATTTCAGTCACCCTGCGATCATCGCGCATCACGCGCGGGTGCTGCTAGCGCTCGGGGGACATCCATTCGCCGTTGGGACGACGTTCACCCATCGGACAGATTTGTCCAGGGTGATCGAAATCAGTGCGGCGCGATGGCCCGGGCGGTCGCCGCCCCCACCCCGAGGCGGCGGGCGGCGGCGAGGTCGGTGGGAGTGTCGACGTCGCACCGCAGGCCGGGCCAGGCGCCGGTCAGCTCGATCGCGCCCGAACTGCGGTGCCGCGCCGAGGAATCGGACCCGAACCGGGGATCGAGCGGGCTGCCGAACGCAAACAGTGCCGCGGTGCCCGTCGCCAGCCGGTCGGCGACGAAGCTGCGCCGGTGCTGGCGTGCGGCGGCGATCGCCTCGTTCAGCTCCTGGGTCTGCAGTGCGGGTAAATCACCTTGCAGCGCAACGACATTGGCGAAGGAACTGCCCACCGCGCGCTCCGCCGTGGCGATGGCGTTGTTCAGGGGATCGGGGTGGCCCTCGGGCGTCGGATCCGCGAGCACGTCGGCGCCCAGCTCGGTGGCCGCGGCCGCCGCGGCGTCATCGGGCGTGATCACGGTGATCGAGCCCAGCGATCGGACACGTCCGGCGGCGGTCAGCGTGTCCATCAACATGGCGAGCACCACGCTTTCCCGGGTGCGCGCCGAGAAGACCGGGGCCAGCCTGGTCTTGGCCGCGGCCAACCTCTTGACGGCGATGATCAACGCCACGTCGCCTGCGCCGTTGGCCGCGCCGTCGGCCCGTATGCCGCTCATGAGATGTCATCCTGCCAGCGCCGCGCCGCGGATCGCTCGCGAGCCGGGGGCGATTCGCCCCACGCGCGGACACGCTGGCTCGCGTGACGCCCGGTCCGTCGCTGATCTAGGGTGTAGCGGCCGCGCCTGCCGCGTGAGCAACACCGACCACGGACAGGGGGTGGTACATGACCAGCGCATCATCGGGTGCCGTCGCGGTCATGGGTGCCGGGGCGTGGGGAACGGCGCTGGCCAAGGTGCTGGTCGAGGCCGGGGGACCGGAGGCCAGGGTCACGCTGTGGGCCCGCAGGCCCGAGCTCGCCGAGCAGATCAATTCCACCCGGCACAACCCCGATTACCTGCCCGGCACGGCGTTGCCGCCGGGCATCCGCGCCACCGCCGACGCCGCCGAAGCGCTGCACGACGCCTCAACGGTGTTGCTGGGCGTGCCGGCGCAGACGATGCGCGGCAATCTCGAGCGCTGGGCGCCGCTGATCCACCGGGGCGCGACCCTGGTCAGCCTGGCCAAGGGCATCGAGCTGGGCACGCTGATGCGGATGAGCCAGGTCATCGTCTCGGTCACCGGCGTCGACCCGTCCCAGGTCGCGGTGATCTCGGGGCCGAACCTGGCCAGCGAGATCGCCGCATCCCAGCCCGCCGCCACCGTCGTCGCGTGCAGCGACTCGGGCCGGGCCGTCGCCCTGCAGCGCATGCTGAACAGCGGATACTTCCGCCCGTACACCAACAGCGACGTGGTCGGCACCGAGATCGGCGGGGCCTGCAAGAACGTCATCGCCCTCGCGTGCGGGATGGCCGTCGGCGTCGGGCTCGGGGAGAACACCACGGCGGCGATCATCACTCGCGGCCTGGCCGAGATCATGCGGCTGGGCATTGCGCTCGGCGCCAAGGGCGCGACGCTGGCCGGGCTGGCCGGCGTCGGCGACCTGGTGGCCACCTGCAGCTCACCGCGCTCACGCAACCGCTCCCTGGGCGAACGGCTCGGCCGGGGAGCGACGATCCAGTCGCTGCTGGCGGGCACCCCCGACGGCGGCGACGGGCACGTCGTCGAGGGTGTGACGTCCTGCGAGTCGGTGCTGGCGCTGGCCGCCAGTTACGACGTCGAGATGCCCCTCACCGACGCCGTGCACCGCGTATGCCACAAAGGGCTGTCGGTCGACGAGGCGATGGCCCTGCTCCTGGGCCGCAGCACCAAGCCCGAATAAGCGACGCCGAAGATATGAAAAGCCCAGGCAAAGGCCCGTCACCCGACCGGTTCGGGTGCCACCCGGTAGCCTCTTGAGATTGTGAATGCCAGCGAGCGGTCGACGCCGCACCCCAGCTCGCGGGGTGGCGATCGGGTGCGCGTCGCGGTCGTTTTCGGCGGGCGCAGCAACGAACACGCCATCTCGTGCGTCTCGGCGGGCAGCATTCTGCGCAACCTGGACCCCGAACGGTTCGAGGTGGTCGCGATCGGCATCACCCCGCAGGGTTCCTGGGTGCTCACCGACGGCGACCCCGCCGCGCTGGCGATCACCAACCGCCAACTGCCCGAGGTGACCGCCGAATCCGGCACCGAATTGGCGCTGCCGGCCGATCCCCGGCGCAGCGGCCAGCTGGTGTCGCTGGCACCGGGCGCCAGTGAGGTGCTGGCCTCGGTCGACGTGGTGTTTCCGGTGCTGCATGGTCCCTACGGCGAGGACGGCACCATTCAGGGTCTGCTGGAACTCGCCGGTGTGCCGTACGTGGGGGCCGGCGTGCTGGCCAGCGCCGCCGGCATGGACAAGGAGTTCACCAAGAAGCTGTTCACCGCCGAGGGATTGCCTGTCGGCGACTACGCGGTGCTGCGCCCGTCGCGTTCGAGGCTGCGCCCCGAGGAGTGCGAGCGGCTGGGCCTGCCGGTGTTCGTCAAACCCGCACGCGGCGGCTCCTCGATCGGTGTGAGCCGGGTGTCGAGCTGGGATCAGCTGGACGGCGCGATCGCCGTCGCGCGCCGCCACGACCCCAAGGTCATTGTCGAGGCGGCGATCGTCGGCCGCGAGCTGGAATGCGGTGTGCTCGAAAAGCCAGACGGCACAGTCGAAGCCAGCACGCTCGGCGAGATCCGGGTGGCCGGGGTGCGCGGCCGCGAGGATTCGTTCTACGACTTCTCCACCAAATACCTCGACGACGCAGCCGAATTGGATGTGCCCGCCAAGGTGGACGACGAAATCGCCGACACGGTACGCCAATTGGCGGTCCGGGCGTTCAAGGCCATCGACTGCCAGGGGCTGGCCCGGGTCGACTTCTTCCTCACCGAGGACGGGCCGGTGCTCAACGAGATCAACACCATGCCGGGCTTCACCACGATCTCGATGTATCCGAGGATGTGGGCGGCCAGCGGCGTGGATTACGCGACCCTGCTGGCGACGATGGTCGAGACCGCGCTGGCCCGCGGCGTCGGCCTGCGCTGACCGACGCTAGCGGGGCTGGCCCGGGTCGATGGGCGCCGCCGGGATGCTGTGGGCGATCGCCTCGGACAGCCGCTGGATGGGCGTCGGGCCCGATCCGGTCGGCAGCGTGAGCGCCACATAGGTTCCGCGGTCCACCGCGTACCAGGTGGATCTGCCCGCGTCCCCGGCGGATTGTTGTTCGGCACGAACCTGGAACCACTGCACCCGATCGACGACCTGAATCGGGGAGCCGAGGACGAACTCGGCCGGGCGGTCCAGCCCGCAACGCAGCACCACCGGGTCACTGTCCGTGCCGCTGCGCCAGGCGGCGGCGCCCTGCGGGGCCGGCTGCTCGAGCGGCGCACGCTGGTAGTTCCCAAGCCGTTGCGGCAGCGCGCCCATCAGCGCCCGGCACGCGGAGCCGTCGGCCTGCGGCGCGGGGACCTCGGGAACGGCCACCGAGCGCGGGGGCGCCTCGCGGGTGGCCGCGATGGCCAGGATCACGCCGATCGTCGCGACGGCCAGCGCGATCGCGACGATGATCAGCGCGCGCGGCGGCCCGGCATCGGCGTCCAATTCGGCTGCCACCGCCCGCGCACCTCCTTCCCCCGCTAACCACTATCGCCTTCGTTTACCCAGGTGCCAATTTATTCTCGGGCCGAAACCGGCTCGCGTAGCCCCAAGGTTCGTCCGGCGCGGTCCGGGCGACAGCACGAGCCCTATCGTGAGTGGCGTGCAAGACGAATCGGGCGAGTCGCTGCAGCAACTCGGTGAGTTCGCCGTGATCGATCGCCTGGTGCGGGGTCGTGAGCAGCCCGCCGCGGTCGTGCTCGGGCCGGGGGACGATGCGGCGCTGGTGTCCTCGGGTGACGGCCGCGTCCTGGTGTCGACCGACATGCTGGTGCAGGATCGGCACTTCCGGCTCGACTGGTCGACGCCGCACGACATCGGGCGCAAGGCGATCGCGCAGAACGCCGCGGATATCGAGGCGATGGGCGGGCGGCCGACGGCGTTCGTGGTCGCCTTCGGCGCGCCCGGGGACACGCCGGCGGCGAAGGTGGACGGCCTCGTCGACGGGATGTGGGACGAGGCGCGGCGGATCGGTGCCGGAATCGCCGGCGGTGACCTGGTCCACTGCCCGCAGTGGGTCATCTCGGTGACGGTGCTGGGCGACCCGGGCGCGCGTGCACCGGTGCGGCGCTCGGGCGCGAAGCCCGGTGCGCTGATCGCCGTCGCCGGCGACCTGGGCCGCTCGGCCGCGGGATTCGACTTGTGGGGCAACGGCATTGACGGCTTCGATGAACTGCGTCGCCGGCATGCGGTGCCGCGGCCGCCCTACGGTCAGGGCGCGGTAGCCGCGGCCGGGGGTGCGCAGGCGATGATCGACATCTCCGACGGCCTGATCGCCGACCTGCGTCATGTCGCCAAGGCGTCGGGGGTGGGCATGGATCTGTCCACGGCGGCGCTGGCCGGGGACCGCGACGCGCTTGCCGCCGCGGCGTCCGCCGTCGGCACCGACCCCTGGCATTGGGTGCTCGGCGGTGGGGAGGACCACGCCCTGGTGGCGTGTTTCGCCGGTCCGGCGCCCGCCGGCTGGCGCATCATCGGGCGGGTTCTCGACGGGCCGGCCCGGGTGCTGGTCGACGATCAGGAGTGGAGCGGCTACGCCGGCTGGCAGTCGTATTAGGGTGACGCGGTGACCGTTTACGCGATCGCGGAGAGCCGATGATGACCGCGCGTCCGTTGGGGGAACTCGTCGAGCCGGGCTGGGCGAGTGCGCTGCAGCCGGTGGCCGACCAGGTCGCCGAGATGGGCCAGTTCCTGCGGGCCGAGATCGCGGCCGGGCGCAGGTATCTGCCGGCGGGGCCGAATGTGTTGCGGGCCTTCACCTATCCCTTCGACGACGTCAGGGTATTGATCGTCGGGCAGGACCCGTATCCGACGCCCGGACACGCTGTGGGGCTGAGCTTTTCGGTGGCGCCCGAGGTGCGGCCGCTGCCGCGCAGCCTGGCCAACATCTTTCAGGAGTACACCGCGGACCTGGGCCATCCGCCGCCCTCCTGCGGTGACCTGACACCCTGGGCGCAGCGCGGTGTGCTGCTGCTGAACAGGGTGCTCACGGTGCGCCCGAGTAATCCCGCCTCGCACCGCGGCAAGGGCTGGGAGGCGGTGACCGAATGCGCCATCCGGGCGCTGACGGAGCGGTCGCGTCCGCTGGTGGCGATCCTGTGGGGCCGCGACGCGTCGACACTCAAACCGATTCTCGCCCAGGGAAATTGCGTCGCCATCGAGTCGCCGCATCCGTCGCCGCTGTCGGCGTCGCGCGGGTTCTTCGGTTCGCGCCCGTTCAGCCGCGCCAACGACCTGCTGGCCGGGTTGGGCGCCGACGCGGTCGATTGGCGCCTGCCGTGAGCGAGATGGCCGCGCTGCGAGCGCACCAGCGGGGCGGCCCGGAGCAGCTGGTGCTCGAACGGGCGCCGATCCCGGTGCCGGCGCCGGGCGAGGTCTTGGTGGCCGTGCACGCGGCCGGGATCACCTTCGACGAGCTGACGTGGGACGAGACCTGGATCCGGGACGGGGCCAGCCGCGTTCCGGTGATCCCGTCGCACGAGGTGTCGGGCGTCGTCAAGGCGGTTGCCGCCGACGTCACGGATTTCGCGCCCGGCGCCGAGGTGTACGGGTTGATCGGGTTCGACCGCGACGGTGCCGCGGCCGAGTTCGTCGCGGTACCCGCGGCCGACCTGGCCACCAAGCCGTCGACGGTGTCACACGCCGTCGCCGCCGCGCTGCCGTTGGCCGGCCTGACCGCCGTGCAGGCGTTGGTCGACCACGCCGCGGTGCAACCGGGAGAGGCCGTCCTGGTGACCGGAGGTGCCGGGGGAGTGGGGCTGTTGACGGTTCAGCTGGCCGCGATGCTGGGTGCCCGGGTCACCGCGACCGTGCGCAGCGACACCGCCAATCTCCTGCGCGGGTGCGGCGCGCAGCGCGTGATCGACGTGCGCACCGAGGCATTCGACGAAATCGGCGCCGGTTACGACGTCGTCATCGACACGGTGGGCGGTCAGACGTTGGAGCGGTCGTTCGGCGTGCTGCGCCGCGGCGGCCGATTGGTCACGTTGTCGGCGCCGCCTCCGGAAGGCAGGGCCGACGAGTTCGGCGTCACCGCAACTTTCTTCATCGTGACGCCGAATCGCGATCAGCTCGACGAACTCGCCGCGCTGGTCGACGGCGACCGGTTGCACGTCGCGATCGCCCAGACGTTCGCCCTCGACGACGGCCGGGAAGCGTACGAAAGCCGCGGCAACGGCAGGCGCGCCGGCAAGACGGTCCTGATCGTGCGGGACTGACAGCCGCCGACCGCTCCTCGAGACATAAACCTGGCACATCCCTCGCGGTGTGTCGTGTGCGTGGGTTATATGTCGCGGCAAGACCTACGAGTCCGCGAAATTGACGTCCTTCGTGACTGCCTTCCACTCCTCGATCGACGCCGACATCGCAGTGATCTTGTCCCGCATGGCCTTCAGCACGTCGCGGCCCAGCAGCAGCCGCAGCGGCGGTTCGTCGAGCGTGGTCACCATCAGCACCGCGTCGGCCACCTTCTTCGGGTCGCCGGGCAGGTGGTCGGCGAACTGCTTGATCAGGTCCTTGCGCGCGGCCACGTCGGCGTAGTCGGAGATCGGGCTGCCGGATTCCTTCATCGATCGCGTCGCCCAATCGGTGCGGAACGCGCCCGGCTCGATCGCGGTCACCTTGATGCCCAGCGGGCGCACCTCGGCGGCCAGCGCCTCGGTCACCGCCTCCAGCGCGAACTTGGTCGACGAGTAATAGGCGTTGGGCGGATTGGCCACCAGACCGGTCATCGAGGAGATGTTGATGATGTGCCCCGACCCGCGGGCGCGCATGGCCGGCAGCACCGCCTTGATCATGTCGACGGCACCGAAGTAATTGACGTCGAACAACTTTCGCACCTCGGCGTCCTCGCCCTCTTCGACCGAGGACAGGTAGCCGTGGCCGGCGTTGTTGACCAGGACGTCGATTCCGCCGAATGCCTGGTCGGCCGCCGACACCGCCGCCGCGATCTGGGCTGCGTCGGTCACGTCGAGGGGCACCGCGACGGCCCGATCCCCGAACTCGTCGGCGATGTCGGCCACCGCCTCGACCCGCCGTGCGGTCACCACCACGCTGTGGCCGGCTTGCAGCGCGGCGCGCGCGATCTCGCGTCCAAAGCCGGTGGAGCATCCCGTGATCAGCCAGCGCGCCATCGTCAGATCGTCCCTTCCGGCAGGCGGCGCAGATAGGCCGCGCGCCGCTGCGCCAGTTCGGTGGCCCGCTGCTGCTCGCTCACCCGCGGCAGGTGCGGCACCTCGGCGTCGAGCCGGTCCAGCTTGATCACCCGCCCGCGCGCGCCGAGGTTTTCCCGCGGACCGCCCTCGCCGAACTCCGCCATGCGCAGGGTCAAGATGGCCTCCCGCAGACCGTCGGAGTCGATCCAGTTCGCCACGCCGGGATCGACGGGGGAGATCACATAGGTGTACGAGCCGTCCTCGCCTGCCACCGACTGCGCCTTGTTGAGGCTGCCGGTGCGGTCGACGAGATCGAGCGTGGTGCCCCAGATGTTGCTCAGCGGCACCGTGAAGTATTCGGCGCCACCGTCGTTCAGGTCCACGACGAAAACCTCGTCGGGGGCGAGGTCGAACCGGCCCATGACGTAGACCTGGTTGCGCATCGCGCCGACCTTGTCGGCCGACCAGGCGAGGTTGAAGTGGTTGGCGGGCATCTTGTAGACGCCGTGGCTGAGCTTGCCGGTGAAGTTCGCGAAGTAGTCCATCATCGCGGCCGTGGCCTCGGCCTGCTCGTCGAGTGTGCGCGCCGGGGTGGCCGGCGGCCCGCCAAGCCGTTGCACCTCAATGTGATTGGGGTCGTCGCGGCCCCAGTCCAGCAGCACGTCGCGGATGTAGAACTCGTGGGCTTGCGCCGTGGTCTGCACGTGGTTGGGCCGACCGTTGGCGGGGTCGGCGTCGACGGTGATGGTGTAGCTGCCATCGGAGTCGACCTGCATGGTGCGGCCGTTGAGTACGGCGACCGTGCCCATGTGCGCATCCCACAGCGTGAAGTAGTTCTCGGTCATGCGGTGTTCGCCCACCCGGCCGCGGATCTCGTAGCGCTCGTCGCCCGAGATCGGGATCACCCGGTACACGCTGTCGGGATTGTCGATGCCCCAACGTGATCCGGGGATGCGGCGGCCGTCCACCGGGTGGGCGAGCCGGGTGATGCAGCTGACCTTCGGCCGCAGCTTGTCCTGATTGGACGACCAAACCGCCGCCGAGAACATCACCTCGGCGAACGCCTCGTCGAACCGTTCCCGCATCGCGTCCGACGCCCTGGCCCGGCCCAGCCAGGTCTCGGCGACGCTTCGGTAGGCGGCCTTGACGGTAGGGTGCTCGATCAGGTCGAGGGCTGCCAGCTCCTGTTCGTGCTGGGACACGGTCGCGACCGGGTGGTCAGGCATGTGCTGTTCCTCCGATGTGCTGTCCAAAACGCCTGTTGTACAACGTGAATCGCTCGTCGACCTGCTCGGGACGCAGTCCGTAGGCGTCCAGCCCGTAGGGCGGGCGCGGCAGCTCCCGGGGGCGGTGCGCCAGCCAGCGCCGCATCGCCTCCTCGGCGTCTACCGTCAGCGCCAGCCCGATGGCGTCGTAGACGCGGGCCACCTGACCGATCGGATCGGCCACCGCCTCGTCGAATCCGATGTCGGTGACCACGGCGCCCTCATCGGTCCAGCCGTCGCGGACCGTCATCGCCCGATCGTTGGTCCAGCCCATCCGCTGCAACCATTGCGCACCGACCCGGTGCGCGTCGACGGTATCGGCGTGCATCGCGTGCAGGGTCGCATTGAGGCTGGCCCCCGACGCGATCGTGGTGCGCGGGTCGCGATGCATGTGCACGATATGCAGGTCGGGAAACCGCGCCCGCAGCAGGTCCAGATATCCAAGGTGCGCAGGCGATTTGAGCACCCAGCGCCAAGGCGGCAGAGCCGCCTCGGCAAGACTTTGCCGTTTCTGCCACTGCAGGAACTGCAGCATGCGGTGCAGATAGTCGTAGGCGGGGGAGAAGTCCTGCTCGTCGAGCCAGGACCGGTAGTGCGGCAGGTGCGCGCCCGATTCGGGGACGTGCGACAGGAACGCGTCGGCCAGAAAGACGATCTCCTCCTCGGCCTCCCGCGCGTACATCGGGTGGATGGAGAACAATTCGGGCGCCAGTTCGCGTGACTTCGCTTCTCGCGCTTCGCTGATCGCGATCCTCGGATCAGGCGCGTCGGTGAACCGGTGGTCCAGCCGTGGCGCGGCCTCGACCACTTCCCAGCCGTAGGCGCAGACGAAGCGCGGGTCCGCGGCCAGCAGCCGCTGCAGCAGCGTGGTGCCGCTGCGCATCATCCCGACGACGACGATCGGCGCGGCCACCCGCTCGTCGAGGATCTCCGGATGCCGGCGGATCCACTCCTGCGCGCGCAGCCGCATCCGCAGGCTGTGCACGATGCCCGACCGCAGGATGTGCACGCCGATGGCGTTGAGGTCGGCGCGGGCATAGTCGGCCAGCAACACGGCCAGCGGGCCCTCGAATTCGCCGGGGCCCCAATCGGTGAGGCCTTCCTTGCGTTGCGCATCGGCCAGCACGGCGGCCGGGTCGAACGGGCCGTCGGACGCGCTCGCGGATGCCACGGGTCAGAACTTCAGGTGCTGGCTGACGTCGCCGACCTGGTCGACGAACATGGTGCGGCTGTCGAAGCGCCAGGCCCCGTCCACGCGGTGAAACGTGTCCTTGTAATGCCCGGTCACGATGACCTGCAGCGGCAGCTCCGGGGTGGCCTGCGTGACGCAGTAATACGAGGTGCTCCGCGCGGTGCCGGCGGCCTCGTCGATGTAGAGCTGCACGTTGGTCGTGTTGTGTTTGGTCTTCGGGGTGCCGTCCTCGTAGATCCGGGTGGCCATGTCATACATCTCCCGCACCCGGGCGGAACCGGCGAACACCGTCTCGGGCGGGCCGTCCTCCATCCCGCAGATGCGGCCGTGCTCGAAGAGCCGGGCCACGCCGTCCAGATCGCCGCCGTCGAGAAGCTGCGCATAGGTGTAGATGAGGTTGGTGATCTCGGTGGCGCTGTCACTCATTGTCGAACCGCCTCGGGAGTCTTCCGCTGTGTTCCGCAACAATGTTGGCAGAACCGGTCCAACTTACATAGAACCGACCATTACTCTTGATCGCCGTGACCTTACCGTGGACGCCGAGCAGGCTCGGCAACCTCACCGGCAAACGCGTGATCGTGACCGGAGCGACCAACGGCGTCGGGCTCGGCACCGCGCGGGCGCTGGCCAAAGCCGGTGCGCACGTGATCCTGGCCGTGCGCAACACCCAGCTCGGCGAGCAACGCGCCGCCGAAATTTCTGCGATGGGCGGCTCGACCGCCGTGGTCAAGCTCGACCTCGCCGACCTGTCGTCGGTGCGCGCGTTCGCGGGCCTGATCGATAAGCCGGTGGACATCCTGATCAACAACGCCGGCGCCCTGACCGACCGGCGCACCGAGACGGTCGACGGCTTCGAGATGACGCTGGGCACCAACCTGCTCGGGCCCTTCGCCCTGACCAATCTGCTGCTGGGAAAGGTGCGCTCGCAGATCATCAACGTCGGCTCCGACGCGCACCGGTCGGCGACACTGCGGCTCGACGACCCGCACCTGCGTCAGCACAAGTGGACGCGGTTGGGCGCCTACGCGCAGTCGAAGCTCGCGGTCATGCTGTGGGGGCTGGAGCTGGACCGCAGGCTGCGCGCCGCCGGATCGCCGATCGTCACGCAGCTGACCCACCCGGGCTGGGTGGCCTCCAACCTGTCGAACCTGGGCGACTCGCCGCTGATGTCGCTGGCCCACAAGGGGGTCAAGGCGGTGGCCGACCGGTTGGCCAACGACATCGACGAGGGTGCGGCGCCCACGCTCTACTGCATCAGCGAGCCGATTCCACCCGGCAGCTACGTCGGGGTCAGCGGCAGGTTCGGGCTGCGCGGCGGCCCGGTGCTCATCGGCCGCACGCAGCTGGCATGCGATTACGACACCGCCGGGCGCTTGGTGGCCTTCGCCGAGCGCGAGACCGGCACGACACTGGAGGTGTAGTCATGGGTGAATTCGACGACACGGTTGCCGTGATCACCGGCGCCGCGCGCGGCCAGGGCCGCAGCCACGCCGTGGCGCTGGCCGAGCAGGGCGCCGACATCATCGCCGTCGACATCTGCGCCGATCTCGAGGCCATCCCGTACTCGTTGGGAACCAAGGCCGACCTCGAGGAGACCGTCCGGCTGGTCGAAGCCGCCGGGCGCAAGGCCGTGCCCGTCGTCGCCGACGTCCGCGACCTGGCACAGCTGGAGGCCGGGGTGCAGGGCGCGATCGACGTCATCGGAGAGGTGGACATCGTCATCGCCAACGCGGGAGTGGTCGCGATCGGTGACGCCGACGCCCATTCCGAGCCGGTGTTCAACTCGATCGTGGACACGAATCTCAAGGGGGTCTGGCACACGCTGCTCGCGACGGTGCCGTCGATCATCCGCAAGGGCCGGGGCGGCTCGATCGTGATGATCAGCTCGTCGCAGGGTCTGACCGGGCGGGGCGGCGACGGCAGTTCCGCGATGTTCGCCTACGCCGCATCCAAGCACGGCGTGGTGGGGTTGATGCGTTCGGCCGCCAATGCCTATGCGCCACACAAGATCAGGGTCAACTCCATCCACCCGGCCGGTGTCATGACGCCGATGATCCTCAACGACTTCGTCGTCAACCGCATGCTGGAGAACCCGAATCCTGCCGTCTCCCAGATGCTGCTGCCGGACGTGCCGCTGGTCGAAGCGCAGGACGTGACCGAGGCGGTGCTGTGGCTGGCCGGCCCGAAAGCACGTTATGTGACGGGCGTGTCGGTGCCCGTCGACGCCGGGCACATCGTGATGTAGCTGCGGCCCTAGCCCCGGACGACTTTAGCCCCGGACGACCTTGCCGGCCTTGATGCAGGACGTGCAGACGTTCAGACGCTGCTTGTTGCCGCCCGGACGGGCGACGACGTGCACGGTCTGGACGTTGGGGTCCCACCGGCGGCTGGTGCGGCGGTGGGAGTGCGACACCGACTTACCGAAGCCGGGGCCTTTCCCGCAGATGTCGCACACAGCGGCCATTGTTCAAGCTCCTCAAATCTCGGGGGTCCGGCAATCTGGCCGGGACAGCCCAGGTTCGCCCGGGCTCAACCAGAATACCGACTGTGGTGGCAACCACCAAAACGGTCACCACCGGCAGACCCTGCGATTACGTGGGTCACGCCGGGTCGGCTGTGTGCTGGCACGCCTCGCACCGTCGACATGGAGTCGATCACAGTTGCCGGTCGGATCAGGGTTGCTCGGGCAAACCGCCGTTAGGATGGCGTCGCCGCCGATGGTCGGCGCGGTCCCGCCTCAGGCGTGGACGGCGCGCTGGCCGTGGCTGAAGTTTTCTTCCCGGTGGTGCCGGCCCGCGCGGAGTTGCGGATGAGGCTGGGAAGCAAATATCGGCAGGCTTGAGGGGAGTGCGCGGAGTGTTTGCGCGCGCCGAAAACACCGCTGGTTGCGCCCGCGTCGAAAACCGACGGGGCTGTCCGGCGGGCGTACGACGGTTGGCATCGCGGTTGCGACGGCTCGCGACGGCTTATCTGCTGGTGACGGCGCTGGGCAGCGTCGCTATAGGCGGTACCTCGGGTAATACCCCGGTCGCTGGCTTCGGGCCGGGCCCCAAAGCGTCGTGGACCGGCCGGGCCGGCGCCGCAGCCTCTTGGTGGCAGCCCGATGGTCGTCGTGCTGCGGTGCAGGAGGCTGCTGCCGCACCGCGCCGGATCAAGCTGCGGGAGGTGGCTTTCGACGGTCGGGGAGCGTGGCCGGACGGACCGGAGGCGGTCCGCGGCTACCTGGAAGAGGCGCTGACGCGGATAGGCATTACCGAGGCGCCGGCCCGCGGTCATTGGATCGAGGGAATGATGACCATCGCCGATCACGAGGCTCAGTTCCACGCGAACGCGATCAACCTGTCGGACAGCAATGCCTACGGGCCGCCCCAGCTCGACGGAGGCCCGCTACACGCGACCCGCGGGCCGTGGCAGGTGATGCCCGATACCTTCGCGGCTTTTCACCAGGCGGGGACGTCGAACTCGGCGTGGGATCCGGTGGCCGCCGCGTGCGCGTCGATCAACTATCAGATGAGTCGCTACGGGGTGAGCCGCGACGGTAGCAACCAGCGCATGCTCGTGGGACAGGCCAATCCCGGTATCAGGCAGGGCTATTAAGCCCGCCCGCGGTTTATCCTTGCGAAGGTGAATGGCGTCGAGGATCACCTCGATCAGATGGATCTGATGCTCGCTGCTCAGGCTTTCGCAATGGCGCCGAGCAACTGAACGCAGCGGCTCCGTCGCACGGCTACGCTGGCGCCCACCCCGGAATTGGTGCGGAGGAGGTGGGTCACCCTGGGCACTGCTGACACGTCGCAGGATCGTCTCCTGGACGCGATCACCCTGCGCGACTGGGCGCACACCGCCGTCAGCGACCTGATCACGCACATCGACGAGATCAACCGGCTCAACGTCTTCCCCGTCGCCGACTCCGACACCGGCGCCAACATGCTGTTCACGATGCGTTCGGCCTTGGCCCAGGCCAGGGTCGGCGCCGAGGGCGGCTCGACGTGCGCGGCGCGGGCCGCGGCGGCGCTGTCGACCGGCGCCCTGAACGGCGCGCGCGGCAATTCCGGGGTGATCCTGTCGCAGATCCTGCGCGGCATCGCCGACGCCACCGCGACGGCCGCGGCCGACGCCGGCGGCGAGCTGGCCCACATCGACGTCGTCGTCCTCGGCGCGGCGCTGCAGCGCGGCGTGGAGCTGGTGATCAGCTCGATGGGCGGTGAGGAGGTTCCCGGGACCATCGTGTCGGTGCTGCGGGCGGCCGCCGGAGCGGTGGCGCAGTGCGCCAATGCCGGGGACGGGCTGGTGCCGGCGGTCATCGCCGCCGGTGACGCGGCGGTGGTGGCGCTGGAAAAGACGCCCGAACAGCTCGACGTGCTGGCCGACGCCGGCGCCGTGGACGCCGGCGGGCGCGGTCTGCTGGTCCTGCTGGACGCGTTGCGGTGCACCATCACCGGGCAAGCGCCGGCCCGCACGGTGTACGAGCCGTCGCCGCGAGCGCCGCAACCGGAGGCCTCCGCTCAGCGCCCGGCGCCCCAGTTCGAGGTGATGTACCGGCTGGACGGCTGCGAGCCCACGGCGGCGGACGCGCTGCGCGACCGGCTGGGGGAGCTGGGTGATTCGGTGGGCATCGCCTCGGCGCCGTCATCGGCGCAGCGGACGTACTCGGTGCACGTGCACACCCACTACGACGGCGCCGCCGTGGAGGCGGGGCTGGCGGCCGGGCGGCTCAGCCGGATCGTCATCTCGGCCCTGAGCTCCGGCGGCCCCGGGCTGCCCACCGGCGGCTGGACGCGGGAGCGCGCGGTGCTGGCCGTCGTCGACGGCGACGGCGCGGCCGACCTTTTCGCCGGCGAGGGCGCCAGCGTGCTGCAGCGGGAGCCGGCCGGGCACGATCCCGTCACCAACATCAGCGCGCACCAGCTGATGCGGGCCGTCGTCGACACCGGCGCCGCCCAGGTGATGGTGCTGCCCAACGGGTATGTGGCGGCCGAGGAGCTGGTGGCCGGCTGCACCGCGGCCATCGGCTGGGGGATCGACGTGGTGCCGATCCCGACCGGGTCGATGGTGCAGGGGCTGGCCGCTCTGGCCGTGCACGAGACCGACCGGCAGGCGGTGGACGACGGCTACACCATGGCCCGCACCCCGGCCGCGGCGCGGCACGGCTCGGTGCGCATCGCCACCGAGAGCGCATTGACCTGGGCGGGGCGCTGCCGCCCCGGCGACGGCCTGGGCATCGCGGGCGACGAGGTGCTGATCGTGGCCGCCGACGCGGTCGGGGCGGCGATCGGCCTGCTTGATCTCCTGCTGGCCTCCGGCGGCGACTTGGTGACGGTGCTGCTGGGCGCCGACACCGACACCGGGGCCGTCGGCGACATCCTGGAAGAGCACATGCACGACCACCACCCCGGAACCGAACTAATCACCTACCGCACCGGCCACCACGGTGACGCGATGCTGATCGGGGTCGAGTAGCGATGGTGTCGCTGAGCGACCGGCTGGACTTCGTCGTGGGCGCCAAGGCCGCCGAGCCGCTCGACGAGGTGTTCGGCATCCGCACCGTCGACGACCTGTTGCGCCACTACCCGCGCAGCTACACCGAGGGCGCCAGCCGGTGGGACGCCGACGGCGAGCGACCCGAGACGGGCGAGCACATCACCATCATCGACACGATCGTCGAGACCAAGACGTTCCCGATGAAGAAGACCCCGAAGAGGTTGTGCCACCGCATCACCCTGGGCACCGGGCGCAACAAGGTGACCGCAACGTTCTTCAACGCGAATTACCTGAAGAAGGATTTGACCAAGGGCGCCAAGGTGATGCTGTCGGGCGAGGTCGGCTTCTTCAACAACGTCATGCAGCTGACGCACCCGGCGTTCCTCATCCTCGACTCCCCGGATGGCCGCAACCGCGGGACCCGATCTCTGAAGAACATCGCCAACGCCTCGGGCGCCACCAGCGGCGAAGAACTGCTGGACGCTTACGAACGCCATTTCTTCCCGATCTATCCGGCCAGCACGAAACTGCAGAGCTGGGACATCTTTTCGTGCGTGCGCCAGGTGCTCGACGTGCTCGACCCGGTCCCGGATCCACTGCCCGAGGAACTGCGCTCCCGGCTCGGCCTGGTCTCCGAGGACGAGGCGTTGCGCGACATCCATCTGGCCGAGAGCGAGCCGCGGCGGCAGCGGGCCCGGGAGCGCCTCACCTTCGACGAAGCCGTCGGCCTGCAGTGGGCGCTGGTGGCCCGCCGCCACGGCGAGCTGTCGGAGTCGGGCCCGCCGGCACCGCCGCGTCCCGACGGTTTGGCCGCAGGACTGTTGGGGCGCTTACCCTTCGAGCTGACCGCGGGGCAGCGCGAAGTGCTCGGGGTGCTGACCGACGGGCTCGCGGCGACCCGCCCGCTGAACCGCCTGCTGCAGGGTGAGGTGGGTTCCGGCAAGACGATCGTCTCGGTGCTGGCGATGCTGCAGATGGTCGACGCCGGCTATCAGTGCGCGCTGCTGGCGCCGACGGAAGTGCTTGCCGCGCAACATCTCCGGTCGATTCGCGACGTGCTCGGCCCGTTGGCGATGGCGGGCCAGCTCGGTGGCGCCGACAACGGGACCCGGCTGGCGCTGCTGACCGGTTCGATGACAGCCGCGCAGAAGAAGCAGATCCGCGCCGAGATCGCCGGCGGTGAGGTTGGCATCATCGTCGGCACCCACGCGCTGCTGCAGGACGCGGTGGAATTCGACAACCTGGGCATGGTGGTGGTCGACGAACAGCACCGCTTCGGCGTCGAGCAGCGAGATCAGTTGCGCGCCAAGGCCCGTCCCGGCGTAACGCCGCACCTGCTGGTGATGACGGCGACGCCGATCCCGCGCACCGTCGCGCTCACCGTGTACGGCGATCTGGAAACCTCGACGCTGCGCGAACTTCCGCGCGGTCGCCAACCCATCACCAGCAACGTCATCTTCGTCAAGGACAAGCCCGCGTGGCTGGACCGGGCCTGGCAGCGCATCACCGAGGAGGTCGTGGCCGGACGCCAGGCCTACGTGGTGGCGCCGCGCATCGACGAGAGCGACGACCCGGGCGATCAGGAGCCGAACGCCAAGGCCCCGGAGACCGCTGAGGGCCTGTACGCCCGGCTGCGCTCGGGCGAGCTGGCGAACCTGCGCCTGGGCCTGATGCACGGGCGGTTGTCGGCGGAGGAAAAGGACGCCGCGATGGCGGCCTTTCGGGCCGGCGAGGTCGATGTTCTGGTGTGCACCACCGTCATCGAGGTTGGCGTCGACGTGCCCAACGCCACCGTCATGCTGGTGATTGACGCCGACCGGTTCGGGATCAGTCAGTTGCATCAGCTTCGCGGCCGCATCGGCCGCGGTCAGCATCCGAGCCTGTGCCTGTTCGCCAGCTGGTCCGCGCCGGGTTCGTCGGCCGGGCGGCGGCTGAGCGCGGTGGCCGGGACGCTGGACGGCTTCGCCCTGGCCGATCTCGATCTCAAGGAACGCCGGGAGGGAGATGTGTTGGGCCGCAACCAGTCCGGCAAGGCGATCACGCTGCGGCTGTTGTCCCTGGCCGACCATCAGGAATTCATCGAGGCGGCCCGCGACTTCTGCGTCCAGGCCTACACCGACGACCGCTCCAACCCCGGCTTGGCCGTGCTGGCAGCGCGATTCACCGACACCGACCGCATCGAATATCTGGACAAATCGTGAACCGCAAAGTGCTGCTGTGGCTGGCCGCGGCGGCGGCGCTCGCGCTGCTGGTGGCCTACCAGACGGTGGGCTCCTCGACGGCCCGGCATTCGGCCGAATACGCCGCGCGCGCCGACGTTCCGACGGTTCTGCCCGGCACCGACGTGCTCGCGGGCGTCGCCGTCGTGCCGCTGCGCCAGCACCGCTACGACTACCTGCGGTCGGCGTTCGGCGACGCCTGGGACGACGACAACGATGCGCCGATGGGGCACAACGGATGTGACACCCGCAACGACATCCTCAACCGCGATCTCGTCGACAAGACGTATGTGTCGGTCAAGCGGTGTCCCGACGCGGTGGCCACCGGCACGCTGCATGACCCGTACACCAACAAGACCATCGCGTTTGCGCGCGGGCCCAAGGTCGGCGAATCCGTTCAGATCGACCACATCGTCCCGCTCGCCTACGCCTGGGACATGGGCGCCAGCGGCTGGCCCGCCCCCGAGCGGCTGCGTTTCGCCAACGATCCGGCCAACCTGCTGGCCGTCGACGGGCAGGCCAATCAGGACAAGGGCGATTCACCGCCGGCGCAATGGATGCCGCAGAACGCGGCGTTCGCCTGCCAGTACGCCATGCAGTTCATCGCGGTGCTGCGCGGCTACGCGCTGCCGGTGGACCGGGCGTCGACCGGCGTGCTGCGGCAGGCCGCAACGACCTGCCCGGCGGGATAGCGGGCTACGAGCCCGTGTAGGTCTCCGGGTCCGGGCGCAGCCGGGTGCCGTCGTTGAGGCCGTTGATCGCGTCCATGTGCTCGTCGGCCAGCTCGAAGTCGAACACGTCCAAGTTGGAGGCGATGTGCTCGGCGTTGGCCGACCGGAAGACGACCGCGTTGCCCAGCTGCAGGTTCCACCGCAGCAGCACCTGCGAGGCGGTCTTGCCGTATTCGCCGGCGACCGAATTCACCGTCGCGTTGTCATTCAGCTTGCCCAGCGCCAGCGGCGTGTAGGACTGCGTGAGCACGTTGTGCTCGGCGTTCGTCTTACGCAGCGCTTCCTGGTTGAGCAGCGGGTGCAGCTCGATCTGGTTGACCGCCGGGGTGACGAAGGTGAGGTCGATGACCGTCGTCAGGTGCTCGTCGGTGAAGTTGGAGACGCCGATCGAGCGGGCAAGACCATCCCCACGCGACTGGATCAGCCCGCCGAAGGAATTGACGTACGTCCCCAGCGACGGAGCGGGCCAGTGGATCAGGTAGAGGTCGACGTAGTCCAGGCCGAGGCGCTCGAGGCTGGCGCTGCACGCGTCCATCGCACCCTTGAAGCCCTGGTCGGAAGTCGCCAACTTGGTGGTGACGAACAGCTCGGCGCGGGGAATCCCGGAGGCGGCGATCGCGCGGCCGACGGCGGCTTCATTCCCGTAGACGGCGGCGGTGTCGATCAGCCGACAGCCGGCCTCCAGCGCAGCCGACACCGCGCGTTCGGTCTCGTCGTCCGCCAATTCCGCGACACCCAGGCCGAGGGCCGGGATCGTGTTTTCGTCGTTGAGAGCAATTGAGGGTAAGGCGGAGCCCGACTCGCCGGCCAATTCATTCACCTGCCTGTGAAATTGAAGGTTCGAGATTGTGCACCGAGCCGGGTTCCGTCATCGAGCGAGAGATCAACGCCGTTCGGCGCCGGGTTCGAGGCGCTCAGTTCGATATCGAACACGTTGAAGTTGCTCGCAGTCCGATGACAGCTCACCGACTTGGGGATCACGATATTACCGAGTCTGTAAAGGCAACCTAATCAACACCTGGACGGGTGTCTATCCGCGCCTTCTGCATCGAGTACGCGACCCCGTACAGTTAGTCGCGCGGCACACCGGAATCGGCAGCCGCTCGGCCGGTCTTGCGTATGACGCGGGGCGGCGGCGATGTCGATTTGGGAGGTAACCGACGACGGCGGGCGCTGACCGCCCGTTTGGTGGCCGCGTGGGGCGGCAAGCCTTGAGGCGATGGGTAGCGGTAACCACCGTTCGTCGTCGAGCGTTAGCACGTGTTGTTAAAGGGGGTTGCCCATGACCAGGCCTCTGTCAGGCGCACCGGAGCTCGAGGTCGGAGCAGACCGCGCCTCGGTGCCGCTAGCCAGTCGCATCCAGGGCGCCGTCACCAGCGTCGGAGCCAAGGTCATCCCGTGGATCCCGACCGCGATCAGGCGAGGGCTGGTGCGCGGACGGTCGGTCATCATCGAGGGCAACACGCTGGATCCGACGTTGCAGCTGATGCTGTCGGGCCTGCGCGCCGTCGGCATCGACGGGCTGGTCGTGGACGACGACCCGCAGGCCTCGCGCGCGCAGATGCGCGAGTCGACCGTCGGGTTTCCCGGTCCGCAGATCCACGTCGACGTCGACGAGCTGTCGCTGCCCGGCCCGGCCGGCGACATCCCGGCCCGCCACTACCGTCCGGCGGGCGGCGAGGCGGCGCCGCTGCTGGTCTTCTATCACGGCGGGGGCTGGTCGATCGGCGACCTGGACACCCACGACGCCCTGTGCCGGCTGACCTGCCGCGACGCCGGCATCCACGTGTTGTCGATCGACTACCGGCTGGCCCCCGAGCACCCGGCGCCGGCCGCCATCGAGGACGCCTACGCGGCCTTCACCTGGGCCTACCGGCACGCCGGCGAGCTGGGCGCGACGCCGGGGCGGGTCGCGGTCGGCGGCGACAGCGCGGGCGGCAACCTGGCCGCCGTCGTCAGCCAGATGGCGCGCGACGAGGGCGCACCGGCGCCGGTGCTGCAATGGCTGATCTATCCGCGCACCGACTTCACCGCGCAGACCCGGTCGCTGACCCTGTTCTCGCGCGGCTTCCTGCTCACCAAACGGGACATGGACTGGTTCGAATCGCAGTATCTGCGGCGCTCCGAGCTCGACCGCACCGATCCGCGGATATCCCCGGCGCTGGCCGAATCGCTGGCCGGACTGGCTCCCGCGCTGATCGCGGTCGCCGGCTTCGACCCGCTGCGCGACGAGGGCGAGAGCTACGCCGAGGCGCTGCGGGACGCCGGGGTCGCGGTGGACCTGCGGTACCTGGGTTCGCTGACCCATGGCTTCGCGAATCTGTTCCAGCTGGGCGGGGACAGCATGGTCGCCACCAGCGAGCTGATTTCGGCCCTGCGCGCACACCTGAGCCGGGTCTGATTCCTTGAGCGGCCGGCGCCGGTAATCTAGAGGCGCTTTGTCCGATCGCTTTGTCCGCAACCGGGCAGACCGACAACTCGTACCGAAAGATCAGGGAACCTGTGGCCGACAACCCCAAACGTCCCCCGCGATTCGACATGAAGGCGGCCTCCGGCGGTAAGTCGAGCCGGCTCGTCCAAATCGGCGGCACCGCATTCGTGGTGATCTTCGCGGTCGCCCTCGTCTTCTACATCGTGACGTCGCACCACAAGAAGACCGGCCCCACCGGCGCTGGGGACACCGTCCGGGTGACGTCGAGCAAGCTGGTCACCCAGCCGGGCAGCGGCAACCCCAAGGCCGTGGTGACGTTCTACGAGGACTTCCTGTGCCCGGCGTGCGGCAACTTCGAGCGCACCTTCGGCCCGACGGTGTCTCGGCTCATCGACATCGGCGCCATCGCCGCCGACTACTCCATGGTGTCGATCCTGGACAGCTCGCGGAACCAGAACTATTCGTCGCGCGCGGGGGCCGCGGCCCTGTGCGTCGCCGACGAGTCCCAGGACGCGTTCCGGCGCTTCCACTCCGCGCTGTTCAGCACCGACATCCAGCCGAGCGAAACCGGTAAGACCTTCCCGGACAACGCGCGGTTGATCGAACTCGCCCGCGAGGCCGGGGCGGCGGGCAAGGTGCCGGACTGCATCAACAGCGGCAAGTATCTGTCCAAGGTCACCGGCGAAGCGGCGACCGCACACATCAACGCGACGCCGACCATCAAGATCAACGGTGACGACTACGACCCGTCGACGCCGGACGCGCTGGTCAACAAGATCAAAGAGATCGTGGGCAACATCCCGGGCATCGACGGCGCGGTCGCGCCGGCATCCATGTGACCGGTGCGGTGTCCACAGCAGCTGCCGACACGACCGGCGACCTGACCTCGGATACGTCGCCGGCGCCGCGAGTTCCGCCGCTCAGCGCCTGGTGGGTGCTGATCGCCGGCCTGATCGGCCTGGTGGCGTCGATGACGCTGACGGTCGAGAAGATCGACATATTGCTCAACCCGTCGTACGTGCCGTCCTGCAACATCAACCCGATCCTGTCCTGCGGCTCGGTGATGATCACGCCGCAGGCGTCGCTGCTCGGCTTCCCGAACCCGTTGCTGGGCCTGGTGGCCTTCACCGTGGTGGTCGTCACCGGGCTGCTGGCGCTGACGAAAGTGGCGCTGCCGCAATGGTATTGGGTGGGACTGACGCTCGGGGTGCTGGTCGGTGCGGTGTTTGTGCACTGGCTGATCTTCCAGAGTCTGTACCGGATCAACGCGTTGTGCCCGTACTGCATGGTGGTCTGGGCGGTCACCATGTCGCTGCTGGTGGTGGTCGCCTCGATCGCCTGTCGCCCGGCCCTGCAAGACCGCCAGACCGGCCCGGCATGGGTGCTCTTCCAATGGCGGTGGTCGATCGCCGCGCTCTGGTTCACCGCGGTGTTCCTGCTGATCATGGCGCGGTTCTGGGACTACTGGTCGACGCTGCTGTAGGTAGCTGCAGGTGACCCGGATCATTGGCGGCGCGGCGGGGGGTCGTCGCATCGCGGTCCCGCCGCGCGGCACCAGGCCCACCACCGACAGGGTCCGCGAGTCGCTGTTCAACATCCTGACCGCGCGCCTGGACCTGACCGGGCTCAGCGTGCTGGATCTCTACGCCGGTTCGGGCGCACTGGGACTGGAGGCGCTTTCCCGCGGCGCCGCCGCCGCGCTCTTCGTGGAGTCCGACCCGCGCACCGGATCCGTCATCGCGCGCAACATCCAAACCCTGGGCCTGCCCGGCGCGACGCTGCGCCGGGGACCGGTGGCGACCGTACTGGCGGCCGGCACCGCGGCCCCATTCGATCTGGTGCTGGCCGACCCGCCCTACGACGTCGACGTCGCCGAGGTCGAGGCCGTGCTGGCAGCGTTGGCCGCCCACGGCTGGGTGCGCGGGGGCAGCGTCGCGGTGGTGGAGCGGGCGGCGGGCGGCGCGCCGCTGAATTGGCCGGCCGGGTGGTCCGTGTGGCCGCAACGAGTTTACGGCGACACCCGTTTGGAGCTGGCCGAGCGTCAGTGAGGCGGGCGTGTACCGTCATTCGTCATGGCGCCGCTCCTCAGCATCGCTTCGCTCTGCATCGCCTCGGCGCGCGTCATGGTCGCCGATGGACGCAGACCAGCCCTTCACATCGGAGCGCCCGCGTGACCGGCGCGGTGTGCCCGGGCTCGTTCGACCCGGTGACGTTGGGCCACATCGACGTCTTCGAGCGCGCGTCGGCTCAGTTCGACGAGGTGGTGGTGGCGATCCTCACCAACCCCGCCAAAAAGGGCATGTTCGATCTGGACGAGCGGATCGCGATGATCAACGAATCGACGACGCACCTGCCCAACCTGCGGGTGGAAGCCGGGCAGGGTCTGGTGGTGGATTTCGTCCGGGCGCGCGGCATGACCGCCATCGTGAAGGGGCTGCGCACCGGCACCGACTTCGAATACGAGCTGCAGATGGCGCAGATGAACAAGCACGTCGCCGGCGTGGACACGTTTTTCGTGGCCACCGCCCCGCGCTATTCGTTCGTGTCGTCGTCGCTGGCCAAAGAGGTCGCGATGCTCGGCGGTGACGTGTCGGAACTGCTGCCCGAGCCGGTCAATCGTCGCCTGCGCCAAAGGATTTCGGCTAAGTCCTGACCCGGTTGCCCGACCCCGAACGCCATGCGCGGCAATCGGATTGACGAGGCCGGCGGGCGGCGTGGAGTACCCGGGCGTGCAGCGGGTACCCGATGGATTCGAGTTCTCCGTCGATTACCCGTGAGTCGCTCGCAAGGGGCAGTCGACGGGTTCGAGCGCGCCACGGGCAACCCAGTCCACCGGAAAACATCGTAAACGCCCACGCAGAACGTATGTTGAAGGCCTGATCCGGAGGAGGGGTACGCGAGGTCGCCGACGTCGATAGGAGAACGGCAGCCATGACGGTAGACAATCCATTCGACGTACCCGAGGCTGCGGCCGACCTGATCGCGCTGCTCGCCGATGAGGGGGTCGCGCACTTCTTCATCAATCCCGGAACGGATTCCGCGCCGATCCAGGAGGCGTTGGCTGCGGCGCGCGCCGCCGGCACGCCGAGCCCGCAGGCCGTGTTGTGCGTGCACGAGAGCATCGCCCTGGCGGCGGCCATCGGGCACCACATGGCCAGCGGCCGCCCGCAGGCGGTCATGGTGCACGTCGACGCCGGGACGCTGAACCTGGGCTGCCAGCTGCACAACGCGCAGCGCAACGGAACTCCGGTGGTGATGTTCGCCGGGCGCACTCCCTACAGTTCGGCGCCGAAGGTGCGCGGTCACCGCGACACCTACATCCATTGGCAGCAGGAACAACTCGACCAGCCGGCCGTGGTGCGCAACTACGCCAAGTGGCACATGGAGGTGCCCCGCGGCCGCGAGCTGGCCCCGATCGTGCGTCGGGCGTTCCAGGTCGCCCAGTCCTGCCCGTCCGGTCCCGCCTACGTCATGCTGCCGCGAGAAGCGTTGATGGAGCCCGGCGTCGGGGCGTTGCCGCGCCGGTTGCCGCCGGCCGTGCCGCCCGGGCCTGACCCGGGCGCGCTGGGACGGTTGGCGGGAATCCTGGTGGCGGGCAAGCGGGTTGTCATCGTCACGTCCAGGACCGCCGCCGACCCGGGAACCGCGACCGTGCTGGGCCGCATCGCCGAGCTGCTAGGCGCGCCGGTGATCGATCAGGGCGACCGCGCCAACCTGCCGCCGGGGCACCGGCTGCACGTGGTGGGCGACGCCGCGCCGCTGGAAAGCGCCGACACCGTGCTGCTGCTGGACTCCGAGGTGCCTTGGGTGCCGTCGGAACTGGCCCCGCCCGCGCACGCCCGCGTGGTGCAGATCGACGGGGATCCGGTCAAACCGAGCATGCCGCTGTGGTCGTATCCGGTCGAGGTCGCGTTGACCGCCGACACCCGCGTGGCGCTGCTGCTGCTGGAACAGACCCTGCTGCGGCTGGCCACCGACGAATTGCGGGAGAAGTGGGCCGCACGCCGGCAGGCGGCGGAGGCCGAGACCGCCGAACGCGGCCGCGAAGCGATCCGCCGGGCCGCCTCCGACCACCCGGCCGATGTCGCCGATGCGATGCTGGCCGCGCTGGGCCGCGCCCTCCCCGACGACGCGGTGGTGGTTCAGGAGGCGGTGACCAACCGGGCCGCCGTGGCCCGGCAGGTGCGCCGGGCGCCCGGGCACCTGTTCGACACGGGCGCACCGGCTTTGGGCTGGGCGCTCGGCGGTGCCTTCGGGGTCAAACTCGCCCGGCCGGAGGCGCCCGTCGTCGCCATCTGTGGTGACGGTTCGTTCAACTTCGGCGTGCCCACCGCCGCGTTGTGGTCGGCGCATCGCCACGGTGCGCCGTTCGTGACCGTCGTCTTGAACAACCGGTCTTACCTGGCCTCCAAGCTGCCGGTGATGGGGCTGTACCCGGACGGAGTGTCGGTGCGGGAGAACGACTTCGGCGAAACTCGGCTCACCCCGGACACCGACTACGCCGCCCTCGCCAAGGCCTGCGGCGGCGGCGGACACAGCGTGCACACGCCGGCGGAGATGACCGATGCCGTCGGTTGGGCGCTCGGCGAGGCGGACCACGGGCGTTGCGCGGTGCTGGATGTGCGGTTGCCGCAATCCTGACGCCGGTCAGTGGTGACGTTCGGTTTCGCCGGCGTCGGGGGAGCCGCCCATCATGCGGACCATCGGCAGGCCCCCAGAGGTGACGAACCGGGCGACCAGGATTGCCGCAAGCGCCAGGAACACGATGTTGAGCCAGGTCGTGTAGTTCCACGAGATCGAGGCCTCGATCACCGTCGCGTCGCGCTGGATGGGAATGAGATGGGTTGTGCCGAAGATCAATTCGATTAGATATCCGGCGGCGACCATCGCGGCGTAGAAGGTGCCCAGCAGCGTCAGCATCATCTTGGTGCCGTAGTACTTGCGGTAGATACTCAGGATCGGAAGGATCAGCAGGTCGGCATAGATGAACGCGATGACGCCGCCGAAGCTGATGCCGCCGTTCCACAGCACCGCGGCCAGCGGGACATTGCCGATGGAGCACACGAAGGACACGATCGCCACGATGGGCCCCACGATCGGTCCCCATATCGCCGAGAGGCCGGGGTGATCGGCCAAAAAGAAGACCTGCCAGAACTTTTCGGGCACCCAGGCCCCGATGGCTCCCGCGATCAGCAGGCCCAGGACGAGGTCGCGCAGGATCGCCAGCCACTCCATCACGAACACGTGCGAGACGGAGGTCAAACCCGCGGGGGAGAACAGCCGTCGCCAGAACGAGCCTTCGCCTTGGATGGACATGTCCATGGCGGCGTGGCCTTCCATCGAGCCGGCCACTCCCCGCTCGGCCTGCTCGCGGGCGGCGTCGACCAGCCGCGACCGCACGAACAGCCGGAACAACACGGCCAGCGCCACGATCATCAGCGGGCCGCCGACGAACTCGGCGGCGGTGAACTGCCAGCCCATCAGCAGCGCCAGGATGATGCCCAACTCCACCACCAGGTTGGTGGACCCGATTTGGAACGCCATCGCGGCGGTGAAGTCGGCGCCCTTGCGGAACAGCGACCGCGCCAGCGCCACCGCGGCGTACGAGCACGACGACGACGCCGCGCCCAATCCGGCCGAGACGGCCAGGGTGCGCGGCCGGTCGTCACCCATCAACGCCACGATCGTGGAGCGGCGCACCACGGCCTGCACCACCGCCGAGAGCGCAAAGCCCAGGATCAGCGCCCACAGGATTTCCCACGTCATCGAGCCCGCGAGCGTCAGAGCATGGCCGACCGCTGATAGCACCGTCACTGTGTCCTCCTGCGGGAAACGAGTCGCTTCGAGGGCCGCCGCGCCCAACCGTGGAGTATATACCCCTTGGGGGTATGAGTGACGGACGCAATGTCGCATCGTGCCCGTTCCGATGAAGGCTTGGATAGTGCCCCGGCCGTCCGCGACCTAGAATCGCTGGCAAATAGCCGGGCCCCGGTGCGTCGACGCAAACGTCGGGCCTGCGCCCCACCCGCATCGGCGGGGACCCGGCAACGAATATGGATGAACCACCCCGCGCGGCCGCCGTGGCCGCGGTAACAGCCTGAATGGGCACTTCTGCGATGACACTGACTTCCCGCCGGCGGGCGGAAAACACCGGACCAGGGCGTTTGAGGCGCCCCGGACGGGCAAATACCCGACACACCGGTGTCGCCACCGCAGTCACAGAGACATCACCAGGCACACTAGTAACAACAGGATCTTTGCAGACGCCAGGAGGGTATGGCCGTGTATCGAGTCTTTGAGGCGCTGGACGAACTCAGCGCCATCGTGGAAGAAGCCCGTGGCGTTCCGATGACGGCCGGCTGCGTGGTGCCTCGCGGCGACGTGCTGGAGTTGATCGACGACATCAAGGATGCGATCCCGGGCGAGCTGGACGACGCCCAGGACGTCCTGGATGCGCGCGACTCCATGCTGCAGGACGCCAAGACGCACTCCGAGTCCATGGTGTCCTCGGCGACCACCGAGTCCGAGTCGATGCTCAACCACGCCCGCTCGGAGGCCGACCGGCTGCTGTCCGACGCCAAGGCGCAGGCCGACCGGATGGTCAGCGAAGCGCGCCAGCACAGCGAGCGGATGGTCGGCGAGGCCCGCGAAGAGTCGGTGCGCATCGCCACGGCGGCCAAGCGCGAGTACGAGGCCAGCGTCGGGCGCGCCCAGGCCGAAGCCGACCGGCTGCTGGAAAACGGCAACATCTCCTACGAGAAGGCCGTGCAAGAGGGCATCAAGGAGCAGCAGCGCCTGGTCTCGCAGAACAGCGTGGTGGAGGCGGCCAACGCCGAGGCCACCCGGCTCATCGACTCGGCGCACGCCGAGGCCGACCGGCTGCGCGGCGAATGCGACATCTACGTCGACAACAAGCTCGCCGAGTTCGAGGAATTCCTCAACGGCACCCTGCGGTCGGTGGGGCGCGGGCGTCACCAACTGCGGACCGCGGCCGGGACTCACGACTACGCGGTGCGCTAGCCCTTCGCGGTTGTTTGCCGGGCGGGCGCGCCCTGGAATTATGCGGTCAGCGCCGTAGGATTTCCGATATGACGCGGCAGCACAGCACACCATCGGCTCGGTCACGCCTGGCCGCGCCGATGGCGTTCGACCTCACCCGGCTCGGGCGCCGCCCCGGGGCGATGGTGACGTGGCAGACAACCGTGCCCAGTCCGGCCCGCATCGGGCTGGACATGATCGCGATCGAGGCGGACGCCCCACTCGAGCTGGACTTACAGATCCAATCGGTGTCCGAGGGCGTCCTGGTGACCGGGACGGTGACCGCACCCACCGCCGGCGAGTGTTCGCGTTGCCTGACCAAGCTCGAGGGGCAGGTGCAGGTGCGGCTCACCGAGCTGTTCGCCTACCCGGACAGCACCACGGAGGCGACCACCGAGGAAGACGAGGTGGGCCACATCGTCGACGACACCATCGACCTCGAGCAGTCGATCGTCGACGCCGTGGGACTGGAGCTTCCGTTCTCGCCCGTGTGCACGCCGGACTGCCCGGGGCTGTGCCCCGAGTGCGGTGTTTCGCTGGCCGCCGAGCCGGACCATCAGCACGATCGGATCGATCCGCGCTGGGCCAAGCTGGCGGGCATGTTCACCGCGGAGTCGGACGAGCCGCGGGGTGAGCGGTGAGTTCGCGCCAACCGCTGCTCGACGCCCTCGGGGTTGAACTGTCCGAGGAACTGCTGTCCCTGGCGCTCACGCATCGCAGCTACGCCTACGAACACGGCGGCCTGCCGACCAACGAACGCCTGGAATTCCTGGGCGACGCCGTGCTGGGCCTGACCATCACCGACGAGCTGTATCACCGGCACCCCGACCGCACCGAGGGTGATCTGGCCAAACTGCGGGCCAGCGTGGTCAATACCCAGGCGCTGGCCGACGTCGCGCGCAAGCTGTGCGACGGGGGCCTCGGCGTCCACCTGATGCTGGGACGCGGGGAGGCGAACACCGGCGGCGCCGACAAATCGAGCATCCTGGCCGACGGCATGGAATCGCTGCTAGGCGCGATCTACCTCGATCACGGCATCGACGTTGCGCGCGAGGTGATTCTGCGGTTGTTCGGCCCGCTGCTGGACGCCGCGCCGACGCTGGGCGCCGGGCTGGACTGGAAGACCAGCCTGCAGGAGCTGACCGCGGCCCGCGGTATGGGCGCGCCCTCCTACGTCGTCACCTCCACCGGGCCCGACCACGACAAGGAATTCACCGCGGTCGTCGTGGTCGCGGAGACCGAATACGGCACTGGTGTGGGCCGCTCCAAGAAGGAGGCCGAGCAGAAGGCCGCGGCGGCCACCTGGAAGACGCTCGACGTGCTGGACCCCGCGGGGAGAACCAGCGTCTAGATGCCCGAACTGCCCGAAGTCGAGGTGGTGCGCCGCGGCCTGCACGCCCACGTCGTCGGCAAGACGATGACGGCCGTCCGGGTGCATCACCCGCGCGCGGTGCGTCGTCACGAAGCCGGGCCCGCGGACCTCACCGCCCGGCTGCTGAACGCGCGGATCACCGGCACCGATCGGCGCGGCAAATACCTGTGGTTTTTGCTCGACACGGAACCCGTTGGGCAGGAATCGGATACGGCGCTGGTGGTGCACCTCGGCATGAGCGGGCAGATGCTGCTGGGCGGGGGTCCCCCCAGCCGCGAAGCGGCGAGGGGGAAGGTGCCGCGCGCCGACCACGTCCGGATCTCCGCACTGCTCGACGACGGGACCGTGCTGAGCTTCGCCGATCAGCGCACCTTCGGTGGATGGATGCTCGCCGATCTGGTCGAGGTGGACGGCAACCTGCTGCCGGAGCCCGTCGCGCACCTGGCGCGTGACCCGCTGGACCCCCGCTTCGATGTGGATGCGGTGGTGAAAGTGTTGCGGCGCAAGCACTCCGAGATCAAGCGGCAGCTTCTCGATCAGCAGGTGGTGTCCGGCATCGGCAACATCTACGCCGACGAGGCGCTGTGGCGCGCCAAGCTGAACGGCGCCCGGATCGCCGACACGCTGAGCCGCAAGCAGTTGATCGGCGTGCTGGACGCGGCCGCCGAGGTGATGCGCGATGCGCTGGCCCAGGGCGGGACCTCGTTCGATTCGCTGTACGTCAACGTCAACGGCGAATCCGGATACTTCGACCGATCGCTGGACGCCTACGGCCGCGAGGGTGAAGCCTGCCGCCGCTGCGGGGCGGTGATGCGCCGGGAGAAGTTCATGAACCGCTCCTCGTTCTACTGCCCGAAATGCCAACCGCGACCGCGTGTTTGAGTGTCTACTCAGTCGAAGATGTCGCGGAGCAGCGTCCCGGTGGGCAGCGCCGGGTCCACGAACCACTCGTGGCTGAACAGCGCACCGAACACCTGGGGCGGCAACCGCAGCAGCAGCCCGAAGACCTTCGCGGCCAGGCCGGAAGCGCCGATCTGAGAGCGGTGCGCGGCGAATGCGTCGCGCTTCTGGCGCGCGAAGCGAAAGACGTTGACGCGGTGGGTGATTGTGGCGCGCGGCGCGTACGCGCCGCGGACGATGTCGCGCTCGTACGGTCCGGGCAGGCGCAACAGGTGGGCGACGTCGCTGACGCGGAGCAGCATTTCGCGCGGCATCGTCACCTCGAGCACCCGCGGGGTGGCGGCGAGTTCGGCGGCCCGCTTGCCGACGTGGTGCACCTGGACGTGATCGCGGTGGCCGTAGCCGCCGTTGGGCTGGTAGCTGAGCAGCACGTCGGCGCGCTCGTCGCGCAGGATGCTGGCCAGCCGCCCGGCGGCCTCGTCGAGATCGGCCCGCCCGAACCGGGTGCGCCCGGGTGGGTCCGGATAGAACAGCGGGCCGTAGCCGCTGTCGGCGTACCCGAGGCACTCCACCCGGTGCGCCCCGAGAATGCTTGCGCTTCGGCGTAATTCGTCCAGCCGGTCGTTGTCGTCCTCGTTGTGGATGCGCCCGTCGGTGGCCGTGACCACGACCACCCGGTGCCCGGCCGCGGCGGCCCGCGCCAGGGTGCCGCCGGTGAGCACGACCTCGTCGTCCGGGTGGGCGTGGAAAGCGACCACGGTGGCCATGCAAGCAGTATGCCCGCGCGTCTGAGTTCGCCTCGCCCGGTAGAAATAAGCCATGGCCGAACTATGGGTGGAACGCACCGGAACTCGCCGCTACACCGGATATAGCTCGCGCGGGGCGCAGGTGCTGATCGGTTCCGAGGACGTCGACGGCGTGTTCACGCCCGGTGAGCTGCTCAAGATCGCGCTCGCGGCGTGCAGCGGGATGTCCAGCGACCTGCCGCTGGCCCGCCGGCTGGGCGACGACTACAAGGCGGTCATCAAGGTCTCCGGCGCCGCCGACCGCGAGCAGGAGCGCTATCCGCTGCTCGAGGAGACCATGGAACTGGATCTGTCGGGCCTGGCCGACGACGAGAGGGAGCGCCTGCTGGTCGTGGTCAACCGGGCCATCGATCAGGTCTGCACCGTGGGGCGCACGCTCAAGTCCGGTACCACGGTCAACTTCGAGGTCAGCACCGAGGCGAAAAATGTCGGAGCCTGACACCCGGCTCACCGCCTGGGTGCACGGCCAGGTCCAGGGGGTGGGTTTCCGCTGGTGGACGCGTTCTCGTGCGCTGGAACTGGGCCTCACCGGCTACGCGGCCAACCAGGCCGACGGCAGCGTCCTGGTGGTCGCCCAGGGTCCGCGGGCGGCCGGCGAGCGGCTGCTGCATCTCCTGGAGGGCGGCACGGCCTGGCCGTCGCGACCCGGTCACGTCGACAAGGTGGTCGCGGAGTGGTCGCAGCCGCAGGAGCGGTTCGAGGGATTCGTCGAGCGCTGACGGGCACCTCCGGGCGCCGTGCGGTCCCCCAGGGGCGCAGTGCGGCCCCCGGGCGTCACATCTGTCACACGGGCACCGGCTGGGGCTTCGATGGTCGAGTCCGAAACGAGCTAGCGCCGGCGCTAGCTCGTTTCGGAAGGTCGCAATCACCCTCTCTCCGTGGCGGATGTGACCATTGTGACCAGTGCGCCGACCGGTCGGAGCGCGGCGATATTTCGGGCCGGCCGACACCCCTCGGTGAAGCCGTCCGGGGTGATTTGAGCGGTAGTCTGGCTCGCCGTGTACCTCAAGAGTCTGACGCTGAAGGGCTTCAAGTCCTTCGCCTCGCCGACGACTCTGCGCTTCGAGCCGGGCATCACCGCCGTCGTCGGGCCCAATGGCTCCGGCAAATCCAACGTCGTCGACGCGCTGGCCTGGGTGATGGGGGAGCAGGGGGCAAAGACGCTGCGCGGCGGCAAGATGGAAGACGTCATCTTCGCCGGGACCTCGTCGCGGGCGCCGCTGGGCCGCGCCGAAGTCACCGTCACCATCGACAACTCCGACAACGCGCTGCCCATCGAATACTCCGAGGTGTCCATCACGCGGCGGATGTTCCGCGACGGCGCCAGCGAGTACGAAATCAACGGCAGCAGTTGCCGTTTGATGGATGTTCAGGAACTGCTGAGTGACTCCGGGATCGGCCGGGAGATGCACGTCATCGTCGGGCAGGGCAAGCTCGACGAGATCCTGCAATCGCGGCCGGAGGACCGTCGCGCGTTCATCGAAGAGGCCGCCGGCGTGCTCAAGCACCGCAAGCGCAAGGAAAAGGCCCTCCGCAAACTCGACGCGATGCAGGCGAACCTGGCCCGGCTCACCGACCTGACCACCGAACTGCGCCGCCAGCTCAAGCCGCTGGGCCGCCAGGCCGAGGTGGCCCGCCGCGCCCAGACCATCCAGGCCGACCTGCGTGACGCCCGGCTGCGGCTGGCCGCCGACGACCTGGTCAACCGGCAGGGCGAGCGCGAGGCGATCTTCGAGGCCGAGGCCGCCATGCGCCGCGACCACGACCAGGCCTCGTCGCGGCTGGCCGTGGCGTCCGAGGAGCTGACCACCCACGAGGCCGCGGTCGGCGAACTGTCGAGCCGGGCCGAGTCGGTTCAGCACACCTGGTTCGCGCTGTCCGCGCTGGCCGAGCGGGTCGCCGCGACCGTGCGCATCGCCAGTGAGCGGGCCCACCACCTCGATGTGGAGCCGCTCGCCCCCAGCGACACCGACCCCGACGCGCTGGAAGCCGAGGCCGAGCAGGTCGCGGTCGCCGAGCGGCAGCTGCTCGCCGAACTGGCCGGGGCGCGCACCCGCCTGGACGGCGCCCGCGCCGATTTGGCCGAGCGCGAGCGCGAAGCCGCCGAGGCCGACCGGGCCCACATGGCTGCGGTGCGCGCGGAGGCGGATCGCCGAGAAGGCTTGGCGCGCTTGGCCGGTCAGGTGGAGACGATGCGGGCGCGGGTGGAATCGATCGACGACAGCGTGGCGCGCCTGTCCGAACGCATCGAACAGGCCGCCGCCCGCGCGCAGCAGGCCAAGGTGGAATTCGAGACCGTGCAGGGCCGGGTGGGTGAACTCGATCAGGGCGAGGTGGGTCTCGACGAACACCACGAGCGCACCGTTGCCGCGCTGCGGCTGGCCGACGAGAGGGTGGCCGAGCTGCAGTCCGCCGAGCGGGACGCCGAACGCCAGGTGGCGTCGCTGCGGGCCCGCTTCGACGCGCTCGCGATCGGGCTGGAGCGCAAGGACGGCGCGGCGTGGCTCACCGAAAACCACGGCGGCACAGGACTTTTGGGGCCGATGGCCAAGCTGGTCAAGGTTCGCTCCGGCTACGAGGCGGCGCTGGCCGCGGTGCTCGGATCGGCGGCCGACGCACTGGCCGCCGAAAGCTTCGGCGCGGCCCGTGAAGCAGGCGCCGCCCTCAAGGAGGCGGACGGCGGCCGCGCCGCGCTGGTGCTGGGCGACTGGCCCGCCGATCAGCCCGCGCCGCAGCCCGCCCCGGCGGGCGCGCGGTGGGCGCTCGACTTGATCGACGCGCCGGCGCGGCTGCGCGGCGCGATCACGGCCATGCTCTCCGGCGTCGCGGTGGTCGACGACCTGGACCAGGCGCTGGCCCTGGTGGCGGCGCACTCAAGGCTGCGCGCCGTCACGCTCGACGGCGACCTGGTGGGCGCGGGCTGGGTGAGCGGCGGCTCGGACCGCAAGCTGTCCACGCTCGAGGTGACCTCGGAGATCGACAAGGCCGGCGACGAGCTGGCCGCCGCGGAGGCCCGGGTCGCCCAGCTGACCGCGGCGCTGTCCGGCGCGCTGACCGAGCAGGCCGCTCGCCAGGACTCGGCCGAGCAGGCGCTGGCCGCGCTCAACGAGTCCGACAGCGAGATCTCCGGGATGTACGAGCAGCTGGGCCGGCTCGGCCAGGACGCCCGGACGTCCGAGGACGAGTGGAGCAGGCTGCTGCGGCAGCGCGAGGAGCTCGAGGCGGGCCGGACCCAGACCGTCGCCGAGGTCACCGAACTGGAAACCCGGCTGCGCAACGCCCAGGAGACCCAGCACGCGCCGACCGAAGAACCCGTGAACCGTCAGCAGATCGCCGCGGCGACCGAGACGGCCCGCAGCGTCGAGGTGGAGGCCCGGCTGGCGGTGCGGACCGCCGAGGAGCGCGCGAATGCGGTTCGCGGGCGGGCGGATTCGCTGCGCCGCGCGGCCGCGGCCGAACGCGAAGCCAGGCTGCGGGCCCAGCAGGCGCGGGAGGCGCGACTGCGCGCCGCCGCGGTGGCGGCCGCGGTGGCCGACTCGGGGCGCCTCCTGGCGCAGCGGCTGAACGGGGTCGTCGGCGCCGCCTCCAAGATCCGCGACGCGCTGGCCGCCGAACGCCAGCAGCGTGCGACCGCGATGGCGGCGGTGCGCGACGAGGTGAACGCGTTGAGCGCCCGGGTGGCCGCCCTGACCGACTCGCTGCACCGCGACGAGGTGGCCAACGCCCAGGCGGCCATGCGGATCGAGCAGCTCGAGCAGATGGTGCTCGAGCAGTTCGGCATGGCGCCGGCCGACCTGATCGCCGAGTACGGCCCGGAGAATCAGCTGCCGCCCTCCGAGCTGGAGATGGCCGAATACGAGCAGGCCAAGGAGCGCGGCGAACAGGTATTCGCACCCGCGCCGATTCCCTACGACCGGCCTACCCAGGAGCGGCGGGCCAAGCGGGCCGAACGTGAGCTGGCCGAACTGGGCCGGGTCAACCCGCTGGCGCTGGAGGAGTTCGCCGCGCTCGAGGAGCGCTACAACTTCCTGTCCACTCAACTCGAGGACGTCAAGGCCGCCCGCAAAGACCTGCTCGGGGTGGTCGACGAGGTCGACGCCCGCATCCTGCAGGTGTTCAGCGAGGCCTACACCGACGTCGAACGCGAGTTCACCGAGGTCTTCACCGTGCTGTTCCCCGGCGGCGAGGGCCGACTGCGGCTGACCAACCCCGACGACATGCTGACCACCGGCATCGAGGTCGAGGCCCGCCCGCCGGGCAAGAAGATCACCCGGCTGTCGCTGCTGTCGGGTGGCGAGAAGGCGCTGACGGCGGTGGCGATGCTGGTCGCGATCTTCCGGGCCCGCCCGTCGCCGTTCTACATCATGGACGAGGTGGAGGCCGCCCTGGACGACACCAACCTGCGGCGGCTGATCTCGCTGTTCGAGCTGTTGCGGGCGCGCTCGCAGCTCATCATCATCACGCACCAGAAGCCGACGATGGAGGTCGCGGACGCGCTCTACGGCGTGACCATGCAGGGCGACGGCATCACCGCCGTCATCTCCCAGCGGATGCGGGGCCAGCAGGTGGACCAGCTGGTCACCAGTTCGTCGTAGCGCCCGGTCGCGAGCGCGGCGCCATCCGTCGTAGCGCCCGAAGGTGGTGGCTGCCGCACGGCCACGCTGCCCCTGAAACAATGTCAGCGTGTCACAAGGTCTTTGGATCGCCATCGCGGTCGTCGCTGCCCTGCTCGTCATCACCGCGCTGGTCCTCGGCCTGCTGCGGTATCGGCGGCGCCGCATCAGCTTCTCGACCCGGGCCGAGCCCGGGGCGATCGACCGGTCCGGCGGCTACACCGCGTCCTCGGGCATCACCTTCAGCCAGACCACGACGGCCGACCGGCTCGACACCACCGGCCTGCCCGCGGTAGGCGACGACGCGGCCATTCCGCGCGACGCGCCGCGGCGGACCATCTCCGAGGTCGAGCTCCCCGAACCCGCGCCCCAGCCCGAGGCCCCGACGGTCCCGCCGCTACCGGACGTTCAGGCCCCGCCCGCGCCGGCGGCGCCGGCGCCGCAAGCCCCCGCGCCGGAGGCCCCGGCGCCCGAAGCCGCGGCCGCGCCCGAGATCGAGGAGATCGCGCCCACCGAGGGCCGGCTGGAGCGGCTGCGCGGCCGGCTGGCCAGGTCGCAGAACGCGCTCGGCCGCAGCATGCTGGGCCTGATCGGCGGCGGCGACCTGGACGAGGACGCCTGGCAGGACGTCGAGGACACGCTGCTGATCGCCGACCTGGGCCCGGTGGTGGCCGAATCGGTGATCGCGCAGCTGCGCAGCCGACTGGCCAGCAGCGACGTGCGCACCGAGGCCGACGCCAAGGCCGTGCTGCGCGACGTGCTGATCAAGGAGTTGCAGCCCGGCATGGACCGGTCGATCCGGGCGCTGCCGCACGAAGACCATCCCTCGGTGCTGCTGATCGTGGGCGTGAACGGCACCGGAAAGACCACCACCGTCGGCAAGCTGGCCCGGGTCCTGGTGGCCGACGGGCGGCGCGTCGTCCTGGGCGCCGCCGACACGTTCCGGGCCGCGGCGGCCGATCAGCTGCAGACCTGGGCGTCGCGGGTGGGCGCGGAGGTGGTGCGCGGGCCCGAAGGCGCCGACCCGGCCTCGGTGGCGTTCGACGCCGTTGACAAGGGCATCGTCGCGGGCGCCGACGTGGTGCTCATCGACACCGCCGGGCGGCTGCACACCAAGGTTGGGCTGATGGACGAGCTCGACAAAGTTAAGCGGGTTGTAACACGGCGTGCCGCGGTCGACGAGGTGTTGCTGGTGCTCGACGCCACCATCGGGCAGAACGGGCTGGCCCAGGCCCGGGTGTTCGCCGAGGTGGTCGAGATCACCGGTGCGGTGCTGACCAAGCTGGACGGAACGGCCAAGGGCGGCATCGTCTTTCGCGTTCAGCAGGAACTCGGTGTGCCGGTCAAACTGGTCGGGCTCGGGGAAGGCCCGGACGATCTCGCGCCGTTCGAACCGGCCGCTTTCGTCGACGCGCTGCTGGGCTGAAACCCCTAACACGGCGAGCGGGACGTTAATCCCGCTGAAACACGGCCGCACCATCGCCGAAACAACAATCTCGCAATGTTCTGGACAGGTCATCAGACGCATGTCTGGCGGCCAATCGTGGGCCGACCGGAGGAGATTGCGAGTGACATACCCGATACTGGGCCAGCCCAATACCGGCGATACCGCCTGGATGTTGGCCAGTTCCGCGCTGGTGCTGTTGATGACGCCGGGTCTGGCGTTTTTCTACGGCGGCATGGTGCGCGCCCGAAGCGTTTTGAACATGCTCATGATGAGCATCAGCGCGATGGGCGTGGTCACCGTGCTGTGGGTGCTCTACGGCTATTCGCTCGCCTTCGGCGACGACGCCGGCGCCGGTGTCGTAGGAAAGCCGACCTCGTTTTGGGGGCTGAAAGGCCTCATCGGGGTCAACGCGGTGGCCGCCGATCCGAGCAAAGGCACTGCGGCAACGGATATCCCGCTGGCGGGCACCCTGCCCGCCACGGTGTTCGTTGCGTTCCAGCTGATGTTCGCGATCATCACCGTCGCCCTGATCTCGGGCGCGGTGTCCGACCGGCTGAAGTTCGGTGCGTGGCTGGTATTCGCCGGCCTGTGGGCGACGTTCGTCTATTTCCCAGTCGCCCACTGGGTTTTCGCGTTCGACGGCTTCGCGTCGGAGAAGGGCGGCTGGATCGCGAACAAGCTGCACGCGATCGACTTCGCCGGCGGGACCGCGGTCCACATCAATTCCGGTGTGGCGGGCCTGATGCTGGCGATCGTGCTGGGCAAGCGGCGCGGTTGGCCCACCACGTTGTTCCGGCCGCACAACCTGCCGTTCGTGATGCTCGGTGCCGGGTTGCTGTGGTTCGGTTGGTACGGGTTCAACGCCGGATCGGCCACCAACTCCAACGGTGTGGCCGGGTCGACCTTCATCACCACTACGGTCGCGACGGCCACCGCGATGCTGGGCTGGATGCTCACCGAACGCATCCGCGACGGCAAGGCGACGACGCTGGGCGCGGCGTCCGGCATCGTCGCCGGCCTGGTCGCCATCACGCCGTCGTGCTCGTCGGTCAACGTGCTGGGCGCGCTGGTGGTGGGCCTGGTGGCCGGCGTGGTGTGCGCGCTGGCGGTCGGCCTGAAGTTCAGGCTGGGCTTTGACGACTCGCTCGACGTGGTCGGGGTGCACCTGGTCGGCGGTCTGGCCGGCACCCTGCTGGTGGGGCTGCTCGCCGCACCGGAGAGCCCGGCCATCAACGGCGTCACCGGGGTGTCCAAGGGACTGTTCTACGGCGGCGGCTGGGACCAGCTCGAGCGGCAGGCAGTCGGCGCGTTCAGTGTCCTCATCTACTCTGGGGTGGTTACGCTGATCCTGGCGTTGATCCTGAAGTACACCATCGGGCTTCGTCTCAACCCGGAGGCGGAAGCCGCGGGTATCGACGAGGCCGAGCATGCCGAGAGTGGATACGATTTCGCCGTGGCTACCGGTTCGGTTCTGCCGCCCCGGGTCGCTGTGGCGGATACCCGCAACGGCCTGGAGGAGGAGCGAGTGGGCGACAAAGTGGAGGCAGAGCAGTCATGAAGCTGATCACCGCGATCGTAAAGCCGTTCACGCTCGATGACGTGAAGACCAGTCTCGAGGACGCAGGCGTCCTGGGGATGACGGTCAGCGAAATCCAGGGCTACGGACGGCAGAAGGGCCACACCGAGGTTTACCGGGGCGCCGAATACTCGGTCGACTTCGTGCCCAAGGTGCGCATCGAGGTCGTCGTCGACGACTCCATCGTCGACAAGGTCGTGGACAGCATCGTCCGGGCCGCGCGCACCGGCAAGATCGGTGACGGCAAAGTGTGGGTGAGCCCCGTGGAAACCATCGTGCGGGTGCGCACCGGCGAGCGTGGAACCGATGCGCTATGACATTCGCTGTCAATTGCTGATTCGACCCGGGCGGGCCGGGAGGGCATGAGCCCGAACGACCCCGACTCGTCCGGGCACCTGAGCGGGACAGAAAGCGCCTGCGGGGCAGTCGATCTGGCTGCCTCGCGGCGCCAACTGCTGTCTGAGGGCAGCAAGCTGCACGCCGCAGAACTGCGGCACGCCTGGCTGGATCTGCACGAATCATGGTTGATGGCCAAGGCCGCCGAGATCGGGATCACCGATGACAGCGGCTTCGCGGTCGTCGGGATCGGCGGACTGGGTCGCCATGAGCTGTTGCCGCATTCCGACCTCGATTTGATGTTGTTGCACGACAACAAGTCCGACGACGTACTGGGCAAGGTCGCCGACAAGTTGTGGTATCCGTTGTGGGACGCCAACGTTCGGCTCGACCACAGCGTGCGGACCGTTTCCGGGGCCCTCGGCGTCGCCAATGCGGACATGATCGCGGCGTTGGGCATGTTGGACGCCCGCCACATCGCCGGCGACGCGCGGCTGTCCGACGAACTGATCGCCGGCGCTCGGCGCCAGTGGCGCAGCGCAATTCGCTCCCGCATGAATGAGCTCGTCGAAATGACGCAGGCCCGCTGGGACCGGTGTGGCCGCATCGCTCAGCGCGCCGAGCCGGACCTGAAGTCGGGTCGCGGCGGCCTTCGCGATGTCCAACTGCTCGACGCGCTGGGCGTGGCCCAACTGATCGACCGCCACGGCATGGCGCGTCCGGAATCACCCGGGGGGTCCCTCGACGACGCCCACCTGACGCTGCTCGACGTGCGCACCGAGCTGCACCGGGTGTCGGGGCGCGGGCGCGATCAGCTGCAGGCCCAATACGCCGACGAGATCAGCGCGGCCCTGCACATCGGGGACCGATTCGACTTGGCGCGCAAGCTATCCGATGCCGGGCGCACCATCGCCTACCACGCCGAGACCGGCATTCGGACCGCCGAGAACGCGCTGCCGCGCCGCGGGGTGACGGCCCTGGTGCGGCGCCCCAAGCGCCGCCCGCTGGACGAGGGCGTCGTCGAATATGCCGGAGAGATCGTGCTTGCCCGCGACGCACGCCCCGATACCGACGTGGGTCTGGTGTTGCGGGTGGCCGCCGCATCGGCCGATACCGGATTGCCGATCGGCGCCGCCACGCTGAGCCGGCTGGCCGCCAACGCGCCCGAGATGCCGGTGCCGTGGCCGCGAGAGGCGTTGGACGATTTGCTGGTTGTGCTGTCCGCCGGCCCGACCACGGTGGCGACGATCGAAGCGCTGGACCGCACCGGGCTGTGGGGCCGGCTGCTGCCGGAGTGGGACGCCATCCGCGACCTGCCGCCCCGCGACGTCGCGCACAAATGGACGGTGGACCGCCACGTCATCGAGACGGCCGTCAACGCCGCACCGCTGTCCACCCGGGTGGCGCGGCCCGACCTGCTCGCGCTCGGCGCGCTGCTGCACGACATCGGCAAGGGTCGCGGCGTCGATCACAGCGTGCTCGGCGCGGGCCTGGCGCTGGAGATCGGTCCCAGGCTGGGCATACCGCCGATCGAGGTCGAGCTGCTGGCGCAACTGGTCCGTCACCACCTGCTGCTGCCGATGGTGGCCACCCGCAGCGATCTCAATGACCCCAAAACCATTGAGCGCGTGGTGAAATCGTTGAGCGGGGACGCGCTGCTGCTCGAAGTTCTGCACGCGCTGACCGAGGCGGATTCCAAGGCCACCGGCCCCGGGGTGTGGAGCGAGTGGAAGGCGTCGCTGATCGAGGAGCTGGTCCGGCGCTGCCGGCTGGTGATGGCGGGGGAGTCGCTGCCCGAGGTGGAACCCGCTGCGCCTCAAGATCTTTCGCTTGCCGCGCATCGCGGCGTGCATGTGGACATCAGGCCCAGCGGTGGTGAGCGCCTGGACGTGGTGATGGCCGCGCCGGACCAGCGGGGGCTGGTATCGAAGGGCGCCGCGGTGCTGGCGCTGAACTCGCTGCGCATCCATTCGGCCTCGGCCAGCACCCACGAGGGATTCGCGATCGTCGAATTCGTGGTGTCGCCGCTGTTCGGTTCGCCGCCGGAAGCGGGTCTGCTGCGCCAGCAGTTCACCGGCGCGCTTGCCGGTGACGTCGACGTGCTGGGCACGTTGGAGAAGCGCGACAGCGACGCCGTCAGCGCCGCGACCGGCCGGGCCGGCGAGGTCCAGGTCGGGGTGCCCGTCACCCGGTCGAGCGCCCCGCCCCGCATCCTGTGGGTCGACTCGGCCTCACTCGACCAGTTGATCGTCGAGGTGCGCGCCATGGACCGACTCGGGCTGCTCGCCCTGCTGACCCGCGCGCTGGAACGGGCGGGCGCCGACATCGTCTGGGCGAAGGTCAACACCTTCGGGTCGACGGCGGCGGACGTGTTCTGCGTGACGGTGTCGGCCGAAGTGGCCGAGGCGGCCGGCGGCGCCGAGCACGGCGCGCGGGACGTGGTCGAGCAGAGCCTGCTGGCGGTGTTGGGCGGCCCCGCGGTCGAGGTGCTCGAGGAACCCGTCGGGGACTAGGCCTGAAACTGACTGAGGCTCCTGATGGAAGGCGCCGCACGACTGATGGTGTCTGGAGTGCGAAAGATCCTATCCACCAAGCGAAACGGCGCCTAGCTGTGTTGCTTGACCGCCCGAGGCTCCTGATCGAGACCTGACATCAGAATCGGCTCCAGCGCCGCCTGTCGATTGCATAAAGCCATGGCAATGTCAAAAACGGTGTCATGTACCAGATGTCGAATACCCACCAGCCGGTGACGCCGAACACACTCGACCCGAAGCGCGCCGGGAAGTTCATCACCATGTTGACGATGTAACCGAGCCAGAGCATGACGTAGGCCCAGCTGGTGATGATCATCCACCGGTATCCCCACCGCTTGAGTTTGATGAAACCGTACGCCGCCACCATGCGGGCCGGAAATACACCCAGGATGCAAAACACTTCCCAGCTCTTTTCACCGGCTGCCGCCGAGCCGCCGGCCCAAAGGCTGTTGTAACCCAGGTAATAGGCGGCATCGGCGAGCCGGCCCCAACCCGTGAGTCCCCATTGCACGATGCGTGTGTCGTGGGCCCACAGATCCAGCGACCAGCCAAGGAAGTTGGCCGCAGCATCGACCATGGCGAAGATTCCGAACAGCGTGACCGCAGCAGGGCGGACAAATTCACCGGAGGCCTTCGCGCGTGCGGTCTTGATAAACCCGATGGCGATGACGATCAGCCCGGCCAGGCTGAAGATCAGGCTCCCGGCAAGAACCGCGCCGGTGATCAACCAGCGATCAGCAGCCCGGACCACCGGCCCGTCTGTTGCCGGAACGGCACGGTATGTGGTTTGTGCGATCTTCGCATTGCTCACGCTGGTCTGATCGCTCATAGGACCCATCCGTAACGAATGGCGACCACCGGCAGGACTGCCGAGGCACCGACGACGATGCCAACTAGGCAGCCGATGGCAACCACCATCAAGAACTTGGTCAAGCCGGGGACGTCGACGACGTACCACGACGCGCCGTCTTTCAGGTCGACATCGCTTTCGTCCGGCGCAACGGGATCGTCCACACTCGGGTTGTCCAACCGACTGGCCGCGAAGTACCAGACGAACAAGATGATCAGGTCGATAACGACAGCCCCAGCCAGCAATCCCAGGTCGCCCCAAAAGCCGGTGCCGCCCAGCGGCGGTACGCGGGCCGAAAGTTCCTTACCGTCACCAAACCCGGTGCCGTAGCCATACTGTGCGGCCGCGATATAGCACGCCGAAATGACAACGACAAAGAAGACGACACATACGATGGCGAGCACGTATACGCCCCGGCGGCGCTGCCGATAGGCGTGGTCATCGTTGGCCTGGGCGGACGCTGGTGGAGCATCGCCGACCCGGCCTCCTGTCGGGACACGTTGTGTCATAATGCTATTCCGTATCTACGAGCCGGGAGATCGCCTTCCCCGCTTCACCACAATTCTCGCGTTCGCCACAACTCCTCGCGCTTGGCGATCACGTCTCATGACGCTGCCCGGAATTTTCCAGCCCGATCCCATCAGTCTAGACGGAACAGATATTTGGTTCAAGAGGTCTAGGGCCCTGCAATGCGACCAAGTTCATCGTGCTGGGACTCGGAACGACGCTGTACCGCTATACATGTCGAGGGCTAGCAGATCCACGGCGACACCGAAGCTTCACTTCGAACCAAATATCTGCTCCGATAGGAGCCCTTGACTCACTTGCTGACATGTTTGGGTCCACGTCGGTGACATCGGGATTCCTCTCCCTCTGCCATTTGGGGCTCAGCCGCAGCCTTTGGACCTGGATTTTCTGACTGGACCGTGGCGTTTTGCTTCGTGCCGCTGGGCGGCGGTGAGGTATCTCTCTGCGGGGCAACGATATTGATCGAAACTTAGGTGAGGGAACTGAAGTCCATCGGCCGGCCGCTCACGAATGCTCGGCGTTGAGCTGCCGTACGGCATCGATGCGCGCGCGCAGCTGTTCGCGGCTCGCCGCGGCGATCGGGGGGCCACCGCAGCGGCGCCGCAGTTCGTTGTGGATCCAGCCATGCGGCTTGCCGGTGCGGTGATGGGCGATCGACACCAGGGTGTTCAGCTCGCGGCGCAGCTCCCGAAGCTGGCCGTGCACGGTGGCCGGCGGGGCCTCGACGCCCGACAGCGGGCCGCCTTGTTTTGCTAGTTGGGCCCGCTTCTGCAGCTGCTCGTCCTGGCGCTGGTGCAGCAGCGCGCGCATCTGCTCGGCATCGAGCAGGCCCGGGATGCCGAGATAGTCGGCCTCCTCGTCGCTGCCGGCCGCGGCCGCGGTGCCGAACGACGAGCCGTCGAAGATGAGCTGATCGAGTTCGGCGTCGGCGCCCAACGAGGTGAACCCCTTGTCGAGGTCGCTCTTCTCGTCCTGCGTCTTGGTGGCGGGATCGTTCTCGAGCGGGTCGCCCTCGGATACGCGGTGCGGCTCGCCGAGCACGTGGTTGCGCTGGGCCTCCAGCTCGCTGGCCAGCTGCAGCAGGTTCGGCACCGACGGCACGAAGATGCTCGCGATCTCACCCGGCCGCCGCGACCGCACGAACCGGCCGATGGCCTGGGCGAAGAACAGCGGCGTCGAGGCACTGGTGGCGTAGATCCCGACCGACAGCCGCGGCACGTCGACGCCTTCGGAGACCATGCGCACCGCGACCAGCCAGCGGCTGCTGCTCGCGGCGAAGTCGCTGATGCGCGCCGACGATCCGGGATCGTCGGAGAGCACCAGCGTCGGCGCCTCGCCGGTCAGCTTGGTCAGCAGGACGGCGTAGGCCCGGGCCGCGGTCTGATCGGAGGCGATGATCATGCCGCCGGCATCGGGTATGTGCGTGCGCAGCTGGCGCAGCCGCAGATCCGCGGCGGTGATCACCGCGGGCATCCATTCGCCGGCGGGGTCCAGCGCGGTGCGCCACGCGCGCGCGGTCTGCTCGGCGGACAGCGGCTCGCCGAGGCGGGCCGCGTGCTCCTCGCCGGCGCTGTCGCGCCACCGGGCCTCCCCCGAGTAGGCGAGGAAGACCACCGGCCGCACCACGCCGTCGGCGAGGGCGTCGGTGTAGCCGTAGGTGTGGTCGGCCTGCGAGCGCCGTATCCCGTCGGGACCGGCCTCGTACGTCACGAACGGGATGGGGCTGTCGTCGCTGCGAAAGGGCGTCCCCGTCAGGGCGAGCCGTCGGGTGGCGTCGCCGAACGCCTCGCGGATCGCGTCGCCCCACGTCTTGGCGTCGCCGCCGTGGTGGATCTCGTCGAGGATGACCAGGGTCTTGCGCTGCTCGGTGCGCACCCGGTGCAGCGTCGGATGCGCGGCGACCTGGGCGTAGGTGACCATCACGCCGTGGTACTCCGGGGCGATCCGCGCGTTGCCGTTGGAGAACTTCGGGTCCAGGGCGAGGCCATAGCGCTGCGCGGCCTGCGCCCACTGCACCTTCAGGTGCTCGGTGGGCACCACCACGGTGACGTGCTCGACGGCCCGCTGGCCGAGCAGTTCGGCCGCGACCCGCAGGGCGAAGGTCGTTTTCCCCGAGCCCGGGGTGGCCACCGCCAGGAAATCGCGCGGCTGGGCGGCGAGGTACTTGACCAGCGCCCTGCGCTGCCAGCCACGCAGCACGCCGGTGCCGCTGGTGTCGCCGGGAACGCTGTCGGCCCGCGCCTGGATGCTGCTGAGCGGCACCGACACAGGCCCCCCGTTCGTTACTCGTCGACGCGGCTGACTCGGTTGAGTCGCGGCTGTGAAATCTAGCACGCCAACGCTTTTCGGCGCAGTAACGACTCGACTGGCTATCGTGTCGGGCTCACCGTTTCGCGGGTCTGCAGCCATTCATGGATGCGTCCGGCAACGTCGGCCCAGCCCGGTTCGAGCATCATGTTGTGGCCCATGGAAAAGAATTCCGGCTCGGTCCGGTAGGCGCGCGCCGTGTTGCGCACCTCGCGGACGCTGACGAAGCCGTCGTACTCGGCGCCCAGCACCAGCATCGGCGTGGTCACCCGCTTGGTCCGGACGCGCCGGACGATCGGGTCGGTCATCGCGGCGCGGACGCTCTCAGCCCCGGCGCGCTGCCGGCAGGATTCGACGACGGCCTCGGGCGTGTCGGCGCAGAACAGGTATTCGCGGGCCAGCGCCGGGGTCGCGAGGAATCTCAGCAGCGTGGGATCGCTCCACGATTCCAGCGTCATCGACGGCCGGCGGCGCCACACCCGCAACGCCAGGGTGAGCACGCCCTGCGGCGGCACCGAGCCCACCAGCACGGCGGCCGGGGCGCGGCGATCTTCGAGGTAGCGCTGGATCACGAAGCCGCCCAGGGAATGGCCGACCAGGACCGGCGCGCCGCCCAGGTCGTCGGCCACGGAACTGACGTCGTCGATGTAGTCGGCGATCGACACCTTCGGCAGCGGCTTGGCCGTGGGGCTGGCGCCGTGTCCGCGCAGGCTCATCGCGACCGCGCGGTAGCCGGCGTCGGCGAAGAAGTCCAGGAAGTGTTCCCAGCACCATGCGCCGTGCCAGCCGCCGTGCACGAAGAGCAGCGGCACCGGATGCGCTTCGCTGCAGGACCCCTTGTCGATCACCTCGAGCATGAGCCTGACCCCTTCGTCATCTCCTTGCCGAAACATAAGCCACGGTGACGTTGCCCGGCCGGTCTTCTGCGTGATTTATGTGTCGCGGAGCCCGCGCCCAGCAGGCAGCGCTGGGAGTACCACTAGGCTGGCGGGGTGTTTGAATCGCTGTCCGACCGTTTGACCGGTGCCCTTGCCGGGTTGCGCGGCAAGGGTCGATTGACCGACGCCGATATCGAGGCCACCACCCGCGAGATCCGGCTGGCGCTGCTGGAAGCAGACGTGTCGCTGCCCGTGGTGCGCGCCTTCGTCACCCGGATCAAGGACCGCGCCAAGGGCGCCGAGGTCTCCGGGGCCCTCAACCCGGCGCAGCAGGTCGTCAAGATCGTCAACGAAGAACTCATCGGCATCCTGGGCGGGGAGACCCGGCAGCTGGCGTTCGCCAAGACGCCGCCGACTGTGGTGATGCTCGCCGGTCTGCAGGGTTCGGGTAAGACGTCGCTGGCCGGCAAGCTGGCCTCCTGGCTGCGCGGCCAGGGGCACACCCCGCTGCTGGTGGCGTGCGACCTGCAGCGCCCGGCCGCGGTGAACCAGCTGCAGGTCGTCGGTGAACGGGCCGGCGTACCGGTGTTCGCGCCGCATCCCGGCGAGTCGCCCGGATCCGGGCCCGGCGACCCGGTCGCGGTCGCGGCCGCCGGCCTCGCCGAGGCGCAGGCCAAGCACTTCGACGTCGTCATCGTCGACACCGCCGGCCGGCTGGGCATCGACGACGAGCTGATGTCGCAGGCCGCGGCGATCCGTGCGGCGATCAATCCCGACGAAGTCCTGTTCGTGCTGGACGCGATGATCGGTCAGGACGCCGTCACCACTGCGGAGGCGTTCCGCGAGGGCGTCGGCTTCACCGGTGTGGTGCTGACCAAGCTGGACGGTGACGCCCGCGGTGGCGCGGCGCTCTCGGTCCGCGAGGTGACCGGCGTCCCAATCCTTTTCGCCTCCACCGGCGAGAAGCTAGAGGACTTCGACGTCTTCCATCCCGACCGGATGTCGAGCCGCATCCTGGGCATGGGCGACGTGCTGAGCCTGATCGAGCAGGCCGAGCAGGTCTTCGACGCCGAACAGGCCGAGGCCGCCGCCGTCAAGATCGGCAGCGGCGAGCTCACGCTCGAGGACTTCCTGGAACAGATGCTGGCCATCCGCAAGATGGGCCCGATCGGCAACCTGCTCGGCATGCTGCCCGGCGCCGGGCAGATGAAGGACGCGCTGGCCCAGGTCGACGACAGCCAGCTCGACCGCCTGCAGGCCATCATCCGCGGCATGACGCCCGCCGAGCGCGCCGACCCGAAGATCATCAACGCGTCGCGGCGGCTGCGCATCGCCAACGGCTCGGGCGTCACGGTGTCGGAGGTCAACCAGCTGGTGGACCGCTTCTTCGAGGCCCGCAAGATGATGTCGTCGATGCTCGGCGGCATGGGCATCCCCGGTCTGGGCCGCAAGTCGGCGACGCGAAAGTCGAAGGGAGCGAAGGGCAAGGCGGGCAAAAAGGGCAAGAAGGGCGGACGCGGCCCAACGCCGCCGAAGGTGCGCAACCCCCTGATGCAGGGCATGCCGGCCGGGTTCCCGGACCTGTCGCAGATGCCCGAAGGCCTCAACGAGCTGCCGCCCGGTCTGGCCGACTTCGACCTGTCCAAGCTCAAGTTCCCGGGCAAGTCGTGACGATCGCGAGCGCGGTGGAGCCGGGCGAAGCGGGTCGTCACCGTTGGACCGGAAGCCGGTAGCCGCCCGGTGCGCATGCACGTGCGGGGCGTGGGGCTGCCCGACGAAACCGAGATCGAACTGTGGATCGTCGACGGCCGCATCAGCGCCGAACCGGTCGCCGGCGCCGACACCGTCTTCGACGGCGGCTGGATCGTGCCCGGGCTGGTCGACGCCCACTGCCACGTCGGCCTCGGCGACCACGGCGAGATCCCGCTGGACGACGCGATCGCCCAGGCCGAGATCGAACGCGATGTCGGCGCGCTGTTGTTGCGCGACTGCGGCTCGCCGACCGACACGCGCAGCCTCGACGATCGCGACGATCTGCCCCGCATCATCCGCGCCGGAAAGCACCTGGCCAGGCCCAAGCGGTACGCGGCGGGCTTCTCGCGGGAGCTCGAAGACGATTGGCAACTGCCTGACGCGGTCGCGCAGGAGGCCAAGCGCGGCGACGGCTGGATCAAGCTGGTCGGCGACTGGATCGACCGCGGCGTCGGCGATCTCGCCCCGTTGTGGTCCGACGACGTGCTCAAGGCCGCGATCGAGACCGCGCACGCCCACGGCGCCCGGGTCACCGCGCACGTCTTCAGTGAGGACGCGCTGCCCGGCCTGATCAACGCCGGCATCGACTGCATCGAACACGGCACCGGACTGACCGACGACACCATCGAGCTGATGGTCGAGCACGGGACCGTGCTGGTCCCGACGCTGGTCAACATCGTGGAGAACTTCCCCGGGATCGCCGACGCCGCCGCGAAGTATCCGGCGTATGCGGCGCACATGCGTGAGCTGCACGCGCGCGGCCTGTCCCGGATCGGCGCGGCCCGCGACGCGGGCGTGCCGATCTACGCCGGCAGCGACGCCGGCACGATGGTCGCGCCCGGGCGCATCGCCGACGAGGTCGAGGCGCTCAAGAGCATCGGGATGACTCCGACCGAGGCGCTGGGCGCGGCCTGCTGGGACGCGCGTCGCTGGCTCGGCCGGCCCGGCCTCGATCACGGCGCCTCGGCGGACCTGCTGTGCTACTCGACCGACCCGCGTTCGGGCGCCGCCGTGCTGAACAGTCCTGATCTGATCATGCTGCGCGGCAAGATCTTTCGTTCGCCGGCCGCTTAGCCGCGCGCCCCAGTGCGCGGGCGGATAGGATCGCCGAATGTCGTTGCCCAGTGGCGCGAGCTTTGCCGGCTACATCGTGTCGCGAGGGCTGGGTTCGGGAGTGACGGGTGAGGTCTACCTCGTCCAGGATCCCCAGTCGATGCGCCGGCAGGCGTTGAAGGTGCTGTCCCGCGAGCTGTCGGCGGACACCGAGTTCAAGGCGCGGTTCCGGGAGGAAACCCCGGTCGTCGTCAACCTGCACAACCCCCACATCGTCGAGGTGCACGAGCGCGGCCAGTTCGACGGCCGGCTCTACATCGCGATGGAATACGTCGAAGGCACCAGCGCCGCCCAGCTCATGACCGACCGGTTCCCCGCCGTTTCGCCGGTCGACGAGGTGCTGGCCATGGTCACCGCCATCGCCGGCGCCCTCGACCACGCCCACTTGCGGGGGCTGACGCATCGCGATGTGAAACCGGCCAACATCCTGCTGACCGATCGTGCCGGCGGAGAACAACGAATCCTGTTGACCGACTTCGGCATAGGCCTGCAACTCGTGCGGGCAGCGGACGACGCGACGCAGGTCAGTGTTGCTTACGCGGCGCCGGAACAGTTGAGTGGCGACGACGTCGACGGGCGCGCCGACCAGTACGCGTTGGCGGCCACCGCATTTCACCTGCTGACCGGCGCGCCGCCGGTTGCGCATGCCGACCCCGTGGCCGCGCTGCGCCGGCACCGCGACGGCAAGCTGCCGCGGCTCAGCGACCAGCGTCCCGAGCTGGCGCACCTGGACAGCGTCTTCGCCAAGGCGCTCGCCGAACGACCCGACGACCGATTCGAAACGTGTCACGACTTCGCCCGGGCGGCAAGCGAACTGGCAGGCCTGTCGACGGGTGAACGCCCCGAACCCGAACCCGAACCTGAGCCGGACGACGACGAAATGGACACGGCGGCAGCGCCGGAGGACGTCGCGGCCACGACGCCGGACGAACCGGACGTGCCCCTGAAGCGCAGGCCGCGAAAGGTCTTGTTGGGGGCCGCGGCGGTGGCAATCGTCGCCGGGGCGCTGGTCGCGGGCATCGCCATCGGGCGCCACACCGCCACCACACCTAAGCAGGTCGCCGGTCCGGCGCCGACCACCCCGGCGCCCCCGCCTGCCCCACTCGACGGCAGCTACCGCATCGAGGCCGAACGCACCAAGCAGACATATAACTACGTCGCCGATCCGCAGCCGCCGGATGTCAGAACGTGGTGGGCGTTCCGGTCGTCGTGCAAGCCGGAGGGCTGCTCCGCCGCCGCGATGCAGCTCGACGACAACGACCACATGCAGGGGATGTCACCCGGCGGGGGATCCCTCTTCATGAAGTTCACCAACGGCGAGTGGCAGTCCGCGCCGGTGGACCTCGACTTCCCGTGCGTGGGGCCGGACGGATCGCAGTCCACGCAGGGCACCACCATGGTGCTCGCGCTGCGGCCGCAGCCCAACGGCGAGTTCGTCGGCGAGGAGGTCGTCACCGTGCGAACGGATGAGTGCGGCCAGCAGTCGGCCGTGATCAGGGTACCCACGGTGGCGAGCCGGACGGGCGAGGTGCCGCCGGCCGTGGCCGTGCCGGAACCCGGCTCGGGTCCGCAGAGCCCGGAGCTGCACGCGCCCAGCGCCGCGCCGACGGCGGCGCCGTTTCGGCCTCAGAACTGATCGCTGACCCACAATCAATTAGCAGCCTTCAGCGGGCCGGCGTGTCTGCCCGAAAAGATTGCGAGTGATCGCTATCTATGTTAGCGTTCCGGGCATCGACGACATGGAGGAAACCATGGCCTACGACGTGATCGTTCGCGACGGATTGTGGTTCGACGGCACCGGCAGCGCCCCGCTGACGCGCACGCTCGGCATCCGCGACGGCGTCGTGGCCACGGTCTCCACCGAGGCGCTGGACGAGACCGGGTGCCCCGAGGTGATCGACGCGGCCGGCAAGTGGGTGGTGCCCGGCTTCCTCGACGTGCACACCCACTACGACGCCGAGGTGCTGCTGGATCCCGGGCTGCGCGAGTCGGTGCGCCACGGCGTCACCACGGTGCTGCTGGGCAACTGTTCGTTGTCGACGGTCTACGCCGATTCCCGGGACGCCGCCGACCTGTTCAGCAGGGTGGAGGCGGTGCCACGCGAACACGTCTTCGGCGCGCTGGATTCCAACCGGACCTGGTCGACGGCCGCGGAGTACATCAAGGCGATCGACGCCCTGCCGCTGGGGCCCAATGTCGGTTCACTGCTTGGTCATTCGGACCTGCGGACCGCGGTGCTGGGACTGGACCGGGCCACCGACGCCGCGGTGCGGCCCACCGAGGCCGAGTTGGCGAAGATGGCCGACCTGCTGGACGAGGCCCTGGACGCCGGTGTGCTTGGCATGTCCGGGATGGACGCGCCCATCGACAAACTCGACGGCGAACGGTTCCGCTCACGCGCCCTGCCGTCCACCTTCGCGACGTGGCGGGAACGGCGCAGACTGATCAAGGTGCTGCGCAAGCGCGGCCGGATTCTGCAGAGCGCCCCCAACGTGGCCAAGCCGTCGACCGGAATGCTCTTCTTCCTGGCCAGCAGCCGAATGCTTAACTGGGGCAAGGGCGTTCGGATGAGCATGCTGGTATCCGCCGACGCCAAATCGATGCCGTTGTCGGTCTACGTGTTCGGCCCGGGCACTCGCCTGCTGAACAAGCTCCTAGGTGCCAGCGTGAAATTCCAGCACCTGCCGGTGCCGTTCGAGTTGTACTCCGACGGAATCGACCTGCCGGTCTTCGAAGAGTTCGGCGCCGGAACGGCGGCCCTGCACCTGCGGGACCAGTTGGAGCGCAACGAGTTACTGGCGGACAAGGAATACCGCCGGAAGTTCCGGCGCGAGTTCGACCGCATCAAGCTCGGGCCGTCGCTGTGGCACCGCGACTTCCACGACGCGGTCATCGTCGAATGCCCGGACAAGTCGTTGATCGGCAAGAGCTTTGGCGCGATCGCCGACGAGCGCAAGCTGCACCCGCTCGACGCGTTCCTGGACGTGCTCGTCGAGAACGGTGAACGCAATGTCCGGTGGACGACCGTCGTCGCCAACCATCGCCCCAAGCTGCTGGATGCGCTCGCCACCGAAGGCAGTGTGCACATGGGCTTCTCGGATGCCGGTGCGCACCTGCGCAACATGGCCTTCTACAACTTCGGGCTGCGGATGCTCAAGCGCACCCGGGACGCGTACCGCGCGGGCGCACCCTTCATGTCGATCGAGCACGCCGTGCACCGGCTCACCGGTGAACTGGGCGAGTGGTTCGGCATCGACGCCGGCACGCTACGCCAGGGCGACCGTGCGGATTTCGTGGTGATCGACCCGGCCGGGCTCGACGAATCCGTTGACGGCTACCACGAGGAGGCGGTGCCGTTCTACGGTGGCCTGCGGCGCATGGTCAACCGCAACGACGACGCCGTGGTCGCCACCGGCGTGGGCGGCGTGGTCGTCTTCGGCGGAAGCCATTCCAAAGGCGAATTCCGGGATGGCTATGGACAATCCGTGCGGTCGGGCCGCTACCTGCGGGCGGGGGAGCGCCCCCGTCACGAGCGCGGCGCGCTGGGCGTTACCGCCTGACATGGCCAGAACCCAGCAGCAGCGCCGCGAGGAGACCGTCGGACGGCTCATCGACGCCTGCATCGCCACCATCATCGAGGTCGGCTACGCCAAGGCGTCGGCGGCGGTCATCGCCAAGCGGGCCGGGGTGTCGGTGGGTGCGCTGTTCCGGCACTTCGACACCATGGGCGATTTCATGGCCGCGACTGCCTCGGAGGTGTTGCGCCGTCAGCTGGAGTCGTTCACCAAGGGGGTCGCCGAGATACCGGCCGACCGCCCGGCGCTGCAAGCGGTGCTGGAGATTTTGCGGGAGCTCACCAGCGGCCCGACCAACGCCGTGATCTACGAGCTGACCGTCGCGGCGCGCACCGACGAAAAGCTCAGGGACACTTTGCAACACGAGCTCGCGCAGTACGCCGCGAAGATCGACGACGTGGCCCGTGCGATGCCGGGCATCGAGGTCTTTCCCGAGGACACCTTCCTGGTCCTGGTGGCGCTGATGCGCAACGTGTTCGACGGGGCCGCGGTGATCGAGGGGGTGTTGCCGCAGCCTGAGGTTGCGGCGCAACGCATTCCGGTGCTGATGGCGTTGCTGACCGCGGCGTTGCCGGATTCCTGACGAAAAGCTACAGCGAGCCGATGCTGGACTGCGGGCTCTGCGAGAATCCCCAGTCGAACAGCGTCGCCGCCTGATCCCAGTACGTCGGTCCGCCCTCTTTGATCAGCCCGTACATCATGGCGATCACCAGCCGGCGGCCCCCGCGCGCGGCGGCCCCGACGAAGGTCTTGCGGGCGGCGTTGGTGAAGCCGGTCTTGCCGCCGATCGCGCCGGGATAGCGCTGCAACAGCTCGTCCTGGTTTTCGATCGGGTGATCGCCGTTGTCGCCGGGGAACATCGCCGACGGCTCGGCGGTGATCTGCGCGAACACCGGATTGGCCATCGCCGCGCGGAAGATTACCGCCAGGTCGTGCGCCGTCGACGCGCCCGAACCCCCGGGCCCGTCCAGGCCGGAAGGTGTCGCGGCGTGCGTGTTGGTGGCGCCCAGCGAGGCCGCCTTGGCGTTCATCTTGGCCACCGTGACGTCCGGTCCACCCAGCATGTGCGCCAGCGTGTTGGCGGCGTCGTTACCGGAGACCAACAGCAGGCCGTCCAGCAGTTGGCGCGCGGTGTAGGTGCGGCCCGGTTTGATCCCGACGCAGTTGCACTCCACCTGGGTGTCGGCGACGTCGGCGACCACCGTGGAGTCCAGGCTCACCGAGTCCAGCACCACCTGGGCCAACAGCGTCTTGATGGTGCTCGCCGGCGGGTGGGCGACATCCTGGTCGCGGCCGGCCAGCACCTGACCGCTGTCCAGGTCGGCGATGATCCAGGTTCGGGCCGGCCCGTCGGGAATGGGAATCGAGCCGACCGGCTGCGAGTTGTCCGCCCAGGCGGGGGACATGGTGACGGTGGCGGTGCAGGTACCGAGCGCGAGCAGGGTAGCGGCCATCCTGAACCCCAGGGCCGTGAGCTTCCGCATGGCCGCAAAGTCTAACTTCCGACCCTGTTCGCGGCGGATCTTCAGTACTGTCCGATGCATGTTGAGCCTGGAAGAGATCTCGGATCGACTCGAGATCCAGCAGCTTCTGGTGGATTACTCCACCGCCATCGACAACCGGCGATTCGACGATCTGGACAAGGTCTTCACGCCGGACGCCTACATCGACTACACGGCTCTGGGCGGCATCGAGGGTCAGTACCCGGAGGTGAAGAAGTGGCTGGCCGAGGTGCTGCCCAACTTCCCGGTGTACGCACACATGCTGGGCAACTTCTCGGTCCGGATCGACGGGGACAAGGCCTCGTCACGGGTGATCTGCTTCAACCCGATGGTGCTCGGCGGTGACAAGGACCAGGTGCTTTTCTGCGGGCTCTGGTACGACGACGAGTTCCTGCGCACGCCCGAAGGCTGGCGCATGACCCGGCGGGCGGAGACCAAGGTCTTCCAGAAAGTGATGTGATCCCCGCGTGTCGCGCGATTTCTGATCGTCGCGGCTGTTCTGGCAGAATAGGCGGCTGTCCGCCGCGCGATCACGCATCGCCGACCGGTCATACACGCGAGGCAAAACCGGATCCGGGCATCCCGCCCCGATCGCTGAATTGCAGCGTGACACACACAGGAGAATTCGCTTAACCATGGCTGTCAAGATCAAGCTCACCCGGCTTGGCAAGATCCGCAATCCCCAGTACCGCATCTCCGTCGCCGACGCCCGTACCCGCCGCGACGGCCGCTCCATCGAGGTCATCGGCCGCTACCACCCGAAGGAAGACCCGAGCCTCATCGAGATCAACTCCGAGCGCGCCCAGTACTGGCTGTCCGTGGGGGCTCAGCCCACCGAGCCGGTCCGCAAGCTGCTGCAGATCACCGGCGACTGGCAGAAGTTCAAGGGCCTGCCCGGCGCCGAGGGCCGCCTGAAGGCCGCCCCGGCCAAGCCCAGCAAGCTGGAGCTGTTCAACGCCGCGCTGGCCGACGCCGACGGCGGACCGACCACCGAGGCCGCGAAGCCGAAGAAGAAGGCCCCGGCCAAGAAGGCCGCCAAGGGCGCGGACGAGGCCGCCGAGCCGGAGGCCGCCGCCGAGACCCCGGCGGAGAACGCCGCTGAGGCCGAGGCGCCCGCCGAGGGCGGCGAGCAGGCCGAGCCGACCACCGAAAGCTGACCGCGGCGATGAGTACGGTTGTCGTTGACGCTGTTGAGCACCTGGTTCGCGGGATTGTCGACAACCCCGACGACGTCCGGGTCGACATGGTGACCAGCCGCCGCGGGCGGACGGTCGAGGTTCACGTCCATCCCGACGATCTGGGCAAGGTGATTGGGCGCGGCGGCCGCACCGCGACCGCACTGCGCACCCTGGTCGCCGGCATCGGCGGTCGCGGCATCCGCGTCGACGTGGTGGACACCGACCAGTAGGGCAGCGCTGCTCATGGAACTCCGTTGGAGTTGACCGTCGGGCGCGTGGTGAAAGCCCACGGCATCACCGGCGAGGTGGTCGTCGAGGTTCGCACCGACGATCCCGACGCCCGCTTCGCACCGGGTAACGCGTTGCGCGCCAAGCATTCCCGCACCGGCTGGGAGCGTGAGCTCACCGTCGAGAGCGCGCGCGAACACGGCGGGCGGCTGCTGGTGCGGCTGGCCGGTGTCACCGACCGTGACGCGGCCGACGCGCTGCGCGGCACCCTGTTCGTCGTCGATTCCGGCGACTTGCCCGACATCGACGAGGCGGACACCTACTACGACCATCAGCTCGAGGGCCTGCGCGTGCGCACCACCGCGGGCGAGCAGATCGGAGTCGTGGCCGAGGTGCTGCACACCGCCGCGGGTGAACTGTTGGCGGTGCGGCGGGATTCGGGCGACGAGAAGCGGGAAGTGTTGGTGCCGTTCGTGTCCGCGATCGTCACGTCGGTGTCGCTGGACGACGGCACCGTCGAGATCGACCCGCCCGAAGGCCTGCTGGACCTGTAGGCCTGCAATATGAGAATCGACGTCGTCACGATCTTTCCGGCCTATCTGGACCCGCTGCGGCAATCGTTGCCCGGCAAGGCGATCCAGTCCGGCCTGGTCGATCTGCAGGTGCACGACCTGCGGCGCTGGACGTATGACGTGCACCGCTCGGTCGACGATTCCCCCTACGGCGGCGGTCCCGGGATGGTGATGAAGGCGCCGGTGTGGGGTGAGGCGCTCGATGAGATCGCCTCCGAGGAAACACTTTTGGTCGTTCCCACCCCCGCCGGGCGGTTGTTCACGCAGGCGACGGCCGCGCGCTGGAGCGCCGAGAACCACCTGGTGTTCGCGTGTGGCCGTTACGAGGGCATCGATCAGCGGGTCATCGAGGACGCCGCGGGGCGGATGCGGGTCGAAGAGGTCTCGATCGGCGACTACGTGCTGCCGGGCGGCGAGTCGGCGGCCGTGGTGATGATAGAGGCCGTGCTGCGCCTGCTCGACGGGGTGCTTGGCAATCCCGCGTCGCACCGCGAGGATTCGCACTCACCGGCGCTGGACCGGCGCCTGGAGGGGCCCAGCTACACCCGGCCGCCGAGCTGGCGCGGGCTCGACGTCCCCGAGGTGCTGCTGTCGGGTGACCACGCGCGAATCGCCGCGTGGCGCCGGGAGATCTCGTTGCAGCGCACCCGCGAACGCCGGCCCGAACTGGTTGAGCCCGAAGTAATTGAGCCCGAAAGCGATTGAGCCCGTCAGAGCCCGTGCCGGGGCACCTCGACGCGGCCCTCGGGAAATATCGTCCTGACCGCCCGGGTGATGGTGTCGCGGGCGGTGGCGTCGTCGGCGGGCTGCAGGGACTGGACCACCATGATGTAGCGGTGATCGGCCCCGATCACGCCGGTGGACAGATGCATCCAGTCGCTGCCGATGCAGCACATCCAGCCCTGCTTGACCGCGACCGGCTCGGCGTACAGACCGTCCGGGATGCCGAACCGCTGCGGGTAGCCGTCGAGCCCGGTGGGGGTGGACTGCGCCAGGTCGTTCACGATGATCCTGGCGTCATCGGCCGGCAGGCCTCCCGATCCGTCCAGCAGCATCTGGTAGTAGCGGATCAGGTCGGTCACCGAGCTCATCGTGTTCCACCACCGCCCGTCGCTGGGCGGGGTGGTGGAGGACAGGCCATAGCGGGACGCGACCTCCGTGATGATCGCGGCTCCACCGCCCTCCCCCCAGAACTTCTCGGCCGCGCCGTCGTCGGATGACTGCAGCATGATGTCCAGTGCCTGGCGGTCGTCGGCGCTCAGCGGCGCCTTGCCTTCGGACTCGTGCAGCAGCAGATCGTCTGCGATGAACAGCTTGGCCACCGACGCGGTGCCGATGACCTGGCTGTTGCCATTGGAGATCAGCTGATGGGTGTTGCGATCGAGGATGGCCACCGACAGGGCGGCGCCGCTGCCGGCGGCCTCGTCGGCGGCCTGCTGGACGCGGGCCTGCAACTGGCCGAACCCAGGCCCCGGTAGCGCCTGGGCCGGCTGCGGGGGTGTGGCCGCCTCGAGCATCAGCGTGGTCGACTGCGGGGGAGTCGAGGTGGGTGGCGCGGAGATGACCCGGACGGGCGCAGTGACCGGCAGGTCGTACACCTTCGCCTGGACCAGCGCCTCGGAACCGGCGGCAACCACCAACGTCACCGCCGCCGTGGCGGTGAACAGCGTCAGCGGACGTACCCGCATTCGACTCCTCCGGCGAGACTTCGACACAGTGCAACAGCGGGACCCTCGCGCCACCTGCACCGGCCATCACGCCCCTGCACGGGTAGCGCGTTCTGACCCCAGTCATATGTACCATTTACCAGCGCGTTTGGCGCGTTACGAACCGCCGACCAGGCTGTGATTTTCGCAGCACGCGCCCCGTCTGGCACAATTGACCAGTTGTCTCCAGGGGTCGCAGGCCGGTTGGGCCGTTTCCCGCCCGCTGCGAGATACGCCAGTAAGCCCGAAACCATCGGCTGGGCGACCGCCTCACACCCGCGTGTGGGTCGCTGTCGTCGGCCGCGACCTCAAGGAAGTGTCTCGCATGAACCGGCTGGACTTCGTCGATCAGGCGTCGCTGCGCGACGATATCCCGGTGTTCGGCCCGGGCGACACCATCAACGTGCACGTCAAGGTCATCGAGGGCGCCAAGGAGCGCATCCAGGTATTCAAGGGCGTGGTGATCCGTCGTCAGGGCGGTGGCATCCGCGAGACCTTCACCGTGCGCAAGGAAAGCTATGGCGTCGGCGTCGAGCGGACCTTCCCGGTGCACTCGCCCAACATCGACCACATCCAAGTGGTGACTCGCGGTGACGTCCGCCGCGCGAAGCTGTACTACCTGCGTGAACTGCGCGGCAAGAAGGCCAAGATCAAGGAGAAGCGCTGAGCCGGGACGCCTTGGTGGCGCTGCTGATTCGTCCCACCGTTTCGCCGGTGCGCCGGTCTGGGCGGCCCCAACATGCGCTGGCTACGCTGATCTCGTGACCGATACCGCGGATTCATCGAAGCCCGAGCCCCACGCCGGCGAGTCAGATCCGAAGGTCTCTACCCGCAACCCTGAGACGCGCCCCGACGAGGCCGCGACGACGGCCGGATCGGTCCCCGAACCGGGGCCGGCGACCGAGACGCCCGACGAGGGCGAACCCGAGGACCCCAAGCGTTCGACGTTGCGCGAGTTCGCGCTCCTGGCGGTGATCGCCGTCGTCCTCTACTACGTCATGTTGACGTTCGTGGCGCGCCCCTACCTGATCCCGTCGGAATCCATGGAGCCCACGCTGCACGGCTGCACGGGCTGCGTCGGCGACCGGATCATGGTCGACAAGGTCAGCTACCGCTTCAGCGCGCCGCGCCCCGGTGACGTCATCGTCTTCAAGGGTCCGCCGCCGTGGAACCTCGGCTACAAGTCGATCCGGTCCAACAACACCGTGCTGCGCTGGGTGCAGAACGGGCTGTCCTTCGTCGGCTTCGTGCCGCCCGACGAGAACGACCTGGTCAAACGGGTCATCGCGGTGGGCGGGCAGACGGTGCAATGCCGGGCCGACACCGGATTGACGGTCGACGGCAAGCCGCTGAAGGAGCCGTACCTGGATCGCAACACCATGGCCGCCGACCCGTCGGTGTACCCGTGCCTGGGCAGTGAGTTCGGGCCGGTTCACGTCCCGGCCGGACGGCTGTGGGTGATGGGCGACAACCGGACGCACTCGGCGGATTCGCGGGCCCACTGCACCAGCGTGCCGGCCGAGGCCCTCAAGGGCGTGCTGTGCACCGGCGACCCGACGTCGGGAACCGTGCCGGTGTCCAACGTGATCGGAAAAGCCAGGTTCATCGTGTGGCCGCCATCCCGGTGGGGCGGCGTGGGATCGGTGAACCCGCAGCAGAATCGGTAGCCATGGCCACGACGTGGCCGCCGCGGACGGTGATCCGTAAATCATCGGGGTTGCGCACCCTGGAATCGGCGCTGTACCGCAGCGGGTTGGGCCCGGTGGCCGGCGTCGACGAGGTGGGCCGCGGCGCCTGCGCCGGACCGCTGGTGGTGGCGGCCTGCGTGCTCGGCCCGGGGCGAATGGAAAGCCTTGCCGCGCTTGATGATTCCAAGAAGCTCACCGAGGCCGCCCGGGAGAAGCTGTTTCCGCTGATCCGCCGCTACGCGCTGGCCTATCACGTGGTGTTCATCCCGCCCGCCGAGGTGGACCGGCGCGGCGTGCATGTCGCCAACATCGAGGGGATGCGCCGTGCCGTCGCCGGGCTGTCCGTGCGGCCCGGCTATGTGCTGAGCGACGGCTTCCGGGTGCCCGGGCTGGCCGTCCCGTCGCTGCCGGTCATCGGGGGCGACGCGGTCGCGGCGTGCATCGCGGCGGCCAGTGTGCTGGCGAAGGTCAGCCGGGACCGGTTGATGGTCGCCATGGAGGCCGACCATCCGGGCTACGGCTTCGCGCTGCACAAGGGCTACAGCACGCCCGCGCACAGCACGGCGCTGGCCCGGCTGGGCCCGTGCCCCGAGCATCGTTATTCGTTCATCAACGTGCGGCGGGTGGCCGACGGGTCGGGCAGTCGGGTGGTGGCCGACTGCCAACCGGACCCACCGCTGCAGCGGGACGGATACGGTGAGGAAAGATGGGATCAGGATTCCCACCCCGGCGAACGGCAGCTACCGCCGGGATGTCCGGGGAACGCTGTCTGGGAGAAGGACGTCTGAGCAGATGAGTGCAGAAGATCTCGAAAAGTATGAAACCGAGATGGAGCTCTCGCTGTACCGCGAATACAAGGACATCGTCGGCCAATTCAGCTACGTCGTGGAGACCGAACGGCGCTTCTACCTGGCCAACAGCGTGGAGATGACGCCGAAGAACGCCGACGGCGAGGTCTACTTCGAGCTGCGGCTGTCCGACGCCTGGGTGTGGGACATGTACCGGCCGGCGCGGTTCGTCAAGCAGGTACGGGTGGTCACCTTCAAGGACGTCAACATCGAAGAGGTCGAAAAGCCCGAGCTGCGGCTTCCCGAGTAGCCGCCGCTACGCGTTCGGCGGAACCTGGTTGTCGCCGGGGACCGGCAGCTGACCGCGGTGTTCGATGACCTCCCGGGCGACCTCGGCCAGCTTGACGTTGAGTGCCTGGGAGTGGCGCCGCAGCAGATCGAACGCGTCGTCCTCGCTCATTTCGTGCAGCATCATCAGCATGCCGACGGCCTTGCCGATCTCGCGGTTGCTCATCAACCCGCGGCGCAGGCTCGCCGCGTCCTCGCCTTTGTTGACGGCATTGATCGCGACGCTGGCGAATGCGGCCAGCACCGCCGCCCGCCCGGCGGACTCGGCGTCGAACATGTTCGGGGTGTCGCTGAACAGATTCAGTGCGGCGCCTTTGCGCTTGTCGACCAGCAGCCGAAACCCCATCGCGCCGCGCACCGGTGTCTCGGCGACCAGGACGGCGGCCAGCTTGGGCCACATCGACGACGTGGTCAGGTCCGTGTCGATCTGTGGCGTCTCTTCCTCGATGGCGTCGATGCACGGACCGTCGCCGGCGCGTCGTTCGAGGTCGTCTATGGCTTCGGCCAGCCTGTCACTGGCGCCCACGGTGACGTATCTGTCGTTCTCGCGCACCAGCAGGCTGGCGTGGTCGCAGCCGCGGACGGTCAAGGTGGCGGCAACGCAGATGGCGGCGTACATCTGGTTGACGTCCGAGCCCTGGTAGATGATCTCGGCGAGGGCGGCGAAAACCGTCGCGGGGTCGGCCTTCTCCCCGCCGTTCGCGGACGTGTCCGCGCCGGTCGTCGATTCCTGCCCCATGCTGCGCCTCGTTTTCTGCAGTGCCGGCGGTGCCTGACCGCTTTCGATCGCCGTAAATTATCGGTCGCCGAGACCAGCCTTACACCCGGTTTCGTCTGGTTGCAGCTAACCAGCGGGCATCTTGTTGGTCACCGTCGACCGCCAAGCTACCGCTGACGAAGCGGAACGCCCGCACGTCCACCCGCCCACGAACCGCGAGACGCTGGAAAGATGGTTCTATCACGCGCCGATCGCGCGCGCCGGGGGCTCGGTGAGGTGCCGCACGCCGGGGTTTCAGCAGGCCGCGGGAGGGAAGGAAGTTCTGATGGGAGTGACCGTCGCGGTGACCGGACCGACCGGGGAGATCGGCCTCTCCGCGGTGACGGCGCTGGAACGCGAACCTGCCGTCGACGCGATCATCGGGATGGCTCGACGGCCCTTTGACCCGCCGTCACGCGGCTGGCTGAAGACCACCTATCAGCAAGGCGACATCCTGGACCGCGAGGCCGTCGACGCCCTGGTTGCGCAGGCCGACGTGGTGATCCACCTGGCCTTCATGATCATGGGTTCGCGCGACGAGAGCGCCCGGGTGAATCTCGAAGGTTCTCGCAACGTGTTCGAGGCGACGGTGGCCGCCGAGCGGCCCCGGCGCCTGGTCTACACGTCGTCGGTGGCGGCGTACGGCTACCACTCCGACAACCCGGTCCCGCTGACCGAGGACGTGCCGGTCCGGGGGTCCGAGGAGCACTACTACTCGGCGCAGAACGCGGCGTCCGAAGCGCTGCTCGCCGAGATCGCCAAGGACTCGCCGCTCGAGGTGTTCGTGTTGCGGCCCTGCATCGTCGCCGGGCCCAAAGCCACCGCGCTGGCCGACGCGATGCCGTGGAATCAGCTGCCCGGCCCGATGCGTGCCGTGGTCAAAGCCGTCCCGGCGCTGAAGCCGGTGGTGCCGGATCCGGGTTTTCCGCTGCAACTGGTACACCACGACGACGTCGCGGCGGCGATCGCGCTGGCGGCCACCGCACCGGCCCCGCCGGGGGTGTACAACATCGCCGGCGACGGGGTCGTGACGGTGGCCGACGTGGCCAAGGCGCTGGGTGGGCGCCCGGTGCGGGTTCCGGCCGTCGCCGCCACGGCGGCCTCCGCGGCGATCTCGCGGGTGCCGCTGGTGCCGTCCATGCTGGAGTGGCTGCACACCGCGCGGACGTCGATGGTGATGGACACCTCCAAGGCCAAGACCCAGCTGGGCTGGCGGCCGCTGCACTCGTCGGCCGAGACGCTGCAAACGCTGGCCGAGGGGACGTGAGAGCGTTGTCCTGCTCGGCGGCCGGCCGCCGGCCGGGGTAGTTTGATCCGGTGGGGTTCCAGCGTTCCGCCGCTTCTCGCGACGTCTCCGCCGGCGGTGAAATCGCCTAGTGGGGCACGTAACGTCGCGTCGGCGGGTCACGCATCTGACCGCCGAGAAGGCGGTCACCCGACCGGAGACCCTGGTCGTGGAGGAGCCGTTGGAGATTCGGGTCGACGGCTCGGCGATCACGGTGACGATGCGCACGCCGGGATCGGATATCGAACTCGCCCAAGGGCTTTTGCTCACCGAAGGCGTCATCGCGGGCCGCGACGACGTGCACAGCATCCGGTACTGCGCCGGGCGCGACGACGAGGGCGCGAACACCTACAACGTGCTGGACGTGACGCTGGCCCCGGGGGTGGAAAAACCCGGCCTTGACGTCACCCGCAACTTCTACACCACCTCGTCGTGCGGGGTCTGCGGCAAGGCGTCACTGGATGCGGTGCGGCTGATCAGCCGGTTTTCGCCGGGCGCCGATCACGCGACCGTCGCGGCCGCGACTCTCAAGGCGATGCCCGACCAATTGCGTTCGGCGCAAAAGGTTTTCGATAGCACCGGTGGCCTGCACGCCGCGGCGCTGTTCGGGGCGGACGGCGCGATGCTGGTGGTGCGCGAGGACGTGGGGCGACACAACGCGGTCGACAAGGTGATCGGCTGGGCGCTGGAGCACGGGCGGATACCGCTGCAGGCTTCGGTGTTGTTGGTCAGCGGGCGGGCATCGTTCGAGCTGACGCAGAAAGCCGTGATGGCCGGCATTCCGGTGCTGGCGGCGGTGTCCGCGCCGTCGTCGCTGGCGGTGTCGCTGGCCGAGGAGTCCGGCATCACGCTGGTGGCGTTTTTGCGGGAGGACTCGATGAACATCTACACCCGGGCCGACCGGATCACCTAGGCCCGATGGCGGCGACCCGCCGCGCCCGGCTACGCCGCGCTTGCGATCGCCGCCAGCCAGGTCTCACCCCGCCGGCTGTGGATGGGCGCCGCACTGGGGATAACCGACCGTTGCGGGGGCCGCGGGTCGCGTTGGTGGCCCGTCCCGTCGGGGGCGCCGGGCACGGTGGCCCCCATGACGACCGAAACGACGATGACCCGGATCCAGCTGGGGGCGATGGGCGAGGCGCTCGCCGTGGATCACCTGATGCGGAGGGGATTGCGGATCGTGGCGCGCAACTGGCGCTGCCGCTACGGCGAACTCGACATCATCGCCCGCGACGACGCCACCTCGACGGTGGTGTTCGTCGAGGTGAAGACCCGCACCGGGGACGGATACGGGGGCCTGGCCCATGCCGTCACCCCGCGCAAGGTGCTGCGGCTGCGCAGGCTGGCCGGCCTGTGGCTGGCCGGCCAGGACCAGCGCTGCGCGGCGATCCGCATCGACGTGATCGGCGTGCGGGTCGGGCGCCGGCGCACCCCCGAGATCACCCACCTGCAAGGGATCGGCTGATGGCGCTGGGACGCGCGTTCTCCGTCGCGGTGCGCGGCGTGGACGGACAGAGCGTGGAGATCGAAGCCGACATCACCTCCGGGCTGCCGGGCGTGCACCTGGTCGGCCTGCCCGACGCGGCCCTGCAGGAGTCGCGCGACCGCGTCCGGGCGGCCGTCACCAACTGCGGCAACACCTGGCCCATGGCGCGGCTCACCCTGGCGCTGTCGCCGGCGACGCTGCCCAAGATGGGGTCGGTCTACGACATCGCCCTGGCCGCCGCGGTGTTATCGGCACAGCGCAAGAACCCGTGGGACCGGCTGGAGAAAACGGTGCTGCTGGGTGAGCTGTCCCTGGATGGGCGGGTCCGGCCGGTGCGCGGGGTGCTGCCGGCCGTGCTGGCCGCCAAGCGCGACGGCTGGCCGGCCGTGGTGGTGCCCGTCGACAACCTCGCCGAGGCCAGCCTGGTCGACGGCATCGACGTGTGGGGCGTGCGCACCCTAAGGCAACTGCAGAAGTGGCTCAGCGGCTCGGGCGCCCTGGACGGCAGGATCGACGCGAAACCCACGGACGGGGAGCCCGAGGCGGATCTGGTCGACGTGGTGGGGCAGACGCAGGCGCGGTTCGCGGTGGAGGTGGCCGCCGCCGGGGCGCATCACCTCATGCTCACCGGCCCGCCGGGGGTGGGCAAAACGATGCTCGCGCAACGACTTCCGGGGTTGCTGCCGCCGTTGACGGATGCCGAGTCCCTGGAAGTCACCGCGATCCACTCGGTGGCCGGGTTGCTGTCGGGCGACACACCTCTGATCACCAGACCGCCGTTCGTGGCGCCCCATCACAGCTCCAGCGTCGCGGCGCTGGTCGGCGGCGGGTCGGGGATGGCACGCCCCGGCGCCGTCAGCCGGGCGCATCGCGGGGTGCTCTTCCTCGACGAGTGCGCCGAGATCCGGGTCAGCGCGCTGGAAGCCCTGCGAACACCGTTGGAGGACGGCGAGATTCGGCTTGCGCGGCGTGACGGGGCGGCGTGCTATCCCGCCCGGTTCCAGCTGGTGCTGGCCGCCAATCTGTGCCCGTGCGCGCCGGCCGACCCGCAGGACTGCGTCTGCGCGGCGGCGGCCAAACGCCGTTACCTGGGCAAGCTGTCGGGGCCGCTGCTGGATCGCGTGGATCTGCGCGTGCAGATGCATCAGGTCAAGGCGGGGGCCTTCGCGGGCCGAGCCGGTGAATCGACGGCGCAGGTCCGCCATCGGGTGGCGCAGGCCCGCGCCGCCGCCTCCGAGCGCTGGTCATCGCACGGGTTTCACACCAACGGCGAGGTCAGCGGGACACTGCTGCGCCGAAAGTTCCGTCCCAGCAACGCGGCAATGCAGCCGCTACAGCGGGCGCTGGACGGCGGACTGCTCAGCATCCGTGGCCTCGACCGCACGTTGCGGGTCGCGTGGAGCCTGGCCGACCTGGCCGGTCGCACCTCGCCCGGGACCGACGAAGTCGCCGCCGCACTCAGCTTCCGCCAGCCCGGGGCGCAGCGATGAGCGCCGCGACCCACATGCTGCGGGCGCTACCAGCGCGCCATGGTCAGCCAATCGGTGTGCCCACCCCGCACCGCTATCGCGACGGTCACCAGAATCGCGAATGCGCGGGCGAATTGGGCCAGGGCGCGGCCACTTTCACCCCGCTGTTCCATCTCGCGCAACCCGAGGCACGCCAGGCCGATGCTGATGATGGGGATGGGAAAACCGATCCAGCTGACCAGGCTGAGCGCGAACGCCGCGACGGCCCACGGGTTCTTGGGACGCTCGGACACGGTGTACACCATCGGCAGGTCGAGGATCATGGGTCGTTCCGTTCGTTGCGGGCCGGCGTGCGGCGGGCGGCTGACGACACCACGTTCGCGCGCGGGGCTAAAAGGATCCTTGGCGGATCCTCGAGACCGGGGGCACGGCGATGACGACGGCGCTCGACGATCCCGCGCTGCGCGCGTGGGCCTATCTGTCCCGGGTGGCCGAGCCGCCCTGCGCCGAACTCGCCGCCCTGGTTCGGCACGTCGGCCCGGTGGAGGCCGCGGAGCGGGTCCGCCGCGGACTGGTCGACGACGACGTGGCGCGGCGCACCGAGGCCCGGCGCGAGATCGACCGCGGCGCGGCCGATCTCGAGATGCTCGCCCGGCGTGGCGGGAGGTTGATCACCCCGGACGACGACGAGTGGCCGCTGCTGGCGTTCGCCGCCTTCCGCGGCGCCGCACCGCGATCCGGCGGCGGCGCGCCGATGGTGGCGCCGATGGCGTTGTGGGCGCACGGGCCCGTGCGGCTGGCTGAGGTCGCGTACCGGGCGGCCGGTGTGGTCGGGACGCGCGCCTCGACCACGTATGGCGAGCACGTCGCCGGCGAACTGGCGGCCGGGCTGGCGCAACGCGACGTCGCGGTGGTTTCGGGCGGAGCGTCCGGCACCGGCGGCGCGGCGCACCGCGCCGTCCTGGAGTGCGACGGCGTCACCGTGGCCGTCCTGGCCGGCGGGCTCGACGTTCCCTACCCGAGCGGTCACACCGCGCTCCTGCACCGGATCGGCCAGCACGGGCTGCTGTTCACCGAATACGCGCCGGGCATCCGCCCGGCCCGCCACCGGTTCCTGACCCGCAACCGGCTGGTGGCCGCGGTCGTCGGTGCCGCCGTCGTGGTGGAGGCCGGTCTGCGCAGCGGCGCCGCCAACACCGCGGCCTGGGCGCGGGCGTTGGGGCGGGTGGTGGCCGCGGTGCCCGGGCCCGTCACGTCGTCGGCCTCGGCGGGCTGCCACGCCCTGCTGCGCGACGGCGCCGAACTGGTCACCCGCGCCGACCACGTCCTCGAGCTCGTCGGCCACATCGGCGAACTGGCCCGCGACGAGCCGCACCCCGCGACGCCTCTCGACGGCCTCAGCGACGCCGAACGCCGGATCTACGAGGCCTTGCCGGGCCGCGGCGCCGCCACGGTCGACGAGATCGCGGTCGCATCGGGAATGGTGCCCGAGCTGGCGCTGGGGCCGCTGGCGATGCTCGAGCTGGCCGGATTGGTGCAGCGTCAGGATGGGCGGTGGCGGATTGTCCGGGTCGCCGCGGGCCAAGCTGCGTCAACGAAGCGACTCGTATAGTCGACCGGGGGTCGGGGTTCGGACAGGAGGACAAGTGGCTGGTCGACCACTGCAACGCTTCGAAGTTGTCGGTACCGAACAACTCACACCGCACATGGTGCGGATAGTGCTCGGGAGCAAGGACTTTGACGCTTTCGTGCCCAGCAAGTTCACCGACTCCTACGTCAAGCTGGTGTTCGTCGCCGACGACGTGGACGTGGCCGGCTTGCCCGAGCCGCTGACCCTCGACAGCTTCGCCGACCTGCCCCCGGAGAAAAAGCCCTCGGTGCGGACCCTCACCGTCCGCCACGTCGACATCGAGAAACGCCGCATCACGCTCGACATCGTCGTGCACGGCGAGCACGGCATGGCGGGTCAGTGGGCGTCCACCGCCCAACCCGGCCAAACGATCTATCTGATGGGCCCCGGCGGGGCTTACACGCCCGACCCGGCCGCCGACTGGCACCTGCTGGCCGGCGACGAATCGGCGCTGCCGGCCATCGCCGCGGCGCTCGAAGCGCTGCCCGCCGGCGCGGTCGGCAAGGCGTTCATCGAGGTCGCGGGCCCGGAGGACGAGATCCCGCTGACCGCACCCGAAGGCGTCGAGGTGCACTGGGTCTACCGCGGCGGCCGCGCCGACCTGGTTCCCGAGGACCGCGCCGGCGACCACGCGCCGCTGATCGAGGCCGTCACCAGCGCGCCCTGGCTGCCCGGACAGGTGCACGTCTTCATCCACGGCGAGGCCCAGGCCGTCATGCACAATCTGCGGCCCTACATCCGCAAGGAGCGGGGGGTGGACGCCAAATGGGCGTCGTCGATCTCGGGGTATTGGCGCCGCGGCCGCACCGAAGAGACCTTCCGCCAATGGAAGAAGGAACTGGCGCAAGCAGAGTCGTCGAACTCGTCAGCCTGACGGCGGCCTGGCATTGTCTTTTCCATGGCATTCGGCGACTACCAGAACGAGATCTACTTCAAGGGCCTGGGCGGGGTGGCGCCCGCGCTGCCGATGGCCTTCGCGGAGCTGGAGGCACGCGCCGAGCGGGCGATGTCGCCGTCGGTGTGGTCCTACGTCACCGGTGGCGCCGGTGACGAACGTACGCAGCGGGCCAACCGGGAGGCGTTCGATCGGTGGGGCCTGATACCGCGCATGTTCGTCGGCGCCGCCGCCCGCGACCTTTCGGTGGAGATGTTCGGCCTGACCCTGCCGTCGCCGGTGTTCATGGCCCCGATCGGCGTCATCGGCATCTGCGCCCAGGACGGCCACGGCGACCTGGCCACCGCGCGTGCGGCGGCGGCCACCGGCGTCCCGATGGTCGTGTCCACCCTGACCGCCGACCCGATGGAAGACGTCGCCGCGCAATTCGGTGACACCCCCGGCTTTTTCCAGCTGTACACGCCGAAGGATCGCGACCTGGCCGCCAGCCTCGTCCAGCGGGCCGAAGCCGCCGGCTACCAGGGCATCGTCGTCACCCTCGACACCTGGATTCCCGGGTGGCGCCCGCGCGACCTCTCCACGGCCAACTTCCCCCAGCTGCGGGGGCTCTGCCTGAGCAACTACACGAGCGATCCGGTCTTCCGCGCCAAACTCCAACGCCCGCCGGAAGAGGACCCGCAGGGCACCGTGCTGCAGTGGGTGACGACCTTTGGAAACCCCCTGACCTGGGACGACCTGCCCTGGCTGCGGTCGCTGACCGACCTGCCGCTGATCATCAAGGGCATCTGTCACCCCGACGACGCGCGGCGCGCCAGGGACGGCGGCGTCGACGGCATCTACTGCTCCACCCACGGCGGCCGCCAGGCCAACGGCGGCCTGCCCGCCCTCGCGTGCCTGCCCGGCGTCGTCGAGGCGGCCGACGGGCTGCCGGTCCTGTTCGATTCGGGGATCCGCAGCGGCGCCGACGTCGTCAAGGCGCTCGCGCTGGGCGCCACGGCCGTGGGCATCGGCCGCCCCTACGCCTACGGCCTGGCGCTCGGTGGCGCCGACGGCATCGTGCACGTGCTGCGCTCGATCCTGGGCGAAGCCGACCTCATCATGGCCGTCGACGGCTACCCGACGCTCAAAGATCTCACCCCGGACACGCTTCGGCGCGTCGACTAGAGCGCCCCGGGCCGCGCCTGCGACCGTGGGGGAGTGCAGGCCATCCTCGACGAGTTCGACGAGTACCTGGACTTGCAGTGCGGCCGTTCCGCACACACCCGTCGCGCCTACCGCGGCGACCTGCGCTCGCTGCTCGCCTTCATCGGGGACCGCGGCGCCGGCCTGGACGGGCTGAGCCTGCCCCTGCTGCGCTCCTGGCTGGCCGCGGCGGCCGCGGCCGGCGTCGCCCGCACGACGCTGGCCCGGCGCACCTCGGCGGTCAAGGCGTTCACCGCCTGGGCGGTGCGGCGCGGCCTGCTGACCACCGACCCGGCCGCCCGGCTGCAGGTCCCCAAGGCGCACCGCACCCTGCCCGCGGTGCTGCGCCAGGACCAGGCGTGCGACGCCATGGCCGCCGCCAAATCCGGTGCGCAACAAGGTGATCCGATGGCGTTGCGGGACCGGCTGATCGTGGAGATGTTGTATGCCACCGGGATCCGGGTCAGCGAGCTGTGCGGCCTGGACATCGACGACGTCGACACCCATCACCGGCTCGTCAAAGTCCTCGGCAAGGGCAACAAGCAGCGCAGCGTGCCGTTCGGCCGGCCCGCCGCCGAGGCGCTCGACGCGTGGCTGGCCGACGGGCGCCCGGCCCTGGCCAACGCCGAGTCGGGTCCGGCGCTGCTGCTGGGCGCGCGCGTCCGACGGCTCGACGTCCGCCAGGCGCGCACGGTGGTGCATCAGACCGTCGCCGCGGTCGACGGTGCGCCGGACATGGGGCCGCACGGCCTGCGGCACAGCGCGGCCACCCACCTGCTCGAAGGCGGCGCTGACCTGCGCGTGGTCCAGGAGCTGCTCGGTCATTCCAGCCTGGCGACCACCCAGCTGTACACCCACGTCGCGGTGTCCCGGTTGCGCGCGGTGCACGACCAGGCCCACCCGAGGGCCTGAAGCTCAGCGGTTCAGCGGTTTGAGCCGCACCGGCGTGGACTCCAGCAGGCCCAGCGGATCGACATAGCGGGCGCCCGACGCCGGGCCCCACATCGCGCCCCAGTGCAGGCACGCCGCGGCCGGGCAGCCGGCATGCCCGGGCGTCAGCTCGCCGATCACGGTCGCGGCCGTCACGTGCTCGCCGGCCCGCACCGCCGCCCGGACCGGCTCATAACTGGTGTGCAAGCCACCGGGATGGGCCAGCGACACCACCGGCCGCCCGGCCAGCAGCCCGGCGAACACCACGGTCGCGGCGCCCGCCGCGTACACCGGCTGACCGGCGGCCCCGGCCAGGTCCACGCCCCGATGACCGGGATTCCAGTTGGGCGACGGGGCGTCGAATCCCCGGGCGACGGCCGGCGGCGGGCGCAGCGGCCACTCCAGGCGATCTGCGGCGGCACCCGCCGGCACCGCGCTGACCAGGCCCGCACACAACAGCAGCGTTGTCCACCGCATCCAGGCAGTTCAGCGCGCCGCCCGCCACCCGGCCACCCAACCGCGGCGGACTTGTGGACGAGGGGCCCCGGTTGGGGAAGCGTGGCAAAACCACCTGCTGAGTCGGTGTAAACTGCTGGTCGCAGCTCGTTCGCGGGCTGACTTCGCGCGTCTGCATCGCGTCTCTGGTTCCACGAGGAGAACGCAATCGCATGCCGGGCGGTCCCGTCCAACAACGGGTCCGGCATCGCAGCAGCCGCCAGGGCCCGGCCTCAACCCGATGCCAGGCGACAACCGACACAAGTAAGGCACAACCATGGCCGTCGTAACCATGAAGCAGCTGCTCGACAGCGGCACCCACTTCGGGCACCAGACCCGTCGCTGGAATCCCAAGATGAAGCGGTTCATCTTCACCGACCGCAACGGCATCTACATCATCGACCTGCAGCAGACCCTGACCTTCATCGATCAGGCGTACGAGTTCGTCAAGGAGACCGTCGCCCACGGCGGCAGCGTGCTGTTCGTCGGCACCAAGAAGCAGGCGCAGGAGTCAGTGGCCGCCGAGGCTACCCGCGTCGGCATGCCGTACGTGAACCAGCGCTGGCTGGGCGGCATGCTGACCAACTTCTCCACCGTGCACAAGCGCCTGCAGCGCCTCAAGGAGCTCGAGGCGATGGAACAGACCGGTGGCTTCGAGGGCCGCACCAAGAAGGAAATCTTGATGCTGACCCGGGAGAAGAACAAGCTGGACCGCAGCCTCGGCGGTATCCGCGACATGGCCAAGGTGCCGTCGGCCATCTGGGTCGTCGACACCAACAAGGAGCACATCGCCGTCGGCGAGGCCCGCAAGCTCGGTATCCCGGTCATCGCGATCCTGGACACCAACTGCGACCCCGACGAGGTCGACTACCCGATCCCGGGCAACGACGACGCGATCCGTTCGGCCGCGCTGCTCACCAAGGTGATCGCCTCGGCGGTCGCCGAGGGCCTGCAGGCCCGCGCCGGAGTCGGCCGCGGCGACAAGCCCGAGGCCGAGGCCGCCGAGCCGCTCGCCGAATGGGAGCAGGAGCTGCTGGCCTCCGCTACCACCACCGCCCCCACCGAAGCCGCTGCGGGCGCCCCCGAACCAACAACTAACCCCTCATAGGAAGGCTGATCATTGGCGAACTTCACCGCTGCCGACGTCAAGCGGCTTCGGGAACTCACCGGTGCCGGCATGCTGGACTGCAAGAACGCGCTGGCCGAGAACGACGGCGACTTCGACAAGGCCGTCGAGGCGCTGCGCATCAAGGGCGCCAAGGACGTCGGCAAGCGCGCCGAGCGTGCGACGGCCGAGGGTCTGGTCGCGGCCCAGGGCGGCGCGCTGATCGAGCTGAACAGCGAGACCGACTTCGTCGCCAAGAACGCGGAGTTCCAGGCGCTGGCCGACCAGATCGTGGCCGCGGCCGTGTCGTCCAAGGCCAAGGACGTCGACGAGCTCAAGACCGCCAGCGTCGGTGACAAGACCGTCGAGCAGGCGATCGCGGAGCTGTCGGCCAAGATCGGCGAAAAGTTGGAGTTGCGCCGCGTGGCGAACTTCGACGGCACCGTCGAGACCTACCTGCACCGGCGGGCGGCTGACCTGCCCCCCGCGGTCGGCGTGCTGGTCGAGTACCAGGGCTCGGACACCGAGGCCGCCCACGCCGTCGCGCTGCAGATCGCCGCGCTCAAGGCCCGCTACCTGTCCCGCGACGACGTGCCCGAGGACGTGGTGGCCAGCGAGCGCCGCATCGCCGAGGAGACCGCCAAGGCGGAGGGCAAGCCGGAGCAGGCCCTGCCCAAGATCGTCGAGGGCCGGCTGAACGGCTTCTTCAAGGACGCGGTGCTGCTCGAGCAGCCGTCGGTGTCCGACAGCAAGAAGACCGTCAAGGCGCTGCTCGACGACGCCGGCGTCACGGTGACGCGGTTCGTCCGCTTCGAGGTGGGTCAGGCCTGATTCGGGCCTGACCGCCCGGCACCGATACGGTCCGGGCCGCGCACGAGGCGGGAAACCTCCCAGCGGCACGGGTCCGCGGGTTAGCGTCTGTGCCATGCGACACGTGCACGCGTTCGGCGACGATGCCCTTGGCGACTTGGACGCGGTCGGCCTGGCCGACGCGCTGAAGTCCGGCCAGGTCGGCAGGGCCGAGGTGGTCGAGGCCGCGATCGCCCGTACCGAGGCCGTCGACCCGCTGCTGAACGGGTTGGCGTACGCCGCTTTCGAGCAAGCGCGGGCGGCCGCCGCCAACCCTCCGAGCGGTTACTTCGGTGGTGTCCCCACATTCATCAAGGACAACGTCGACGTCGCCGGGCAGCCCACGATGCACGGCACCGACGCGTGGACGAGCTGGAATGCCGTCGCGGACAGCGTCTTCACCGAGCTGTTCCTGGCCACCGGGCTGACCTCGGTGGGCAAGACGCAGCTGTCCGAGTTCGGGTTCAGCGCGTCGGCCGAGCATCCGCGGCTGGGCCCGGTCCGCAATCCATGGGACACCGACTACACCGCGGGCGCGTCGTCGTCGGGTTCGGGTGCGTTCGTCGCCGCCGGTGTGGTGCCGATGGCGCACGCCAACGACGGCGGCGGTTCCATCCGGATTCCCGCCGCCTGCAACGGGTTGGTCGGGCTCAAACCCTCGCGTGGGCGGCTACCGCTCGACCCGACGCTGCGCCGGATGCCGGTCGGCGTCGTCGCCAACGGGATGGTGAGCCGTTCGGTGCGCGATACCGCGGCCTTCTACCGCGAGGCCGAGCGGATCTGGCGCAACCCCAGACTGGCGCCCGTCGGGGACGTCACCGCCCCCGGCCGTCAGCGGTTGCGGATCGCGGTGCTGACCCGGTCGATACAGCGCGAAAGCAGTCCCCAGGTGCGGGAGCTGACGCTGAAGTCCGCCGGCCTGCTCGAGGAACTGGGCCACCGCGTCGAACACATCGACGAACCCCCGGTCGCCGCCAGTTTCGTCGACGACTTCGTCATGTACTGGGGATTTCTGGCGCTGGCCCAGGTGCGCGGCGGGCGGCACATGTTCGGCGAGACGTTCGATCGCAGCAAGCTGGACAGCCTGACCCTGGGTCTGCTGCGGCACACCAGCCGTAACATCCACCGCCTTCCCATGGCGATCGTGCGGCTGCGCCGGGCGCGCAGGCGCACCGCGCGGTTCTTCCGCATCTACGACGCCGTGCTCACGCCGACCCTGGCCGACGAGACGCCCCGCATCGGATTCCTGGCGCCCACCGACTACCAGCAGGTGATCAGCCGGCTGATCGACTGGGTGTCGTTCACCCCGCTGCACAACGTCACCGGCGAACCCGCGATCTCGCTGCCGCTGGCCCAGTCCGCCGACGGTATGCCGGTGGGCATGATGCTGTCGGCCGATGTGGGGCAGGAGGCGCTGCTGCTCGAATTGGCCTACGAGCTCGAAGAAGCCCAGCCCTGGGCGCGCATCCACGCCGCCGGGTGATCAGGCTGATGGCGGCGGGCCGGGTACGCCGCGCGCTCGCGGCTAGTCGGAGCCGAGTTTCTCGAGCATCCTTTTGAATTCGCGCTGCTGAGGTTCGGTGAGCTTGGCCAGGATGCGGGCGTCGGCGCCGCGGACTGCTCCCTCGGCGCGCTTGAGCAGGGCGCGGCCCTGGCCGGTCAGGTTGGCCGGGAGCGCGCGCCCCGAGGACACCGACGACGGGCGCGCCACCGCCCCGACCTCTTCGAGCTTGCGCAGCACCGTGTTCATCGCCTGCGGAGTGACATTGGTGTGGCGGGACAGCTCGGCGCTCGACATGCCCGGGAACATCGAAAGTATGCGCAGGCAAACGAATTCGGGCAGGGTCAGGCCCAGCGGGCCCAGCGCGGTGGCAACTTCGGGTCGCAACACCGCCCCCACCCGATACAGCAGGTAACCCAGCGGAGCGTCGTCGGCCTGAATCATGTCAACGATATTGACATATTTCCGCCGGACCGTTGCGCACATTGTTCACACCGTGATTGTCCGCGCCGCAACGGGGTAACCGACCGGTTACCCACAGCGCTTGCGGCACACGAGGAGGTTCGATGCCGAAGACGACGAAGGGCGGCGCGGCCAAAAAAAGCGAATTGCCCAGCACTCTGCAACGTTCCAGCGCCAAGGCCCAACGCACATTCGCGAAAACCCATGACGCGGCTGCCGACCAGTACGGCAGCGAAGAGCGCGCCCACCGGGCGGCGTATGCCGCTGTCAAGCACAGTTTCGAAAAAGTCGGCGACCACTGGGAGGCGAAGGACGAGAAGGGCCCATCCGATGAGCGGGCCGAGATCGGTGGCCTACGCCCAATTGGGCAGTCGGAAGAGGGCGTCGATGCCAACGCGAGCAAGAAGCACCTGCTCGACCTGGCCCGCCGCCTCGACATCGCGGGCCGGTCCACCATGAGCAAGCCGGAATTGGTCGACGCGATCAAGAAGCACAACCGCCGGGTCCGGGGCAGCTGACGGCCGCATCGCACGTCGAAACCGCTGGTAATTAGGCCGCTTTCGGCTCACCGGCCGGCCCGGCATTTCTGCGGCGGGGCCCGTTTAGGCGCCGGGTTACCGGGCACCCCGACCCCCATGGTTGCGTCTACTACTCCCACCCAGCTTCGCCAGTGCCTCAGCGATGTGGACTTTCCGGCGAACAAAGAGGACCTGCTCAGCGCGGCCGAGCGCAATGGCTGCGACGGCGAGACCGTCCGCGCCCTGCGTGCGGTTCCGCCGGAGACCTACGCCAACGTAGCTCAGGTCGCCGCGTCGGTCACCATCGCCGGCGACCGCGACGTTTCCGACGGGGACAAGGCCGCCGCGCGTTGCACCCACACCCAGCCCGGCCGGGCCGAAAGCGCGAAAGACATCCCCACCCAGAGCCCGATCGTCGACGAGTTGGGCGAGAATCGGGGCTCGTGAGCACCGCTGCGGAATAACGGTTTTCGCTAAAGGATCGGTCGTCCGCCGGTCACGGCCACCCGCGCCCCGGAGATGTAGCTCGCGTCATCGGAGGCCAACAGCACGTAGATCGGCGCGAGTTCGGCGGGCTGCCCGGCGCGTCCCAGTGGCACGTTGTCGCCGAAGGATTCCACGCTGTCCGGCGGCATGGTCGACGGGATCAACGGCGTCCATATCGGCCCGGGTGCCACGCTGTTGACGCGAATTCCCTTGTCGCCCAACAGCTGGGCCAGGCTTGCCGAGAAATTGGCGATGGCCGCCTTCGTCGCCGCATATGGCGCCAGGGTGGGATTGGGTGTATCGGAATTGACCGATGAGCTGCCGATGATCGACGAGCCGGGTCTCATGTGCGGCACGGCCGCCTTGGCGAGGTAGAAATACGCGCCGATGTTGAGCCGGAACGTGTACTCCCACTCCTCGTCGCTGATCTCGTCGAGGCTTTTGCGCATCATCTGGTAGGCGGAGTTGTTGACCAGGATGTCCACGCCACCCAACTCCTGCACCGCCCGGTCGACGACGGCGCGGCAGTGCGCAGGGTCGGAAAGATCGGCCGGCACGAGTACGCATTTGCGGCCGGCGTTGGTGACGTAGCGGGCGACCTCGCGCGCGTCGTCATCCTCGTTGAGGTAGGCGATCAGGACGTCGGCGCCCTCGCGTGCGAACGCAATGGCGACCGCGCGGCCAATGCCGCTGTCACCGCCGGTGATGATCGCCTTTTTGCCTAGCAGTTTGCCCGAGCCCTGGTAAGTGTTTTCACCACAGTCCGGAATCGGGTCCATCTCCGCCTGCACGCCGGGGACGGATTGTTGTTGCGCCACAAAGCCCATGCGTTTTCCTTTACGGATTGTCCGGGTGATTAACAATTCAGACGAGCCGTGCAAGCGGCCGGCTTTTACCGGCCACCGCTTTACGAATCGCGCGGTGCCGGGCCGGCCGTCGGGACATCCGGGTCGTCGTCGGCCGGCGGCTCCGGGTCGCGCCATTCCTCGCTGCGGCTGGAACGGTTACCGCGAACCGTGCCTTCCAATTCTTCCTTGAGCGCGTCGTCCTCGCGCGCACCGTGCTTGGAGCTTCCGCGTTCCACCTGACTGCCCCCTTCTGCGGCTGTCTCGGCTTGCCCACGCTGACACGCCAATTGCCAGGCGAAGGCCTCAGCGCACCGACTACCCGCCGGCACACCGCCTAATCGCAACTCCCGGCTGTGAGTATTGGTACAGGTGTTATTCGTGGTGCCAAAGTTGCTGTCCAAGAACGCAAACCCATTCCTGTGGCTAACCGGGCGATATAGGCCTTATGCGGGCGCAGATGTTTAAGGGGATGGTCGGATGGATATTTGCTGCAACTATGCGCATGCCCTTTCCGGGGGGCAATTGTTCTACATGAAAGGAATGAGCAATGAAGGTCACCAAGATTGCTGCGACAGCTGCCGCTGCCGGGGGTATAGCGGTGGCAAGCGTTTTCGCGGCGACGCCCGCGTCCGCCGCGCCCAACATTCAGGGCTTCGGCACCAGCGAGCAGCTCATCGATGGGCCACTCATCACCAACTACACGGTGAGCAACCTGCAGCCCAGCAACGTCGCCATCCCCGGCTACACGCCCAAGGGGACGCTGTACCAGGCTGATATCACCGCCAGGTCGGACGGCGGGCTCGTCACCCCGATGGTCAACGACTTCGTCGCCCGCGGCCCCAACGGCCAGAACTACCGGGTGATCGACAAGGTTGGTGTCCCGAACGGGCTCAACCCGGCACCCATCGCTCAGGGCAACGAGTCCACCGGCACGCTGTACTTCGACGTGACCGGTGCGCCCCCGAACGGCGTCGTCTACAACGACGGGATGCAGGACGTCCTGATGTGGACGTCAAACGTCCAGGGTGGCTCGGCGCCGGCCGCGCCGAACAGCCCGGCACCGGGTGCCCCACCTGCACCTGCACCGGCACACACCTAAACCGGCTGTGAAATCTCCCCGCGCCACGCCATGTGGCGCGGGGAGATTTGCGTGTGGGCGAATCATGGGCGCCCGAATCGGGTATGCGACTACCCATGAGTAACCCGGATCACAGACCGGCGCCGGTACGCGCTCAGGCGCGGCGGGTCGCCGAAGAAGCCCGCGAGGCGATGGAGGAACGACGCAGCAAGCAGAGCGGCGGGCTGAGCGGCTGGCTGGCCGAGCGGGCCGCGAGGTGGGATCTCTCCGGCCAGGACGAGACCACCCTGCAGCGACAGAAATATCTGTGGAATGTGCTGGTGGACTATTGGTTTCGGATGGAGATCGATGGCTGGGAGAACATCCCCGAGTCACCGCCCGCGCTGTTGGTGGGGATTCACTCCGGCGCTCCCTTCGTCTGGGATGCCTGGACCGTCGGCCTGCAATGGTGGCGGCGGTTCGGCCAGGACCGCACCCTGCACGGCACCGCCCACGATGCGCTGATGGCAATTCCGTTGTTCGGGAGGTACTTCCGGTCGATGGGGGTGCTGCCAGCCGCCCCCGATGCGATTGCCACCGCGCTGGCCGAGGGGCGTGACGTGGCGCTGTGGCCCGGTGGGGAAGTGGACTCACTGCGGCCGTGGACGGAGCGCGACCAGGCCAACCTGGCGGGGCGCACCGGCTTCGTCAAGATGGCGATTCGTGCGGGCGTGCCGATCGTGCCGATCGCCACAGTCGGCGGTGCCGACGCGATGCCGGTGTTGATCCGCGGGGACCGGTTGTCGAAAGCGCTACGCCTGGACCGCATCCTGCGGCTCAAGGTGTTTCCGTTGGCCGTCTCGTTGCCGTGGGGGATCGCGCCGGCGGCGCTGCCGCAGCTGCCCCTGCCGGCCAAGATCAGAACCCGGTTCATGCCCGCCGTGGAACTCGACAACGATCCCGCGCGGGCCGACGACGACCGATACGTCGACAGCAAATACCACGAGGTGCAAGACGCCATTCAGGAAGGAATGGATGCGCTCGCGCGCCGGCGCGCATTCCCATTCTTCGGCTGACGGGTCGCCAAAAGCGTTGCAGCCAACCGGGTTAGAGCCTTCCGGATGCACCGGACCGGTGGTCAGGTGAAGATCGGTGTCGGTGTCGGGGTCGCGTCGGCGACGATCCATTCGGGTTGCGGTGGCGTGGCTGCCCGGTAGCCGACGCCCCGGACGGTGTCGACCAGGAACTGGTGGCGGATACCCAGCTTGGCGCGCAGCCGCCGGATGTGCACGTCTACCGTACGGACCTTGCCGGTGCTGTCGTAGCCCCACGCCTCCCGCATCAACCGGGTCCGGGTGAATGCCTGACCGGGATGCTGTACAAGGAAATTCAACAATTTGAACTCGGTGAGGGTCAGGCCCAGGTCGTTGCCGTCCAGCGTGGCGGTGAAACTGGCCGGATGCAGCAGAAGGTCGCCGAATTTCAGCGTGCCGTCGACCACGCTGCGCCGGCGTCCGATGGCAAGGCGCATCCGTGCCTGCAATTCTTCGGCACCGGTGCCGGGCAGCATCACGTCATCGAAATTGCAGTCGACATCGACCGCGGCGCAATCGGCCGGGGCTACCAGGGCCACCACCGCGGTACCGGGATTGTCGGCCGTCAGTCGATGGCTGACGGCCTGGGCCACCGCCATATTGCTGCGCGCGTCGATGATCGCGATGTCGGCTGTGGCGAAGTGCCCGTCGGGCTCGGCCGCCAGGGTGATGCGGCGCATCGGCTGCGCGAACGTCGCCAAATCCGGTAGGGCCGACTCGAAATCGTCCTCATCGGTGAGCACCACCACGTCCAATGACATCTCCAAACCTCGTAACGTCCCGGCTTCCCCCCCGGTCCGTAGGCACCTCTGCGGAGATGTCTTACAGCGCTACGCCTGGATACCCGTCCCGCCGAAAACTATGCAAAGCTATGCAAACTCAGGCTGTGTTTCGTCCGAGTCGGTCGGACAGAAAGTCGATGGGCCCGACCCGTTTTCACGGACCGGGCCCATCGCTACAGCGTGTTACTGGTTGTCCTTCTGGCGCTCCTCGGCCGCCTTGGCGCCGCCGCGCGCGGCCTCGGCTTCGGCTTCCTTCTTCGCCGCGTCGCGCTGCGCATCGGCCTTGTCCTGCTGCGCCTGGCCCTCGCGGGTGAGGTCATCACGACCGGCCACCGCGCCTACGGCCTCCTTGGCCTTACCTTTGACGTCCTCGACGACGCCCTTCACAGCTTCGGCAGGTCCCGACTTGTTTTCTTCAGCCATGGAAGTACTCCTCCTCGTTGGCGTACTGCGAGCGATTCACGCTCAACGGCGATCGCAAGCGATCGATCCGGTCATACGGCGAGGCCGGTCCTTGTTGCTCAAGACCGCATATTTCTGCCGCGTTGATGCGGATTCCCATGGCAACCATCGCTCAAACGCGGGCCCGAGGAAAGCACGCGGGCGCCGGCCTATTCCGGTACCGGGAGACTCGAAAATTGGTCCGGCGCGCCAACAATGCGCATAATGCACCCCGCCGACGCCGCATTGTGCTGCGATGAGGCAGGATGTGAAATGCCGTTCCGGGATGGAGATCGCCCGGGATGGCACTCTCATGCGAGGAGTCTGATGACGGAGTCCAGGGAGCCCCAAGTCGCCGGCTCGGCGGCTCCGAGGCCGGAGCCGGCCGGCAACGGCGTATCCGGCCAGCCACCGAGCCGGGCCAGGTATTCGCGAGTGCTGCTCAAGCTCGGCGGCGAGATGTTCGGCGGCGGCCAGGTCGGCCTGGATCCCGATGTCGTGGCGCGGGTGGCTCGGCAGATCGCCGAGGTGGTCCGCGGCGGTGTCCAGGTCGCCGTGGTGATCGGCGGGGGCAACTTCTTCCGGGGCGCGCAGCTTCAGCAGCGCGGCATGGAACGCACCCGGTCGGACTACATGGGCATGCTGGGCACCGTCATGAACAGCCTCGCGCTGCAAGACTTTCTGGAGAAGGAAGGCATCGTCACCCGGGTCCAGACCGCGATCACCATGGGCCAGGTGGCCGAGCCCTATCTGCCGTTGCGCGCCGTACGCCACCTGGAGAAGGGCCGCGTGGTGATCTTCGGGGCCGGCATGGGGCTGCCCTACTTCTCCACCGACACCACCGCCGCTCAGCGCGCCCTGGAGATCGGTGCCGAGGTGGTCTTGATGGCCAAGGCGGTCGACGGCGTGTTCGATGCGGATCCGCGGCAGCATCCCGATGCCGAATTGATCGCCGCGATCAGTCACCGTGAGGTGATCGACCGCGGGCTACGAGTGGCCGATGCCACCGCGTTCAGCCTGTGCATGGACAATGGCATGCCGATCCTGGTGTTCAACCTGCTGACCAATGGCAATATCGCCCGGGCGGTCGCTGGTGAGAAAATCGGGACTCTGGTCACCACCTGAGGGGAAACGCGATGACTTGCGCGTGCGAGGATGCGCAGCGCAGCAATGAGGAGGAGCGGCGCACATGATCGACGAGGCTCTCTTCGACGCGGAAGAGAAAATGGAGAAGGCCGTTGCGGTCGCCCGCGACGACTTGTCGACCATCCGGACCGGGCGCGCCAACCCGGGCATGTTCTCGAGGATCGTGATCGACTACTACGGAACGGCCACGCCCATCACGCAGCTGGCCAGCATCAACGTGCCCGAGGCGCGCCTCGTCGTCATCAAGCCCTACGAGGCCAGCCAGGTGGGCGCGATCGAGACCGCGATCCGCAACTCCGACCTCGGCGTCAACCCCACCAACGACGGCACCCTGATCCGGGTGGCGGTGCCGCAGCTCACCGAGGAACGGCGCCGGGAGCTGGTCAAGCAGGCCAAGAGCAAGGGTGAGGACGCCAAGGTCTCGGTGCGCAACATCCGCCGCAAGGCGATGGAGGAGCTGCATCGCATCCGCAAGGATGGCGAGGCCGGCGAGGACGAGGTCGGCCGGGCCGAAAAGGACCTGGACAAGACCACACATCAATACACCACACAGATCGAAGAGCTGGTCAAGCACAAAGAAGGCGAGCTGTTGGAGGTCTAGGGACCTCAGCAGCTAAGTCCATCCAGACCAGTGGCAACCCCCGAACCCGGCGCCGGCGACCCGCCCGACAATCACTCGCGCGCCGCCAAGGAGACGATCCGGCAGCCGGGCAAGAAGACATCGCGGGCCGGACGCGACCTGCGCGCCGCGATCGCGGTGGGGGCCGGTATCGGCGGCGTCCTGGTCGTGACGCTGGTGTTCGCCCCACGCTTCTGGGTTCCGATCGTCGCCCTGGCCATCGTGGTGGCCACCCACGAAGTGGTTCGGCGGTTGCGCGAAGCCGGCTACGTCATACCCGTCATCCCGCTGCTGGCCGGGGGCCAGCTCACCGTCTGGCTGACCTGGCCGTTCCACGCCGCGGGCGCCCTGGCCGGCTTCGGTGTCACCGTGGTGGTCTGCAACGTGTGGCGGCTGTTCATGCAGGACAACAGCAGACGGCCGGAGCCGTTCGACGGCTCGCCCTCGGCCAACTACCTCCGGGACGCCTCGGCCACCGTGTTCCTGGCCGCCTGGGTGCCGCTGTTCGCGTCCTTCGGCGTGCTGCTGGTCTACCCGCACGACGGCGCCGGGCGGGTGTTCTGCCTGATGATCACAGTCGTCGCCTCCGACACCGGCGGTTATGCCGTGGGGGCGCTCTTCGGCAAGCACCCGATGGTTCCGGCGATCAGCCCCAAGAAGTCGTGGGAGGGATTCGCGGGTTCCCTGGTGTTCGGAATCACCGCGGCGACCCTGACGGCGACCTTCCTGGCCGGCAAACCGTGGTGGATCGGCGTGCTGCTGGGTGTCGTCCTGGTGCTGACCAGCACGCTTGGCGATCTGGTGGAGTCGCAGGTCAAGCGCGACCTCGGCATCAAGGACATGGGCCGGCTGCTACCCGGCCACGGCGGCCTGATGGATCGGCTCGATGGCGTCCTGCCGTCGGCGGTCGCGGCCTGGACGGTGCTGACACTCGTTCCCTAGGCAGTCCCGAACGTGACCGATACTGGACAGGTCATGGTTCAACAATTGGTGTTCTCCGAGCCGCGGCGCGCCAAGCCGCCGCGGCACCTGGCCGACCTCGATGAGGACGGCCGCGCGTCGGCCGTCGCGGACCTGGGCCTGCCGGCGTTTCGCGCCAAGCAGTTGGCGCATCAGTACTACGGCCGGCTGATCGCCGATCCGCGGCAGATGACCGACCTTCCGGCGGGCTTGCGCGACGCCATCGCCGAGACGATGTTTCCGATCCTGCTCACCGCGGCCTCCGAGGTGACCTGCGATGCGGGCCAGACCCGAAAGACGTTGTGGCGCGCGCTCGATGGGGTCACCGTCGAGTCGGTGCTGATGCGCTATCCGCAACGCAACACCGTGTGCATCTCGTCGCAGGCCGGCTGCGGCATGGCCTGTCCGTTCTGCGCGACGGGCCAGGGCGGGCTGACCCGCAACCTGTCGACGGCCGAGATCCTCGAGCAGGTGCGTGCCGGCGCCGCGGCCCTGCGCGACGACTTCGGGGACCGGCTGTCCAACGTGGTGTTCATGGGCATGGGGGAGCCGCTGGCCAACTACGCCCGCGTGGTCGCCGCGGTGCGGCGCATCATCGCCGCGCCGCCACACGGCTTCGGCATCTCGGCCCGTTCGGTGACGGTGTCGACGGTGGGCCTGGCCCCCGCCATCCGCAAACTCGCCGACGAACGGCTCGGCGTCACGCTTGCGCTGTCGCTGCACGCGCCCGACGACGAACTGCGCGACACGCTGGTGCCGGTCAACAACCGGTGGAAGATCACCGAGGCCCTCGACGCCGCACGGTATTACGCCGACGTCACCGGGCGGCGGGTGTCGGTGGAGTACGCGTTGATCCGTGATGTCAACGACCAGCCTTGGCGCGCAGACCTTTTGGGGCAGCGCCTGCATCGTGCGCTCGGACCGCTGGTGCACGTGAACCTGATTCCGCTCAACCCGACCCCGGGAAGTGAGTGGGACGCCAGCCCCAAGGCGGTCGAGCGGGAGTTCGTCCGGCGCGTCCGCGGCAAGGGGGTGTCCTGCACGGTGCGCGACACCCGCGGCCGCGAGATCAGCGCCGCCTGCGGGCAGCTGGCCGCCGAGCGCGGATGAACCGGGAGGGCGACCCGCACGTCTTTAAGACATAACGCCAGCAAACGGGGGTGCGTCATGATTCGCCTGTTCTCTCCGCTCAGGTTGTTTGCTGCGGCCGTTTTCGCCGCCGCACTGATATTCGTGCTGGGCGGTTCGCCACGCGCGCTGGCCGCGGACGACCGGCTGCAATTCACCGGGACGACGCTCAGCGGCGCGCCGTTCAACGGCGCCAGTTTGCAGGGCAAGCCCGCGGTGCTGTGGTTCTGGGCGCCGTTCTGCCCGTTCTGCAACGCCGAGGCCCCCGGCGTCAGCCAGGTGGCGCGGGCAAATCCCGGCGTCACCTTCGTCGGCGTCGCCGGGCACTCGGACGTCGGCGCTGAACAGGCCTTCGTCTCCAAGTACGGCCTGAACTTCACCAACCTCAACGACGCCGACGGGTCCATCTGGGCCCGCTACAACGTGCCCTGGCAGCCCGCCTACGTGTTCTACCGCGCGGACGGCAGCTCGACGTTCGTCAACAACCCGACCTCGGCGATGTCACAGCAGGAGCTCTCCGACCGGGTCTCCGCCCTGAGGTCCTGACTTGGCGGACCAGGGTCTGGTCGGCCTGGCCTTCGCCGCCGGGCTGGTGGCCGCGCTGAACCCGTGTGGGTTCGCCATGCTGCCCGCCTACCTGCTGCTGGTGGTGCGCGGCCAGCGTGCCGGGGCCTCGTCGGGTCTGACGGCCGCCGGGCGGGCGCTGGCGGCCACCGCCGGGATGGCGCTGGGCTTCCTGACGGTGTTCGGCGTGTTCGGCGCGCTGACCATCTCGGCGGCGACGACCGTGCAGCGGTACCTGCCCTACGCCACCGTGGTCGTCGGCTTGGTCCTGATCGGGCTCGGGGTGTGGCTGCTGTCCGGCCGGGCGCTGTCGGCACTGACCCCGAGGCCGCTGGGGCCGCGGTGGGCTCCCACCGCCCGGCTGGGCTCCATGTACGGCTACGGCATCAGCTACGCGATCGCCTCGCTGTCATGCACCGTTGGGCCGTTTCTGGCCGTCACCGGCGCCGGCCTGCGCGGGGGATCGATCGCCACCGGCGTGGCGGTCTACCTCGCCTACACCGCGGGGCTGACGCTGGTGGTCGGGGTGCTCGCGGTGGCCGCGGCGACGGCGAGCTCGGCGATGGTGGACCGGCTGCGCCGCATGCTGCCGCTCGTCAACCGGATCGGCGGCGCGTTGCTGGTTCTCGTCGGCCTCTACGTGGCCTATTACGGCAGCTACGAGGTGCGTCTGTTCGGCGCGAACGGCAATCCGCAGGACGCGGTGATCGGCGCGGCCGGGCGGCTGCAGGGCGCGGTGGCCGGCTGGGTGCATCAGCACGGGGGGTGGCCATGGGTGTTCGCCGTGGTCGCGCTGGCGGCCGTCGTGATCGGCGGCGCCTGGCATCGCCGGGCCCACCGCTAGGCAGACGGGCTGACCCGCTACCTGATCCAGCCGCGGCGGCGGCCCCACAGGTCGCGGATCAGCGCGACGAGGATCAGCGCCGCGAACCCGATCAGGAACCAGTTCTCGATGTGGCCGACGTGGTTGCCGCGCAGCATCGCCAGCAGGAATCCGAAGCCGATCAGGCCGGCGATGTGCCAGGTCCGGTGGTTGATCCTGCTCCAACCCCACGCTGCCGACGGCACCTCGACTTCGTCGACGCCGTTGAAGCGCTCCACCTCGGTACTGGCCACGGCGCATCCCTTTCGGATCGGATTGGCTTGTCGAACCCAAATTCTGGCATACCCGCTCGCGGGCTTGCGGGGCATGGCCCGGCACATGGCCCCGGCCGGTGCCGGGCGGCACAATGAATGGGTGACCAAGCCGACGACCGATGGGCAAACGCGGGAGCGCCTGCGCGTGCTGGTGCTGGGCAGCACCGGTTCCATCGGCACCCAGGCGTTGGACGTCATCGCCGCCAATCCGGACCGCTTCGAGGTGGTCGGTCTGGCCGCGGGCGGCGCCAACCTGGACACGCTGCTGCGGCAGCGTGCCGAGACCGGTGTGATTAACATCGCGGTCGCCGACGAGGGCGCGGCGCAGCGGGCCGGCGACATCCCGTTCTCCGGCCCCGAAGCCGCGACCCGGCTGGTGCAGGAGACCGAGGCCGACGTCGAGCTGACCGCGCTGGTGGGGGCGTTGGGGCTGCGGCCCACTTTGGCCGCGCTGGAATCGGGCGCCCGGCTGGCGCTGGCCAACAAGGAATCGTTGATCGCCGGCGGTCCGCTGGTGCTGCGGGCCGCCGAGCCGGGGCAGATCGTGCCGGTGGACTCCGAACATTCCGCGCTGGCGCAGTGCCTGCGCGGCGGGAGCCCCGACGAAGTCGCCAAGCTGGTGCTGACCGCATCCGGCGGCCCGTTCCGCGGCTGGACGGCCGCCCAGCTCGAGGACGTCACCCCGGAGCAGGCGGGCGCCCATCCGACGTGGTCGATGGGCCCGATGAACACGCTGAACTCGGCGTCGCTGGTCAACAAGGGGCTGGAGCTGATCGAGACGCACCTGCTATTCGGCATCCCGTACGACCGCATCGAGGTGGTCGTGCACCCTCAGTCGATTGTTCATTCGATGGTCACGTTCGTGGACGGCTCGACGCTGGCCCAGGCCAGCCCGCCGGACATGAAGCTGCCGATCTCGCTGGCCCTGGGCTGGCCGCAGCGGGTCCCCGGCGCGGCCGCCAGCTGCGACTTCAGCACGGCGTCTAGCTGGGAATTCGAGCCGCTGGACGACGACGTTTTCCCGGCCGTCGAGCTGGCCCGGCACGCCGGGCAGACCGGGGGCTGCATGACCGCCGTCTACAACGCGGCCAACGAGGAGGCGGCGGAGGCCTTCCTCGCGGGCCGGGTCGGGTTCCCCGCGATTGTCAAAACTATCGCCGACGTGCTGCACGCCGCCGACCAATGGGCCGTTTCACCCGCTAACGTGGATGAGGTACTCGATGCGCAGCGCTGGGCACGTGACCGGGCGCAGCGTGCCGTCGCGCAAGCCCAGCCCGCCAAGGTGTCAGCAAAAGCCTCCGGAGTGGTGTGAGAAAGGTCCTCGCAGCCAAATGATGTTCGTCATCGGCATTGTGCTGTTCGCACTGGCCATCCTGATCTCGGTGGCCCTGCACGAGTGCGGGCACATGTGGGTTGCGCGCGCGACAGGCATGAAGGTGCGGCGCTACTTCGTCGGCTTCGGTCCCACCCTGTGGTCGACCCGGCGCGGTGAAACCGAGTACGGCCTCAAGGCGGTTCCGCTGGGCGGCTTCTGCGACATCGCCGGCATGACGTCGGTGGAGGAGCTGGCGCCCGACGAGACCGAGCGCGCAATGTTCAAGCAGAAGGTCTGGAAGCGGGTCGCGGTGCTGTTCGCCGGGCCCGCCGCGAACTTCGTCATCTGCCTGGTGCTGCTCTACGGCATCGCGCTGATCTGGGGGCTGCCGAATCTGCATCCGCCGACCCGGGCGGTCGTCGGCGAAACCGCTTGTGTGGCACCGGAAGTGGCGCCCGGCAAGATCGCGGACTGCACCGGGGCCGGGCCGGCGGCGCTCGCCGGAATCCGGCCGGGCGACGTGATCGTCAAGGTGGGCGACACCCCGGTGTCGACCTTCGAGGACATGGCCGCCGCCATCCGTAAGGCGCACGGCACCGTTCCGATCGTCGCCGAGCGCAACGGCACTGCGATCACCACCTACGTCGACGTCACCCCCACTCAGCGCTACCTGACCACCGGGACCAACGGGCAGGGCGGCCAGCAGCCCTCGACGGTCGGCGCCATCGGCGTCGGTGCGGTCAAGGTCGCGCCGACGCACTACGGGGTGTTCACGGCGATCCCGGCCACCGTCGCATTCGCCGGTGACCTCACCGGCGAGGTCGGCAAGGCGCTCGTCGCGATCCCGACGAAGGTCGGTGCGCTGGTGCACGCCATCGGCGGCGGCCAGCGCGACCCGCAGACGCCGATGAGCGTCGTCGGCGCCAGCATCATCGGCGGCGACACCGTCGACCACGGGTTGTGGGTGGCGTTCTGGTTCTTCCTGGCCCAGCTGAACCTCATCCTGGGTGCGATCAACCTGGTGCCGCTGCTGCCCTTCGACGGCGGCCACATCGCCATCGCGGTGTTCGAGAAGATCCGCAACCTGGTTCGGTCGGCCCGCGGCATGGTGGCGGCCGCGCCGGTGAACTACCTCAAGCTCATGCCGGCGACGTACGTCGTGCTGGTGTTCGTGGTCGGCTACATGCTGCTGACCGTGACCGCCGATCTGGTCAACCCGATCAGGCTCTTCCAATGACGAAACCGAAGGAATCAACACAGTGACCATTGGCCTGGGCATGCCGCAGACTCCGGCGCCCACGCTTGCTCCCCGGCGTACCACGCGCCAACTGATGGTCCGCGACGTCGGGGTCGGCAGCGACTATCCGATTTCGGTGCAGTCGATGTGCACCACCAAGACGCATGACGTCAACACGACGCTGCAGCAGATCGCCGAGCTGACCGCGGCCGGCTGCGACATCGTCCGGGTGGCCTGCCCGCGTCAGGAGGACGCCGACGCGCTGGCCGAGATCGCCCGGCACAGCCAGATCCCGGTCATCGCAGACATCCACTTCCAGCCCAAGTACATCTTCGCCGCCATCGACGCCGGATGCGCCGCGGTGCGGGTAAACCCCGGCAACATCAAGGAATTCGACGGCAGGGTGGGCGAGGTCGCCAAGGCCGCCGGCGCGGCCGGCATCCCGATTCGCATCGGCGTCAACGCGGGCTCGCTGGACAAGCGGTTCATGGAGAAATACGGCAAGGCCACCCCCGAGGCGCTGGTCGAGTCCGCGCTGTGGGAGGCCTCACTGTTCGAAGAGCACGGCTTCGGCAACATCAAGATCAGCGTCAAACACAACGACCCGGTGGTGATGGTCGCCGCCTACGAGCAGCTGGCCGAGCAGTGCGACTACCCGCTGCATCTCGGGGTCACCGAGGCCGGTCCGGCCTTCCAGGGCACTATCAAGTCCGCGGTCGCCTTCGGCGCGCTGCTGTCGCGCGGCATCGGCGACACCATCCGGGTGTCGCTGTCGGCGCCGCCGGTCGAGGAAGTCAAGGTCGGCATCCAGATCCTCGAGTCGCTGAACCTGCGGCCGCGCGGGCTGGAGATCGTGTCGTGCCCGTCGTGCGGTCGCGCCCAGGTCGACGTGTACACCCTCGCCAACGCGGTGAGCGCCGGCCTGGACGGTCTGGACGTGCCGCTGCGCGTCGCCGTGATGGGCTGCGTCGTCAACGGCCCGGGGGAGGCCCGCGAGGCCGACCTCGGCGTCGCGTCCGGAAATGGCAAGGGCCAGATCTTCGTTCGCGGCGAGGTTATCAAGACCGTTCCCGAATCGCAGATTGTCGAGACGTTGATCGAAGAGGCACAGCGGCTCGCCGCTGAAATGGATCCAGAGATGAACGGCGATAACGGGCCGGAAACAACATCCAGCGGTTCACCTGTTGTCACCGTAAGCTGATACACGCCAGCGCCGGTCTAAGAGTTCGCAACACAGAGAGTTCGCCATATGTCGGCTCCGCCCCTGTTCCGCCTTGTCGGTGAGCGACGGGTGTCCGTGGTGCGCGACGCGGCCGCGGTTTGGCGGGTGCTCGACGACGATCCCGTCGGGTCGTGCATGGTCGCCGCCCGGGTGGCCGACCACGGCATCGACCCCAATTCGATCGGCGGCGAACTGTGGACGTTGCGCGGTGCCGACGAATCGCTGTGCTTCGCCGGCGCCAACCTGATCCCGCTGCGCGGCGCGCCGGCCGACCTGAGCGCGTTCGCCGACGAGGCGATGCGCGGCACGCGGCGCTGCTCGTCTCTGGTCGGCAGGGCCGATCTGGTGATGCCGATGTGGGAGCGGCTCGAGGCGGCCTGGGGCCCGGCCCGGGATGTGCGCGACCACCAGCCGCTGCTGGCGTTGTCCAACCACCCCAGCTGCGAGCTGGATCCCGGTGTGCGGCAGGTCCGGCCCGAGGAGCTGGACGCCTACCTGGTGGCCGCCGTCGACATGTTCATCGGCGAAGTGGGCGTCGACCCGCGGCTCGGCGACGGCGGCCGCGGCTATCGGCGGCGGGTGGCCAGCCTGATCACGGCCGGGCGGGCCTGGGCGCGGTTCGAGCACGGCCAGGTCGTCTTCAAGGCCGAGGTGGGCTCGCAGTCCCCGGGCGTGGGCCAGATCCAGGGGGTATGGGTGCACCCGGAGTGGCGCGGGCTGGGCCTGGGTACCGCCGGCACCGCGACGGTCGCCGCGGTGATCGTCGGCACCGGGCGCACCGCCAGCCTCTACGTCAACGACTTCAACACGGTGGCGCGCGCCGCCTACGCCCGAGTGGGCTTCACCGAGATCGGCACCTTCGCGACGGTGCTGCTCGACTAGCGGTCACCCCTAGCCTGCGAGTGTGCGGCCGCCCGCACGCTCGGCACCGAATGTGCGGCTGCCCGCACATTCGCGCAGGGGGCGGCCCCAATCCGCGCATAACGGTCGGATCTCGGTGTGTCGGCGCCGCAGTTCAGGCCACAGTTCTTAACATTTGCACCGATGGCAACTAGAACAACAATGGCCTCATCCGCCTCAGGCTTGCTGCTGGTCGCGGTCATCGTCCTGTCCGGATGCACGCCCCGGCCCGACGGGCCGGGCCCGGCGGCGGAGAAGTTCTTCCGCGCCCTGGCCGTTGGCGACACCGCGACCGCCGCGCAGCTCAGCGACAGCCCCAATGAGGCCCGCGAGGCGCTCAACGCGGCCTGGTCCGGCCTGCAGGCATCCCACCTCGACGCGCAGATCCTCAACGCCAAGTACGCCGAGGACAGCGGCACCGTCGGCTACCGGTTCACCTGGCACCTGCCCAAGAACCGGACCTGGACCTACGACGGCCAGCTGCGGATGGCGCGCGACGAGGGGCACTGGGCGGTGCGGTGGGCCACCAGCGCGCTGCACGCCAAGCTGGGCGAGCACCAGACGTTCGCGCTGCGGGCCGACCGGCCGCACCGCGCCTCGGTGAACGAGCTCGGCGGCAGCGACGTGCTGGTGCCCGGCTACCTGTACCACTACACGCTGGACGCCACGCAGGCCGGCCCCGCACTGTTCAACACGGCCCACGCGATCGTCGACGTGCTGCACCCCTTCAACGGGGCCCTCAACGACCCGCAGCTGCTCGCCGAGCAGGCCAGCTCGACACCCCACCCGGTGGACCTGGGCGTGACGCTGCACCCCGACGACAACGACAAGGTGTCCGCGCTGGTCGGGCATCTGCCCGGCGTCGTGGTCACCCCCCAGCCCGAAATGCTGCCCACCGACCCGCATTTCGCGCCGGCGGTCATGTCCGCGGTGAAGAAGGCCGTGGTCGACCAACTCGACGGCCAGGCGGGCTGGCGGGTAGTGAGCGTCAACCAGAACGGCGTCGAGGTCGAGGTGCTGCACGAGGTCGAAGGGTCGCCGGCGCCGTCGGTGTCGATCACCCTGGACCGGGTCGTGCAGAACGCCGCCCAGCGCGCGGTCGACAACAAGGGCGGCAAGGCGATGATCGTCGTGATCAAGCCGTCGACCGGGGAGATCCTCGCGATCGCACAGAACGGCGCGGCCGACGCGGACGGTTTGCCCGCCACCAACGGCCTGTTCCCACCGGGGTCGACGTTCAAGATGATCACCGCCGGGGCGGCCGTCGACCGTGACATGGCCACGCCCAACTCGATGCTCGGCTGCCCGGGCCACCTCGACATCGGGCACCGCACGGTGCCCAACTACGGCGGCTTCGACCTCGGCGTGGTTTCGCTGTCTCGCGCGTTCGCCAGCTCATGCAACACCACCTTCGCGGAGCTGAGCAGCCGGATGCCGCCGCGCGGTCTGACCCAGACGGCCGCCCAATATGGGATGGGCCTCGACTACACGGTGGACGGCGTCACCACGGTGACGGGGTCGGTGCCCCCGACGGTGGACCTGGCCGAACGCACGGAGGACGGCTTCGGTCAGGGCAAGGTGCTGGCCAGCCCGTTCGGCATGGCCCTGGTGGCGGCCACGGTCGCCGCCGGCAAGACACCCGTGCCCCAACTGATCGTGGGCCGGCAGACGGCGGTCCAGGGGGACACCACACCGATCAGCCCGAAGATGATCGATGCGCTGCGGCCGATGATGCGTCTGGTGGTGACCAACGGGACCGCCAAGGAGATCGCGGGCTGCGGCGAGATCTACGGAAAGACCGGTGAGGCCGAGTTCCCGGGCGGATCGCATTCCTGGTTCGCCGGATACCGGGGCGACCTGGCCTTCGCCTCGCTGATCGTGGGAGGCGGCAGCTCCGAGTGGGCGGTCCGGATGACCAAGTTCATGTTCGAAACGCTGCCGCCGAACTTCCTGGCCTGACGCCCGCGGGCCGCATCAGCGGTAAATTGCGAACATGACCGATACCGGCGGCGACATGGTGGCCCTGCGGGTCTCCGACGCCGACCGCAACGGCACGATGCGGCGACTGCACAACGCCGTCGCGCTCGGGCTGATCGACATCGACGAATTCGAGCAGCGCTCGTCGCAGGTGTCCTACGCGCGCACCCGCGGCGAGCTGGACGGGCTGGTCGGCGACCTGCCGGGACCGGGCGCCATCGTCACCTCCGCGGCCGACCGGGTGGAACTGCGCGGCTGGGCGGGTTCGCTGAGGCGCCACGGTGAATGGACGGTGCCCACCCGCCTGGCCCTGGTCCGCCGCCTGGGCTCGGTGGAACTCGACCTCACCAAGGCGCGGTTCGCGGGACCGGTGGTGGTCATCGAGCTCGACATGAGGTTCGGCTCGGTGGAGATTCGATTGCCCGACGGGGCCAGCGCGTCGATCGACGACGTCGAGGTCTACGTGGGCAGCGCCAGTGACCGGCGCAAAGACCCGCCTGGTGAGGGCAGGCCGCACGTGGTGCTGACCGGTCGGGTGGTGTGCGGCTCGGTGAACATCCGGGGACCGCGGCGCCGCTCCCTGCTGCGCCGCCCGCGGCCCTAATCGCTTAGCTGGACCGCGGTTAAGCTGGTCGCATGCCTGCTCGCACCGCGCTTTCCCCCGGAGAGTTGTCCCCGACTCTGCCGGTGCCCGGCCGTATCCCGCGCCCCGAATACGTCGGCAAGTCCACTGCCCAAGAGGGCAGCGAACCGTGGGTGCAGACACCCGAGGTGATCGAGAAGATGCGCGTCGCCGGCCAGATCGCGGCCGCCGCGCTGGTGGAGGCGGGCAAGGCCGTCGCACCCGGGGTCACCACCGACGAACTGGACCGCATCGCCCACGAGTACATGGTCGACCACGGCGCCTACCCCTCCACGCTGGGCTACAAGGGCTACCCGAAGTCGTGCTGCACGTCGCTCAACGAGGTGATCTGCCACGGGATCCCCGACTCGACGGTGATCGAGGACGGTGACATCGTCAACATCGACGTCACCGCCTACATCGACGGCGTGCACGGCGACACCAACGCGACTTTCCTGGCCGGCGACGTCGCCGAGGAACACCGGCTGCTGGTGGAGCGCACCCGGGAGGCGACGATGCGCGCCATCAACGCCGTCAAGCCCGGACGTGCCCTCTCGGTCGTCGGCCGCGTCATCGAATCGTACGCAAACCGGTTCGGCTACAACGTCGTTCGTGACTTCACCGGTCACGGTATCGGTACCACGTTCCACAACGGCCTGGTCGTCCTGCACTACGACCAGCCGTCGGTGTCCACCGTCATGCAACCGGGGATGACGTTCACCATCGAACCGATGATCAACCTCGGCGGCCTGGACTACGAGATCTGGGACGACGGCTGGACAGTGGTCACCCGCGACCGCAAGTGGACCGCGCAGTTCGAGCACACCCTGCTGGTCACCGACACCGGCGTCGAAATCCTCACCCTGCCATGATGTTTGCCGGATGACCGGAGCGCTGCTGGTCGCGGGCACCAGCTCCGACGCCGGGAAATCGGTGGTGGTGGCGGGCCTGTGCCGGTTGTTGGCGCGCCGCGGCGTGCGGGTCGCCCCGTTCAAGGCGCAGAACATGTCCAACAACTCCGTGGTGACGGTCGAGGGCGGAGAGATCGGCCGCGCCCAGGCGATCCAGGCGCGCGCGGCGGGGCTGGAACCCAGCGTGCGGTTCAACCCGATCCTGCTCAAGCCGGGCGGTGACCGCACCTCGCAGCTGGTGATCAAAGGTCAGGTCGCCGACTCGGTGAGCGCCAAAAGCTATGTGCGGCATCGTGATCGGCTGGCCTCTGTCGTCCTCGACGAATTGACCTGCCTGCGTGACGAATTCGACGCGGTGATCTGCGAGGGGGCCGGTTCACCGGCCGAGATCAACCTGCGCGCGACCGACCTGGCAAACATGGGGCTGGCCCGGGCCGCGCAGTTGCCGGTGCTGCTGGTCGGGGACATCGACCGCGGCGGCCTGCTGGCGCATCTGTTCGGGACGGTCGCGGTGCTCGAACCCGAGGACCAAGCCCTGATCGCCGGCTTCATCGTCAACAAATTCCGCGGCGACCCCGCGCTGCTCGAGCCCGGGTTGCATCAGCTGCACGACATGACGGGCCGCCCGACCTATGGCGTGCTGCCGTACGCCGACCAGCTGTGGCTGGACGCCGAGGACTCGCTATCAGTGGTCGCGCACCGCGTCATCGGCACGCCCGCAGCCCCGCACGGTGAACAGTGGCTGCGGGTAGCGGCCATCCGGCTGCCGCGGATCTCCAACTCCACCGACGTCGAGGCGCTGGCCTGCGAACCCGGTGTGCTGGTGCGCTGGGTCACCGACCCCGCCGACCTCACCGACACCGACCTGGTCGTCATCCCGGGCAGCAAAGCCACTGTCTCCGACCTGTCTTGGCTGCGCGATCGCGGAGTGGCCGACGCGATCACCGCGCACGCCGGCGCCGGCAAGCCGGTGCTGGGTATCTGCGGGGGATTTCAAATGCTGTGCAGTCGCCTAGACGATCCGGTGGAATCCGGGACCGCGGGTGTGCCCGGCCTGGGTCTGCTCGACGCCGACATCGCCTTTGCTCCCGAAAAGACCTTGCGCCGCTGGCAGCGGCCCCTCACCGGTTACGAGATCCATCATGGGCGGGTCACCCGCTGTGCCGAGCAGGGCTGGTTCTTTGCCGATGCGGACCAGCGTCCGCAGGGCGTGGTGCGTGGCGCGGTCTTCGGGACCCATTGGCACGGCCTGCTCGACAACGATGATTTCCGGCGCGGTTGGCTGCGCCGGGTCGCAGACGCGGCCGGACGCGGCGGCTTCGTGGTCGGCGACGTCAACGTCGCCGCGCGCCGCGATGCCCAGCTCGATCTCGCCGCCGATCTGCTGGTGTCTCACCTTGACATCGAGGGTGTTCTCAGTCTGCTTGATGGTCCGCCGCCGCCGCGACCGGTTCTCTCAAGTCGGTTGTCGCCGTAGGGTATTCGCTGAGCCAGCGGCATGAACACCGCCGTTGACGGCATGGTAAAAATACCTGATTGGGTACCAGATGCCCAGAATCGTCGCGCTCGCATGCCGTTTGGCTGTAGCGTGCTTGGGTGTCCTCGATGATGACCACCCTGGACGGGTTCCCCGTGCCGGTGGTTGTGGGCGGTCCGGAGAACGGCGTCGTCGTCGTCATACTGGCCGACGAGGATCGCGTCCCGGCGGCCTACGACGCCGTCTGCGAGCGGCTGCACACCGCGTCGCTTCGGACGGTCGTGGTCGGCTTCGATCCGCGCCTGACCCCCAAGTCGTTGATCGGCATCCTCGACGCGCTGGGCATCGGGTGGGCCGTGGTGATGGGCGACCGCGCCGGCGGCGAACTCGCCTGGGAACTGACCGCGACCAAACTTGGCCGGTTCGTCGGGCTGGTGGTGATCGACCGCGGCCACCCGCGGGCCGGCAATTACGACGGCGTCGTCACCGACGGGCACTGCCCGCCGGTCGAGATCGGCACCACCGTATTGGTCAGCTCGCCGGCCGCCCGGGCGCTGGCCGAGGCCAGCCAGCGCTTCGTCTACGCCGATTACCGGGTGGTGCACCTGGGGCGGCGCACCGTGCAGGAGTCGACGGCCCAGCTGGCCGCCGAGATCATTTTGCGCACCAGTACCTGGTAGCGCCTGGTTGACTGACGGTCATGGCCAGTGAAGAAAGTGCTGTGACCGATCCGAACGCGGCCATGTTGTCGTTGGCCGCGCTGGACAGACTCGTGGGCAGCGGCGAGGTGGACACCGTCATCGTGGCGTTCGCCGACATGCAGGGCCGGCTGGTCGGGAAGCGGATCGACGCGCGGCTGTTCGTCGACGACGTGGCCGCCCACGGCGCCGAGTGCTGCGGCTACCTGCTCGCCGTCGACGTCGACATGAACACCGTGGGCGGGTATGCGATGTCGAGTTGGGACACCGGGTACGGCGACACGGTGGCCAGGCCCGACCTGTCCACCCTGCGGCGCATTCCCTGGCTGCCGGGCACGGCGTTGGTGATCGCCGACGTGGGATGGCCCGACGGCAGCCCGGTCACCGTGTCGCCGCGGGCGATCCTGCGCCGCCAGCTGGACCGGCTGGCCGACCGGGGCCTGGCCGCCGACGTCGCCACCGAGCTGGAATTCATCGTGTTCGACGAGCCCTACCGCCAGGCCTGGGCCAACGGGTACCGCGGGCTGACCCCGGCCAGCGACTACAACATCGACTACGCGATCTCGGCGTCGTCGCGCATGGAGCCGCTGCTGCGCGACATCCGCCGGGGAATGATCGGCGCCGGCCTGCGATTCGAGGCCGTCAAGGGCGAATGCAACAGGGGGCAGCAGGAAATCGGCTTCCGGTACACCGACGCGCTGGTCACCTGTGACAACCACGTCATCTACAAGAACGGCGCCAAGGAGATCGCCGACCAGCACGGCAAGAGCCTGACGTTCATGGCCAAATACGATGAGCGGGAAGGGAACAGCTGCCACGTTCACCTCTCGCTGCGCGATCCGCAGGGCGGCGCGGTGTTCGCCGACCCCAGCCGCCCGCACGGCATGTCGTCGGCGTTCTGCGGTTTCCTGGCCGGCCTGCTGGCCACCCTGCGCGACCTCACGCTCTTTTATGCGCCGAACATCAACTCCTACAAGCGATTCGCCGACGGCAGTTTCGCGCCCACCGCGCTGGCGTGGGGATTGGACAATCGCACCTGCGCGCTGCGGGTGGTCGGCCACGGGCCCAACACCCGGGTCGAGTGCCGGGTCCCCGGCGGCGACGTCAACCCGTATCTGGCGGTGGCGGCGATGATCGCCGGCGGGCTGTACGGTATCGAACGGGGCCTCGAGCTACCGGAGCCCTGCGCGGGAAACGCCTACCAGGCTCCCGGCGTCGAGCGGCTGCCCGTCACGCTGGCCGAGGCGGCCTCGGCGTTCGAGCGCTCGACGCTCGCACGGGACGTGTTCGGCGACGACGTTGTCGCCCACTATCTGAACAACGCCCGGGTGGAGCTGGCGGCGTTCAACGCGGCGGTCACCGACTGGGAGAGGATGCGTGGGTTTGAACGCCTCTAGGTCTACGCCCCGCCCGGTGATCGGCCTGACGACCTACCTGGAGCAGGTGCAGACCGGCATCTGGGACATCCGCGCCGGGTATCTGCCCGCCGACTACTTCGAAGGCGTCCTGCTGGCCGGCGGGATCGCGGTGTTGCTGCCGCCGCAGCCGGTGGACGCCGAGATCGTCGACGCGGTACTGGACGGGCTGCACGGGCTGGTGATCACCGGGGGATACGACCTGGACCCGGCGAGCTACGGCCAGCAGCCGCACCGGACCACCGACGCGCCCCGCACCGACCGCGACGCCTGGGAATTCGCGTTGTTGCAGGGCGCGCTGCGGCGGGGCCTGCCGGTGCTCGGAATCTGCCGCGGCGCACAGGTGCTCAACGTCGCGCTGGGCGGCACGCTGCACCAGCACCTGCCCGACGTCCTCGGGCACAGCGGGCATCGGGCGGGCAACGGGGTGTTCACCAGGCTGCCGGTGCGCACGGTGGCGGGCACCCGGCTGGCCGCGCTGGTCGGGGAATCCGCCGATGCGCCGAGCTATCACCACCAGGCCGTCGACCGGGTGGGGGACGGCCTGATTGTCAGCGCGCGGGACGCCGACGGCGTCGTTGAGGCGCTGGAGCTGCCGGGCGACAGGTTTGTGCTTGCGGTGCAATGGCATCCGGAACAGTCGCTGCAAGACCTGCGGTTGTTCGCCGCGATCGTCGACGCGGCCCGGTCCTACGCGGGGCGCGCCAGTTGAGCGCCGCGCGGCTGATCAACCCGGCGACCGAGGAGGTGCTGCGCTCGGTCGAACACGCCGATGCCGCCGCGGTCGACGACGCGGTAGACCGGGCGCGGGCCGCCCAGCGGCGGTGGGCGCGGTTGCCCCCGGCCGAGCGGGCCGCCGGCCTGCGGGCCTTCGCCGACGCCGTCGACGCCCATCTCGGCGAGCTGGCCGCACTCGAGGTCGCCAACTCCGGGCATCCCATCGCCTCGGCCGAATGGGAGGCCGGCCACGTCCGCGACGTGCTGAACTTCTACGCGGCCAGCCCGGAACGCTTGTCCGGCAAGCAAATTCCCGTTGCCGGTGGCCTGGACGTCACGTTCCACGAGCCGATGGGCGTGGTCGGCGTGATCACCCCGTGGAACTTCCCGATGCCCATCGCGTCGTGGGGTTTCGCACCGGCGCTGGCCGCGGGCAACGCCGTGCTGATCAAACCCGCCGAAGCGACGCCGCTGACCACCATCCGGCTGGGCGAGCTCGCCGTGCAGGCCGGGCTCGACGCGGACCTGCTGCGGGTGCTGCCGGGCCGGGGCGCGGTGGTCGGGGAGCGGTTCGTCACCCATTCCGGCATCCGCAAGATCGTGTTCACCGGGTCCACCGATGTCGGCAAGCAGGTGATGTCCGGTGCGGCCGCTCAGGTGAAGCGGGTGACCCTGGAACTGGGCGGCAAGAGCGCCAACATCGTGTTCGCCGACTGCGACCTCGAGCGCGCCGCCGCCACCGCCCCGGCCGGGGTGTTCGACAACGCGGGGCAGGACTGCTGCGCCCGCAGCCGAATCCTGGTGCAGCGCAGCGTCTATGACCGGTTCATGGAGCTGCTCGAGCCCGCCGTCATCGGTGTCGTCGTCGGCGACCCGGCGTCCCGGGACACCGAGATGGGTCCGCTGGTGTCGGCCGCGCACCGCGACAGGGTCGCGTCGTATGTGCCCGACGACGCGCCCGTCGCCTTCCGCGGCACCGCCCCGACCGGACGCGGATTCTGGTTCCCGCCAACGGTTCTGACTCCGCCGCGCACAGACCGCAGCGTCACCGACGAGATCTTCGGCCCGGTCGTCACGGTGCTGGCCTTCGACGACGAGCACGACGCCATCGCGCTGGCCAACGACACCAGCTACGGGCTGTCCGGATCGATCTGGACCGACGACCTGTCCCGTGCGCTGCGCGTGTCCCGGGCGATCGAATCCGGGAATCTGTCGGTGAATTCGCACTCGTCGGTGCGGTACAGCACGCCCTTCGGCGGGTTCAAGCAGTCCGGGCTGGGCCGTGAGCTGGGCCCGGACGCGCCGTTGCACTTCACCGAGACCAAGAACGTGTTCATCGCGATCGGAGAGGACTAGGCGGTGGCGGTCGACCTCACCCAACGATTGGCGGGCCGCGTGGCCGTCGTCACCGGCGCCGGCGGAGGCATCGGGCTGGCCGCGGCGCGGCGGATGCACGCCGAGGGCGCCACCATCGTGATCGGCGACATCGACGCCGACGCGGGCGGCGCCGCGGCCGACGAACTGTCCGGCTTGTTCGTGCCCACCGACGTGTCCGACGAGGCCGCGGTCAACGCGCTCTTCGACACCGCGGCGCGGGCCCACGGGCGCATCGACATCGCGTTCAACAACGCCGGCATCTCGCCGCCCGACGACGACCTCATCGAGAACACCGAACTGCCGGCGTGGCAACGCGTTCAAGACGTCAACCTGAAGTCGGTGTACCTGTGCTGCCGGGCGGCGTTGCGGCAAATGGTTCCCGCGCAGAAGGGCTCGATCATCAACACGGCGTCGTTCGTCGCCGTCCTGGGATCGGCGACCTCGCAGATCTCCTACACCGCATCCAAGGGCGGGGTGCTGGCCATGTCGCGCGAACTGGGTGTGCAGTTCGCCCGGCAGGGCATCCGGGTGAACGCGCTGTGCCCCGGGCCGGTCAACACCCCGCTGCTGCAAGAGCTTTTCGCCAAGGACCCCGAGCGGGCCGCGCGCCGGCTGGTGCACGTCCCGGTCGGCCGATTCGCCAACCCCGACGAAATCGCTTCGGCGGTAGCATTTTTGGCCAGCGATGACGCGTCATTCATCACCGCTTCGACGTTCATGGTCGACGGCGGCATCAGCGCGGCCTACGTCACCCCGCTTTAACCAGCGTACTTGTCGGCCGCCTGTCACCCGGGATGCTCGCTGATCGCGACCAGGTGGATGGGCTCGCCGACCCGATCCTCACGCAGCCGCTCCGTCATGGGGGCGGCGGCCGCCCAGGCGCGCGGCACGAACAGCACGCCGACCGGCATCCCGCGGCCCAGCCCCGCGTTCACGCCGTTGGGGACAGCCGGCTTGGGCAACAGCGATCGCAGGGCCGCCGTCTTGTTCATCGAATTGAGGTGGCCGATCGCGAAGTCCGACGGCGCGGTCACCGAATTCAGTTTCGACAGCGACGGGGTGACCGCGGCCAGGGACGCTTCCAGCGTGCTCAGCGGTGACGACGACAGGCGTTTGAGGGTGTCGGGTATCACCGACATCAGTTCGTGGCCGGCGGATATGACATCCGGCGCCGACTGCAGGGCCCAATTGCGTTTCGTCACAGCGGGTTTGCCGGGTGGCGCGGGGAAGGGGGCCATCGTCACGGCGCCGGCCGCGGCCTCGGCGTAGGCGTGCATGGCGTCGGCGTTTCGCGCCCACATCGCGTCGTAATCGGCGTCGACGTCGGCGATCGCCGCGCTGCGCTGGCCCAGGCAATTGGTCGACACCAGCGACATTCGTTGCGTCCGGTTGCCGGCGACCTCTGATGGCGGCGCCGTCGCCGTGAAGGCCGACTGATGCGCGCCGGCCGCCGCCGTGAGCTGGGTGGCCGCGTGCTCGCTGCGGGCCGCGACGGCGTCGAGCCAGTCCACGTAGCGCGCCGCGGCTCGGCTGAGCGCCGCGCCGTCGCTGTCCGCCAGCCGTGCTGTCACCGCCCGGTAGTCGGCCGCAGCGCTGAAGAGCCGTACGGCCAACGCTTCCCACGCGGCCGCGGCGCGCATCATCGATCCCGCGCCGGGACCCGAATACATCAGCCCGGAGCTGATCTCCGGAGGTAGCGCCGCGAAATTCATGAGAACCTCCGCCTGCCTGTGGCGGTACAAGTGGTGCCCGAAAACATGAGGGTCTTCTTTCACGAGATAGACACGGGGGTTACAAGCCGTCGGGTTCACGCGTCGCGCGCACACGCCGTGCATCGCCGAAACACGCCCGGCCGGGTCGCAACGATCAGCGGCGGGCGACGCAGATCCGGGTCAAGATATCTCGGTCGGACGCGACGGCCGCGGGCGCGCGGGCTTGGGTGCCGGCGGGCGCAAACCCTATCGGGGTGCACGACAATGGCGCCGGCGTCAGCACCGATTGCGGTGACAACCGGTTCCACGTCAGGGGCCGTTCCTTCGTCATCCACGCGCTGCGGAACGGCTTCTGGTTGGTCTTGTTCGCCGGTGCCGAAGGCCGCTCAGCGGCCAGGGCGGCCCGGCCGACGACGGGACGCTCATGCGTCAGCCCGGCCTGCGCGCCGACGGGTGCCGCCGACCACGCCGCCGGCTCCAGCGGCGCCGTCGCGGCGAAGTTGGGCCGCAGCCACGTGCCCGTGACCAGGGCGATGAACACGCCCAGCGCCGCGGTAACCGCGATGGCCAGCTGCCATCGCCGAGTTACGCCAACGCCCCGGAAAGCCACAGTGCACCGAATGTACCGCGCGAAGATCGGTGAACGGTTCCAGCGAGCTGTGAACTCGATCCGAGTCCTATGTGTGTTTGCGCAGGTGATGTCGCTGGCACCGACCGGTCAGCGACGGGACCCGCGGGGATCGATGAGCTCGTTGAAGTCGGCGACGCTGTGGATGCCGTCGACATAGTCGAACGAGCCGTGGTCGAGCACTTCCCGCGCAGCACGGACGACGGCGGTGAGGCCGGTGCGGCAAAACGAGGTGCCGATCGACACCCTGCGCACCCCGAACTCCTTGAGCTGGGCGAGCGTGAAACGGGCCGGCCCGAATCCGGCGACATAATTGAACGGCCGGGTGACGCTGCCGCAGACGCGGCGCAGGGCCGCCTCGTCGGGCAGGCCGGGTGCGTACAAGACATCGGCGCCGGCCGCTTCGAAGGCCCGCAGCCGGGACACCGTGTCATCGAGGTCCGGGCGCCCGCGGATGAAGTTCTCCGAGCGCGCGGTCAGGGTGAAGGGATGCGGCAGCGCCCGGGCGGCCTCGACAGCGGCCTGGATGCGCTCGATCGCCAGCTGGCTGGGGAAGATCGGCGCATCGGTGTCGTAGGTGGCGTCCTCGATCGAGGCCCCGGCCAGGCCGGCTTCGCCGGCCAGACGCACGGTTTCGGCCACCGTCTCGGGGGCGTCGCCGAACCCGTTCTCCAGATCCGCGGTCACCGCAAGCGGGGTTGCCTCGACGATGGCGCGCGCGTGTTCGAGGGCTTCGTTCCTGCTGACCGCGCCGTCGCCATCGCGCCGGCCCAACGAGAACGCCAGGCCGGCGCTGGTGGTCGCCAGCGCGCGAAACCCGAGATTGGCGAACAACCGGGCGGTGCCGATGTCCCAGGGATTGGGGAGCACGAGAATCTCGTCGCCGGCGTGCAGGCGGCGGAATTCGTCGCCACGACGGGTCCGTTCGCTGTCATCCATGGCCGGTCCGATCTGGGGAGTCTGAATGCAGGTGTAGCACCGGCCACCGACAGGCGCTACGGCCGGAAAGCGAGCAGCGGAATCTCCATCTCCGCGGCGGTGGCTCCGCCGTGAAAGCCGATCAGGCGAGCCGTTTCCGGGGGTTCGTGTGCGCTGGCCAGCACCGCGGTGTCGCTGGAACAGACGACCACCACGTCGCCGAGCCGCTCGGTGTGTGGCGTGGCCACCGGCCCGAACATGCCGGTGGTCACCGCCTGTTCGCGGCTGTACACGGTGGCGCGGCCGTCCAGCAGCTCGCCCCACACGGCCTGTACGTCGGCGGCGGCGCCCGGCTCGGTGTGCAGGTAGCGCACCCGCGGCTCGCCGGCCACCACCCGGATCCCCGCGGCCAGCCGGGGATCGGTGTCGAGGTCGATGCGCGCCTCCGGTGGCACGTTGATGCCGCCGTGGTCGGCGGTCACCAGCATCGCCGCGTTCGCAGGCAGCGCGTCGAGCAGGCGCGACAGCAGCGCGTCGATGTTGGTCGCCGCGGTATGCCACTGCTCGGAGCCGACGCCGAAGACATGGGCGGCGGTGTCGAGCTCCGCGGTGTAGCCGTAGACCAGGCCGGGCGCCGCGCGCAGCTCGTCGGCCACCAGCCGCGCGTAGTCGTCGGTGGGGGCGGCCGGGTGGAATTCGGCGCCGCGATACGCGGCCTCGGTCAGTCCGCTGCCCATGAACGCGGCCGGCAGCACGACACGGGCGCTCACGCCGGCGTTTTTGAGCCGTTCGAACCAGGTCGGCACCGGCTGCCAGATCGCGGGGGGCGGGTCGTCGCGCCACCGGACGTGGTGTAGCACCCGGTCGGTGCCGGGCATTTTGAGCGTGAAGCCAAGGATTCCGTGTTCGCCCGGCAGCGCACCGGTGCCCAGTGACACCAGGCTGGTCGGCGTGGTCGACGGGAACGTGCAGTCCAGCCGGGTCAGCCGCCCGGTGGCACCGGCCAGTGCGGACGCGAGCAACGGCGCGCCGCCGGCCAGCTGCGGAAGCAAATGCCAGCCCAGCCCGTCGACCAGCACGACGAGCACCCGGTCGATCCGGTCGGCGCCGGCCCAGTCCGTCACGGCCAGGTTGTCAACTGCGTCCGGGATCCCGAGCAGCGCGGCCGCTGCGGGCAGCACGTCGCACAGAGAACCGGGCACCCGGCCAGTCTGGCGGTGAAGTCAGACGTGCGCCAGTCGGTGGCCGGTGGCCAGCAGCTGCCGGTTCGTGCTGTCGGTCAGCGCGCAGAGCTGCGCCGGCGATAACCGGCCGCACAACCGGCCCCAGTGCATCGCCACCACATCACCGGCGGCCACGTCGGGCACCGCGCTGTACCCGTCGGCCCACACCTCGAGCACGCGGGCCGACGGTTTCGACAGCGCCAGCGCCCGACCATCCCAGGTCAGCCTCCGGCACAACACCTCGACGCGGTCGGCGTCGCGGAAAAGCACCGTCCCAGAGGTGATTCGGCAGTTATCCAGCACGCTCAGCGGCTGCTCGTCCATACCCCGACCCAGGAACCGCGTCCACGGGTACACCCCGAACACGTGGAAGCAGTGGTTGCCGGCGGCCTCGCACGCCAGATCCGCGGTCAGGTGCGACCAGTAGTGGCCGGCCTGCGGGCCGATGATCGCGAGCAGCGCGTCGAAGAATTCCTGGGGATCCAGTCCGGCGGCGACGCCGCCGCCGAGCCAATACGATTCGACCAGACGGTAATCCAGTGGGTCGGCGATGCCGGTCAGTTTCGACAGCACCCGCAGATACGGCCACGCGCCGGAGAACTTGGTCGCCGCCCTGCGCACGTCGGCGACCGACCCGTCGCGCAGGGTGGCCCCCAACGGCGGACCGCAGTAGCCGAGCGCGTTGGGCGCGTAGGCGTAACGGGCGAACATCTCGGCGCCCTTGTCGCGGCTGTCCGGATCGGCCAAGGATCACCTCCGACCGGCCTGGCCCACCAGCTTGACGGCGTCGCGGTGCATGCGGCCGAAGTTGTAGTAGGCCGCACAGGCGCCTTCGGGGGACACCATGCAGGTTCCGATCGGCGTCTCCGGTGTGCAGGCGGTGCCGAAAACCTTGCATTCCCAAGGCTTGAGCACACCCTTGAGCACCTCACCGCACTGGCAGGCCTTCGGGTCGGCGACCCGCACGCCGGGCATCGCGAACCGCAGCTCGGCGTCGAACTCGGCGAAATCGTCGTGCACCCGCAGGGCGCTCTGCGAGATGAAGCCCAGCCCGCGCCACTCGAAGTGCGGACGCAGCGCGAACACCTTGCCCATCAACGCCAGCGCCGCGGGGTTCCCGTGCTCGGGCACCACGCGCTTGTACTGGTTCTCCACCTCGCAGCGTCCCTCGCGGATCTGACGCAGCAGCATCGCGACCGATGCCAGGATGTCCAGCGGCTCGAAACCGGCCACCACCAACGGCTTTCGATACACCTCCGGGACGAACCGGTAGGGGCGGTTGCCCACCACGGTGGACACGTGCCCGGGGCCGATGAAGCCCGACAGCCGCAGGTCCGGTGACTCCAGGATGGCCCTGATCGGCGGCACGATCGTGACGTGGTTGCAGAAGACACTGAAGTTGGGCAGGCCCAATTCGCGCGCCCGCACCAGCGTCACCGCGGTCGAGGGCGCGGTGGTCTCGAAACCTATGGCGAAGAACACCACTTGCTTGCCGGGGTTGTCGACCGCGATCTTCAGCGCGTCCAGCGGCGAGTAGACGAACCGCACGTCGGCCCCGCGGGCCTTGGCGTCCAGCAGGCTGCCGTGCGAGCCGGGCACCCGCATCATGTCGCCGAAGCAGGTGAAGATCACGTCGGGCTGGCCGGCCAGCCACATCGCGTCGTCGATGCGGCCCATCGGGATCACGCAGACCGGGCAGCCCGGGCCGTGCACCAATTCGACGTTGTCGGGCAGCAGGTGTTCGATGCCGTGCCGGTAGATGGTGTGCGTGTGTCCGCCGCACACCTCCATGAACTTGAAGTCCTCACCGCCGGTCCCGGCCAGGTGCTCGATGGCCGTCAGCAGCTTGCGCGCGGCGGCCGGGTCGCGGAATTCGTCAACGAATTTCATTGCCGCTCCTTGTCATACGATGGCCGACGAATCGAAGGCCTGCATTTCGACTGCGTAGGTGTCGCCGAGTTTCTTGATGGCGGCCAGGGTCAGCAGCGCCTCGGTCTCGTCGATCTTGGCCATCGCGAACCCGACGTGCACCAGCACCCAGTCGTCCGGTGCGGGCATGTCGTTCTCCAGCAGCCGGACGCTGATCGCCCGCTGTACGCCGCTGACGTCAACCTTGGCCACATAGTTGGCGGGATCGGTGATCTCCACGATCCGGCCCGGAATTCCCAGACACATAAGTGTTATCTCCCCTCTTCAACAGATCCGGGGCAGCGGGTCGCCGACCAGCATGTCGACGATCCGGGTCCCGCCGAATCCGGTGCGCAGCACCACGCTTTCCGCCGGTTCGGTGACGATTTCCCCGACCTCGGCCGCCTGCGCGCCCAGGGGGTGCGACCGTAATGCGGCCAGTCCGGCCTCGGCCTCCTCGGGTGCGACGACGGCGACGAACTTGCCCTCGTTGGCGACATAGAGCGGATCGATGCCGAGCAGTTCGCAGGCGCCATTCACCATGGGCGCCACCGGAAGTCGATCCTCTTCGAGCAGCACCCCGAGGCCGCAGGCCTGGGCCAGCTCGTTGCACACCGTGCCGACCCCACCGCGGGTCGCGTCACGCATCCATCGGGTGGAGGGGGCGCCCGCCATCAGCAACTCCACCAGCGGGCTGACCGACGCGGTGTCGGAGGCGATGTCGGCCTCGATGGCCAGATCGCCCCGGGCGAGCATCACCGCCATGCCGTGATCGCCCATCGACCCGGACAACAGCACCTTGTCTCCGGCGCGGACCGACTGTGCCGACAGCGCGCGGCCCGCGGGGATGACGCCGGTTCCGGTGGTGGTGATGAACAGGCCGTCGGCCGCGCCCTTGGGTACCACCTTGGTGTCGCCGGTGACGACCTGCACGCCGGCGGCCGCGGCCGCGGCGGCCATGTCGGCGACGATCTCTTTCAATTCGGAGATTCCGAAGCCCTCTTCGAGCACGAAAGCCGCCGAGATCCAGGACGGCACGGCGCCGGCTACCGCGAGGTCGTTGCAGGTGCCGTGGATGGCGAGCTCGCCGATGGAGCCACCGGGAAAACGGCGGGGCTGCACCACGAAGGAATCCGTCGACATCGCCACCCGCTCGCCGCTGGGTAGGGCCAGGACGGCGCCGTCGCCCAGCGACTCGAGCAGCGGGTTGCGGAACGCCTCCACGAACACCGCGTCCACCAGCGCCGCCGACGCCTTGCCGCCCGCCCCGTGCGCCAGGGTCACATGATCGTCGAGCAACCGGGGGCGACGCCGGCGGAAGGACTCGATCCGCTCGATCACGTCGCCTTCGCCGAACCGCGGCCCCGACGACAGATAGTCGCCCGCCGACTTGTTCATCATGCCGCCCCCCAATCTTGAGTTGTGCCAAGGCAATCGTGGACGGCCAGCCACAACTGGTAGCCGACCAGCGCTTGGGATTCCTGAATGCGGTGCACGCTCTGCGAACGAACGACGATGCAGGCGTCCACGTTTGGGTTGTTGACGAAGGCGCCGCCGTCGTAGCCGGAGAAACCGATGGTGTACAGGCCTCGCTTGTGCGCCTCGGCCAGCGCCGCCAGCAGGTTGGGCGAATTGCCGCTGGTCGACATCGCGATCGCGATGTCGCCGTCGCGCGCGCGGGCAATCAACTGCCGGGCGAACACCAGCTCGAACCCCACATCGTTGCCCAGTGCGGTCAGGATCGCCTGGTCGGCGGTCAGCGACCAGGCCGGCAGGGGATTGCCGAGCGGTGGGCGCGCGAACAGGCCGGCCAGCGTGGTGCAGTCGGTGCAGCTGCCGCCGTTGCCGAACGTGAACATCCTTCCGCCGGAGGCGAATCGGCGCGCCAGCTCGGCGGCGGCGGCCGCCAGCAGGTCGGCGTTGGCTTCCAGCGTGGAGCGGCGCAGCGCGAGGCTTTCGGACGCCTTGGCCTGCGCGGACGCGGCGAGGTCGGCGAGCAGCGCGGAGGGGTCGTCCTCTTCGGCGTCGATGAACGGGTACAAGAAGTTGGTGGGCTCGTCGGTGGGACTCATGAAACGTCCTCCTCATCCACGCGGCTGATCGCAGTGCCGGCGTGCACCAGCACCAACTCACCGGGAGCGACCGGGTCGACGAGCGCGGTGACCACGTCCTCGACCCCGCGGGCGGTGCGCACCCGGGCTTGTCCGTCGACCGAAGCGCTCACCACTTCGCCGAGCCGGCCCTCGTCGCTGCACGTGACACAGACCTCGTCGTCGGGTTTGGGTTTGAGCAGCCCGGAGTGTTCGAAGCACACATGGGTCAGCTCCCACAGCAGGTGGTAGAACAGCACGAAGCCACCGGTGGCGGGCACGCGCGGGTCGGGATCGTCCAGCCACAGCACGTGATCGGCCGCGGCGGCCGGGGGCTCCTCGCCACTGCCGATCCAGATCGTGGTGGCGCCCCAGGCCGGGGCGCGGCGCATCACCGAGCGCACGTCCGCATTGTCCGCACCGGAGATCGCGACCACGATGTCGCCGGGGCGCACCGACACCCGCACCAGATCCACCAGATCGGCTCCGGTCAATGCCACGGCCGGCAATGCCCGCTTGCCCATGATCACCGGGTGGACGAATTCGACCGCGATGTGCAGCGCGTGGGGTTCCCACGATGGCGCGATGGACCACATGGTGGCGCCCGCGGCGAATCGCTTGGCCAGCGTCAGGGCGGTGGCGGCGAGGTCTTCGGCCAGTTCGGCGCTCAGCCCGCGATCGATGGCGGTGGTGATCATCGCGTCAACGCCTCCTCCTGCGCGGTCAGCACCGAGACCGCGGCCTGCCCCAGGGCCAGCCCGCCGTCGTTCGGTGGCACAATGCGATGCGTAAGCACTTCAAACCCGTTCTGCCGCAACCGGGTACGGCAGGCGTCCAGCAACAGGACGTTCTGGAACACCCCGCCGGTGAGGCCCACCAGCGCGGTGCCGCCTGCCACCTGGGTGACGACGTCGGCGACGGCGTCGGCGACGGCCTGGTGAAACGCCGCGGCCAGCAACGCCGGTGGTGTCCCGGCGTACAGCGCGGCGACCATCGTCTGCACCATCGGGGCCGGATCGATCACCCCGTCGGGGCCCACCGTCAGGGGCAACGACGGCCGCGTGCGGGTTTCGCCGGCCGACTGCGCCAGCGCCTCGAGTTCGATCGCGGCTTGCCCTTCGTAGTCGATGCGGTGCCGCACCCCGAGCAAGGAGGCGACCGCGTCGAACAGGCGGCCCATGCTCGAACAGGGCACGCAGCCCGCCCCGGTCTCCAATTGCGAACGGGTGAGCCGCAGTTCGTCGGCGTTCGCGGCCGCCACCGGCGCCAGGTCGGGGGTCCAGTCGATGTCGGCCGTCCACAGCTGGGACAGCGCCATCCGCCACGGATTGCGCACCGCCGCGTCGCCACCGGGCAGCGGCACCGCCGACAGGTGGCCGGACCGAACGAAACGATGGTTCCGGGTGTCGAGGGTGAGAATCTCGCCACCCCAGATGGTTTCGTCGCAGCCGTAACCGGTGCCGTCGAAGGCGACCCCGACGATGGGTTCGCCGAGACGTCCGTGTTCGGCCAGCAGCGACACCACATGGGCGTGATGGTGCTGGACCAGGTCCAGCGGACGCTCGTCCGCATGACGCTCCGCCCAGCTGCGCGTGTGATAGCCGGGATGCAGGTCGGCGGCCAAACGCGCCGGCCGGCCGCGGATTTCGCTGAGCTGGCCGACCGCCCGCTCGAACGCGCGCAGCGTCTCCCAGGTGGCCATGTCGCCGATGTGTCCGGACAGGTAGGCCCGGCGGCCGTCGGTGAGGCAGAACGTGTTCTTCAATTCGCCGCCCACGGCCAGCACGGCGGTGCCCTCGAGCTTCAGGTCGATCGGCAGCGGCGCGTAGCCGCGGGATCGGCGGATCGGCAGTTCGTGGGCTCCATCCTCGTCGTGGACGACGCGCACCACCGAGTCGTCGCACGGCACGTGGATCGGCCGGTCGTGATCGAGCACCGCGTCGCACAGCGCCGGAAGCCGTTGTGCGGCATCGTCGTCGGTGAAGCAGATGGGCTCATCGGAGCGGTTGGCGCTGGTCAGCACCAGCGCGTCGGGCGCCGGTCCGCAGCTGCCGGGTACCGGCGCCAGCAGCAGGTGATGAATGGGGGAGTACGGCAGCATCAGCCCCAGCAGCGGGTTGACGGGCGCGACGGCCTCGGCGACCGGCGAGCCGGCGCGCCGCCGCAGCAGGACGATCGGGCGGGCCGGACTGGACAGCACCGCGGCCTCGGTGGCGTCGAGGTGGGCGTAGCGGCGCGCCACGTCGAGGTCGCGCACCAGCATGGCAAAGGGCTTGGCGCCGCGCGCTTTCCGCGTCCGCAACGCGCCGACCGCCGCCTCGTCGTCGACGGCGCAGGCCAGGTGGTAGCCGCCGACTCCCTTGATGGCCACCACGGCGCCGGATGCCAAGGCGTCCTGGGTGGCGGTCAGCGCCGCGTCCGAGCCGCGCACCCGCCCGGCCGGCGACGCGAACCATAGGCTCGGCCCGCAGTCCGGGCAGGCGATCGGCTGCGCGTGGAATCGGCGATCCGCCGGGTCGTGGTATTCGGTGGCGCAGCGCGCGCACATGGCGAAGCGCGACATCGTGGTGGCCGGCCGGTCGTAGGGCAGTTCGGTGATGATGGTGAACCGCGGCCCGCAGTTGGTGCACGTCACGAACGGGTGCCGGTAACGCCGGTCGAGCGGGTCGAACAGTTCGGCGACGCAGTCGTCGCACACCGCGATGTCGGGCGGGATGGGGGTGGTCGTGCCGGCGGCCAATCGGCTTGGCACGATGAGGAATTCGGGTGGGCACGCGGGATCGGCGGCGACGTCGGCAAACCGCACCTCGGCGATCCGCGCCAGGGGCGGCGCCTCGGCGCACAGGCGGCGCCCGAATTCCGCCACCGCGGCGGGCCGGCCCTGCACCTCGAGGAAGACCGCACCCGAGTCGTTGCCGACGAATCCGGCCAGGCCCAGCTCGGTTGCGATCCGATGCACGAACGGGCGGAAGCCGACACCCTGTACCACGCCGGTCACCGTGACACGCTGCCGCACTTGGGTGTCAGGGCCGGGCCGCAACAGCAGGGGGGTGTCGGTCATGTCAGCCGGCCTCCGGACGGGGTGTCAGGTCGGTGCGGCCGCGTCCCATCAACTCCAGGCCGGCCATGGCCTGTTCGGCCCCGGCCTGATCCGTCTTCTCGACGACGAAGCCCATGTGGATGATCACCCAGTCACCCGGCGCGAACGTCTCCTCCGGCAACATGCCGACGTTGACCTTGCGTTGTTCACCGGTGACATCGACGAGGGCGAGCTGGCCCTCGTAACCGTCCAGCATGGCGATGACCTGGCCCGGTATTCCCAAACACATTGTTCAGCACCCCTTTTCGGCCGCCGAGGGCGTGGCGCCGTGCAACGCGGCGACGATCTCCTCCACCGCACGTGCCGCCCGCGGGACGGCCTGTGCGACGGGTTCGGTCAGCCCGATGCCCTCCTGGACGCTGCCCGCCTCGCACCCGACGACCACGGTGTAGGGCGGATGGCCGCCCAGCGCCCGCAGGCTGGCAAAGACCGCGGCGGGATCCATGCTGTGCCCGTCGAGGCCGTCCGTCTCGGGCGACGAATCGTGGTCGGCCTGAAAGACGTGCAACGTGCCGGGATGGCCCTGGCTGGGCACGGCGTCGACCAGCACCAGCGTGTCCCACTCTTCGAGCAGGTCATAGGCCAGGTGCATGCCCCGGATGCCGTAGTCGATGACCTGGACCGTCGGATCGTCCTGGGGCAGTTCGGCGTTGCGGACCACTTCGGAGCCGAACCCGTCGTCGCCCAGGAAGATGTTGCCGATCCCGGCTATAAGGATGCGCGTCGTCATGGTGCTACTCGCGTCGGCTACATCCGCCTCAACTTGAGATAGCGGCGGGCATCCGGCACCGATATCGCGCCGAACACCAGCGCGACCGCGGCCACCAGCGCGACGAGGGCGATGAAGATCCAACCTAGGACTTCCATGGTGAACTCCTTTTGTTTGTGCTGTGCTGCGATTGCAGCGGTTCGACTTCGTCGGGGGAGAAGTACAGGTAGCGGCCGTACCAGTCGTGCAGCTCCGCGGCCGGGTCCTCGTCGACGACGACGCCGACGTGCTTGTTGCCCTCGACGTCCTCGTGCACCGACGTGACGCGGGCGGTCTTGCCGGCGACGAAGATGTCCTGCGCGTCGGCGTTGCGCCGCGGCCGCAATCGGACCTTGCTGCCCCGCGCTATCCGGACCCCGTTCACCAGCACAGCGTCGATCTCGGGTCGGACGGCGTTGTCGGCCAATGGATCCCACCACTCCACGCCGTCGGGGATCTCGGGCACCAGACCGGCGGAGACATTGAGCCCGTGCGGGTCGCGCAGCACGCCGTGCAGTCGTGCCATGGCCTCGGGCGACATGGCGTCGCATTCGTCTATGATTCGCGCGGCCCGCGGGTCGGTCGCCCGGGCCTGCGCCTTCTCGTCGTCGGTCATCGTCATCACGCGCAGGGTGAGGATCTCGTCGATCTCCGTGCAGTCGTACAGGGCGGTGTCGCTCTGTTCGGCGACCTCGGGGTGGTCGTAGAGGATGATCGGTGAGATCAGCAGCATGTCGTCGGTGCCGGGGGGCCCGGCCAGCACCGGGAAGCAGCGGTGTCGCCCGCAGCGGGACACCGCATCGGTCGCGGCCTGCGGCGGCTCGAGCAGCGAGATGAACTGGCCGCCAACCACTTCGGCGATGAGGTGCGTTCCGATCATGGATCGCGCGATCACTGAATCTTTGTCGTCATCTGCGGTTACGGCCGCACCGGTGTTGGTGACCCGCACCGAGACCCGGCGCAGGCCGTCGTCGGGCTCGCTGGTGACGGTCAGCTCGCCCCGTATCTCGTGTCGTTCGCGAACCAGCCTGCCGCCGTCCAGGGTTTCGATGTCGGTTTCCGCGCCGACCGTCAGCGGCAGCGACCAGGGCTGTTCGCCGAACTCCAGGGGGCCGAACGAGATCTCGCATTCCACGGCTTCGTCCCAGGTCAGCCACGACCCGGCCGGGGTGCGGAGTTCGTCGACGGGGATGAAATCGCCGTCGCCGGTGGCCCGTTCGGCCCGCCGGTGCTGCAACTGCAGGAAGCGCACCACCAGCGTCAGCGCCCGGGCGTCGTCGACCAGGAAATCCGCGGATAGGGTGTCGTCTTCGCCCAGGCCGGCCTCGGCCGCGCCGGGCGGACCCAAAACGCCGAATTGCCACCGTGATTGGTTCTTGCTCGACGTCCCCCGATACGGGTAGAGCAGATAGCCCTCGTAAAGCACCGCGTCGGCGACGGCGCGGGCCCGATCCCAGCTCGATGTCATCGCGTCACCTCGTGATCGGTGGTGGCATCCAGCAATGAGGTGACCGCGTGGTCGAAGTCGAGCATTCCGTGCGCCGACTTGTAACCGGCCAGTTCCGTGATGGTCTCGTGGCTGAGCCGAATCCACCCGCTGTTGGGATAGTGCTGTGCGATCAGGTCGCGCCAGACCGAGACCGGCATGGCGTAGTTGTCCTCACAGTCCCACGACACCTGCTGGACCGAGAACCCGCGCTCGGAGTTGACGAAAATCGTTCCGCTGAACAGGAACTGCAGCGGCACCGCCCCGTCGCGCAGCGCGTGCAGGTATTTCGCGGCGGCGACCTCGAAGTCGTAGGTGCAATCCAGCGGCAGGGTCGCGGTCGTGTGACCGGTGAAGCCCGGCACCATTGCGGTGCAGTGCTGCCAGAGGAAGGTGCGTTGGGTGCTGGCCCAGCGTTCGCGGGGGCCGAACAAATCCATCAGCCCGGCCGCTTCCTCGTCGGAGTAGGTACGGCGCAGCGGCTCGATGCGGACCTGGCAGCGCAGGGCGATGGCGTGCACCGGGTCGTCGCCACCGGCGGTGACGCCGACGCGGGCGGTGAGCATCGGGCTGACGGAGTACGGTTCGGCGGTCACGTCGAGAACCTCGAAGCTCACATTCATCGGCGAGGCGTTCATCGCGGTGTCTTAGTGGCGCGGGTGGCGAGCCGGTCGAAGAAGTCGTCGATGAATTCGCGGGCCTGCTGGCCGCCGTCGAATCCGCGCCACACCAGGCGCAGCCGTCCGACGAATTCGTAGCAGGCGTCGATGGGCACCAGATAGGTTTGGGGCTGCGATAACTCGCCGTCCTGGGCGCTGTCGGTGACCCGGACGAGCAGCGCCTCCACGTCGTCGGCCAGCAGGCTCACCCGCGGGTCGGCGCCGCGAATGCTGTCCCAGATCTCCATATTCAGCTCGGATTCGCATGCCCCGGCCGGTCCCGGGTAGAAGGCCACGGTATGGCCGAGGGCGGAGTTGGTGAAGAAGAAGGCGACTCCGACCGGGATCTGCAGCGCCTCCCACACCAGGCGGTCCAGCGCGAAGTCGGGAAACGACAGATACCGGTCCGGCACCGCGCGGTAACGCAGGTCGGCTTCGGTGTCGGTGAACAGCAGATAGCACGCGCGGCAGACGCACATGAGCTGGCGGCCGGCCACATTGACCACGTGCTGGTGTTCGTCGGCGATCGACTCCGCGCACATCTCGCAGCGCTCACCCGCCGGCTCGGGGGCGCGACGGTCGCTCCTGATGCGGCCCAGGACCTCGAACGGGGTGCTCATGCCGGCGCCCCCAACGCGTCGGCCCGCAAGGCCACCGACAGAACGCCGTCGCGGGTCAGCAGCGGCATCGGATCCAGATGCCCGGCCGAACCACCGGTCGCGGCGGCTCCCGCACCGACGACGTCGAAATCCGTGCGGCAACCCGCACACCGCAGCATTCGACCGCGCAGGTGCGAACCCGCCAGCGAGTCGTCACACACCGGGCAGTGATCCCGGTAGGCGAAGGTCTGGTCGCCGACCCGGCAGGCCAGCACCGTCACCCCGCCGATCACGAATCCCGCGACCTCGCCGGGTGTCAACTCGGCCAGCTCGGGCGCCGGGTGCCAGGCGGTCGACCCGTGGCCGTTCGAATGCAGATGCGCCAGCAGCGATTCCGCCGGAATGACGCTCGCCGGAGCGGTCGTCGCCTCGGCCGTCACCACCTCGATCGAGGAGATCTCCGGTGCGGCCGCGCGGACCGCATCCTGCACGGCCAGTTCCAGTGTCACCGCGGACGACGGGCAGCTCTTGCAGCTGCCGGTGAAGGCCAGCCGCACGGTGAACTCTTCCGGGTGCCCGCCCGCAACGACCTCGAGCAGGTCGACGTCACCGCCGTGCGAACCCAGGTAGGGCCGCACCCGATCCAGGGCGTCGGACACCCTGCGGTGTATGTCGTGCGGATGCAGGCCGTGCACCAGGAGCAGGCTGGCCACCAGGTCGTCGGTGGCCAGCCGCTCGACCAGCCCCCCGGCCGGCTCGGGATCGCCGGCCATCCGCATGATCCGCTCCAGCCCGGCGCCGTAGAGCCCGACTACCTCGCGAACCAGTTGCTGCGCACGGTCATACGCGGCGGCTCCACCTGCTGCGCAGGAATCCAGCAGTGTCTGGATCCGATCGCCCGCCTCACGCCACTGCGCGTCGTTCGCGGACTCCGCCGGGCGATCCGCCATGTTTCACTCCCCGGCGGGTGACTGGGTTGGCGTGTGCAGTCTGTCCAGGGACTTGCCCTTCCCCAGGTACATGTGCACGCCACACGGCAGGCACGGGTCGAAGCTGCGCACGGTGCGCATGACGTCGATGCCCTTGAAGTCGTCCCGGCCGTTCTCCTCGAAGATCGGCTGGCCCTGCACCGCGTCCTCGTACGGGCCCGGTGTGCCATAACTGTCGCGCGGGTTGGCATTCCACGGCGTCGGCGGGTACGGGTGATAGTTGGCGATCTTGCCGTCCCGGATCACCATGTGGTGGCTGAGCACACCGCGCACCGCCTCGGTGAAGCCACATCCGATGGCCTCGTCGGGCACCTCGAACTTCTCCCACGTCTTGGTGCGCCCGGCGCGAATCTCCCCGAGCGCCTTCTCGGCGAAGTGCAAAGCGCATGCCGCCGCGTAGGCCTGGAAGTAGGTGCGCGCCCGGTCTCGTTCGAGCGTGTTGCTGCCGTACGTGGGGATCTTCCACTCCAACTCGACCGGTCCCTTCAGGGCCGTCTTGGGCAGGTTGATCTTCACGCTCGAACCGGTCGCCTTGACGTAACCGATGTCGACCAGGCCGGCCAGCGCCGTCGACCACAGCCGGGCCAGCGGGCCGCCGCCGGTGTCCAGCGCCAAGTGGTCCTTGCCGTCGAACCAGCGCGGTGACATCACCCAGCTGTACTTGCCGCCCTCCAGGTCCCGCTTCTCCGGGTGCGGGTTGGTGTGCTGGTTCCACGGGTGGCGCCGGTCGATCGCGTTGCCCAGCGGATCGGTCTCGACGAACATCTCCTGGTCGGTCCAGTCGTCGTAATATGAACTGCCCAAAAGGATTCGGATGCCGAGGTTGATGTCCACCAGCGAGTGGGTGACCAGCTTGCCGTCGACCACCACGCCCGGGGTGACGAACATCGCGTTACCCCAGCGCTCCATGTCCTTGTATTCGAAGTTGCACACCTCGGGATCCTGGAAGGAGCCCCAGCAACCCAGCAGGGTGCGGCGCAGCCCGACCTTCTCGTAACCGGGCAGTGCGGTGTAGAAGAAGTCGAACAGGTCGTCGTGCATCGGCACGACCTTCTTCATGAACTCCACGTAGCGCATCAACCGCGTCATGTAGTCGGTCATCAACTGGACGGTCGCCACGGTGCCGACCCCGCCGGGGTACAGCGTGGAGGGGTGCACGTGGCGTCCCTCCATGAGGCAGAACATCTCTCGCGTCCACCGGCTGACCACGAGCGCCTCGCGGTAGAACTCACCGCTGAACGGGTTGAGCGAGCGCATGATGTCGGCGACCGTCTTGTACCCGTGGGCGTCCGCGTGCGGGGCGGGCGTCTTCTCGGCCAGCGAGAGCACGCTCGGGTTGGTCTCGGAGACCATCTTCTCGCAGAAGTCCACGCCGACCAGGTTCTCCTGGAAGATGTTGTGGTCGAACATGTATTCCGCGGCCTCGCCGAGGTTGACGATCCACTCGCCCAGGTGTGGCGGCTTGACGCCATAGGCCATGTTCTGGGTGTAGCACGAACAGGTGGCGTGGTTGTCGCCGCATATTCCGCAGATGCGGCTGGTGATGAAGTGGGCGTCGCGGGGATCCTTGCCCTTCATGAAGATCGAGTAACCGCGGAAGATCGACGAGGTGCTGTGGCACTCGACGACCTCTCTGTTCTCGAAGTCGATCTTGGTGTAGATGCCCAGGCTGCCCACGATCCTGGTGATGGGGTCCCAGGCCATGTCGACCAATTGGCCCGGCTCCCGCTTCGCATGGGTGGGTTCAGGAATGATGGTTGTCATCGCGCTACTTCTTCCCGCTTTGGCTGCTGTCAGCGTTGGCTGATGCGGCGACGGCTATTCGTCTATGACTGTGCGAGGGGAGCGCGCCGACCAGGTAGGTGGGCCTACCAGGTGCGGCGCGCTCCAGTGGTGAGTTGGTCGCCGTTGTGGCGCCACCGCGGCTCTTTGTCGACGGTGCGTTCCGTGATACCCCGCAGACTGCGAATCACGGCTCCGTACAGACCCGACGCGGTGCTCGAGATCTTGCCGCCCGGCGGCTCGTCCATGAACGGCATGAACTTGTCCGGGAACCCCGGCATCGTGCAGCCGATGCAGATCCCGCCGACGTTGGGGCAACCCCCGACGCCGTTGATCCACCCGCGCTTGGGCACGTTGCATTTGACAACCGGCCCCCAGCAACCAAGCTTCACAATGCATTTCGGCGACCCGTACTCGGTGGCGAAGTCGCCCTGCTCGTAGTAGCCGGCCCGGTCGCAACCCTCGTGCACGGTGTTGCCGAACAGCCACTGCGGGCGCAGCGCGTCGTCGAGCGGGATCATCGGCGCCTGGCCGGTCGCCATGTAGAGCAGGTAGGTCAGCGTCTCCGACAGGTTGTCCGGCTGGATCGGGCAGCCGGGCACGCAGACGATCGGGATGCCCGCCTTGCTCTGCCAGTCCCAGCCGAGGTAGTCCGGCACACCCATCGCCCCCGTCGGGTTGCCGGCCATCGCGTGGATGCCCCCGTAGGTGGCGCAGGTCCCGGCCGCCACGATGGCGGTGGCCTTGGGCGCCAACCGGTCGAGCCACTCGCTGGTGGTCATCGGCTGTCCGGTGGCCGGGTTGTTGCCGAATCCGCACCAGTAGCCCTCGTCCTTGATCTTCTCGTTCGGAATCGATCCCTCGACCACCAGCACGAAGGGTTCCAACTCGCCGCGGTCGGCTTTGAAGAACCACTCCAAGAAGTCGTCTGCCCCGCCGTTCGGGCCGCATTCGAAGTCGATCAGGGGCCAGTGCACGGCGATCTGGGGGAGTCCGGGCAGGGCTCCCAGGGCGATCTCCTCGACGCTGGGCTGGGTGGCAGCAGTCAACGCCACCGAATCACCGTCACAACTGAGGCCCGCGTTAATCCATAGAACATGGATCAATGTTTGTTCTGCCTTGACTGCTGCTTCCGTTGGCATGCTGCAGCTTTCCGGAGCCGGGCTGGGGCTCCTGCGCCGCCGGAGTCGACCGTCGGCCCACTTGCGCAGCGCTAATTTTTGGGTCTACTCCCGCTATCGAGCGTTGTCAACGGTCCGGCATCACTCTCGAGTAAGCACGCGCTGCAAAATACCGAAAAGCTATGGCGCGCTTAGGTGATTCGCCGAGTCCGGCTAACCATCGCGGCGGGGTCATCCTGCGAATGTTTCGCAGGAGCGTGGCCCCTTGGGGCACGATTCAGGCGCCGTCCGCGGCGAAGCGGCGTAGCCAGCCGAACCACGCCGCCATACCGTCGCCGGTGCGCGCGCTGACCGGCAAAATCGTCGCTGCCGCATTGACTTTGCGGACATGGGCGATGTAGGTGTCGACGTCCACGTCGAGGTGGGGCACCAGGTCGATTTTGTTGAGCAGCACCACGTCGACCGACCGGAACATCACCGGATACTTCAGCGGCTTGTCCTCGCCCTCGGTCACCGAATACACCATGGCCTTGGCGTGCTCGCCGACGTCGAACTCGGCCGGGCAGACCAGATTTCCGACGTTCTCGATGATCACCAGGTCCAGCGCGGTGAGGTCGAGGCCGGGCAGTGCGCGGTTGATCATGGGCGCGTCGAGGTGGCATTCGCCGCCAAATCCGTTGCTGGTGTTGAGCAGCGACACCTGGGCGCCGCGACCGCTGAGCTTGGCCGCGTCCAGGTCGGTCGCGATATCGCCCTCGATCACCCCGATCCCCAGCTCGCCGGCGAGTTCGTCCAGCGTTGCCTGCAGGATGGTGGTCTTGCCCGACCCCGGCGAGCTCATCAGGTTCAGGGTGCGCACCCGGTTGGTCTCGAAGGCCGCGCGGTTGGCGTCGGCGAGCAGGTCGTTCTCGGCGAAGATCGCCTCCAGCACGTCGATGCGCTGGCTGCCGGTCCGATAGCGGCTGTGATCGCCGTGGTCGTGATCGTGGTCGTGCGGAACGTGATCGTGGGAGTGGGTGTGCACGGTTCCGTCGTCGTGCTGATGAAATCTACCCATCGCCAACGCCTTTCACGAGACATCCAATGACGTCACCAAGAATTCGTTGCCGTGCAGCACCTCGACGTCGGAGCTGTCGCACCGGGGGCACCAGATCGACCACGGCGAGGTGATCTCGGACTGCCCGCCGCACGCACGGCACCGGACCTCGGCGCCGACGCATTCGAGTTCCAGCTCGGCGTCCGGCATGTCCTCGGCGTCGCGGACCAGCGTCCAGCAGAAGGACAGCGACTCGGGCACCACCTGACGAAGCGCGCCCACCCGCACCCGCACCACGTCGACGTGCCGGCCGTCGGCGTGATCCTTGACCACACCGGCGATCGCTTCGCACAGCGACAGCTCATGCACCGCCGATCACCGCCGATCCGCGAGCTGGGCGCAGGCCGAAAAGCCCATGAGCACTGTTCTACACCCGAACGCCCGTTCGCGGTCAGTCTCGCGCCGCTCGGCTCAGGAGGTCCACTTCTCTTCGATGCGCCCGTAGCGCCAGACGAGCAGGGCCACCGCCCACGTGACGACGAACATGCCGACGACGACGAAGCCGATCGTGTTCAGGTCCAGCCCGCCGATCCAGGCCCAGAACGGGCCGCGCCAACCGAACTGGTCGGCGAATAGGACGAGGAGTTCGATGCTGCCGATCAGCAGCGCGACGGCCACCGACAGGGCGGTGATGGTGAGGTTGTAGTAGATCTTGCGCACCGGGTTGGAAAACGCCCAGCCGTAGGCGAAATTCATGAAAGAGCCGTCGATGGTGTCCAGCAGGCACATGCCGGCGGTGAACAGCACCGGCAGGCACATGACGGCGTACCAGGGCAGCCCGGCGGCGGCGCTCGTTCCCGCCAGCACCAGCAGCGCGATCTCGGTGGCGGTGTCGAAGCCGAGCCCGAACAGCAATCCGACGGGATAGCAGTGCCAGGACTTGGTGATCGACTTGGTGACGCGGCCGAGCAACCGGTTCATCAGTCCGCGGTCGCTCAGGTGCCGCTCCAGTTCGGCCGCGTCGGCGTCGGGATCGTATTCGCCCCGGCGCAGCCGGGCGAAGACCCGCAGGATGCCGACCAGGACGATGATGTTGAGGAGTGCGATCGCGTACAGGAAGACGCCCGAGACGCTGGTGCCGATCAGGCCGGTGTAGTGGTGCAGCGTCGAGGCGTCGTCTTCGACCGGGCCGACGACCGCCTTCACCCCGCACGCCAGCAGCAGCGCCAGCCCGAAGACCACCGTGGAGTGGCCCAGCGAGAAGAAGAAGCCCACGGCCAGCGGGCGCTGCCCGTCGTTCATCAGCTTGCGGGTGGTGTTGTCGATGGCGGCGATGTGGTCGGCGTCGAAGGCATGCCGCATGCCCAGGGTATAGGCAGTCAGCCCGACACCGACACCAAATGCCTTGCCGCCCAAACTGTATTGGGCCGGCGCCACGATGAGGACCATGATGAGCCAGCCGAGCAGGTGCAGCGCGACGATCACCGCCAGCATCGCTGCCAGCCGCCACCATTCCGCCTGCGTCAGGGCGTCTCGAAGCCTGCCCGTCCGTGACGTCCGCCGGTCGATCTCGGTGCTGGCCACTGGGGTCCTTCCGGCGCGTCCTTGCGGTATCGGCTGAGACAACCGGCACGACTGTAAGTACGGCGGCTCGCCAGATGCAAGTGAGTCGCAGGAATTGAGGTGCCTTGATCGCCCCGAAGACTGGCGATCCGGCCGCCTGGGGACGACACTGAACCGGTGGCGCCCAACCCGTCGGTACTGGATGCGTCGGTCACCGAGAGGATCGGCGATCTTCTGCGCGCCCGGGGACTGCGGCGGATGGCTTCGCGAATCCAGGTGCTGGCGGTGCTCGAGCCCGTCAACGGTCACCTGCCGGTCGCCGAGATCGACAGGCGGCTGCGGGAATGCTTGCCGCCCGGCACCCATGCGCCCGACGTGGCGACCGTCTATCGCACGGTGACGACGCTGGTCGATCAGGGGGTGTTGCACGCGTTGACCCTCGACGGCGGCGTGACGACCTACGGTCTGGCCACCGCGCCGCACCATCACGCGGTATGCACGAAGTGCGGCACCATCATCGAGGTGCCCGCCCGCCAGCTGAGTTCGGCGCTCGAACACGCGATGGCGGGCAGCTCGTTCGCGCTGTCGGAGGCGGCCGGACTGACGCTGCACGGCCTGTGCCCGCAGTGTCAGGGGGACAAGCCCGACGCGCGGCCGCGCGGCCGCTGAGGTCAGCGCAGGCCCAGTAGCGCGTTCTCCACCACCTCGGCCAGCGCCGGGTGGATCCAGTACTGCCCGCGGGCCATCTGCGGGGCGGTGAGCCCGAAACTCATCGCCTGGATCAAGGGCTGGATGATCGACGAGGCCTGATGGCCCATGATGTGCGCACCCAGCAGGCGCCCGCTGCCGCGCTCGGCGATGAGTTTCACGATGCCCGTGGTGTCCTCCATCGCCCAGCCGTAGGCGACGTCGCCATAATCCTGAATCTTGGTCGAAATCTTGAAACCCTGTGCGATGGCTTCGTTTTCGGTCAGTCCGACGCTGGCGATCTGCGGATCGGTGAAGACGGCCGACGGCACATAGCGATGGTCGGTGACGGCCATCGCCTCGGTGTCGTCCCAGTCGCAGAGCAGGTTGTGCTGCACCACGCGCGCCTCGTGGTTGGCGACGTGCTTGAGCTGATATCGCGAGGAGACGTCACCGAGGGCGAAAACCCCACGCGCCGTGGTCCGCTGGTACTGGTCGACGGCCACCAGGTCGTCCTCGACGGCGACACCGGCCTGCTCGAGGTCGAGTTGATCGGCGTTGGACACCCGCCCGGTCGCCACCAGCAGCGCGTCGGCGTTGATGGTGTGGCCGTTGTCGAGTTGCACCGCCACGCCCGACCCCTGGTTCTCGGCGCCCACGACATTGCAATGGGTGTGCAGTTCCCACTTGTTCGCTGCGATGCGGGTAAAGCGTTCGCCGACAACGTCGTCGAGATGCCGTAGCAGTGTCGAGCCCCGGACCACCAGGGTGACCCGCGAGCCCAGCCCGGAGAAGATGTGCGCGAATTCGGCCGCCACGAAACCACCCCCGACGATCACCAGATGCTCTGGTAACTCCGGGATTCGCATGATCGTGTCGCTGGTGTGATACCGGGCGCCGCATTCCAGGATCGCCGGGGGCACCACGGCTCGGGCCCCCGCGGCGATCACCACCTGGTCGGCCGAAAACTCGTCGTCCGCATCGGTGCGCAGCAGGTAGCGGCCGTCGGCCTGGACCGGGCCGAATCGGGTGTGCTCCTTGTACACGTCGACATTGGGGGCGGCGTTGCGATAGTCCTCACCGCCGACCCCGATCGGATCGATGCGCCCGAAGACGCGTGAGACGATGTCGTCCCAGCGCACCCGGTCGATGCGCGCGTCGATGCCGTAGCGTGCCGCGCTCCGGATCGAATCGGCGACACCGGCGGCGTAGACGAACATCTTGGTCGGGATGCACCCGACGTTCAGGCAGGTGCCTCCGAAGGTTCCCTGTTCGCAGATCGCCACCCGCTTCTCGTCGAAGCGGTCGTCGAGAATGCTGTTGCCCGAACCGGTTCCGATGATCGCGATGTCGTAAGTCTCCAAGCCGTCACCCCTCTCGCAGCGATGCCGAGGCATCATCGTCGGCGCGCAGGTAGCCATCCAGCCAGAGATCCAGTTCCCGATACGCGACTTCGCGCGGCCCCGGCAGCGATAAGAACACGTCGTGCTTGGCGTCGGCCACCGGAACCACGGCGGTGCGGTTGCCGATGCAGCCGGCCCACCGGGCGATCTGGGTGACATCGAGAACCGCGTCGCCGCACTGCATGGATGCGGACTCGGCGCTTTCGTGCACGCTGTGATCCGATCGCAGAATCAGATTCGGCACCCCGACGTCGAGACCGCGATGCAGCCGGGCCTGGCCGCGGCGGATGGCGTGCAGCCAGCCGAAGGTGATGGGGAAGCCGCCGACGGGTTTCCACTGCAGGTTGTAGTCGAATTCGCCGTCATAGTCGCGGTGCAGGGTGGTGCCGTAGCCGCCCTCACCCGGCGACCGGGCCACGCCCTTGGACCGCACGCGGGACAGGCCGGCGATCAGCGCCACGGTCACCGAATGCCGCAGGATGGGCGGGCCGGGCAGCTCCAGGAACGGGCTGTTGAGCACCAGGCCGCCGACGCGGGCGTGCGCGGCCGGGTCTCGCCGGCGCAACCGGTCCAGCCATAGCGACACGATGAGCCCGCCCGCGGAATGCGCGTACAGCAGCACCTTGCCGCGTTCCGCGATGCCGGCCAGCGCCTGGTCGAGTTCGGCCTCGTAGTTGGTGAGGTCGGTGATGAAGTGCGGCGTCTGGCCGTCGCGCCGCGACCGGCCGCACTTATGGAGGTCCAGCGCGTAGAAGGTGAAGCCGCGGGCCGCGAAACGATCGGCCAGCTCGGTGTGGAAGAAATAGTCGGTGTAGCCGTGCACCGCCAGCACCGCGGGCCCGGTGGGCGCCGTGTCGCGGCCCGTCTGGTGCGGTTCGGGTCCGCGCCGTATCAGCGTCGCCACGATGTCGCCCTCACCGGCGGGATCGGACCCGAGCGCGATGGTGCGCTGGTGATAACCGGGGAGGACGTCGGGCGCCCAGCCGGTCACGTCGCCGGTCACCCTGCCAGTCACGTGGCCAGCTTAGAGCTTTTGCTGGCCATCGCGCGGCGCACGTCGTTCGCGGCCATTTTGCCTCGGGATAACCTGGGATCGGCCCAGTCGAGGGAAGGACCAGCAAGCCGGTGTCATCGCTAGCCAGAACCACGTCGACGGACGTCGTGCTGGTGGGCGCGGGCATCATGAGCGCGACGCTGGGAGCGTTGCTGCGCAGGCTGCAGCCGGACTGGTCGATGACCTTCGTGGAGCGTCTGGACGCCGTCGCCGCCGAGAGCAGTAGCCCGTGGAACAACGCGGGCACCGGCCATTCGGCGCTGTGCGAACTGAACTACACCCCGCAGCGCGCCGACGGCTCGATCGACATCGGCAAAGCGGTGCGCATCAACGAGCAATTCCAGGTGAGCCGCCAGTTCTGGGCCTACGCCGTGGAGAACGGGGTCCTCACCGATCGCCGCTTCCTCACCCCGATCCCGCACGCGAGCTTCGTGCGCGGCGCGCAAGGCGTCGACTATCTGCGGCGCCGGCAGCGGGCCCTGGCGCCCAACCCGCTGTTCGCCGGCATCGAATTGATCGAGGACGCGGGAGAGTTCGCGCGCCGGTTGCCGTTCATGGCTGCCGGGCGCGACTTCTCCGAACCGACCGCGCTCAACTGGGCCGCCCACGGCACCGACGTCGACTTCGGCGCCCTGACCCGACAGCTCGTCGGGTTCTGCGTGCGCGGCGGCGCGACGGCGCTGTTCGGCCACGAGGTGCGCAACCTGTCCCGCCGGTCCGACGGGGGCTGGACGCTGTCGATCCGCAACCGGCGCACCGGCGAAAAGCGCCGTCTGAACGCCAAATTCGTGTTCGTCGGGGCCGGTGGTGACGCGCTGCCGCTGCTGCAGAAGTCCGGCATCGGCGAGGTCAGGGGTTTCGCCGGATTCCCGATCGGCGGCCGGTTCCTGCGCGCCGCCAACCCGGCGCTCACCGCCGCCCACCGGGCCAAGGTCTATGGCGCTCCGGCGCCGGGCGCGCCGCCGCTGGGCGCGCTGCATCTGGATCTGCGCTACGTCAACGGCAAGCCGTGGCTAGTGTTCGGACCCTACGCCGGCTGGTCGCCGAAGTTCTTGAAACACGGGCACGTCACCGATCTGCCCCGCTCGGTGCGGCCGGACAACCTGGCCTCGCTGCTCGGTGTCGGTGTCAGCCAGCTGACGCTGCTCGGCTACCTGCTGGGGCAGCTGCGGCTGTCCGGACCGGATCGACTGCGCATGTTGCGCGAATTCGCGCCCACCGCAACGGGTTCGGATTGGGAACTGACGGTGGCCGGTCAGCGCGTGCAGGTGATCCGGCGCGACAAGCGCAAGGGCGGGGTGCTCGACTTCGACACCACCGTGGTGGGCGACGCCGATGGAAGCATCGCGGGGCTGCTCGGCGGCTCCCCGGGGGCGTCGACGGCGGTGCCGATCATGCTCGGCGTGCTGGAACGCTGCTTTGCCAACCGCTTTCAATCGTGGCTGCCCGCGCTCAAGGAGATGGTTCCGTCGCTGGGGGCGACGCTGTCGGACGAGCCGGCGCTGTACGACGAGGTTTTTTACTGGGGAACGAAGGTTTTGGGGTTGAGCGATGAGGAGGGGCGGCGCCAGTGACAGAAGCACTGCGACGTATTTGGGCCAAAGACCTTGACGCCCAGACACTCTACGAGCTACTCAAGCTCAGGGTGGAGGTGTTCGTCGTCGAACAGGCGATCCCGTATCCGGAGCTGGACGGGCGCGACCTGCTCGCCGAGACCCGGCACTTCTGGCTGGAGACGCCCGGCGGCGAAGTGATCTCCACGCTGCGGCTGATGGAAGAGCATGCCGGAGGCGAGAAGGTGTTCCGGATCGGACGGCTGTGCACCAAACGCAATGCGCGGGGCCAGGGTCACACCACCCGACTGCTGCGCGCGGCGCTGGCCGAGGTGGGTGACTACCCGTGCCGGATCAATGCGCAGACCTATCTGGCGGACATGTACGCCCAGCACGGATTCGTCCGCGACGGCGACGATTTCCTGGACGACGGCGTCCCGCACGTGCCCATGCTGCGGCCCGGGTCGGGTTTGGCGGCGAAGCCGTGAAGCCCTATCCGTTCAGCGCCATCGTCGGGCACGACCAGCTGCGCCTGGCCCTGCTGCTGTGCGCCGTGCGTCCGGAGATCGGCGGCGCGCTCATCCGCGGCGAGAAGGGCACCGCCAAGTCGACGGCCGTGCGCGGCCTTGCGGCGTTGCTGTCCGAGGCCACCGGCAGCGACGCCGGCCTGGTCGAAATGCCGCTCGGGGCAACCGAAGACCGGGTGATCGGCTCGCTGGATCTGCAGCGGGTGCTGCGCGACGGCGAACACGCGTTCTCGCCGGGCCTGCTGGCCCGCGCGCACGGCGGTGTGCTCTACGTCGACGAGGTCAACCTGCTGCACGATCACCTGGTCGATGTGCTGCTCGACGCCGCGGCGATGGGGCGGGTGCACATCGAACGCGACGGCATCTCGCACTCGCACGAGGCCCGGTTCGTGCTGATCGGCACCATGAATCCCGAAGAGGGCGAGCTGCGTCCGCAGCTGCTGGACCGGTTCGGGCTCACCGTCGACGTCCACGCGTCGCGTGACGTGGACGTGCGGGTGCAGGTGATCCGGCAGCGGATGGCGTACGAGGCCGACCCGGATGGTTTCGCCGAGCGCTATGCCGACGCCGACGCGGAGCTGGCCCGGCGGATCGCCACGGCGCGCGCGCTGGTCGATGATGTGGTGTTGCCCGACAACGAATTACGCCGGATCGCCGCGCTGTGCGCGGCCTTCGATGTCGATGGCATGCGCGCCGATCTGGTGGTGGCGCGCACCGCGGTCGCGCACGCGGCCTGGCGCGGCGCGCGCACCGTCGAGGAAGAAGACATCAGGGTGGCCGCCGAGCTGGCGCTGCCGCACCGGCGCCGCCGCGATCCGTTCGACGACCCGGGCATCGACCGCGACCAGCTCGACGAGGCCCTGGCGCAGGCCGGCTCGGATCCCGACCCCGATCCCGACCCGCCCGGCGGCGGCGAGTCCACCCACACCGGACAGGATGCGCCACAACAGAATTCATCCGAAAACGCCCAGCCGCCGAAGACCAGGCCCAGCGCGCCGCCGGCGAAAACCTTCCGCACCCGCGCGCTGCGGGTTCCGGGGGTCGGGGAGGGCGCGCCGGGACGGCGGTCGCGGGCCCGCAACGCCAGCGGCAGCGTCATCGCGGCCGCCGACGCCGGCGACGCGAGTTGCGCCGGACACGGACTGCACCTGTTCGCCACCCTGCTGTCGGCCGCCGAGCGCGCCGGTGCCGGGCCGTTGCGGCCGCAGCCCGAGGATGTGCGCCGCGCCGTGCGCGAAGGGCGCGAGGGCAACCTGGTGATCTTCGTGGTGGATGCGTCGGGTTCGATGGCCGCGCGCGATCGCATGTCCGCGGTCAGCGGTGCCGCACTGTCGCTGCTGCGCGACGCATATCAGCGGCGCGACAAGGTCGCCGTGATCACGTTCCGGCAGCAGGAGGCGCGGCTGTTGTTGCCGCCGACGTCGTCGGCGCACATCGCCGGCCGGCGGCTGGCCCGGTTCGACACCGGCGGCCAAACCCCGCTGGCCGAAGGCCTGCTGGCCGCGCGTGAACTCATCGTGCGGGAGAAGGCGCGTGACCGGGCGCGGCGTTCGCTGGTGGTGGTGCTGACCGACGGCCGGGCCACCGCCGGTCCGGATCCGTTGGGCCGCACCCGAACCGCGGCGGCCCGGCTGGTCGCCGAGGGTGCCGCCGCGGTGGTCGTCGACTGCGAAACATCCTTTGTGCGGCTGGGCCTGGCCGAGCAACTCGCCCGCCACCTCGGCGGCCCGGCGATCCGCCTCGAGCAGTTGCACGCGGATTCCCTGACGCGTGCGGTGCGCGACGCGGCGTGAGCGGAAAGGGTAAACGCTGATGCCACAAGGCGTTCCACTGCAGGTCCCCGACGACGGCCTGACCACGCGGGCGCGCCGCCACACGCCCGTGCTGGCCGTGCACACCGGTCCCGGCAAGGGGAAGTCCACGGCGGCATTCGGCATGGCGCTGCGGGCCTGGAATGCCGGGATGTCCGTCGCGGTGTTCCAGTTCGTCAAGAGCGCCAAGTGGAAGGTGGGCGAGGAGGCGGTCTTCGCCCAGCTGGGCCGGCTGCACGACCAGCAGCAGGTCGGCGGGCCCGTCGAATGGCACAAGATGGGCGCGGGCTGGTCCTGGACCCGCAAGGCGGGCAGCGACGTCGATCACGCGGCGGCCGCGGCCGACGGCTGGACGGAGATCGCGCGCCGGCTGGCCGATCAGCGTCACGACTTCTACGTGCTGGACGAGTTCACCTATCCGCTGAAGTGGGGTTGGGTGGACGTCGACGAGGTGGTGGGGACGTTGGCCAGCCGGCCCGGACATCAGCACGTGGTCATCACCGGACGCGACGCGCCGCACCGCCTGATCGACGCGGCCGACCTGGTGACCGAGATGGCCAAGGTCAAGCACCCGATGGACGCCGGGCGTAAGGGGCAGAAGGGCATCGAGTGGTGAGCGTTCCCGCCGTCGTCGTCGCCGCCCCCGCGTCCGGCAGCGGAAAGACCACGGTGGCAACCGGTTTGATCGGCGCCCTGCGCCAGGCGGGCCACACCGTGGCGCCGTTCAAGGTCGGCCCCGACTTCATCGATCCCGGCTACCACGGCGTGGCCGCCGGCCGGCCCGGCCGCAACCTCGATCCGGTGTTGGTGGGGGAGAACCTGATCGGCCCGCTCTACGCCCACGGCGCAAGTGGCGCCGACATCGCCGTGGTCGAAGGGGTGATGGGGCTGTTCGACGGGCGGATCGGGCCCGCCGCCACGACTCCCGCGGCCGGATCGACGGCCCACGTCGCCGGGCTGCTGGGCGCGCCGGTCGTCCTGGTCGTCGATGCGCGCGGGCAGAGCCAGAGCATCGCCGCGCTGCTGCACGGCTTTTCGACGTTCGACACCACGACCCGCGTCGCCGGTGTGATCCTCAACCGGGTCGGATCGGACCGGCATGAGCGGGTGCTGCGGCAGGCCTCTGAGCAGGCGGGCGTCCCGGTGCTGGGCGCCATCCCCCGGGTGGCTGAATTGGAGCTGCCGACAAGGTATCTGGGACTGGTCACGGCCGTGGAGTACGGGCAGCGGGCGCGGCTGGCGGTGGAGGCGATGACCGAATTGGTTGCGCGCCACGTCGACCTGTCGGCCATCGTCGCGGTCGCCGGCGCCCGGGTCGCGCAGCCGCCCTGGGATCCCGCGGCGGCGGTGGGGGAGACGTCCGGGGGCGGCGCCACCATCGCGGTGGCGGCCGGCAAGGCCTTCAGTTTCGGCTACGCCGAACACGCGGAGCTGCTGGCGGCCGCCGGTGCCGACGTCGTCGAATTCGATCCGATCGTCGACGCCCTGCCCGACCGCACCGATGCGGTGTTGCTGCCCGGCGGGTTTCCCGAACAGTTCACCGCGGAGCTCTCGGCCAATGCGGTCGTGCGCCGGCAGATCAGCGAACTGGGCGCCGCCGGGGCGCCGATACACGCCGAGTGCGCCGGGCTGATCTATCTGGTCTCCGAGCTCGACGGCCATCCGATGTGCGGTGTGCTGGCGGGACAGGCGCGGTTCACGCCGCAGCTGACCCTGGCGTATCGCGACGCCGTCGCCGTCGCGGATTCGTCGCTGTATGCCGCCGGCCAGCGCGCGGTGGGGCATGAATTCCACCGCACCGCAGTCACATTCACGCAGGACTATCAGCCTGCCTGGATGTACGGGGCCCACGACGCCGACCGGCAGGGCGGCCCCGTGCGCGACGGTGTCGTGCACGCCGGTGTGCACGCGTCGTATCTGCACACCCATCCGGCCGCGGCGCCGGAGGCGGTGGCGCGCTTCGTCGCACACGCCGGCGCCCGGCTTCGCCGCACCCGCGCCCACCACTAGGCTTGCCGGGTGACCGAGAGCGCCTACCTCGCTGGGCTGCGGCTGACCGGCAAAAAGGTCGTCGTGGTCGGCGGCGGCACCGTCGCCCAGCGCCGGCTGCCCTTGCTCATCGCCAGCGGCGCCGACGTGCACGTCATCTCCCGCAGCGCCACCCGGTCGGTCGAGGCGATGACGGGAATCACCCTGGCATTGCGCGAATACCGCGACGGCGACCTCGACGGAGCCTGGTACGCGATCGCGGCCACCGATGACGCGCAAGTCAACGAGGCGGTGGTCGCCGAGGCCGAAAGCCGCCGCATCTTCTGCGTCCGCGCCGACATCGCCGTCGAGGGGACCGCAGTCACCCCAGCGTCTTTCGACTATGCGGGGCTGTCCGTCGGGGTTTTGGCCGGCGGCGACCACCGCCGCTCGGCGGCGATCCGCTCGGCCATCCGCGAGGCGCTGCAGACCGGGCTCATCACGCCCGACAGCCCGGTGAGCTCCGACGTCGTCAAGGGCGGCGTCGCGCTGGTCGGTGGCGGGCCCGGTGACCCCGAACTGATCACCGTGCGCGGCCGGCGCCTGCTGGCCCACGCCGACGTCGTGGTCGCCGACCGTCTCGCGCCGCCGGAGCTCCTCGCCGAGCTGCCCCCGCACGTCGAGGTCATCGACGCGGCCAAGATCCCGTACGGGCGCGCCATGGCCCAGGACGCCATCAACGACATCATGATCGAACGGGCCCGCGCCGGCAGCTTCGTGGTGCGCCTCAAAGGCGGCGACCCCTTCGTGTTCGCCCGCGGCTACGAAGAGGTACTGGCGTGCGTCGAGGCCGGCATACCGGTGACGGTGGTGCCAGGTGTGACAAGTGCCATAGGAGTGCCCGCTTTGGCGGGCGTTCCGGTGACGCATCGGGCGATAAATCACGAGTTCGTGGTGGTCAGCGGCCATCTGCCACCCGGGCATCCCGAATCGTTAGTGAATTGGGATGCGCTGGCCGCAATGTCAGGCACGATTGTTTTGCTGATGGCGGTCGAGCGCATCGAGCTTTTCGCCGACGCCCTACTCAAAGGCGGCCGACCTGCGGATACCCCGGTGCTGGTCGTCCAGCATGGGACGACCGCCGCTCAACACACTTTGCGGGCTACCCTGGCCGACACGCCCGAGAAGATTCGCGCCGAGGGTATCCGACCTCCCGCGATCATCGTGATCGGCGCCGTGGCGGCCTTCGGGCTTTAAACGGTTCTTAAGATTACTGTAAGGTAACCCTTTATGACGGCTCTCAACGATGCAGAGCGCGCGGTGCAGAAACTGGCCTCGGCGCGCCCCGATCGTCCGGCCCCGGTGAGCAGTGCGCGCCCGGCGGAGACCGCCTCCAAGCCCCCGGCGGAGACCGCCTTGAAGCGCATCAGCAAGTACTACCCGGCGTGGTTGCCCTCCCGGCGCTTCATCGCGGCCGTGATCGCGATCGGCGGTATGCAGCTGCTCGCGACCATGGACAGCACCGTCGCCATCGTCGCGCTCCCCAAGATTCAGAACGAGCTCAGCCTGTCCGACGCCGGGCGCAGCTGGGTGATCACCGCCTACGTGCTGACGTTCGGCGGCCTGATGCTGCTCGGCGGTCGCCTCGGCGACACCATCGGGCGCAAGCGCACCTTCATCGTCGGTGTCGCGCTGTTCACCATCTCTTCCGTGCTGTGCGCGGTCGCCTGGGACGAGGCCACCATGGTGATCGCCCGGCTCTCGCAGGGCGTCGGCTCGGCCATCGCCTCGCCGACCGGTCTGGCGCTGGTGGCGACCACCTTCCCCAAGGGCCCGGCCCGTAACTTCGCGACCGCGGTGTTCGCCGCGATGACGGCGGTCGGCTCGGTGATGGGCCTGGTGGTCGGCGGAGCGCTCACCGAGGTGTCGTGGCGGCTGGCCTTCCTGGTGAACGTGCCGATCGGCCTGGTGATGATCTACCTGGCCCGCACGGCTCTGCGCGAGACGAACCGCGAGCGGATGAAGCTCGACGCCACCGGCGCCATGCTCGCCACCCTGACCTGCACCGCGGCCGTGTTCGCCTTCTCGATGGGCCCGGAAAAGGGCTGGGTGTCGATCACCACCATCGGATCCGGCGTGGTGGCGCTGGGCGCCGCGATTGCCTTCGTCATCGTGGAGCGCACCGCCGAGAACCCCGTCGTCCCGTTCAACCTGTTCCGCGACCGTAACCGGCTGGTCACCTTCACCGCCATCTTCCTGGCCGGCGGTCTCATGTTCACCCTGACGGTGTGCATCGGCCTGTACGTGCAGGACATCCTCGGCTACAGCGCGCTGCGCGCCGGCGTCGGCTTCATCCCGTTCGTCATCGCGATGGGAATCGGGTTGGGGCTCTCCTCGCAGCTGGTGTCGCGGTTCTCGCCACGGGTGCTGACCATCGGTGGCGGCATCCTTCTCTTCTGGGCGATGATCTACGGCTCGGCGTTCATGCACCGCGGCGTTGCGTACTTCCCCAACCTGGTGCTGCCGATCGTCATCGGTGGGATCGGCATCGGCATGGCCGTCGTCCCGCTGACCCTGGCGGCGATCGCCGGCGTGGGCTTCGACCAGATCGGTCCGGTGTCGGCGGTCACGCTGATGCTGCAGAGCCTGGGCGGGCCGCTGGTGCTGGCCGTCATCCAGGCGGTGATCACCTCGCGGACGCTGTATCTGGGCGGCACCACTGGCCCGGTGAAGTTCATGAACGACGCGCAGCTGGGTGCGCTGGATCACGGCTATACCTACGGGCTGCTGTGGGTGGCCGGCGTGGCCGTCCTCGTCGGCGGCGCCGCGCTGCTGATCGGCTACACCCCGGACCAGGTTGCGCACGCGCAGGAGGTCAAGGAAGCGATGGACGCCGGGGAGCTGTAGCTCACCGCAGACCCCTTGACGGTCATCGCTGTGCCGGAAGGCGGTGACCTGCAGCGCCCAACTTCGTTGCGCTCGCAGTCACCGCTAGGCTGGCCCGCTGTGATCACCCGGATGTCCCAGTTGTTCTTGCGCACGTTGCGCGACGATCCCGCCGACGCCGAAGTCGCCAGCCACAAGCTTTTGATCCGGGCCGGCTACATCCGGCCCGTCGCGCCCGGGCTGTACAGCTGGCTGCCGCTGGGATTGCGGGTGCTGCGCCGCATCGAGCGCATCGTCCGCGAGGAGATGAACGCCATTGGCGGGCAAGAGATCTTGTTCCCCGCGTTGCTCCCGCGCGCACCGTACGAGACGACGAACCGGTGGACCGAGTACGGCGACTCGGTGTTCCGGCTGCAGGACCGTCGCGGCAACGACTACCTGCTGGGCCCCACCCACGAGGAACTGTTCACCCTGACCGTCAAAGGCGAATACAGCTCGTACAAGGACTTTCCGGTCCTGCTGTATCAGATCCAGAACAAATACCGTGACGAGGCGCGGCCGCGGGCCGGCATCCTGCGCGTGCGCGAGTTCGTGATGAAGGACTCCTACTCGTTCGACATCGACGACGCCGGACTCAAGGCCGCCTACCACGCGCATCGCGAGGCCTATCAGCGCATCTTCGCGCGGCTGCAGGTGCGCTACGTCATCGTCTCCGCCGTGTCGGGAGCCATGGGCGGCAGCGCCTCCGAGGAATTCCTGGCCGAGAGCGCGGTCGGCGAGGACACCTTCGTGCGGTGCCTGGAATCCGGCTACGCGGCCAACGTCGAGGCCGTCGTGACCGCCCGCCCGGAGGCGCAGCCCATCGACGGGCTGCCCGAGGCGGTGGTCCACGAGACCGGCAATACGCCGACCATCGCCACCCTGGTGGACTGGGCCAACCAGGCGGACCTGGGCCGCACCGTCACCGCGGCCGACACGTTGAAGAACGTGCTGCTCAAGGTGCGCCAGCCCGGCGGGGAGTGGGAGTTGCTGGCCATCGGGGTGCCGGGGGACCGGGAGGTCGACGACAAACGGCTGGGCGCGGCGCTGGAACCGGCCGAATACGCCCTGCTCGACGACGCCGACTTCGCCAAGTACCCCTTCCTGGTGAAGGGGTACATCGGACCGAAAGCGTTGCAGGGCAACGGTGTTCGCTACCTGGTCGATCCGCGGGTGGTGGACGGCACCAGCTGGATCACCGGGGCCGACGAGCCCGGGCGGCACGTCGTCGGGCTGGTCGCCGGCCGGGACTTCACCGCGGACGGCACCATCGAGGCCGCCGAGGTGCGCGACGGTGACCCCTCGCCGGATGGCGCGGGGCCGCTGGTCTCGGCGCGCGGCATCGAGGTCGCGCACATCTTCCAGCTCGGCCGCAAATACACCGACGCCTTCACCGTCGACGTGCTCGGTGAGGACGGCAAGCCGGTGCGCCTGACGATGGGCTCCTACGGCCTCGGGGTGTCGCGGATGGTCGCCGTCATCGCCGAACAGCACCACGACGAGCTGGGCCTGCGCTGGCCGTCGGCGGTCGCGCCGTTCGACGTCCATCTGGTGATCGCCAACAAGGACGCGGAAGCCCGCACCGGGGCCGTCGAGCTGGCCGGCGAGCTGGACCGGCTGGGCGTCGAAGTGCTGCTCGACGACCGCCAGGCGTCACCGGGCGTGAAGTTCAAGGACGCCGAGCTGCTCGGCGTGCCCTGGATCGTCATCGTGGGACGGGGCTGGGCGGACGGCGTGGTGGAGCTGCGCGACCGCTTCGGCGGCCAAACCCGCGAACTGGCGACCGGGCCGTCGCTGGCCACCGACATCGCCGCGGCCCTCAACGGCTGAAAACGGCTAGTCGTTGCCGCCGGGGAAGCTCGTCGTGATGGGCCAGGCGCCCAGCACCCGGCTCCACCGGGCGGCCATCACCGCGCTCTGAACCAGGGCCGTCGCGGCGAACGCGCGGTCCGCGCCGGTCTCGGCGTGCTCGGCGACCACGCGCCACGCGCCCGCGCCGTCGTTCTCCATCCGTGCGGCCAGCCGCGCGGCGTCGGCCGGGCCGCCGACCACCAAGGGCAGCTGGTAGCCGGCCGCGGCGATCGGGGCGGTCACCTTGCGGGCCGTCAGCATCGCGATGACGTCGTCGCGGCGCTGGCGGTGCTGCCCGAGCGCCTCCACCACCATGTCGTTCACGCTGGGCGGCGACAGCGCGGACACGATGCCGTAGCCGTAGATCGTCGAGTGCTCGATGGCCAGCGCGTCGCACAGCGCCTGGTTGTCGGCGTCCTTGCCGGAGGTCATATCGACGGACCCCCGGGCACCAGCGCAACCGTGTACGACGCCGTGCAGGACGCCGCGATCGAGGCGAGCAGCCCGGCCCGGTAGCCCGATTCGGTGCCCACCAGGCGGCTCGCGCTGTCGGCCGAGGCGCGCAACGCGTCGATCACGTCGGACACCGGCGGCGGGGGCGGCGGCGGGCCGGCCGGCTGGGCCTGGCTCGGGCTGGGCGCTTCGCTCGAGGGGGACGTGGCGAGCTTGCCGGTCGCGCGCGAGATCTCCGCGGACAGCGCGCGGGCGTGGGCGGCGCGCTGGCTGGCCACCACCGTCAGCGCGGCGGCGACCTGAGGCGGGTTCCCGACGGCCGCGGCGGCGGCACCCGCCAGCGCGCTGTCGTGCCGGGCCTGATCCAACGGCCCCAGCAATTGCTCGACCGGCGGGGGCTTGGGCGCGGACTTGTCACAGGCGGACGCCACCGCCCCGAGCGCAGCCAGGGCCACACCACCGGCGAGGACACCTCGCCTGTTGACGAACGGAACTGCGCTAGCCACAAAGACATCCTGCCATCGGCGCGGGGGCGGGCACGACGCCAGGACGCGATCACGCCGTCATAGGCGATTCCTGGCGTATCGTGGATAGCTGGTTCTCGCAGAGGGCAGCCACCGACAGCAACCGTCGGCACGGACGTTCCTCCGCCGGGACGCCGGAAGTCGCCTGCGAAGCCATCGGGGCGCCGACATCCGCCAGATGACCGGACAACTCAAGATGAGGAGCTCGCCGTGACCACCGGGCTACCGTCGCAGACGCAGGTGATCGAGCTACTCGGTGGAGAGTTTGCGCGCGCCGGATTCGAGATCGAAGACGTGGTCATCGACGCCCGGACCCGCCCACCGCGAATTCTGGTCATCGCCGACGGCGACAACGGCCTCGACCTGGACACAGCGGCCACGCTGTCCCGCTCCGCATCGGCATTGCTCGACGGCCTGGACACCATCGACGACCACTACGTGCTCGAGGTTTCCTCGCCCGGCGTCGACCGCCCGCTGACCAGCGCGAAACACTTCCGTCGGGCCCGCGGCCGCAAGGTCGACGTCATCCTGTCGGACGGATCGAAGCTGACCGGCCGGGTCGGTGAGACCACCGACGATGCGGTCGCACTGGTGGTCCGCGCCGGCCGGGACTGGGAAGTGCGCGAGATCCCACTCGGTGACATCGCGAAAGCGGTTGTCCAGGTGGAGTTTTCGCCCCCTAACCAAGCGGAGCTGGAACTGGCGAGTATGGGTCAGGCCCGGAGGACGGAGACCGGAGCATGAACATCGACATGGCCGCACTGCACGCCATCGAGGTGGATCGCGGCATCTCGGTCAACGAGCTGCTCGAGACGATCAAGTCGGCGCTGCTCACCGCCTACCGGCACACCGAAGGCCATCAGAACGACGCGCGGATCGAGATCGACCGCAAGACCGGTGTCGTGCGGGTGATGGCCCGGGAGACCGATGAAGACGACAACGTCATCAGTGAATGGGACGACACCCCCGAGGGTTTCGGCCGCATCGCCGCCACCACCGCGCGCCAGGTCATGCTGCAGCGCTTCCGGGACGCCGAAAACGAGCGGACCTACGGCGAGTTCTCCACCCGCGAGGGGGAAATCGTCGCGGGCGTCATCCAGCGGGACAGCCGGGCCAACGCGCGGGGGCTGGTCGTGGTCCGGATGGGCACCGAGACGAAGGCCTCCGAGGGCGTGATCCCGGCGGCCGAGCAGGTCCCCGGCGAAAGCTACGAGCACGGCAACCGCGTGCGGTGCTACGTGATCGGGGTGACGCGCGGCGCGCGGGAACCGCTGATCACCCTGTCCAGAACCCACCCCAACCTGGTCCGCAAGCTGTTCTCGCTGGAAGTCCCCGAGATCGCCGACGGATCGGTGGAGATCGTCGCCGTGGCCCGGGAGGCCGGCCATCGCTCCAAGATCGCGGTGAAGTCCAACCTTCCCGGCCTCAACGCCAAAGGCGCCTGCATCGGCCCGATGGGGCAGCGGGTCCGCAACGTGATGAGCGAGCTCTCCGGCGAGAAAATCGACATCATCGACTACGACGAGGACCCGGCGCGCTTCGTCGCCAACGCGCTGTCGCCGGCGAAGGTGGTGTCGGTCTCGATCATCGACCAGGCGGCCCGCGCCGCCCGTGTGGTGGTGCCCGACTTCCAGCTGTCGCTGGCCATCGGCAAGGAGGGCCAGAACGCGCGGCTGGCCGCCCGGCTCACCGGGTGGCGCATCGACATCCGCGGGGACTCGCCCGCCGGCTCCGGTGGGCATTCGGAGAGCCAGTCCGAACACGGCGCCAGCCACGGAATGGCCCACGACCGCTAGCGTCACCCGCGCACCCTCGGGCGGTTCTGACCATCTATTCGGTGACGCTAGACTTAGCCGTGATCCAGCGTGAGCCTTCGTCCTTGGCGCACCGTCATGCGGGTGGACCCGTACGGACATGTGTCGGGTGCCGGAAGCGAGAGCTGGCCGTCGAGCTGCTTCGAGTGGTGGCTGTGCCGAACGGGAACGGCGAATTCGCCGTGATCGTTGACACAGGCAATAGCCTGCCGGGGCGGGGTGCGTGGCTGCATCCCGGGCCGCAGTGCGCGCAACAGGCAATCCGGCGGCGGGCTTTCACCAAAGCGCTGCGCATCACCGGTTCACCGGACACATCCGCGGTGATCGAGCACATAGAGTCTCTCTGTGCGCCCGAGCGCCCGGCAACAGAACAGGTAGCAAAGAACATGAGCACACCGTGAAGTCCCGATGACAATGCGTCATAGCTAAACCCGAGGCGCGGCCCCACGACTGTCGCCTCATAGACAGGAGATGTAGTGGCAGGTAAGGCCCGCGTACACGAGTTGGCTAAGGAACTCGGTGTCACCAGCAAGGAAGTCCTCGCCCGACTGAATGATCAGGGCGAATTCGTTAAATCCGCATCGTCGACGGTAGAAGCGCCGGTGGCTCGCCGGCTGCGCGAGTCCTTCGGCGGCGGCAAGGCCGCCGAGAAGGCCCCGGCGAAGGCCTCCGCACAAGCGGGGGCCAAGCCGCCCGCCGCCAAGGCCCCCGACAAATCGCTCGACAAGGCCCTCGACAACGCCATCGGCAGCGCCGGCGGCAACGGCGAGGCGACGGCGACGCCCGCGAAGCCCGCCGCCCCGCAGGCCTCCGCCGCGGCGCCCGCCGAGGCACCGGCCCGGCCCGGCCCGGCTCCCGCCCGGCCTGCCGCGCCCGCACCCGGCCAGCCGAAACCGCCCGCACCAGGGCAGCCGCCCGGCCAGGCGCCGCGCCCCGGCATGACGCCCGGCCCGCGTCCCGGCCCGATGCCCAAGCCCCGCGCCCCGCGCGTCGGAAACAACCCCTTCTCGTCGGCGCAACCCGTCGACCGGCCCATCCCGCGTCCGCAGGCGCCCCGTCCCGGAGCGCCCCGCCCGGGCGCCCCGCGTCCCGGCGGCGCTTCGCCGGGCAATATGCCGCCCCGGCCCGCCGGTGCCGGTGGACCCGGTCGCCCGGCCCGGCCCGGCGCCCCGCGTCCCGGCGGCGCCCCTCCCGGTGGTCCCGGCGGCCGTGACGGAGGCGGCGGCAACTACCGCGGCGGCGGTGGCGGCGGAGTCGGCGCGCCGCCCGGAGGTGGCGGCGGTTTCCGTGGCCGTCCCCGCGGCGGTGGCGGTGGCCGTCCGGGACAGCGCGGCGGTGCGGCCGGCGCCTTCGGCCGTCCCGGCGGTGCGCCGCGACGCGGTCGCAAGTCGAAGCGGGCGAAGCGCGCCGAATACGAGAACATGCAGGCGCCCGTCGTCGGTGGCGTGCGGTTGCCGCACGGCAACGGCGAGACGATCCGGCTGGCCCGCGGCGCGTCGCTGAGCGACTTCGCCGACAAGATCAACGCCAACCCGGCCTCGCTGGTGCAGGCGCTGTTCAACCTCGGCGAGATGGTCACGGCCACCCAGTCGGTCGGCGATGAGACGCTCGAGCTGCTCGGCAGCGAGATGAACTACGTCGTCCAGGTCGTCAGCCCCGAGGACGAGGACCGCGAGTTGCTGGAGTCCTTCGACCTGACCTACGGCGAGGACGAGGGCGGCGAGGAAGACCTGCAGACCCGGCCGCCGGTGGTGACCGTGATGGGTCACGTCGACCACGGTAAGACCCGACTGCTGGACACCATCCGGAACGCCAGCGTCCGCGAGGCCGAGGCGGGCGGCATCACCCAGCACATCGGTGCCTACCAGGTGACCGTCGATCACGACGGAGAAGAACGGCCGATCACCTTCATCGACACCCCGGGTCACGAGGCGTTCACCGCCATGCGTGCCCGCGGTGCGAAGGCCACCGACATCGCCATCTTGGTGGTCGCCGCCGACGACGGCGTCATGCCGCAGACGGTGGAGGCCATCAACCACGCCCAGGCGGCCGACGTGCCGATTGTGGTGGCGGTCAACAAGATTGACGTCGAGGGTGCCGACCCGGCCAAGATTCGCGGCCAGCTCACCGAATACGGTTTGGTGGCAGAGGATTTCGGTGGCGACACCATGTTCGTCGACATCTCCGCCAAGCAGGGCACCAACATCGAGCAGCTGCTCGAGGCGGTGCTGCTGACCGCCGACGCGGCCCTGGACCTGCGGGCCAACCCCGACATGGAGGCCCAGGGTGTGGCGATCGAGGCGCACCTGGACCGCGGTCGCGGGCCGGTCGCAACGGTCCTGGTGCAGCGCGGCACGCTGCGCGTCGGCGACTCGGTGGTGGCCGGCGACGCGTACGGCCGGGTTCGCCGCATGGTCGACGAGCACGGCGAGGACGTCGAAGAGGCGCTGCCGTCGCGACCGGTGCAGGTCATCGGTTTCACCTCGGTGCCCGGCGCCGGCGACAACCTGCTGGTCGTCGACGAGGACCGCATCGCCCGCCAGATCGCCGACAAGCGCAGCGCGCGCAAGCGCAACGCGCTGGCGGCGCGTTCCCGCAAGCGGATCAGCCTGGAGGACCTGGACTCGGCGCTGAAGGAAACCAGCCAGCTGAACCTGATCCTCAAGGGCGACAACGCCGGTACGGTCGAGGCCCTCGAAGAGGCCCTGATGGGCATCCAGATCGACGACGAGGTGGCGCTGCGCGTCATCGACCGCGGTGTCGGTGGCATCACCGAGACCAACGTCAACCTGGCGTCGGCCTCGGACGCGGTGATCATCGGCTTCAACGTGCGCGCCGAGGGCAAGGCCACCGAGCTGGCCAACCGCGAGGGTGTGGAGATCCGCTACTACTCGGTGATCTACCAGGCGATCGACGAGATCGAGAAGGCCCTGCGCGGCATGCTCAAGCCGATCTACGAGGAGAACCAGCTGGGTCGCGCCGAGATCCGGGCGATCTTCCGGTCCTCCAAGGTCGGCATCATCGCCGGCTGCATGATCAGCAGCGGCATCGTGCGCCGCAACGCCAAGGCGCGGCTGCTGCGGGACAACATCGTGGTCACCGACAACCTGTCGATCACCTCGCTGCGACGGGAGAAGGACGACGTGACCGAGGTCCGCGAGGGCTTCGAGTGCGGTATGACGCTGGGGTACTCCGACCTCAAGGAAGGCGACATCATCGAGTCCTACGAGTTGGTCCAGAAGGAACGCACCTGACCACCGCCGACCATGCAGAACGTAGTGATGAGGAGAAGGCGGTGAATCCGAATGCCTGACCCGGCCCGGGCGCGCCGTTTAGCCAAGCGGATCAACACCATCGTCGCCTCGGCGATCGAGTTCGAGATCAAGGATCCCGGGCTGGAGGGGGTCACCATCGTCGACGCGAAGGTGACCGCTGATCTGCACGATGCGACGGTGTTCTACACGGTGATGGGACGCACGTTGGACGACGAGCCGGATTACGGCGCCGCCGCGGCCGCCCTGGAACGGGCCAAGGGCGCGCTGCGCACCATGGTCGGGGCCGGCACCGGCGTGCGTTTCACGCCCACGCTGACGTTCACGCGCGACACCACGTCGGACAACGTGCAGCGGATGGACGAGTTGCTGGCGCGGGCGCGCGCCGCGGACGCTGATCTGGCGCGGGTTCGTTCGGGCGCCAAGCCGGCTGGGGAGGCCGATCCATACCGGGATAGCGGATCGGGCGCGGAGCCCGGCCTCGACGGGAGCATCGGTGACGACGACCAACACGAATACTGAACTGGACAGCCCCAGGGTGGGGGCACGCGTCGACGCCGTGGGCGCCGTCGATCTGCTGTCGGACGCCGACACGGTCGCGGTGATCGCGCACGTGCACCCCGACGCCGACACCATCGGCGCCGGGCTGGCGCTGGGGCTGGTGCTGGACAAGTGCGGCAAGCAGGTCGAGGTCAGTTTCGCCGAGCCGGCCCGGCTGCCCGAGTCGCTGGCGTCGCTGCCCGGCTGCCGGCTGCTGGTCAGCCCAGATGCGATGCGCCGCGACGTCGATTTGGTTGTCACCGTTGACGTTCCGAGTATCAAACGGCTGGGCGCGTTGAGCGACTTGGCCGTTGAGGCCGGCGAGGTGCTGGTCATCGACCACCACGCCTCCAACGACATGTTCGGCACCGCCAATTTCGTTGACGTGACCGCTGATTCGACCACGATGATGGTCGCCGACATCCTGGACGCCTGGGCCATGCCCATCGATCCCGAAGTCGCGCACTGCATCTACGCCGGCCTGACGACCGACACCGGATCCTTCCGCTGGGCCAGCGCGCGCGCCCTGCGGCTGGCGGCCCGGCTGGTCGACGGCGGCGTGGACAACGCCGCGATCAGCCGCACCCTGATGGACAGCCACCCGTTCGGCTGGCTCCCGCTGCTGTCGCGGGTGCTGGCCTCGGCCCGGCTGCTGCCGGACGCCGCGGGCGGCCGGGGACTGGTGTATGCCGTTGTCGACAACCTGGATTGGACCAGTTCACGTCCGGAGGAAGTCGAGAGCATCGTCGACATCGTGCGGACCACGCAGCAGGCCGAGGTGGCCGCGGTGTTCAAGGAGATTGCGCCGCAGCAGTGGTCGGTGTCGATGCGGGCCAAGGCCGCGGTGGACCTGGCGTCGGTCGCGTCCGGCTTCGGCGGTGGCGGGCACCGGCTGGCGGCCGGCTACTCGACCAGCGGAACCATCGAGGACGCGGTGGCGGCGCTGCGCACCGCGTTGGACTAGAAGCCCTGGCCTAGAAGCCCCGGGCTAGAAAGCCCAGCTTCCCGAGCGCTGCACAACGAATCCGTGGTCGCCGCTGGTGGTGTCCAGGCAGGCGACGAGGTTGTCGGCTCCCGCCGCGCAGGTGACGTTGAGGTAGGTCAGCTTCTGGCCCGACCCCAGGGCTTTGCCGCCGGCCGGCAGCTCTGGCGCGTTGCCGTCGCATCCGCCGTAGGACATCCGGCTCAACTGATAGCCGGGGCCCTTGAAGTCCACTGAACCCAGCACGCAGTCGCCGGGCCGTGGGCGGCCGCCGGGAATGGGCACGTCGTCCATCCCGAGCATGTCGCCCTTGCACTTGATGTCCTGTGACGGTTGCGGCACGGGCGGCGGGCCGCCGTAGAAGTCGCAGACCAGGGCGGAACCGGCGGAGAAGCCGACCCGCGGCGCGCTCCCCGGCACACCCGCGCCCTGATAGCCGTCGGCCGGGACGGCGGTGAAGGCATCCAGGTTGGGGAATCCCGGCGGCGGCAGCGCGCCCGCGTGCGGCGCGGACACCGCGATCACCGACGCGGCCGCCAGCGTCAGGCCGCCGAGCATCCGCACGATGACTCCGGCGACCGCGTTCATCAGCTGATCGTATGGCGCGGGCCGGATCGGGGGGAACCGATCGCCGCAGATCGCGAGGTCAGCGCACCTGCGAGCGACCGCGTTGCAGCACGGCCTCCCGGTTGGCGGCGATGTCGTCGCCGCTGGTCCGGAACTGCCGGGCCGCCGTCGCCTCCTGCCACAGCCCCGCGCTGGTCTGCGCGTCGTCGATGCGGTGATAGGAGGCCAGCAACGCCCGCACCGCGTCCTGGTTGTTCCCGACGATCGAGGCCGCCACCGCCCGGGCGGCGCCCAGCAGCTGCTCGTGGGGCACCACCTCGGTCACCAGGCCGGCGCGCAGCGCGTCGGCGGCGGACAGGTAGTCCCCGGTCATGCTCATCCGCCGGGCCAGCCCGACCCCCACCTTCTGCGGCAACCGCACGCTCAGCCCCCAGGTGGGCAGCAGGCCCACCCGGGCGTGCGTGTCGGCGAACCGGGCGTTCTCCGAGGCGATCAGGATGTCGCAGTACAGCGCCACCTCCAGCCCGCCGGTCACCGCGGCGCCGTTGATCGCGCCGATCACCGGCTTGGTCAGCGCCGGCCACCGCGGCGAGATGTCCGGGAGCGCCGACGAACCGCCCAGCTCCTTGAGGTCCAGTCCCGCGCAGAACACCGGGTCGGCGCCCGTGACGATGATGACGTCCACGTCGTCGTCGGCTTCGGCATCGGCCAGCGCGCCGAAGAAGCCGTCCCGCAACGCCGACGACAGCGCGTTGCGCGACTGGGGTCGGTTGAGGGTCAGGGTGCGCACTCGCTCGTCGGTGGCGATCAGCAGGATCTCGTCGGTCATGACATCACCGTAGCCAGTCACCCGGCACCCCCGGTTGGCCGGCTTGCCGCCGGCCGATCCGTCGAGGAGCGGCGGCGCCGAGCAGCGCTTATCGTGGGAAAGATGTGCCGAAACATCACCGAACTGCGCGGCCTGCAGCCCGCGGCCACCGCCGAGGAGATCGCCGCGGCCGCCCGCCAGTACGTGCGCAAGGTCAGCGGCATCACCCACCCCTCGGCGGCCAACGTCGATGCGTTCGAGGCGGCGGTTGCCGAGGTCACCGAGACGACGACGCGGTTGCTGGGGCAGCTGCCGCCGCGGCGCCAGCCGCCCAAGACGGTCCCGCCGCTGCGGCGGCCCGAGGTGATCGCGCGGATGGCGGGCGCGAAATGACCGTCACCACAACGACGCCCGCGCTCAAGGAGTGGAGCGCGGCGGTGCACGCCCTGCTGGACGGCCGCCAGCGCGTGCTGCTGCGCAAGGGCGGCATCGGGGAGAAGCGATTCGAACTGGCCGCCCGCGAATTCCTGTTGTTCCCGACGGTCGCGCACAGCCACGCCGAGCGGGTGCGCCCCGAGCATCGAGACCTGCTGGCCCCCGCGGCCGCCGACAGCACCGACGACGAGCTGGTGATTCGGGCCGCCGCGAAAGTCGTTGCGGCGGTGCCGGTTGAGCGCCCGGACGGACTTTCGGCCATCGAGGACCTGCACATCTGGACGCCGGAGTCGGTGCGCGCCGACCGGCTCGACTTTCGTCCCAAGCACAAGCTGGCCGTGCTGGTGGTGTCGGTGATGCCGCTGGTCGAGCCGGTGCGCCTGGACCGGACCGCTGAGTATGCCGGCTGCAAGAGCTGGGTGGAGCTGCCGGTGCAGGCTCCGGCGCACGACCCCGTTCATGACCAAGCGGCGCTAGCCGCGGTCGCCGCCCGGGTCCGCGCCGCCGTTGGCTGACGGCTCGGCCGGCCCGACCGGCAACAGCAGCCGGGAGCGGCCGTAGCGCACGGTGTGGGTGACCGGCGTCGGCTGCCGGCCGGTCAGCACCGGTTCGCCGGAACCGAGGTTATTCGCGTAGCGCGGGGACCAGCTGCCGGCGATCAGCACCCGGACGCGTGAGCCGGCCCGGAAGCGGTGGGCGATGCCGTCGAGGTCGAGGCGAACGATCTTCTCCGACTTGGGTTTTGCCGCGGCGTCCAGCCGGCGGTATGCCTCGCTGACGTTGCGCGACCGGCCCTTGTTGTCGACCTCGCTCACCCGCACGAACAGGTCGGCGTGCGGACCGTCCGCGCCGTGGGCGAGCTCGACGACCGGGCTGCCGTAGACGTACACGTCCTCGGTGAGGGTCGCGCTGGTGAACGCCAGCACGTCGTCGCGCGACGCCAGCCGGCTGTCGTCGCGGTAGCCGCCGTCGGCGGACAGCAACGGGCCGCCTGTCGTCGGCGTCGGGTTGGCCGGGTCGTGACGAAAGGTGGCCGGGGCCAACCCTTTCAGGGCCGGCGCGGTCTCGCCCAGGTAGCCGCCGGGCCGCAGGTACAGGGCGCGTTCGGTGGTGGCCGGCGGCCAGTCGGGCAGGCTGCGCCAGCCCCCGCCCGCGCCGCCGCCGGTGACGTAGACCCGGACCCGGCTGGGCCGGCGCGACGTGGCCGCATCGCCCAGATGGGTGCCCAGCCAATCCAGTGCCTCCCGGGCGCAGGTGGAGAACCCGGTGGTGAGCAGCTGGGTGTGCGTCCACGGGCCGACGGTGAGCGCGACGTCGACGCCGCGGCCGCGCAGGTGCGCGTACTGCTGCAGGGTCTGCCTGATGAAGATGTCCTGCCAGCCGCCCACCAACAGCACCGGCACCTGCACGCGGTCCAGCGCGTCGTTGCACCGCAACGCATTCCAGAACGGATCGTCGGGTTCGCTGTGCTCGACCCAGGATTCGAACCAGGGCGCACCCGCGCCGAGCAGGCTGCGCGCGGCGTCGCCCAGCGGCACCGCGGCCGCCGCCTGCGCCACCCTGCGCCGGGTCTGCAGCTGGCGCAGCGCGGCGCGAATGCGCACCGGGTCCTCCTGGTGGGCCACCATGTCGCTCCAGCCCAGAAAGTCGTTGACCGCGAACGTTCCTGTGCCCCAAGTTGATTCGTTGAAATCGTGCGGGCCGACCATGATGACGGCGGTGGCCAGTTCCGGCGGGGGATCCTGCAGCAGCGCCCACTGGGTGAATCCCAGGTAGGACTGGCCGACGGTGGCGAAGCGGCCGGTGAACCATGGCTGCTCGCGCAGCCAGGCGACGGTGTCGGCGCCGTCGTCGACCTCGTTGGCCATCGGCTCGAACACCCCGCCCGATCCGAACGTGCCGCGCACGCTCTGCAGCACCACGTGGTAGCCGCGCGACGCGTACAGCGCGCCGAAGATCAGCGTGAACGGGAAACCGCGCCCATAGGGCCCGCGGACCAGCAAGGTGCCCTGGGCCGACGCGGTGGCCGGCGCGTAGTGGTCGGCCACCAGCTCCACCCCGTCACGCATCGGCACTACGACGCGCTCCACGGTGTAGTCGGTGGTCGCCGGCGGCAGGCCGAGCAGCCGGCCGGCGGCCTTGCCGCCCAGGTGTCGCAGGGTATGCAGCGCCGGCTGCGCGGATTGGATCGCGGTCGTACTCACGGTCCTCACATTAAGACCTCGTCAACCGGCGGCGACTCGACCCGGGGCGAAATCAGAACTTGTAATACGGCGCGAGGTCGTTGGCGCGCTGCAGATTCGTCTGCATGCAGTCGACTTCGGGGTTGGAGTAGACGGTCGAGTAGTACAGCGCCTGCTGCAGCACGCCGTAGCTGGTCTTGAACACGACCATGCAGGAGTAGAACCAGTAGCTGTTGTGGTAGGTCGGCTTGAGCACCCAGTACTGCGCGGCGCGGTGACCCGCGATCGTCGTCTCGACGGCGTCGGCGGGCAGCGACTGCTCGTAGGTGCGCCAGATGATCGGCTCGACGGCCACCTGATAGTTGCCGGCGTCGAAGTGGCAGCGCAGCCCGTCTTCGTGTTCGGGCGGGGTAAAGCCCAAACCGAGCCCCTGGATGACGTCGAACGGGATGTCCTCGCACGCGTCGAAGGGGCGTGGATCGGTGGTCGCCACGATCGGGCTCTTCATGGTGGTTTCCATCGGCTGGGCGGTCGACCTCAGCTCGACGGACTCCTCGCCGCCACCCGGCGCGGCCGGGGCGGTCAACAAGCCCACCGTGCCCCCGATGGCCGCTGTGAGCAGCGCACCCAGCGCCCCCAGCAGACGAACATTGGCGAACACGACACCCCCCTGACGCCTCAGCGGTCCTTTCGGGGGAGTGTACAAGTCCCGCCCGCGGGGTCACAGGCAAACCTGAACTTGTTCTAACTCACCCGCTCGCGGGCCAAAAAGACGCCCGCCAAAGGGGCTTGCCCGGTTCGGGTCGTTAGGGTGGTTAATCGTGGCTGGGCATTCAGCGGGGCAGGATTCGACCAACGGTGGGCAACCGACGCTGTGGGCGGTGTCCGACCTGCACACCGGTCACCTCGGCAACAAGCCGGTCACCGAATCGCTGCACCCCTCCTCGCCGGATGACTGGCTGATCGTCGCCGGCGACGTCGCCGAACGCACCGACGAGATCCGTTGGGCTCTTGACCTGTTGCGACGGCGCTTCGCCAAGGTGATCTGGGTGCCGGGCAATCACGAGCTGTGGACCACCACCCGCGATCCGGTGCAGGTCTTCGGCAAGGCGCGCTACGAGTACCTGGTCAACATGTGCGACGAGATGGGCGTGGTCACGCCCGAGCATCCGTTCCCGGTATGGACCGAGCGCGGCGGCCCGGCCACGATCGTCCCGATGTTCCTGCTCTACGACTACAGCTTCTTGCCCGAGGGAGCCGCGAGCAAAGCCGAAGGCCTGACCATCGCACGTGAGCGCAACGTGGTGGCCACCGACGAGTTCCTGCTCTCCCCGGAGCCGTACGCCACGCGTGAGGCGTGGTGCCGCGAGCGCCTGCAGATCACCCGTGCCCGCCTCGAAGAGCTGGACTGGATGACCCCGACCGTCCTGGTGAATCACTTCCCGCTGGTCCGCGACCCCTGCGACGCGCTGTTCTACCCGGAGTTCTCGCTGTGGTGCGGAACCACCAAGACCGCCGACTGGCATACCCGCTACAACGCCGTGTGTTCGGTCTACGGCCACCTGCACATCCCGCGGACCACCTGGTACGACGACGTGCGCTTCGAGGAAGTGTCGGTGGGTTATCCGCGCGAGTGGCGTCGCCGCAAGCCGCCCAGCTGGCTGCGCCAGGTGCTGCCGGATCCGCAGTACGCGCCGGGCGACCTCAACGACTTCGGCGGCCACTTCGAGATCACTCCCGAGATGAAGGCGCAGGCCGCGCAGTTCCGGGAACGGTTGCGGCAGCGGCAATCACGATGACGGGGGACACGCTGGTTTCCTCGGTGCTGCCGGTCGCCGACGGCCTGGCCTACTCGGAGGTCTATGCCGATCCGCCGGATCTCGCGCCGCTGCCCGAAGAGGAGCCGCTGATCGCCAGGTCGGTGGCCAAGCGGCGCAACGAATTCATCACCGTCCGGCACTGCGCCCGGATCGCGCTGGGCGAGCTCGGCCTGCCGCCGGTGCCGATCCTCAAGGGCGAGAAGGGCGAGCCCTGCTGGCCCGACGGGGTGGTGGGCAGCCTCACCCACTGCACGGGCTATCGGGGTGCGGTGGTGGGCCGTACCGACGCGGTGCGCTCGGTGGGCATCGACGCCGAACCGCACGACGTGCTGCCCGACGGCGTGCTCAACGCGATCAGCCTGCCGGCCGAGCGCAGCGAGATCCCCGCCCGCCTGACGGGGGACCTGCATTGGGACCGAATCCTGTTCTGCGCCAAGGAGGCGACGTACAAGGCCTGGTATCCGCTGACCAAACGGTGGCTGGGCTTCGAGGACGCCCACATCGCGTTCGAGGCCGACGGCCCCGGGGCGGCGACGGGCGGTTTCGTGTCGCGGATTCTGATCGATCCGGAAGCGCTGTCCGGTCCGCCGCTGACCGAGCTGCGCGGCCGGTGGTCGGTCGAGCGCGGGCTGGTGCTGACCGCCATCGTGCTATGAGCCAAAGCCCCACCGGGCCAGGGATAGTCGTCGTCGACAAGCCGGCCGGAATGACGAGTCACGACGTGGTCGGGCGCTGCCGCCGGATCTTTTCCACCCGCCGGGTGGGGCACGCGGGAACGCTGGACCCGATGGCCACCGGGGTGCTGGTGATCGGCGTCGAGCGCGCCACCAAGATCCTCGGCCTGCTGACCGCGACCGCCAAGTCCTACACGGCCACCATCCGGCTGGGCCAGAGCACGTCCACCGACGACGCGGAGGGCGAACTGGTGCGCAGCGTCTCGGCGCGGCACCTGACCGGCGAGGCGATCGAGGCCGCCGTGGGCGGCCTGCGCGGCGACATCGACCAGGTGCCGTCGACGGTCAGCGCCATCAAGGTCGACGGCAAGCGCGCCTACCGGCTGGCGCGCGAGGGCCAGACCGTCGAGCTCGAGGCCCGCCCGGTGCGCATCGACCGGTTCGAGGTGTGCGACATCCGGCGCGGCCACGACGTCGTCGACCTGGACGTCGAGGTCGACTGCTCGTCGGGGACCTACATCCGCGCCCTGGCCCGCGACCTCGGCGGCGCCCTGGGGGTGGGCGGGCACCTGACGGCGTTGCGGCGCACCGGCGTCGGGCGCTTCGGGCTCGATCAGGCCTACCCGCTCGACGACCTGGCGGAGCGCCCGCGGCTCAGCTACAGCCTGGACGAGGCCTGCCTGCTGATCTTCCCGCGCCGCGACCTGTCCGCCGAGGAGGCCGAGGCGACCGGCAACGGCCGGTCGCTCGCGCCGGCCGGCATCGACGGCATCTACGCCGCCTGCGGCCCGGACGGCCGGGTGATGGCGCTGCTGCGCGACGAGGGCGCGCGGACCAAGCCGGTGGTGGTGGTCCGCCCCGCGACGCTGTAACGGCCCCGGCCGAACGGTTGGTTGGGCTACGTTGCACACTGGGCTACGTTGCACACTGAGTGCCTAGACCGCCCACGGTTCGGAAGGGGACAACGATGTCCAGCAAGGTTTATGTCGTCGGCGTCGGGATGACGAAATTCGAGAAGCCGGGCCGCCGCGAGGGCTGGGACTATCCGGACATGGCCCGGGAATCGGGAACCAACGCCCTGAAGGACGCCGGCATCGATTACCGCGAGGTTCAGCAGGGCTACGTCGGCTACGTCGCCGGTGATTCGACGTCGGGGCAGCGGGCGCTCTACGAGCTGGGCATGACCGGCATCCCGGTCGTCAACGTCAACAACAACTGCTCCACCGGCTCGACGGCGCTGTTTTTGGCCGCGCAGGCCATCCGCGGCGGCATCGTCGACTGCGCGATCGCGCTCGGCTTCGAGAAGATGCAGCCCGGCTCGCTGGGTGGCGGAGCCCAGGACCGCGAATCGCCGATGGCCAAGCACGTCAAGGCGATGGCCGAGATCGACGAGTTCGCGATGCCCGTCGCGCCGTGGATGTTCGGCGCCGCCGGACGCGAGCACATGAAGCAATACGGCAGCACCGCAGAGCATTTCGCCAAGATCGGCTACAAGAACCACAAGCACTCGGTCAACAACCCGTTCGCCCAGTTCCAGGAGTCCTACACGCTCGACGACATCCTGGCGGCGCGGATGATCTCCGACCCGCTGACCAAGCTGCAGTGCTCGCCCACCTCGGACGGCTCGGGTGCGGCCATCCTGGCATCGGAGAGCTTCGTCGACAGCCACGGTCTGGCCGGCCAGGCGGTGGAGATCGTCGGGCAGGCCATGACCACCGACTTCGCGTCGACGTTCGACGGGAGCGCCAAGAACCTCATCGGGTATGACATGAATGTCCAAGCCGCGCAACAGGTCTACGACCAGTCCGGGCTCGGGCCGCAGGACTTCCAGGTGATCGAGCTGCACGACTGCTTCTCGGCCAACGAACTGCTGCTGTATGAGGCCCTCGGTCTGTGCGGTCCGGGTGAGGCGCCGAAGCTGATCGACAACAACGACACCACCTACGGCGGGCGCTGGGTCGTCAACCCGTCCGGCGGCCTGATCTCCAAGGGACACCCCCTGGGCGCGACCGGCCTGGCGCAGTGCGCCGAACTGACCTGGCAGCTGCGCGGTACCGCCGACAAGCGTCAGGTCGACAACGTCAGCGCCGCACTGCAACACAACATCGGACTGGGCGGCGCGGCCGTCGTCACCGCCTACCAGCGCGCCGAGCGTTAAGGGCGCCATGATCGAGTGGTCCGACACCGACCTGATGGTCCGGGATGCCGTTCGGCAGTTCGTCGACAAAGAGATTCGCCCGCACGTCGACGAACTCGAAACCGGCCAGATGTCGCCGTATCCGATCGCGCGCAAGCTGTTCAGCCAGTTCGGCCTCGACGCCATGGCCGCCGAGTCGGTCAAGAAGATGTTGGACCGCGAGCGGGCCAAGCTCGACGGCGCGCCCGTTCCCGAGGAGCGTGACGAAAAGCCCGACGAGTCAGGCGGTTTCGGCGGCGGCGCGCAGGGGTCGATGATCGCGGTGCTGGTGTCCGAAATCGCCCGAGTCAGCATCGGGCTGCTCAGCACCGCGTCGGTGAGCCTTGGCCTGGGCGCGGCGACCATCATGAGCCGCGGGACGCTGGCGCAGAAGGAACGCTGGCTGCCCGAGCTGATGACGCTGGAAAAGATTGCGGCATGGGCGATTACCGAGCCCGACTCCGGCTCGGACGCGTTCGGCGGCATGAAGACCTACGTCAAGCGCGACGGCCAGGACTACATCCTCAACGGACAGAAGACCTTCATCACCAACGGGCCCTGCGCCGACGTCCTGGTCGTGTACGCCAAACTCGACGAGGGCGATGCGAGCCCGGACAAGCAGGACAAGCGCAACCGGCCGGTGCTGGTCTTCGTGCTCGACGCGGGCATGCCGGGCCTCACGCAGGGCAAGCCGTTCAAGAAGATGGGCATGATGTCCTCGCCGACCGGCGAGCTGTTCTTCGACAACGTGCGGCTGAGCCCGGACCGGCTGCTCGGCGAGAGCGAACAGCACACCGACGGCGACGGTCGCGACAGCGCTCGCGCCAACTTCGCCGCCGAGCGGATCGGGATCGCGATGATGGCGCTGGGCATCATCGACGAATGCCACCGGCTGTGCGTGGATTACGCCAAGAGCCGCACGTTGTGGGGCAAGAACATCGGGCAATTCCAGCTGATCCAGCTCAAGCTGGCCAGGATGGAGATCGCCCGAATGAACGTGCAGAACATGGTCTTTCACACCATCGAGCGCCAGCAGGCCGGTAAGCCGCTGACGCTGGCCGAGGCGTCGGCGATCAAGCTGTACTCGTCGGAGGCGGCCACCGACGTGGCGATGGAGGCCGTGCAGCTGTTCGGCGGCAACGGATACATGGCCGAGTACCGGGTGGAGCAGCTGGCCCGCGACGCCAAGTCACTGATGATCTACGCCGGCAGCAACGAGGTTCAGGTCACCCACATCGCCAAGGGCCTGCTGTCGAGCTGAGCGTCTAGGCAGGTCAGGCCGTCACCCAGATGGCGCGGGCCGCCGGGCTGCCCAGGTCGACCGTCGTCTCGGCGCCGTCGCCGGAGTCGATCGCGACCGAGATCATGCCGGCGAATTCGCGCCGGGTCAGGACCCGCAGCCGGGAGTCGAGGTTGATGCCGACGTCGGTGAAGTAGCGCAGCATCTCGGGGTCGGCGTCGGAGATGCGCGCCACCGTGCCGGCGTCCCCGTCGTCGCACGCCCACAGCTGGCGGGCCGGCGGGGTGGGCACCTGCCCGTCGGAGGCCGGGATCGGGTCACCGTGCGGGTCGCGCTGCGGGAACCCCAGTTTGGCGTCGATGCGCGCCACCAGCCGATCGGACACCGCGTGCTCGAGCACCTCGGCCTCGTCGTGCACCTCGTCCCAGGCGTAGCCGAGCTCGTTGACCAGGAAGGTCTCCAGCAGCCGGTGCCGGCGCACCATCTCCAGCGCCGCGCGCCTGCCCGCCTCGGTCAGCGTCACCGCGCCGTACTTCTCGTGGTCGACCAGGCCCTGCTCGGCGAGCTTGCGGATGGACTCCGAGGCCGTGCTGGCCGACACCCCGATCTTCTCGGCCAGCATCTTGGTGCTGACCTTCTGCGGTGCGTCTTTGGGGGACCACTCCTGGGCATTCCAGATGGCCTTGAGGTAGTCCTGGCCGACCGCGGTGATGCCGCCACGCTCTTCGTCAGCCTTCACAACGAGAAAGTTTAGGCACCCCACGCCCGATCCGGCGTGTTCCCCGACACCATGGCGGGGTTTGCCCCTCTGGATCTCCCGGCGGAACACTCGGCGCCGTAGGCTTGCGGGCGTGCAGCGGTGGCGCGGCCAAGACGAGATTCCCACGGACTGGGGCAGGTGTGTGCTCACCATCGGTGTATTCGATGGCGTGCATCGCGGCCACGCCGAGCTGATCGCGCATGCGGTCAAGGCGGCGCGGGCCCGCAACGTCCCGACGGTGCTGATGACGTTCGACCCGCATCCGATGGAAGTGGTCTACCCGGGCAGCCATCCCGCCCAGCTGACGACGCTGACCCGGCGTGCCGAGCTGGTCGAGGAATTGGGCATCGACGTCTTCCTGGTGATGCCGTTCACCACCGACTTCATGAAGCTCACCCCGGAGCGCTACGTGCACGAACTGCTGGTGGAGAACCTGCACGTCGTCGAAGTCGTGGTGGGGGAGAACTTCACCTTCGGCAAGAAGGCGGCCGGCACCGTCGACACCCTGCGCAAGGCGGGGGAACGGTTCGGATTCTCGGTCGAGTCGATGTCGCTGCTGTCCGAGCATCACAGCAACGAGACCGTGACGTTCTCGTCCACCTACATCCGGTCCTGCGTGGACGCCGGCGACATGGTGGCGGCCACCGAGGCGCTCGGCCGCCCGCACCGCGTCGAAGGCGTGGTGGTCCGCGGCCACGGGCGTGGCATCGAGCTGGGTTATCCGACCGCCAACGTGGCGCCGCCGATGTACTCGGCCATCCCGGCCGACGGCGTGTACGCCGCGTGGTTCACCGTGCTCGGGCACGGACCGGCCACCGGCACCGTCATCCCCGGTGAGCGCTACCAGGCGGCGGTGTCCGTCGGCACCAACCCGACCTTTTCCGGGCGCACCCGCACGGTCGAGGCGTTCGTCCTGGACACCACTGCCGACCTCTACGGTCAGCACGTCGCCCTGGATTTCGTCGCCCGCATCCGCGGTCAGCACAAGTTCGACTCCGTCAAGGAGCTCGTCGTCGCGATGGGCAACGACACCGAGAAGGCGCGGTCTTTGCTGTCCGCGGGTTGATGCGCGGCGGTCACATCCGCCGCACCAGTCCGTGCGCGCGCTTGTCGCTCAAAGGCGGGCAAAAGCAGTGTTGCTTGACTAGCGGGACCTGTGGGGCGGACGTGACCGACGCGGTAGCGCGGGCCGCGGCGTTTATGCCCACCGTTAAACCGCTGCTAAACTGCCGGACGACATCGGCGCGTGCTGCGGTTCGCGGTGGCCGCGCCTTGAAACATTCACCTTTCGCGGACCGATTGATGGAGATAGTTTCGTGGCGCTGACAGCCGAGCAGAAAAAAGAAATCCTGGGCAACTACGGCCTGCATGGCACCGACACCGGTTCCCCCGAGGCGCAGGTCGCGCTGCTGACCAAGCGGATCGCCGACCTGACCGAGCACCTGAAGGTGCACAAGCACGACCACCACTCGCGTCGCGGGCTGCTGCTGCTGGTCGGACGTCGGCGCCGGCTGCTCAAATACGTCGCGCAGATCGATGTCGAGCGGTACCGCTCGCTGGTCGAGCGGCTGGGCCTGCGTCGCTGACGCAAGCCGCACCGGGGCGGTAGCGCCCCGCAAATTCCGAGCAATATCGCGGGCAGAGGTCGCCCGTGTAGAGTGAGGACGTTCTGGGCCGGTTCGGCCGGAGCAAACGGTGCGGTCACGCAGATCCGCGTGTGCCGTTCCAGCGTGTCACTACGCACGTTCGAGGGAGCAGCCAGTCTGCATCGGGCGGTCTTCGGTAGTGGCGGCCGGGCTCTCCGGATCTGGGGCAGGTCGGCCGCTTCGATCGATGGCCGTAGCCGTATTCAGACTCAGCGCCTCCCGCGAGTGACCCGTGGCCGTCAGGCCTGCGGTCGCGCGTGGCCACGCGAAAAGGCTGAATACAAGAGAGGCCGTACGGACGTCCATGTCTGTCGCTGAAATTGAAGAGGGCGTGTTCGAGGCGACCGCCGCCATCAACAACGGGAGCTTCGGCACCCGCACCATCCGTTTCGAGACCGGCCGGTTGGCCCAGCAGGCAGCTGGCGCCGTGGTCGCGTACCTCGACGACGAAAACATGCTGCTGTCGGCGACCACCGCCAGCAAGAGCCCCAAGGAGCACTTCGACTTCTTCCCGCTGACCGTCGATGTCGAGGAGCGGATGTATGCCGCCGGTCGCATCCCCGGTTCGTTCTTCCGTCGCGAGGGCCGTCCCTCCACCGACGCGATCCTGACCTGCCGGCTCATCGACCGGCCGCTGCGCCCCTCGTTCGTCTCCGGGCTGCGCAACGAGATCCAGGTCGTGGTCACGGTCATGAGCCTGGACCCCAACGACCTGTACGACGTGCTGGCGATCAACGCCGCGTCGGCCTCCACCCAGCTGAGCGGGCTGCCGTTCTCGGGTCCGATCGGTGGCGTGCGGGTCGCGCTCATCGACGGCCAGTGGGTCGCGTTCCCGACAGTCGAGCAGCTCGAGCGCGCCGTGTTCGACATGGTCGTCGCCGGCCGCAAGGTCGAGGGTGACGTCGCCATCATGATGGTCGAGGCCGAGGCCACCGAGAAGGTCATCGAGCTGGTCGAGGGCGGCGCCCAGGCGCCGACGGAAACCGTTGTGGCCGAAGGACTCGAGGCCGCCAAGCCGTTCATCGCCGCGCTGTGTACCGCGCAGGAGGAGCTGGCCGGGGCCGCCGCCAAGCCGGTCGGCGAGTTCCCGACGTTCCCGGACTACCAGGAAGACGTCTACTACTCGGTCGCCTCCCTGGCCACCGACGAGCTGGCCAAGGCGCTGACCATCGGCGGCAAGGCCGAGCGCGACGCCCGCACCGACGAGCTCAAGGCCGAGGTGCTCGCGCGGTTGGCCGAGACCTACGAGGGCCGCGAGAAAGAGGTCAGCGCCGCCTACCGGTCGCTGACCAAGAAGCTGGTGCGCCAGCGCATCCTGACCGATCACTTCCGCATCGACGGCCGCGGCATCACCGACATCCGCGCGTTGTCGGCCGAGGTCGCCGTGGTGCCGCGGGCGCACGGCAGCGCGCTTTTCCAGCGCGGCGAGACCCAGATCCTGGGTGTCACCACGCTCGACATGGTCAAGATGGCCCAGCAGATCGACTCGCTGGGACCCGAGACCTCCAAGCGCTACATGCACCACTACAACTTCCCGCCGTACTCCACCGGCGAGACCGGCCGCGTGGGCTCGCCCAAGCGGCGCGAGATCGGGCACGGCGCGCTCGCCGAGGGCGCCCTGATCCCGGTGCTGCCGGGCGTCGAGGAGTTCCCATACGCCATCCGTCAGGTGTCCGAGGCGCTGGGCTCCAACGGCTCGACGTCGATGGGTTCGGTGTGTGCGTCCACCCTGTCGCTGCTGAACGCCGGTGTGCCGCTGAAGGCGCCGGTGGCCGGCATCGCGATGGGCTTGGTCTCCGATGACGTCGAGGTCGACGGCAAGACCGAGCGCCGCTTCGTCACGCTGACCGACATCCTGGGCGCCGAGGACGCGTTCGGCGACATGGACTTCAAATGCGCCGGCACCAAGGACTTCGTCACCGCGCTGCAGCTGGACACCAAGCTCGACGGCATTCCGTCACAGGTGCTGGCGGGCGCGCTGGGGCAGGCCAAGGATGCGCGGCTGACCATCCTGGAGGTCATGGCCGAGGCGATCGACGCGCCCGACGAGATGAGCCCGTACGCGCCTCGGGTCACCACCATCAAGGTTCCGGTGGACAAGATCGGTGAGGTGATCGGGCCCAAGGGCAAGGTCATCAACGCGATCACCGAGGAGACCGGCGCGCAGATCTCCATCGAGGACGACGGCACCGTGTTCGTCGGCGCCACCGACGGGCCCTCGGCGCAGGCCGCGATCGATCGGATCAACGCCATCGCCAACCCGCAGCTGCCGACCGTCGGCGAGCGGTTCCTCGGAACCGTGGTCAAGACAACGGACTTCGGTGCGTTCGTGTCGCTGCTGCCCGGCCGTGACGGCCTGGTCCACATCTCCAAGCTCGGCAAGGGCAAGCGCATCGCGAAGGTCGAGGACGTGGTGAACGTCGGCGACAAGCTGCGCGTCGAGATCGCCGACATCGACAAGCGGGGCAAGATCTCGCTGGTTCTGGTGGAGGAAGAGAACTCGGCTCCTGCTGATGCTCCGGCGGCCGCCCCTGCCGATGCCGCGACGGCGAGCAGCTGACTCATCGACCGGGACGCGTCCCGGTCGAGCCGGCGCGTTGCGCCGGAGCAAGGTCGCTGAGGAGGAATCGACACCCCAGGCCACGCTGCGGCGCACCACGCTGCCGGGCGGCTTGCGGGTGGTCACCGAGTACCTGCCCGCGGTGCGGTCCGCCTCGGTTGGGGTCTGGGTCGGGGTCGGCTCGCGCGACGAGGGTGCCACCGTGGCCGGCGCCGCGCACTTCCTCGAGCATCTGCTGTTCAAGTCGACCCCCAGCCGCACGGCGGTGGACATCGCGCAGGCGATGGACGCCGTCGGGGGAGAGCTGAACGCGTTCACCGCGAAGGAGCACACCTGCTACTACGCGCACGTGCTGGACAGCGATCTGGCGCTGGCCGTAGACCTGGTCGCCGACGTGGTGCTCAACGGGTGCTGCGCGGCCAGCGACGTCGAGCTGGAACGCGACGTGGTCCTCGAAGAGATCGCGATGCGCGATGACGACCCCGAGGACGCGCTTGGCGACATGTTCCTGAGCGCGCTCTTCGGTGACCACCCGGTGGGCCGCCCGGTCATCGGCACCGCGCGGTCGGTGACGTCGATGACGCGCAACCAGCTGCACTCGTTTCACGTCCGGCGCTACACGCCGGAGCGGATGGTGGTGGCGGTGGCCGGCAACGTCGACCACGACGAGGTGGTCGCGTTGGTGCGCGAGCACTTCGGGCCGCATCTGATCCGCGGCCGCGAACCGATCGCGCCGCGCAAGGGCGCCGGGCGGGTCAGCGGCCGGCCCGGTCTGCTGCTGGGCACCCGGGACGCCGAGCAGGCGCACGTGTCATTGGGTGTCCGCACGCCCGGGCGCGGCTGGGAGCATCGCTGGGCGCTGTCGGTGCTCAACACCGCGCTGGGCGGCGGCCTGAGCTCCCGGTTGTTCCAGCAGGTTCGGGAACTGCGCGGGCTGGCCTACTCCGTGTACTCGACGGTGGACGTCTTCGCCGACAGCGGCGCGCTGTCGGTGTATGCCGCCTGCCAGCCCGAACGCTTCGCCGAGGTGATGGCGGTGACCAGCGACGTGCTCGAATCGGTGGCGCGCGACGGCATCACCGAGTCGGAATGCCGCATCGCCAAGGGATCGTTGCGCGGCGGTCTGGTGCTCGGGCTGGAGGATTCCAGCTCGCGGATGAGCCGGCTGGGCCGCAGCGAGCTCAACTACGGCATGCATCGCAGCATCGAGCACACCCTGCAGCAGATCGACGAGGTGACCGTCGACGAGGTCAACGCGGTGGCGCACCGGCTGCTCGGGCAGCGGTACGGCGCCGCGGTTCTGGGCCCCTACGCCGCCAAACGGTCACTGCCCCAACAACTTCGGGCGATGGTAAATTAGCCGAATGGTACTGGGCCAGATGGTGCTGGGCTTTTGGGACATCCCCGTGCCCATCGTGGGTGCACCCATGGCCGGCGGGCCCGGGACTCCCGCGTTGGCCGCGGCGGTGTCCAATGCGGGTGGGCTCGGTTTCCTCCCCGGCGGACACCGCAGCGCCGAGCAGTTCGCCGAGGACATCGCCGCGGCACGCAAGGCGACCACCGGCCCGCTCGGGGTGAACTTGTTTGTGCCCCAACCCAGCGTCGCCGACTGGGTTGCCCTGCATTACTACGCGGCCGAGCTCGAAGAAATCGCCGAGCATTACCAGGTTGAGGTTGGTCACCCGCAGCACGGCGACGACGACGAGTGGGAAAAGAAGCTCGAGGTGGTGGCCGACGTCCGGCCCGAGCTGGTGTCCTTCACCTTCGGCGTGCCGCCGCCCGACGTGATCCGGCGGCTGGGCGCGCTGGGCCTTTTGGTGATGGTCACCGTCACCTCGGCCTACGAGGCCGGCATCGCCGTCGCGGCCGGCGCCGACAGCCTGGTGGTCCAGGGGCCCGCCGCCGGCGGGCACCGCGGCACCTTCGCGCCGGACATGGAACCCGCCAACGAGTCGCTGCATCAGCTCATCGACCGCATCCGCAACACTTACGACGTCCCGATCATCGCGGCCGGCGGGCTGGGCACCGCCGACGAGGTCGGGGCCGCGCTGCGCAGGGGAGCCGTGGCGGCCCAGATCGGCACCGCGCTGCTGCTGGCCGACGAGGCGGGCACCAACTCCGCGCACCGCGTCGCGCTGAAGAACCCGCTGTTCGCCACCACCGTTGTGACGCGGGCGTTCTCGGGCCGCTACGCGCGCGGCCTGGAGAACGACTTCACCCGCACGCTCGACCACGTCGCGCCGCTGGGCTACCCCGAGGTCAACCAGATGACCTCACCGATCCGGGAAGCCGCCGCCGCGATCGAGGATCCCAACGGCATGGCGCTGTGGGCCGGGACGTCGTTCAAGAACGCATGCGCCGGCCCCGCGGCCGACATCATCGCCAGCCTCGCGGCCACGGGTTAACCCAGGACCCGGGCCGGGTCGGTGAACGGCAGGCCGAGGTCGGTGGCCACCTGTTCGGACAGCAGCCCGCCGTCGTGCGTCGAAAGGCCTTTGGCCAGAGCATGATCCGAGCTGCACGCCGCCCGCCAGCCGCGGTCGGCGAGCGCGAGCACGTACGGCATGGTCGCGTTGGTCAGCGCCACCGTCGACGTCTTGGGCACCGCGCTGGGCATGTTCGCCACGCAGTAGAACACGGTGTCGTGCACCGCGAAGGTGGGGTCGTCATGCGTGGTGGGCCGCGAGTCCTCGAAACAACCGCCCTGGTCGATGGAGATGTCAACCAGCACGGCACCCGATTTCATCTGCGAGACAAGGGAATTCGAGATCAAATTGGGCGCCTTCGCGCCGGGCAGCAGCACCGCGCCGATCACCAGGTCGGCGCGCTTGACGGTGCCCTCCAGGTCGTAGGCCGAGGAGTAGCGGGTGCGGACCTGGCCGCCGAACTCCGCGTCGAGCAGCCGAAGCTTGTTGATGTTGACGTCGAGCACGGTGACCGAGGCCCCCATGCCGCCGGCGACCCGGGCCGCGTTGTAGCCGGCCGTCCCCGCACCCACCACCACCACGTCGGCGGGTTTGACGCCCGGCACGCCGCCCATCAACACGCCGCGCCCACCGTGGGTGCGCATCAGGTGATAGGCCCCCACCTGAGCGGACAGCCGGCCGGCGACCTCACTCATCGGGGCCAGCAGCGGCAGCGTGCCGTCGGCGTTCTGGACCGTCTCGTAGGCGATCGACGTCGTGCCGGACGCCAGCAGCGCTTCGGTGCACGCACGCGAGGCGGCCAGATGCAGGTAGGTGAACAGGATCTGGTTGCGCCGCAACAGGTCATACTCGGCCGGCACCGGTTCTTTGACCTTGAGCAACAGGTCCGCGTCGGCCCAGACCTGGTCGCCGGTATCGGCCAGCTGGGCGCCCGCCGCCTTGAACTCCGAATCGGTGATCGACGACCCTTCCCCGGCGCCGGCCTGCACGACCACGTCATGGCCGCGGCGGGTCAGCTCGGCGACGCCGGCCGGGGTGATGGCAACCCGGAACTCGTTGGTCTTGGTCTCGGTCGGTACGCCGACTCGCATGATCGCCCCTTGGTTGCCGGTTCGCCTTCAAGTGTGAAGAAAGTTCGCGGGGGCCGCAAAAGCTCGGTGTTTGCTGGCTATGATCGGCGGATGACCGACCCGTGCGTGCAGGCCACCGTGCAGATCGACGCCCGCCCCGACGTGGTGTACCGGCTCATCACCGACCTGCCCACGCTGGCCGAGCTGGCCGAGGAGGCGGTGGCGATGCAATGGCGCAAGGGCGACGCGGTGAGCCCGGGCGCGGTGTTCACCGGCCACAACCGGAGCGGCAGTCGGCGCTGGAGCACCAAGTGCACGGTCACCGACGCCGAACCGGGCCGCCGCTTCGCGTTCGACGTGAGCCACACCATGATTCCGGTCGCCCGCTGGCAATATGACATCGCCGCGGCCGACGGCGGGTGCGCCGTCACCGAGAGCACCTGGGACCGCAGGCCCGGCTGGTTCCGCAAGGCCGCGAGCAAGGCCACCGGCGTCAGCGACCGAGCGGCCGCCAACACCGAGCACATCCGGCTCACGCTGCAGCGCCTCAAGCAGCGCGCCGAGACCGAGTAGCCGAAGAACCGGGGAGTTCCGATGACGCGACGTGATCCCGCCGTAGCCGTCATTGGAGCCGGCATGTCGGGGCTGTGCGTCGCAATTGCCTTGCTGCGCAGCGGTATCCGCGATGTGACCGTGTACGAGAAGGCCGACGAGGTGGGCGGCACCTGGCGGGACAACACCTATCCCGGCCTGGTCTGCGACATCCCGTCGCGCATCTATCAGTACAGCTTCGCCCGGAACCCCGACTGGTCACACCTGTTCTCGCCCGGCGGCGAAATCCAGGCCTATTTCCGGGGCATCGCCGACCGCTACGCGCTGCGCGACCGGATCCGCTTCGGCACCGAGATCTCGCACGCGCGTTTCGCGGACGGCCGCTGGGTGCTGCGCACCGCTGCCGGGGAGGAATCGACGGTCGACTTCTTGATCTCGGCCACCGGCGTGCTGCATCACCCGCGACTGCCGTCGATTCCGGGCCTGGATGACTTCGGCGGCAACGTTTTCCACTCGGCGCGCTGGGATCACGGCGTCGACGTGCGCGGGCGCCGCGTCGCCGTCGTCGGCAACGGGTCGACGGGCGTGCAGCTGGTGTGCGGTCTGGCCGGGGTGGCCGGCCACGTCACGCTGTTCCAGCGCACCGCGCAATGGGTGCTGCGCCTGGCGAATCCGCGCTACAGCGGCTTCACCGGGATCACCCGGCGCAAGTTGCCATGGCTGGACGGGTTGGCGTATCGCATCTACAGCCTCGGATACGACTACTTCGCGGTCGGACTGACGAAGCCGGGTCTGCGCCGGAAGATGATGGCGGCGCTGTGCCGGGCCAGCCTCTGGGAGATCCGCGATCCCGAGTTGCGGCGGTCCCTGACTCCCGATTACACGCCGGCGTGCAAGCGCCTGGTGATGTCGAACGGTTTCTACCGGGCGATGCAGCGCGACGACGTCGACCTGGTGACGGAGAGCATCGATCATGTGGAACTGCGCGGCATCGTCACCGCCGACGGCGTCCTGCACGACGTCGACATCATCGTGCTCGCCACCGGATTCGACACGCACGCGTTCTTCCGGCCGATGGAGCTGATCGGCCGCGACGGCATCCGCGCCAACGACGTCTGGCGTGACGGGCCCCGGGCCTACCAAACCGTCGCGCTGTCCGGTTTCCCCAACTTCTTCATGATGCTGGGCCCGCACAGCCCGGTGGGGAACCTGGCGCTGACGACGGTGGCCGAATCGCAGGCCGACCACATCGTGGGCTGGATCGAGCGCTGGCGCCGCCGCGAATTCGACACGATCGAGCCGACGGCCGCGGCGACCGAGCGGTTCAACGCGAAGCTGCGCGCCGCGATGCCGGACACCGTGTGGACCACCGGCTGTAACAGCTGGTACCTCAACAAGGACGGCGTGCCCGAGGTGTGGCCGCTCACGCCGGCCGAACACCGCCGGATGCTGGCCAACCCCGATCCCGGCCAGTACGACCTGCGCCGGAACGTCGCCGCCGGCTGACGGTGATCACGCAAGAACCCATGCGCAAGAACCCAGTACCGGCGGTTTCGCATATCTGGGTGACGTACCTATACTTGAGACGCGCGACGCCCACCGCAACACCGTGATCGAGGGCGAAACGCAGAGGTAGGGGGCATGATGCTGACCGTCGACAACCAGGCAGCGGGTCCACATGACGCCTCGCTGGACCACGAGCGACTGGTGCTCGAGGCCCGCGATGTGAACTTCGACTGGACGCAGCTGCCGTTCCACTACGTGCCCGGTGAGCCGTTCGCCACCCACGTCCTCAACGTGCTGCACCTGCTGCTGCCCGCCGGCGAAGAGTTCTTCGTCGAGGTGTTCAAGCAGACGCTGCCGCTGATCAAGGACGACCAGCTGCGCCTGGACGTCCAGGGCTTCATCGGCCAGGAGGCCGTGCATTCGCAGGCGCACGCCAACGTGCTCGCCCACTTCGCCGCCCGCGACATCGACCTGACCCCCTACACCGGCCAGATCAAGTGGCTGTTCGACAAGCTGCTCGGACCCCGGCCCGATTGGAGCCGGCGCCGCCAGCAGGGCTGGCTTCTCGAGCAGGTTTCCATCGTCTCGGCGATCGAGCACTACACCGCCATTCTCGGCGAGTGGATTCTCGACTCGCCGGCCCACGACAAGATCGGCACCGATCCGGTGATGCTGGACATGCTGCGCTGGCACGGCGCCGAAGAGGTTGAGCACAAGGCGGTGGCTTTCGACACGATGAAGCATCTGCAGGCCGGCTACTGGCGGCAGGTGCGCGCCCAGCTCGTGGTGACGCCCGCCATGCTGCTGTTGTGGATCCGCGGGGTGCGGTTCATGTACTCGCTGGATCCCCACCTGCCGCCGCGCACCAAGCCGCGCTGGCGCGACTACTTCTCCACGGCGCGCCGCGGCCTGGTGCCCGGGCCGCTGCGCTTCATCCAGGCGATCGGCAATTACTACCGGCCAAGCTTCCACCCTTCGCAGCTCGGTGGGCTGGAACAGGCTGTCGACTACCTGGCCATCTCACCCGCCGCGCGCGCCTCGCACTGATGACCGTCACGTCGACCATCACCGCCAGCGACGGCGTCACGCTGGCCGTGCACCGGTACACCGACATCGACCCGGCGCGCCCAACCATCTTGGCAATTCACGGCTTTCCGGATAATCACCACGTCTGGGACGGCGTGGCCCACGAGCTGACCGGCAAGCCCTACAACGTCGTGGCCTACGACGTGCGCGGGGCCGGTGAATCCACCCGTCCCGCAAAGAGATCCGGATACCGCTTCGCGCAGCTGATCTCCGACATCGGTGCGGTGATCGACAGCCTGGGTGTCGGGCCGGTGCACCTGCTGGCCCACGACTGGGGATCGATTCAGGCGTGGGCGGCGGTCACCGACGGCTCGGTGATGAACAAAGTCGCATCCTTCACCTCGATCTCGGGCCCGCACCTGAACTACGCCGGCGCGTTTCTGCGGTCGGCGCGCACGCCGCGGGCCGTGGCGCGGGTGATCAGGCAACTGATCTCGTCGGGCTACATCGGCTTCTTCCTGTGCCCGGGCGTGCCGGAACTGTCGTTTCGCTCCCGGGTCGGGGTGAAAGTCGTTGAGGCGCTTGAGCGCATCGGCCGGTCGAGCACGCGCAGCCAGCGCCACGACACCCTGCGCTCGGTCGCCGACTATGTGCACGGGCTCAACCTGTACCGGCAGAACATGCCGGCCCCGATGCTGGCGCCGGGACGCCAACTCCCCGAGACCACCGTCGCCGTGCAGACTCTGGTGCCGCGCCGCGACATCTTCGTCACGCCCGTGCTGCAACGGTTCACCGGCGCAATTCCCAACGGCGGCAGGGTGATCGAGATCGAGGGTGGCCACTGGGTGGTGACGTCGCGTCCGGACGTCGTCGCCCGGCTGACCGCCGAGTGGGTCGACCGGCACGTCGCCGGCGCGGCCCCCGTCGGGGCGGCTGAGGTGCGCGGCGAGCGGCGCGAGGTGCGCGGCAAACTCGCCCTGGTCACCGGCGCCGGCGCCGGAATCGGCCGGGCCACCGCGGTGGAGCTGGCCCGCAACGGCGCCCGCAAGATCGTGCTCGTCGATCGTGACCTTGCCGCCGCCAACGACACCGCCGACGCCGTGCGCGCCGCCTGCGCCGAGGCCGCGGCCTACCAGGTCGACGTCAGCGACGAGGCCGCCATGAACGACCTTGCGGCGCAGGTGCGTAACGAGCACGGCGTGGTGGACATCCTGGTGAACAACGCCGGCATCGGGATGGCGGGCCGATTCCTGGAGACGAGCTCGGCGAACTGGGAAGACATCATGGGCGTCAACGTCGGCGGCGTCATCTCGGGCAGCCGCGCGTTCGGGGCGCAGATGGTCGAGCGCGGCGAGGGCGGAACGATCATCAACGTGGCGTCGGCGTCGGCGTACCTGCCGTCGAAGTCCATGGTCGCCTACAGCACCACCAAGGCGGCCGTGCTGGCGCTCAGCGAATCGCTGCGGGCCGACTTCGCCGACGAGGGCATCGGCGTCACGGCGGTGTGCCCGGGATTCGTCAACACCAACATCGCGAAGAACACGATCTACGCCGGGATGAGCGCGGACGAGCAGGAGCGGGCGCGGGGCAAGGCCGACGCCGCCTACCGGCGCCGCAACTTCACCCCCGAAGCGACCGCCAAGGCGATCGTCAAGGCCGTCAAGACCGGTCCGGCCGTGTTGCCGATCGCCGCGGAGTCGCGGATCGGCTATGCGATGCGGCGCATCAGCCCGGGAGCGATCCGGCTGTTCGCGCGCTTGGACATTCGGCAGAAGTAGGGGGCGGATTCGGTGCCGGAAAGCATTTGGGCCAGCAGACCGGCCGACCTGTACGGGCGGCGCGACCACGACCGCTTCGGGTCGTTGCTGTGGGGCGTGCGGGCCGTGTTCGAGGGCTTCGCCACGGTGTCCCGGTGGTCGCCCGCGCGGGTGAAGCCGGTGCAGCGCAAGCTGACCGCGGTGGTGACCAAGCGCGAGCTCGTCGCCCCGGACGTCGTCGCGCTGACCCTCGCCGACCCCGACGGCGGGTTGCTTCCGTCCTGGACGCCCGGCGGCCACATCGATGTCCTGTTGCCCTCGGGCCGGCGGCGGCAGTACTCGCTGTGCGGTGCGCCCGGGCGGCGCACCGACTACCGCATCGCCGTGCGCCGGATCGCCGACGGCGGAGGCGGATCCATCGAGATGCATGAGACGTTCGGCGTGGGCGACACGCTGGCGTTCGAGGGTCCACGCAACGCGTTCTACCTCGGCACCGCCGAGCGCGAGGTGCTGTTCGTCATCGGCGGCATCGGGGTGACACCCATCCTGCCGATGATCCAGGTGGCCGCACAGCGTGGAATCGGTTGGCGCGCAATCTATACCGGCCGCAGCCGCGAGTACATGCCGCTGCTCGACGAGGTCGTGTCGCTGGGGCCGGACCGGGTGACGGTGTGGGCCGACGACGAGCGCGGCCGCTTCGCCACCGTGGCCGAACTGCTGGACGGAGCTGGACCGGCGACCGCGGTCTACGTCTGCGGGCCGAGCTCGATGCTGGAAGCCGTCCGCACTGCCCGCACCGAGCATGCCGGTGCGCCACTGCATTACGAGCGGTTCAGCCCGGCTCCCGTCGTCGACGGGGTGCCGTTCGAGTTGGAGCTCGCGCGATCACGGCAGGTGCTTGAGGTGCCGGCGAACCGGACCGCACTCGAGGTCATGCTCGATCGGGACCCGACTACCCCCTACTCGTGCCGGCAGGGTTTCTGCGGGACGTGCAGGGTCAAAGTGCTTGCCGGACAAGTGGATCACCGTGGGCGAGCGGCGCCGGGAGACGACGGCATGCTGGTGTGTGTCTCGCGCGCCGACGGCGAGCGAGTCGTCATCGACGCCTGAGGCGGTAGCCCAGGTGGGGCACTTTGACGCCGGGCACCGGCTCCCAGTCCAGGGTGCGCCCGTCGAGGTGAAAGTCGTTCTTCTCGTAGAAGCGTCGCGCCACGCCATTGGCCTCCGCGCACCACAGCACGACGTCACCGCGCGGGTCGGAGTTCAGGGCCTTCGCGAGCAGCAGGCCGCCGACGCCGTGCCGTTGGCTGGTCTGCGAGATGTAGAGCGCATCGAGTTCGAGTCGCTCGGGGTCGTCCGGGTCCGGCCCGAAGATCGTCATGCCGCGCAACTGCCCGTCGGCCTCGGCGACCCACATCCGCCAACCGGGCCGGCTGAGGTCTCGGGGATAGAGCAGCACGGCCCAGCGTTTCGGCGACGTGAGCACGTCGAGCACTTCCGCCGGCAGCACGCCGGACCAGGACTGCCGCCAGACCGGATAGTGCATCGCGGCCACATCGGCGAAATCGTTTGGTGTGGCCTCGCGGATCGTGATGTCGGCCATTACGGCCGGGACTGCTCGAGGTAGGCGGCCAGGGCGTTGGTCAGGCCGCGGCGCGCCATGTCCAGGTCGGCGTAGGAACCCAGCTGTCGCTCCGACACCAGGCCGCGCATCGCGCCGGGGATCAGGGCCGCGAGCTCGCGGACCCGGTCCGGATCGACGGCCAGACCGGCGAACGCGTGCTGGCAGGTCTCCAGCCAGCTTTTGCCCCAGGAGAACAGCTCGGCCGCCGTGCGCGGGTAGAGCCGCTCGAGTTCGTCGGGATCGCGCGGCAGGGCGGCACGCAGGTTTTCGATCGCCCGCGAATCCGGGGACGCCAGGCCGCGGTAGAGGGTATCGATGATCGCGCCGACCCGCTCGCGCAGCGGCGCGTCCGGCGAGACTGGCGTCGACAGCGTGGAGAACGTCGCGGCGCGCCGCTCGGCGGTGCGGTGCAGCACCGCCGCCCAAAACCCATCGGTGTCACCGAACTGATACTGCACCGCGCCCCACGTGGCGCCGATGTCCTTGGCGATGCGGTTGGCCGATACCGAGCCCGGCTCGCCAGAGGCCAGCGAGCGCAACGCCGCCTCGAGCATGCTCTCGCGAGTCGCATTGCCGCGCCGATTCGGGCGCCGACGCGCGACGCCGGCCGCGCTGCTCTGAGGGGTCATTTCGCCGATCTTATCCGCTGGCGACGGCCCGGACGAAGAGTTTCATAGAGGGTACTTTGATTTTGTCGCGGTGCGGCCTATATTCGTACGCGAGGGAGGGCAGTCACATGGCAGGGCTTGATGGCTAAGCCACCGTTGTCGATGAAACCGACGGGCTGGTTCCAGGTCGCCTGGTCCGACGAGATCGGCGTCGGCGACGTGCACAAGATGAAGTACTTCGACCAGGAACTGGTCGCCTGGCGCGCCGAATCCGGCGAGCTGACGGTGATGAACGCCTACTGCGAGCACCTGGGCGCGCACCTGGGGTATGGCGGCAAGGTCGTCGGCGAGGTGCTGCAGTGCCCGTTCCACGGGTGGCAGTGGAACCAGGAAGGCCGCAACGTCTGCATCCCGTACCAGGATCGGCCCAACCGTGGTCGCCGCATCCGCACCTACCCGGTGGTCGAGCGCAACGCGTCGGTGTACATCTGGCACGACCTGGACCGCCGCGAGCCCTACTTCGACGCGCCGGACGTGTTCGCCGCGTTCGACGACGGCAGCAGCGCCGACGACTACTACCCGCAGCAGCGGCTGTACCGCGAGACCCTGGAACTGCACCCGCAATACGTGCTGGAAAACGGGGTGGACTTCGCGCACTTCAAGTTCGTGCACAACACCCCGATCGTGCCGGTGTTCACCCGCCACGACTTCGCCGAGCCGGTGTCCTATGTCGACTTCACCATCACCTTCGAAGGCGACGACGGGCAGAAGATCGAGGACGTCAACAGCGGCGTGCAGGCGATCAACGGCGGCTTGGGCATCGCGGTTACCAAGAGCTGGGGCATGATCGACAACCGCACCATCTCGGCGATCACGCCGATCGACGAGTTCACTTCCGATGTGCGCTTCATGGTCTACATCGGCCGGACGCCGAACAGGGACCCCGACCGCGCCGCCGCCAAGGCGGACGAGTTCGGGCGCGAGGTCATCCGCCAGTTCGAGCAGGACATCGAGATCTGGCAGCACCAGCGCTATTCGGATCCGCCGGCCCTGGCCCCCGACGAGTACGAAGGCTTCACCGCAATTCGCAAGTGGGCCAAGCAATTCTATCCCGACGCGTTCGCAACGCAGGAAGGCTCAAGGCAATGAGTGCAGCACCGGTTCGCGTGTTTCAGGTCGGAAGCGGCAACGTCGGCACCGAGATGATCAAGCGGATCGCCACCCAGCCCGACATCGAACTCATTGGCGTGCACTGTTATTCGCCGGAGAAGGTCGGCAAGGACACCGGAGAGTTCGCCGGGCTGGCGCCCAACGGGGTGGCCTTCACCGGGACGATCGAGGAGATCATCGCCGCCAAGCCGGACGTGCTGACGTTCCACGGGGTGTTCCCCGACGAGGACCTGTACGTCGAGGTGCTCGAGGCGGGCATCAACATCGTCACCACCGCGGACTGGATCACCGGCTGGCACCGCGACAAGAACCACCCGCACCCGTCGGGCAAGCCGGTCAGCCGGCTGTTGGCCGAGGCGTGTGAGAAGGGCGGCGCGACGTTCTACGGCACCGGGATGAACCCCGGGCTGAACCAGATCCTGGGCGTGGTGTGCTCAGCCGACGTCGCCGACATCGAGAACGTCACCACCATCGAATCGGTCGACGTGTCGTGCCACCACTCCAAGGACACCTGGATCGAGGTGGGCTACGGCCAGCCGGTCGACGACCCCGAAATCCCTTCGAAGCTCGAGAAATACACCCGCGTCTTCGCCGACAGCGTGTACATGATGGCCGACTGTTTCGACCTGCGCCTCGACGAGGTCAAGTTCAGCTACGAGCTGGGCGCGTGCACCAAGGATGTCGACCTGGGCTGGTACACGCTGCCCAAGGGTTCGCTGGGCGGGAACTACATCAAGTACCAGGGCATGGTCGACGGCGTGCCGCGGGTCGAGACGCACCTGGAATGGCAGATGACCCCGCACACCGACCCCAGCTGGAACATCAAGGGCTGCTACATCACTCAAATCCAGGGCGACCCCTGCATCTACAACAAGCACATGATCTTTCCCAAGCCGGGCGTCGACCTGTCCAACCCGGACAACTTCGCCTCCATCGGCATGACCGTCACCGGGATGCCCGCGCTGGCCTCGATCAAGTCGGTGGTCGCGGCGCCGCCGGGACTCATCACCAGCGCCGACCTACCCCTGCGCGGCTTCGCCGGGCGGTTCAAGAAGTAGGCGTTCGGGATGGTGAAAGTCGTTGGTGCGCGCGCCGCGGTCTAAGTGCGGCGGCGGTCTCCACTCGGTGTCACCCTGGCGTGATTTCGTTGTGCGCCAACCTTTTTCCGCCAGCTTGTGGTGTGGGGCGCAGGCGAAGGTGAGATTGTCCGAGTCGGTCGTGCCGCCGGCCGCCCACTCGTTGAGATGGTGCACCTCGCACCAGTAGCCGGGTGCGTCGCAGCCGGGGTGGGTGCAGCCGCGGTCGTGCGCATACAACACGATGCGTTGATCCGGTGTGGCAATGCGCCGCGACCGGCCGAGATACAGTGGGCGGCTGGTGTGCTCGTCGAACACGGCGAGATAGTGGTAGGCGTGGCGGGCCATCCGGATCACGTCGCGCATCGGCAGCAGCGTTCCGCCACTGGTCACCGCGCGCCCGGTGCCCGACGTCAGCTCCTGCAGCGTCGTCGACACGATGACCGCCACCGGTAACCCGTTGTGCCGGCCGAGTTTCGGGTCGCCCAGCTGCCCGCGCACCAGGGCGTTGAGTGCGTCGTGCTGGCGCTGCGCGGGACTGCGCCTATCGCCGCGCACTCGCTCATCGTCGGGTTCGCCCGTAACACAGGGTGTTTGGTCGTCCGGATTGCACACTCCGGGAGCCGCGAACCGGGACAGCCAGGCGTCGAGGTTGGCGCGCAACTCCGGTGAGGCGATCAGCTTCCCGATGCTCATCCCGTCGGGTCGTTGGCCGCACCAGGTGAACCCACGCTGGCGTGCACGGTCGGCGTCGGAGAACTTTCCGTCCGGGTTGAGCCGCAGGGCGCACTGGTGTGCGAGCTTCTGCAACTGATCCGGACGCAACGTCCGCGCCTGCCCGGCCAGGAATCGCTCGGCGTCGTCCACGGTGGCAGCGGGCACGGAGTCCGGGAGATCGCGGATGAACGTTTGAATGACACGTAAGTGCTGACCGTCGAGCATCCCGTCGCGCCATGCCACGGCCGTGGCCGGCAACTGTGGCGGCAGCTCCGCGCCGGTGAGGGTCAGGCGCGCAGACAACTCCTTGGCGTCGCGAAGCCGACGGCACGCCTCGGCATAGCTGATCCGCAGATAGTCGGCGACCACCTTGTGCACAGGGCCGCCGATGTCGGCGGGGTCCTCCGTCGCCAAGCTCGCAATGACGTCGTGGCTGAGCGCAATCTGTCGCCGGCGCGAGGCCTCCGTCCGTTCGAGCACGTGCAGCCGGACGGCGGGGCTCAGCGCATCGAAGTTGAGGCCGCGTAGGGCCGCATCGGCGGCTTCCTGGGCATCCAGCGCGGCGGACACCTCAGCCGGGACCTCAATCGAATGCATGTTCGAATGCTATGTGCTGGGCACGACGACGGGAGACGGACCGAGCCGCAGCTGTGGATAAACCGCGGACTGTGGACAACGCACCCGCGTTTTTCGTGGCAGCGCTGCGGGTAACCACCCGTGGTGCGCGCGGGATCTGTGATTGCGCCGGCTGCGGTCGCCGTGGTCATCGCCGCATGCTCGTGTCCCACCGGTTCGGCCGACTCCACGCCGGAGAATCCACCGTTCCCGATCGGTCAGATGGGTGTGCCCGTGCATGCACAAGCGGCCGGCGGCGCGACCGCCGATATCACTATCAACAGCGCACAGTGGTTACCGCCGGGGTGCGCCTCTCATTTTGCGAGTCCGACGCCTGGCTCCGCATGCAACGTGGTGGAAATGACTATCACCGCGACGTCCCATAAGTTCTTCCATTTCAACCAGCGTTATATGTTCGCCGGATACGGCGGCGGCAACGACGCACCCCAGCCCGCAACGATGGCTGTCGACTACCGGAGGCTCGACAAGATGCCCCCGCTGCAAACGGGCGGCCTCCACGACGGCCAGACCGCGCATGGATTCGTCGGCTTCGCTATGCCGACGGGAGGCGACCTGTTCATCACGATCAACGATCCCGACCAGCCCACTCCCTACACCGAAGCGGGCTGGATCGTCCACACCTGATCGGGGCGAGAAACCCACGTTCGCGTTGTCCTGAAACAACTCGATGCACGCCGCGGCGCAGAATTGACCCCGTCTAGGGTGAAGGCCATGCGGGTAGGAGTGCTGGGAGCCAAGGGCAAGGTCGGATCGGCGATGGTGGCGGGGGTGCAGGCCGCCGAGGATCTGAGCCTGTCGGCCGAAGTGGACGCCGGCGACCCGATGAGCCTGCTGACCGACGGCAACACCGAGGTCGTCATCGACTTCACCCACCCCGACGTGGTGATGGACAACCTGAAGTTCGTCATCGACAACGGAATTCACGCCGTCGTGGGGACCACGGGCTTCACCGCCGAGCGGTTGCAACAGGTGCAGGATTGGCTCGGCGGCGGTGGAGGCACGTCGGTGCTGATCGCGCCGAACTTCGCCATCGGCGCGGTGTTGTCGATGCACTTCGCCAAGCAGGCCGCGCCCTTCTTCGACTCGGCGGAGGTGATCGAGCTGCACCACCCGCACAAGGCCGACGCCCCGTCGGGTACCGCGACGCGCACCGCGAAGCTGATCGCCGAGGCGCGAAAAGGCTTGCCGCCCAACCCCGATGCCACCAGCACGAGCCTGCCGGGAGCGCGCGGCGCCGACGTCGACGGCATCCCGGTGCACTCGGTGCGGCTGGCGGGGCTGGTCGCGCACCAGGAGATCCTGTTCGGCACCGAGGGGGAGACGCTGACCATCCGCCACGACAGCATCGACCGGACCTCGTTCGTGCCCGGCGTGCTGCTGGCCGTGCGGCGGGTCAAGGAGCACCCCGGCCTGACGGTGGGTCTCGAGGCCCTGCTCAATCTGCAATGACCAAAGCGCTGCGCACCCAATTGCTCGTCGCCTTCATGTGCCTCGCGCTGTTGGTGTACTTCGTGCTGCTGGGGCGCGTGGCCGTCGCGATGATCGGCTCCGGCCGGGCTGCCGCCGTCGGCCTCGGGCTCGCGGTGCTGATCCTGCCCGTGATCGGGCTGTGGGCGATGATCGCCACCCTGCGCGCCGGATTCGCGCACCAAAAGCTGGCCCGGCTGATCGCGGCCGACGGAATGGAACTGGACACCAGCGCGCTGCCGCGCCGCCCGTCGGGCCGCATCCAGCGCGACGCGGCCGACGAACTGTTCGCCACGGTGCGCGCTGAGGTGGAGGATCACCCGGACGATTGGCGGCGCTGGTACCGGCTGGCCCGCGCCTATGACTACGCGGGGGATCGTCGCCGCGCCCGCGAGGCCATGAAGACGGCCGTCGACCTGCAGGGCCGCTTATGAGCAAGACGCTGCTGATCGTGCACCACACGCCGTCGCCGCACACCCACGAGATGTTCGAGGCGGTGGTCTCCGGTGCCACCGACCCCGACATCGAGGGTGTGGAGGTGCTGCGGCGCGCGGCGCTGACGGTCTCGCCGGCCGAAATGCTGGCCGCCGACGGCTATTTGCTGGGCACCCCGGCGAACCTCGGCTACATCTCGGGGGCCCTCAAGCACGCGTTCGATTGCGCCTACTACCAGCTGCTCGACTCCACTCGTGGGCGACCGTTCGGGCTGTACCTGCACGGCAACGAGGGCACCGAGGGTGCCGAGCGCGCCGTGGACGGAATCACTGCCGGCTTGGGTTGGGTCAAGGCGGCGGAATCCGTTGTGGTGTCAGGCAAGCCCGCCAAGGCCGACGTTGAGGCGTGCTGGAACCTTGGCGCGACGGTCGCCGCGACGTTGATGGGCTGAGCTGTGGTGGCCGACGTTGCGAAGCTGCACCACACGGTGCCCAGGTTCTACCTCAAGGGATTTGCCGACCAGGACGAACACATTGTGACGGTGCGATTGCCCGGGGACAGACGGTATACCTCGCGCATCAGGAACACCGCCGCGACAAACAACTTTTACTCCATCGACGGACACCCAGACGGGGCAGACGCCTTCGAGAAGGCGCTATCTCATCTAGAAGGTGATGTAGCGTCAGTTCTTCGGGTGATCGTTGATGGTGAGTGGCCGCTATCAGCGGAGCAGCGCACTACGTTGGCGACATTTATGGCGGTGCAGTACCTTCGAGGGCCGGATCACCGTCGCACTCTCGAATATCTGGCTGCCCAGATGACGCGTCTGGAAGTTCAGTTCACTGGTCGGGACAACGTCAAGTACTGGGTCCAGAAGCGATACGGAGTCGAGGTGGACGATGACGAAGCCGAGGTGATCTGGCAGCAGGCAACACAGCCAGGAGGACCGCCGATCACAATTGCCCCGATAGCGCACATCGAGCAGCTGATTGACGGTGCGGACCATCTGATGCCCTACATCATGTCCCGGCCGTGGAAGCTGGTTCGATTCAGCCGTCGTTCGCTGATCACCTGTGATCAGCCCGTCGGGTTAGTGCGCGATCCAGATTGCGCTCCGTGGGAAGGCGTGGGATTCGCGACGGCTTGGGGCATCACCTTTCCGCTCACTCGCCAACTGGGTTTAATCATGAGCGACGTTAAGCCGATGATCGAATTCAACTATCCAGTAGAGAAAGTCCGCGCGGGCATGTTGGATTCAGTCGAATCGGGCACGACCGCCACCGAAAAGTTCATCAACGAGAGCACGGCGCGGTCCGCCAGCGAGTACATCTATCTGCACCCACACGACGAGGCGTTTCTCCCTTCGTCGCTGCCGGAGCCGCGACTAAGCAATATCTCAGCGCAAGGCGGCGGTGGGCTGTGAAGGTCACGAGCCAAGCCTGGACACTTCCCGCAGCCCGTGTTTATAACAGGATCACGCCTCACTCATACCACCGCCGGCGGTGCTCGTCGTGAATACGGGCCGCGACCCATCGCTTGGAATCAACTGTGCCGAGCCGTATCTCACGACTGTCCAAAGTCACGCTGTCGCCGTATCCCGGAAATTGCGACAGCGCTTCGTCAGGGTCTACTTTTCGCCATTGGCGACCGCTCTGAGCAATCATCTCAGGGTTTGCCCTACGCGCCGCCCAGCACGTCATCATGGCGTCAGTTAGCGCTTCGACAAGTTGAGCCGTCGAGTCGCAAAGCCCGTCGAGGACATCGGAGCTCGCTGAGAGGACAAAGGTGTCAAAGATCGGTCGGTTGGGCGGCTTGCTGCCGAATACCAGGGCCTGAATCTCACTCCAGCGCGGTTGCCGATAGAACAGCCGTGTCAAACGATCACCAACTGCCACATTAAATTTCGCCGCCGGCGAACGATGTGTTAAGCCATGCCGCGCATCGCGCATCCAGGGCAACCAATCGGTTGGCCCAAATTGCTCCCAACCGAGAACTGGTGCCACCAACGCCTCCTGGGCGAGTCGCCCTGGGCTCCCCGGCGGCTCAATCGGCGCTACCAAGGCTTCTCTGATCGCTTGCCGCGATCCAGCAGGTGGTGGGGAAGGATTCGGAGGAGCTTGTGGGTTCAGCTGCTCGGCAAACTTAACGAGGTCGGTCCAGTAAGCATTCGCTACGTCTTTAAATCCGAAGCCCCCCACAATGATTACCGCCGCCGCCAGACGATCAAGGGTCTGGCCAAGATGGTAAAGGCATGCCTCTGCTGACTCGGTGATCGTGAGCGAGCGGCGCCGCGCTTGTGGGGCGTTCAGCAATGCGTTTAAGAACACCTCAAGGTCGTGTGAGCCCGAAGCATTGAACTCCGCCAGGGCCTTCTGATAGATCTCGTCTTCTTCAAAACTGGTCTGCCGGTGCACATCGGCTTTGAGTGATGCCGACCTAATCGCCTCCGAAGTACCGCCCAGTGATTGCAACAGATAGTCGGACAGCATCGTGATCGTTTTCCAGTCGGTGAACTCCCGCCACCAGCGGAACCCGCCATTCTGCTTATCGAGTTCGTCTGCAAGTTGGTTGGTGAAGTCATCCAGGCGATCCGTCGCACGAGCGACACGCTGCTCGTACGCTTCAATTTCCCCGCTGGTCACAGGCGGCGAGTCTAGCGTTCATCGTGAGCCTGGTCACCTGAATTTCGCCGCAGCCCAACGACAACCCGGTCAGCTCAACCGCCGATCCGGCGGCGTAGGTAGCCGCCTATCGGCGTGACAGCCGGCCGGTCAGTGACCCGCCGCGCGCCAGACCCGGTGACACCGCCTGCCGGCGATCAGCCAGGCGTCTTTCCAGATCCAACGGCGAGGCAAACGACCATTGCCGGCCAGCGGCATGCACCAGCACGTCATAGGCCACAACCAGGCTGGCCAGGGAGTCGGGCTGATGCTGCCCGGCTTGCCACGCCACCGCCGCCTCTTCAAACGCCGGGAAGTGGCCGGCCAGCCGACAGGTACCGACCTCAAGCGCTTGTAGCAGCGCGCTGCTCCGCGCTATCGCATCCCCGCCCCCACGCCCCGACCCCTTCGGCGGCCAGCTCGTCACCTTCACCGGCCGGTCGATCCGGTACCGCTTCAAGGCGTCGTTGACCACGCGCGTGTAGGTCGTCGCAGCGGCGAAGCCCTCCACGCTGATCTCGCTAGCGCCGACGTCGGCGGCCAGCTCGACCGCAGCCCGCGCCCACTGATCAGACGTCATCGGGGCACTCTGGTCGGCGATCATCGCCACCACGCCCTCGGCCGTCATCGACGCCGCCACCAGACCACAGGCGTCACCTTCGCCGGAGTCAGCCGGGTCGACGCCGACCACGGTCAGCAGCGGGCTTTGTGGGGCGGCCGGCAGCCGCCAATCGTCCAGCCATTGCCGTTTAATCAGGCCACCCTCGGGTGCGGCCGGCACACCCTGAAACGCCGCCCAGCTGATGGACTGATGCCCAAAACCGGTCAGGGCGAGGGTGTTTCAGCGTGCTCCCGGAAGCTTGTGGCAGCGCCCGGGGCGGAGAACAGCGATTTGGGCTCGACCTGCGGCAGTGCAGTGGGCTCGACGTTGGACATTGTCCTGAGAAAGGCCGTACCCACTTCGGGGTAGGAGGTTGCTTCCGGCATGGGCCGGCGCGAAATTATGGGACGAGCCGCTAAGACGTCCGGGTCCGGCATCTGGAATGGCATGCCGGGACTGCTGATTCGCTCGCTGGGATCGATCGGTGGGGCGGCGATTTGGCTCTGGCCGGGTATGACGGGCGGCCGGTCGATCAGCTTCGGCGGTATCGCGTCCGATTTCTTAGTCTCGTCGCTCTGGGGCACGCCGGGATATTCGGGTGGAGTCGGCCCGTTCGGCGGTCGGTTCGGACCGCTGTTGCCGCCGTCGCCAGGACCCGCGGTCGGCGGTTGCGCGGTCCATGCCTGCGGCCACGCCGGACTTGCGCCGGTCGCCTGCTCGAGGTAGCGCCGCCACGCCTGCAGGCAGCCGAACAGTTGCTGGGTGTAGTCGGCCGGCGCGGGCGGTGCCGACGACCCCGCAGCGGTGGGCGGCCCCATCGGCGGCCCCATCGGCATTGGCGGCATGAACGGCATTGGCGGCATGAACTGCGGCATGAACTGCCCTCCCGCGGGCGCTGTGGGCAGCAGGGGCGGCGCGGTCAGGAATGGTGACCCGGCCGCCATGGCCGCCCACTGCTCCAGGAGCTGTCGCCAATACTGCAGATGCCAGAGCAGCTGCTGGTTGTAATCCGTTGCAGGCATGGACATTTGTTGACCTCCAGCTAGTGCGGGATGGGGGACGGAGGGGCGCCGGACGAAAGCCCGGCCGCCGGTGTGTCCAACGGATGCGGCAGCGACCGCTCGGACAATTCCGAGTCGAGCATGCGGAGCGCGCGGGTGTCGGCCGGCTCGCGGTTTTCGATGTCGAAGACGTAGCAGTAGTCACCGGCCGGTGTCGGCATCCGAATCGGACTCGACATACCTTGATCGAGGAAGCCGTACGGGAAGTCCCAGTAGAGCGCCGGGGTCTTCTCCCGGCGATCGCGACCACCCGATTCGACCCAGATGTAGTGGTCGAGAATGGCATTGACGGCATGTCGTCCCGACTCGCACGCAGACTCCATCGACGTCACCCGGGTGAACGTTTTGTTCCACGTGCCCGCGAAGACCACGGAATTGTTGTGCACCTGGTAGCCGCCATGGCGGGCCTGGAAGACGTTGCGCTGCGTGAGATCTCGGAGCCACCCGTCCTCGTCCGGGGTAGACGTCCACGACGTTCCGTGCGGATTCCACGGGTCGCTGCCGGGGCGATTGTTCCAGTCTCCGACGATGGGAACGAGGTACGGTGACTCGTTGCGAACTATGCGGCCGCGGCCCTGACCGGGTCCGGCAGCCATGAGCAGTCCGCGATCGAGCGCATACCACGCGGGCCACGGCATGACCTCTTCCCCGGCCGATCCCGGGCAGCTCGTGAGCGCCGAAATGATCTGGCGCCACACCTCTGCGGCGATTTCGTCGGGTGTGCAGTCGCGGGCCGCCTTACCCTGCCCGGAGGCGTCGACCAGGTGAGAAGAGGGGGTGTTGAAATCCCCGATGTCGACCGAGAGCACCGAGACGCAGCCGTCGCGGTCCAGAATCGGCCGCTTCTCCCACAATCCAGACTGGTTGATCGACGACAGCGCCCAGTCCGTGCCGGTCAGCAAGATGTGTCCGCGGAGCAACTGAAATTCCGTGTCGAAGTAGTACTGGATGCCGCACAGCGTCTGGAACCGATCCCATGGCACCCGTCCCATCTCGTCCATCGAGTAGGGATTCCGTCGGTGCTGCGGCCGCGTGGTCTGGGGCTGCAGTGGACCGTCGGGTGGGGGAGGGATGGTGGTGAAACCGTCCAGCCTGAACACGGTTCCGCCGGTGCCCGCCGCGCGCAGCGCGGTGGTGATGTATTCGGCTTGCGGGGCGTCGACGGCGACGACCGTGTAATCGGGAGCCACCCGGGTACCGTCGGCAAACGTGATCTGCGCGCGGGGACGCAGGTGGGGTGGCTGAGCCGGGTCGAAGACCGGAGGATCGAGGCGCTTCGCCTTATTGCGGACGAAGCCGACGCCGAGTGTGACGAGGTGGCGGTACCAGTGGTCCAGCCACGACTCGGTGGTGGGACCATTGAGCACCCCGTCGGCCTTGTTGTCGCGGCGGTCCATATTCAGATACAGCTGCAGATAGGTGCTCATGTTGGTGCGCGCGTCGCCCCAGACCGAATCGAGAGCGACCAGGATCCTTGGCAGTTGGCGCAACAGCCTGTCGCAACTCGGCGAATAGGAGAACTTGCTGATCCCGGTCGTGCGGTCGTATCCGACCAAGAAATCGTAGGCGGACACGTTCTGCAGTTCCCGCGCGCGACGCAATGGACTGGTGGACAGGTAGTGGAGCAGCCTGCCCAGGTAGGTCCCGACGTCGCTGGGAGTGAAGCCCAATGTCGCGAGTTCGCTGAGGATTCCGAAAAATTCGGCGGGGCTGCGTGGGAGTTCGCTCGGAAAGACGAGGGACGGCCGGTCGTGCACCGTGGTGCCCTTGGTGATGACCCGCCGAACGTTGTCGTAGACAGTGCGCGAAGTCGGTGTCCAGCTGCCCGGCTGCGTGAACTCGTAGAGCGGGATGCGCTGGAACAGGTCCCAGATATGCAGGTAGAACGCTGGAAAGAAGCGAAAGCCATGTTCGCCCGGAACTGCTCGCTGCGGGTTGCGCGGCCGGCCCCGTCGGCCCGGAAAGGGACGCAGCTCGGCTTGGCTCCCGTCGCGCGTGCCCACCGTCGAATATTGAGAGGCGGCAAGGCCGCCGAGCTTGACCGGCGGGTAGGTTCCCGCCGGCTCGGATCCCAGCCCGTTGCGTTCATCCTCTCGTGGCTCGTACACCGTCACCACGAAACCGCGCTCGGCGAGTTCGTGAGCGGCGGTGAGCCCGGCGATGCCGGCACCGAGTACCGCCACCGTGGGGCGTCGTTGGCGTGACGCCGGCGTCGTTATGCGCTCGGACATGGTGCCCCCGTGCGAAGTTCGGACAGGAGGGTGGGCTGCGAGGGGGCCCGGATCGCGGCGTGGACATACGCCAGCAGCGAGTCGTGCGCACGCTGGACGTCATCGAGCTGCCCGCGTACGCGCACCTTGCCGATCTCCACGGCCTCGCCGAGCCCCACCCTGGCATCGAGCAGGTCGAGGATGGTGACTCGTGAGGTGGCGATCCGGGCACCGGCCGGCTGCGCCGCGCCGTCCGACACGCGAAGCCGAGTGCCACCGTGCAGCGAGAACATCTCGCCGTCGACGTCGAGTTCGACCACCATCGGGCCGAGCGCTGCGACCAGCAATCGGTAACTGTCGGGCACCTCGTCCTCCAGGTGCTCGAGTGAGCGCCGCAATAGCGACGAAATACGTTCAGCCATAGAGGAACTCGAATACGCCGGTGCCGGTGAAGTCGAAGGGCCGGCCGTTGATCGTGCCGCTCGCTCGAGCGGTGCCGCCCGTTTCGCAGAGCACAGTCGATCGGTCGAGGAACGCCTCGCTCGGCTGCGCCAGGCGGGCATAAGAAACCGAGTGGAACTCGGCGTGCACCCTGTCGCCCGCCCGGGTCGCGGTGATATCCATCCGGGCCGGAACGCCGGGCACCTCGCCGTCGACCAGCAGCCGCATCGGGGACGGCAGGGTGCAATCGGCCGCGCGGGCGAGCCGGCCGTCCGAGCGCGTCCGCACCGCCGCGTGCCGGAATATCGCGGCGGGCTCGTCGCGATGCCAGACGTACAGCGCCTGCGACAGGCAGCGCAGCCGGTTCCGGTCGGTCGTCTGCAAGAACACCATCGACCACGGGTTCTGCGGCTCGGTGGGCAATACGGTGCCCCACGTCCAGCCGAAGTCGTCGCCCCACCGGAACCGACCCCAGTTGTGGTCGTGATAGGCGAGGTCGTCTTCCACGCGATGTTCGCGACCGCCGATACAGAGCGATCCGTCGGCGCGTAGCCGCGGGACGAAGAGCCAGCTGATCCGGCCGTCGCCCAGCGCTTGGTTGCGGACCACGAACGGGCGGGTCGCCGAGGTGAAGCGCAGCTCACCCCGAATGTCCTTGTCGGGCAAGTCGATTGTGACGCGGTAGCCCTCGGGTAGGACCGTCATCCGATTGCGGCCGATGGTCAGTTCACCCAGATCTGCCGAGACGTTCAGGTCGCGCTCGTCGAACCGCTCGATGGCGCCGGTCCAGTTCTCGTCGTGCGCGATCACGATGACGCGTGGCGCCAGCCGGACTTCGTTGGCGCGCAACTCTTCATTGTTGAGGCTGAAGTTGATCAAGAGCCGCCAGCCTCGTCCGTGGACCACGAAGTGGTGCCACTCCTTGAAGCTCGTCGGGCGGGCGGTGGCCAGCATGGGCGCGCGGAGGAAGTCGTTGCGTGCGAGCAGCGCGCTCATCGTAGCCACCGCGTGGTCGGCATCATCGCCGGGGCAGTCGGATCCTGCTGTGTCGTAGTCGAATTGGCGATCCGCTCGATCGCCGCACCGAGGCTCGCCAGCCCGAGCAGGACATGCACGAAGTCATCTGGGCCGCGTGACGTGTCGGGTCGACGGTCGTCGTCGGCCAGGGTGTGCACCATCCGGCCCACGCCGGCGAGGCCGACCAGATAGCCGATGAAGTTGCTCTGGTCGGCGAGGGCTTCGCGAGGGTCGGTGAGCGTCATGCGAACCCCTCGGGCCGCAGGCGAGCCAGGATGGAGTCGTCGAGGTCATGCCCGATGACAACGTCGGCCAGCAGATCCGCCCAGGCATCAGGGGTGGCGTTGGGCGCGGCGGGACCGTCAAGAACGTTGAGGCTCAACATCTCCCAGACGCGCCGGAGGTTCTCGACGGCTTCGGAGGTGGCTAGTGCGTCGCGCAACCGCGCACCGCGTGGGGTGGCCGCGTAGCGGCGGCCTTCGGCGACGAGTAGGTCGTGCAGCCCGCGGGCGGCCGCGGGATTTCCCAGCACCGCGCGGCGCGCGCCGACAAGCAACTCGTACGCGGTTCGCTCCGTCCCGCTGGCTTCTTCCGGCGGCGCCGGGCGCAGTTGCGGGGTCTCCCGCTCGATGAGGTCGAGAGTGAGCTCGCGGATCCGTTCGAGCTCCGCCAGCATGCCGATCATGGATTCGGGGTTCATCGGGTCCGCCCGTGCACGTAGTCGACGAGGTCGTCCAGCATGTCGCGATGGCGGCTGCGGGGAAACCAGTCGAGACCGGCGAGCACGGCACCCGCCTGCTGGGCATGTTCGGCGGCGACATTCCGGGCGTGCTTGAGCGAACCGGCCCGGTGCATCAGCTCGTAGATCCATCGAACGTCGTTGAGGCTCTTCGCCTCCGAGGGTTTGTGTACCTGCAGCCGAGCCTGGATTTGGTCCCGGCCCAACTGAGACAGTTGCCCGCAGACGGTAAGTCGATCCAGCAACTGGGCCAGCTCCAACTCGCCGTCGGGTCCCGGTCGGCGCTTGGCCAGGATCGCCACGGCGCGTTCCCGGTCCTTCGGCTCGGCGGATCGCAAGGTATGCAACAGCATCAGGGTCCGCTTGCCCTCCCAGATGTCGCCGCCGATCTCCTTTCCGTACTCCTCGGGATCCCCCCGCAAGTTCAGTAGGTCGTCGGTGATCTGAAAGGCCGCACCGAGGTGGCGGCCGAGGGACTCCAGGGCGGCCATTCGCTCGGGTCCGGCGCCGGCCGCGATCGCGCCCGCCTGCAGCGGCGTGATGAACGTGTACCAGCTGGTCTTGAGCTCCACCATGGTGAGGTAGTCGGCGTCGTTGAGCCGCCAGGTGTTGGATCGGACCCACCCGAGTTCCAGCCCCTGGCCGTCGACGGTCATGCGGGTCATCTTGGCGACGGCTCGCAGGATGCGCAGGGCGGGTCCGAGCCCGACCCGCTCGACGTTGTCCAGCAGCGGTTGTAGCGACAGCGACAGCATTGCATCGCCGACGTTGACGGCGATCGGCACCCCGTGGTCGATGTGCAGCGTGGGTTTGCCGCGCCGCCACCAAGATTCGTCCTCGATGTCATCATGGATGAGGAACGCGTTGTGGTACAGCTCAAGCGTCGCGGCGGTCGGAAGTACCGCCTCGAGATGGCCGCCGAGGCCGAGGCAGGTGGCGATGGTCAGCGCCGGCCGCAGCGCCTTCCCGCCGCGCAGCGGATACTCGAGGATCAGATCGTAGAGGCCGTTCGACCCGCGCTCCCCGGGACCGTACAGCCGCTCGATCTCGCCGTCACAGGCCTCTTTGCACAGGGCGAGATAGTCGTCGAGCGGATTGCAGGCTATCGGGTTCGTACCGCTGTCACGTGATTCATGCTTTGAGAGCGACGAGGCCTGTGGCATCTGTGATCCTTGCCGCGTAACGGACCCGGGGGGAGAACTGGATTGTGCCCGTGCTGGTTTCGCCGTCGACCTCCAGGCTGGGGAGGGCACTGAATGCGACGTCCACCGGCTCCTCGCCGGGCGATGCGTCCGGCGCCGCGCCTTGGCCGATCCGCCGGCGACGGCCGATCAAGACCATCCGGACCCTCGTTTGGGCAGTACCGTCGAGCGGCTCGAATCGGTAGAGCGAGTTGATGTTCGCCGCGGCCAGTATCTGCTCGGCGATGTTGTAATAGCCGCTGACCAACTGGTTGAGGACTTGGAGCCCCACAGTATTGGTGATCAGGCAGGACGGCGCCCGATACCCGGCGTTCTCAACGAGCACGCGGGCCGCGATCAGTGAGTTCTGTATGTCCTGCGCGTTGGTGGACGCGAAGGTGAGGGTATTCGTGGGGCTCGGGGCCGCCGCAAAGCACTGCTTGAGGACGTCGGTGTCGAAGAAGTTGGCGAGGGTTTTGGTCGCTGCCATCACTGCGGTGAGCAGCGCATCGGGGGTCGGCGCAATCAGCTCCGCGACCGTCAGCTGAAACGTCGGCGTCGGCGGCGGAGGCGGAGACGGAGGCGGGCCGAGGGAAAGAAAGCCGGCGGACCCACCCAGCAGGCCATTGGCAACATTGAGCTGGCCGGGGTCGCCGGTGTCCCAGTGCGGGATGGCCTGCCAGGCAACGCTGCACTGCCCGAACGCCTCTTTGACTGCTTGGTTGGCGTGGGCCAACCGCTCTGCACTCAAGTACATGGCCGCTCCTTGACCGCCCCGGCTGTCGGTACGAATCATGAGACAAATACCACACTCGCGCAATCACTAGAGCAAACTTCCAAAAGTGGAGTAGTGCACTACTTGTTCAGGAGTGCTACCTCTTGACCAGGGGTCATCTCACCGCGCGCCATCGCGTCGCAGTGCGCCAGATGCAGCGGTGCGACGGGGTCGTCGGGCAACAAGTCGCGGCATCGTTCGAAGGCGGCCCGTGCTCCATCGACATCGCCCGCGTCGAAAAGTGCAAAGGCTTCGTCGAACGCGGGCTGCGCCGCGCGCTTCGCGGCGCGAAGCGGATCCGAATCCTCGTCGTACACTTCGTAAATCGTCACCGGCCGACGTCGATTGACCACCATGACCCGCTCCATACGACGGACGTTGAACCGCTCCGACGCGGCGAGGCGCTTGTACGTGTTATCGGAGATGAGCAAGGCGGATCCGTAGCGCTTGTTGGTGCTCTCGATGCGCGCGGCCAGGTTCACCGCGTCGCCGATGATGGTGAGCACCATGCGGTTCACCCCGCCGACGAGCCCAACTCCGACCATCCCGGTATTGATGCCGATTCCCGCCCGCAGTTCTTCGGATCCGGCCGCTTTTCGCTCCCGGTTGTGCGCGCGCAACGACCGCAGCATCGCCAGTCCCGCCCGGACGGCGTCGGGCTCGGATTCGAAGACGGCGACGATCTCGTCCCCGCGGACGTCTTGAATCATGCCGTTGTAGCCGATGATCGGGAGCTCGACGGCGCGCAGAAAACCCATCGCCAGGTTGCTCGCCTCGCCGACGTTCATGTCCTCGATCATGGTTGTGTAGCCACGGATGTCGCTGATGAGCACCGTCATCTCGCGCTCGACCCGGTAGCCATTGCGGACGCGGCGAAGGTCGTCGATGTCGAGGATGCGCAGTAGTTCGTTGGGCACGAATCTGGACTGCGCGTCCATCAGCGACTGCCGGTGCTCGTCGGCGGCCCGCAGTCGCGCCTCGAGCTGGAAGTTCCACAGTGGTGCGGCGGCCTGGGCGCATAGGAAGGCGACCGCCTGCTCGTGGTCGGCGCCGAAGTGTCTGCCGGGCTCGGCCTGCTCGGCGTAGATCACGCCAATTGTGCTGTTGTGCACCCTGATCGGAGCGGCGAGTACGGACGGCGCCCGTTGCTCGGCGGCGACGATGACCGGCGAGCCACCGTCCAGCACGCGGCGCACGATGTCCCTGTCATAGGCAACTTCGGTCCACGGCCCCTCGACGATCGAGATGCGGCCGTGATCCTGGATGGCCCGGACCGACAGATTCTCGGCTTCGCCGGTGAGAAGCAGGACGCGGCCCGCCCCCGTGGTGTCCGCGACCGACCCCAGGATGATGTTGGCCAAGCCTTCCTGATTCGGCGCTCCCGACAGCGCGCGCACGAGCTGATGCGCGCCGACCGGGTCGATCCCGGTCGAACCCGTCGTGAGGTCGCGTCTGAGTAGCCAGGGGTGCTCCAGCGCGAGCCGGTCCGTACACACCGCGAAACCCAAATTCAGCCAGCGCTGATACGCCGAGCGCAGCATGTGCTCGCGCAACGTCGTTCGCCTGAGGTCGGCGTAGAGCTCGGCGGCTTCCTCATGGGCATACGCACTGATAGTGGGGAGCTGGTTTTCCTCGGCGAGTTCAATCGCCTGGTGAAGGTAGCGCTCCGCCTTGGCGTGTTGCCCACGCGCCCTGGCCCACGACCCCTGGGCCAGGGCATACGGCGCCGCATAGTTCTCCGGTGCGCCCGCCGCCCACTTGCGGTGCAAGGCCAGTGTCCGGCGCACGAAGCGGGCGGTCGAGGGATCCCGCGGCGCGCACCGAATCATGCTCAGGGCACCGATCAGGTAGATGAGTTGTGAGATCACCGAGCCGGCCATGCCGGCGATGTGTTCGATTGACTCCGGTGTCGCGGCGACTGCGCCGGCGTAGTCGCCGCACCAGAAGTGCAGGGCCTGCTGCCTGGCCGCGGCCGCGCTCAGGGCCACCTCGTCCCCCTCCCGGCGGGCGGCCGGCAGCACGTCGCGCTCGTCGTAGCCGCTCTCGCCGGCGACGAGGAGGGGATCGGCGCTGCGGCCCATCAGGTTGAGGCAATACTGATGCGTGCCTTGGCAAAGCGCGCCAGGCACGGGCTGGGAACGAATGTGGGGAATCAGCGAACTGGCGAGGGCGTCGATTTCCGCGAGCGGACGACCGACCCAGACCGACTGGGCGAGCAGGGCTGCGACCAGAAATCCGGCGTATTCCTCGTCGCCTTGGTCGAGTGCCCCCTCGATGGCTTCGCGGAGCTCGCCCAAGCCGTCGCGGACGGGGTGTCGCCAGTGGTGGATGAAGTTGAGGTGCGTAAACACCGTCTGCGGTCGGGCCTCCCGGAATTCCGGGCGTTCGGCGAGCCGCATGGCTACCTCGCCGAAGCGCTGGCCGCCCGCGTGATCGCCGAGCATTACGCGGATAACCCCATAACCGCCGATGACCAGCGGCGAGTACGGGGTGTGGCCGTGGGTCAACGTGAGATCGAGCTGCTTTCGTACGAACAACGGCATGAGGTTCGGCCTGACCAGGTACGACATGTTGCGCAGTTCGAGAAGAATCCGGTGAATCTCGATGGCCCGCTGGTCATCGCAGTGCGGCAGCCGCAGCAGCCGCTCGGTGCTCCAGCGGCGAGTCGTCATCATCATCCGGACGACCGCGTTGCCCATCCGTGGCTTGCCCGCGTCGCTCGGCACCCTTTCGCCGAGCTCGGCGAGCGCACGCAACCCGATCTCGAGCGCCTCCTGGAGACGGTTCTCTGCGACCCGCCCCTTGAGCCGGAGGTGAGCGATGCGCGCGCGATCGGTCGGGTCGCGCAGGATCTCCTCGGCCTCGTCGAGTAGCCCATTCAGCGCAGGCACGTCACCCACCAGCAGCGCGGCATCAGCGGCATCGAGTTGCAGCTGCCGGGTCAGGTCGAAGTGAGCGATCCAACGCTGTCCACCGAGCAGGGCCAGCGCATCCCGGCAGTAGTTGAGCGCCAACGGGAACGAGGCCTGGGACCTCGCCTTTTGTGCCGCACGCCGCAGCACGTCGACAAAACTGACGCGCTCGGCGTTGTCGGTCAGCAGGCGTCCGCCGATGCCGAGGTGGCGCGCGGCCTCGAACAATCGGTCGTCCTCCCGCTCGACCAGCCACCGGCCGATCCGCAGGTGGGTCGCGCGGGTCTCGTCGTCGGACAGGCCGACGCGGGCCGCCTCGGTCACCCGGTCATGGCTGAAGCGGTACCGGGCGTCGCGGCTGATCGCGTTGGTGATCCGTCTGCCGCCAGTGTCGACAGCCTCGAGCAGACGAAGCTCGAGGCACGCCCAGAGCGCCTGGGCCACCACATCGGGTGGCTGTGCGGCCGCTGCCGTGGCGTCGTCCAGGTCGAACTCGCCACCGAAGCATGACAGCGAACTCAACACCGACCGATCCTCCGGGCTCAGCTGGCCGAGGTAACGGCCGAGAAACTCGGCCGCCGTGGCTGTGACCTCGAGCGATGCCAGGACGCGCAGGTCCCAACCCGGGCGCCCGCCCGGCCCCTCCGGGATGAGCGCGCCTTCGCGTTGCGCCCGGTACAGCAGCTGACGGACCTGCAGTGGGTTGCCGCCGGTGCGATGGTGGAACTCGGCGGCCACGTCGCCCAGCTCCACGCTTTGGCCGCACACGTCCGCCAGGAGTTCCTCGACGTCCTCGGGGGCCAGCGGTTGCAGTTCGATGGTGTTGAGGTTTTCCGATTCGATGCCCCCGGCGGCCGGGTCGAACTCACCCGCGCGGTGCCCGCCGACCACCAGGACGTTGCGAAGCGACACCGTCAACAATTCGGACAACAGCAGCAGCGTGTCTCGGTCCGCCCACTGCAGGTCATCGATCGCCAGCACCACCGGACGGTAGGACGCCGTGGTCGAGACCAGCCGGATGGCAGCGCGGTGCAACCGACGGCGGGCATCGGCCGCATCCAGATCGGCATCGGTCGAGGACTCACCCAGCACCGGCGCCAGTTCCGGCACGAGCGGCGAGAGGACGCCCGCAAACCCTGACATCTCGCTGACGACTTCGGCACGCCAACGATCACGCTCGGCCGGGCCGGTGGCCTCCATGGTGCGGACAACCGCGCTCAGTGCGTCGGCCAACGCCGAGTACGGCGCCGGTCCGCCCTCTCGACACCGCCCGTAGGCGAATACGCAGTTGCGACGGGAGATCTCGACGCCGAACGCCTGGATGAGCGTCGACTTGCCCACTCCTGGGACCCCGCTGAGCAGGACGCAGCCTCCGCTGACCCGTTCGGCCGTCGCCACCGCGGTCCGGAGTTCGCTGAGCTCCTGCCGCCTGTTGGCCACCCGGCCGTCGAGGTCCAGTACCGGGGTGGTCACGGCCCGGGGCACTCCGTGCTGAGCGGCGTCCGCCGGATGGCGCCGCACGGGGATCGCGAGTCGGAGCGCATGCGCATGGCCGGTTCCCTCCAAGGGAAATGTCCACCCACCGGAGTGACGGTCCCCCCGCTGCGGGACCGTGCAGATCCGTTCGGCGGGTAGTGCGAGCAGCATAGCCCAATACCAGGCGCTTTCCGAGATTTAAAGCGTCGCCGCGCAGCTAATGGAGTGACGCCCGCCGAGACGATGATGGATTAGGCGTAGGTGGGCTTGAAGGCGTCCGCGGGTTGGGCCAGGGCCAGCGCCGAGCTGGTGCCGATCGGCCCGTGCTGGTCGAACAGCGTCGCGGCACCGGTGGCGACCCCTGCCGTGCCGTAGTGGCTCTGGGCGGCCAGGCCGAGGAATTCGCCGTCGGGCAACCGGCTCGCGGTGACGGTGTAGTCGGCGTTGATGTAGCGCAATCCGCCGGTGCCCCAATGGGTGAGCGAGCTGGTGATGTCGCCGACGAAGGCCAGGCGGGTGAACGGCGTGAGCGGGTGGCCGTGCACCATCGGCCGAAACAGCCGGGCCCAGGCGAACTTCTGGGAATGCGTCTGCTCCCATTCGCCGGCGGCGATCCCGGGGCTGCCTTCCAGCGTGGCGCCATATCCCCAGATGAGGAAAGGCATGTCCGGGGGGAAGCCGTCGGAGGACGTTGGGAGCGGCGGCATCTGCGCGGGGGACGACCACACCTGCCCATCGGGATGATCACCGCGGCGCAGGAACAGCGCACTGGCCCGCGCGACGATGGTGCCGTTCTGCACCAGGCTGCCGTCCACCAGCTTGATGCGCCGGCCCTCCCGCTGCACCGAGGTCCGGATCTGCACCGGCTCCATCAGGGCCGGGCGCAACAGGTCAACGGTGAATCGGGCGGGCTGCAGGTCCGCGTCGATGCCGGATTGCTCTATGCCCCAACCCAACAGGCCTCCGACGATCTGGCCGCCCATGGCCGCGCCCCACGGGCCCTGCGTCAGCTGGCCTGGAACATAGGAGTCGCCGTCTACAGTGAAAAACGCCTCGGGCATGATGGCGGAATCCTCGATCGTCACCGCTATCACGATAGGGCAGCAGGATAGTAAGGACCGGGCATGCCTCCTGTGATCGAAATTCCACGCGGCCGCAACCCGTTCCCGCTGACCGGAGTGTCACGCGGCCCCGACGGCATTCCGCACTATGACGAGCTGCCCGCCACCCTGCTGGACATGCTCGCCGAACAGGTTGACGCCCGTCCGGACGCCGAAGCCCTGGTCGAGCTGGGCGCGAACCGGCTGACGTACCGGCAGCTCTGGGACGGGGCGGCGCGCGTGGCCGGCGGGCTGCGCGCCGATGGCCTGAGGCCGGGCGACCGCGTCGCGGTGCGTTACCCCGCCGGAATCGACTGGGCGCTGGCGTTCTGGGGCACAGTGATGGCCGGTGGCGTTGTGGTGGCGGTCAATACGCGATCGGCGCAACCCGAGGTCGAGTTCGTGCTGTCCGACTCCGGCGCGCACGTGGATCTGGCGCCCGGCGTCGCGCTGCCCGATGGGCAGCCTTACGTCACTGAGCAACTCGGCCGCGCCGACACGGCCGCCTTGTTCTACACCTCGGGCACCACCGGCCACCCCAAGGGCGTGCCGACTACGCATGAGGCATTCCTGACCAACACCGAGAACGCGATCCGCTGTCTGCAGCAGCCGCGGGATCTCGGCGAGGCGATGCGCACGCTGATTTCGGTTCCGCTGTTCCATGTGACCGGTTGCAATACGCAGCTGCTGGCCGCGGCCAGGCTCGGCGGAGCCTCGGTCATCATGCCTGCGCTCAACCTGGACGCGTTGCTCACCGCGCTGACCGCCGAGCGCGTTTCGGTGATGGTCACCGTCCCGGCCGTCTACTCGTTGTTGTTGCGGCACAGCGGTTTTGCGGCGCTCGACGTGTCGAACGTGCGGTGGGTGGGCTACGGCGGCGCCCCGATCGCCCCGTCACTGGTGCGGTCGGTGAAGGACGCGTTCGGCCACGCCACGGTGTTCAACGGCTACGGGATGACGGAGACGGCCTCGCTGATGACGGTGCTGCCCGACCGCGAGGCCGTCGAGCACGCCGACTCCGTCGGTTACGCCGTCCCATCGGTGGACCTCGGGGTGATCCCGTTCGGGGACGATCCCGGCGTGGGCGAGTTGGTGGCGCGGGGCGCCAATGTGACTGCCGGCTACTGGAATCGGCCGGAGGCCACCGCCAGCACCTTCGTGGACGGCTGGCTGCACACCGGTGACGTGGTGCGCGTCGATGACGCGGGCCGGGTGCACATCGTCGACCGGCTCAAGGACATCATCAACCGCGGGGGTGAGAACGTCTCCAGCGTCGAGGTGGAGGCCGTGTTGCTTTCGGCGCCCCATGTGGCCGACGCCTGCGTGCTCGGGGTTTCCGACGACGTCATGGGGGAGAAGGTGGGGGCGGTGTTGTTCGGCGGTGACGACGAGATCGACGTGCCCGCGGTGCTCGACCACTGCCGCGGCCGGCTGGCCGACTTCAAAGTGCCGCAATACGTCACGGTGGTCGACACCGCGCTGCCGCGCAACGCCGGCGGCAAACTGCTCAAGGCCAGGCTGCGCGAACAGGTCCAGTGGGGCGAGTCGCTGCGATGAACGCGAGTTTACTGGTCGCCAACCGCGGCGAGATCGCACTTCGAATCATCCGCACCGCAATCGAATTGGGCATGCGGACGGTAGCGGTCTATGCCGAGGACGATGCGGACAGCCCGCACGTGCACGCGGCCGACGAGGCGATCGGCCTGCCGGGCGGCGGCCCGCGGGCCTACCTGGACCAGGTCGCCATGCTGGCGGCGGCGAAAAGCTCCGGCGCGAGCCTGATCCACCCCGGTTACGGGTTCCTCAGCGAGAACGCCGAATTCGCCAACACCTGCGCGGCGGGCGGTTACACGTTCGTGGGTCCCCAGGCCCGGGTGCTGGAGCTGCTCGGCAACAAGACATCGGCGCGCGGCGCCGCGATGGCCGCCGGGGTGCCGGTGCTGCCCGCGACGGACGGGCCGAGCAGCGTCGAGGACATCAAGGCGTTCTTCGCCGCGCGGGATGGCGGCATCATGATCAAGGCCCTCGCCGGCGGCGGAGGGCGCGGAATGCGCAAGGTGCACAGCGCCGATCAGATCGACGACGCCTACCATCGCTGCGCCGCCGAGGCGCAGTTGGGCTTCGGCGACCCCGCCCTGTTCGCGGAGGCGTTGCTCACCGACGCCCGCCACATCGAGGTGCAGGTCGTCGCCGCGCCGGCCGGGCACCAGACGCACGCACACGCCGTCGGCGACCGCGATTGCAGCATCCAGCGGCGCTACCAGAAACTGGTCGAAATCGCACCTGCCCAAGGACTTTCGGATGAACTGCGCCGGTCCCTGCACCAGGCGGCGGTGCGGCTGTGCGCGCGCGTGGGCCTGCGCGGGCTGGCCACCGTCGAATTCCTGGTCACCGGTGAGGAATTCGTATTCCTCGAGGTCAACCCGCGCATCCAGGTCGAGCACACCGTCACCGAGGAAACCACCGGGCTCGACCTGGTGGCCGTCCAGCTGGCCATCGCCGGTGGCGCATCCTTCTACCAGCTGGGGCTGGCCTCCGGAATCGCCTCCGACGGACTGGAAGTCATCGGCGAGCCGGCCGCCCGCCGCGGCATCGCCATCCAGCTCAGGGTCAACGCGGAGACCTTCGGGCCCGACTTCTCCGTCGTCGGATCGGCCGGCACGCTCACGGCGTTCTCCCCGCCCAGCGGCCCCGGCGTGCGCGTCGACACGTACGGCCGGGCGGGACTGGTGATAAGCCCCCACTACGATTCGCTACTGGCCAAGCTCATCGTGAACGTGCACGGATCAGCGTGGCAGGCGGCGGTGCGCAAGGCGCGCACCGCGCTGGCCGAGTTCGGCATCGAAGGCGTCCCCACCAACATCGGATTCCTGCGCGAGCTGCTGACCGACGACCGGATCGAATCCGGTTGGGTGAGCACCGGTTTCCTCGACGAGAGGCTGCCCGAACTGGTCCGGGCCGCGCAGTCCCACCAGCAGGGACCGCGGGTGGCGGCGGTCGAGCTCTATCCCGGCGAGGACGCGCTGCGCGCGCAGCTGGCCGGCACCGTGGTCGAGGTGGCGCCCGAGGGAGCCGAATACGCCGCGGGCGGCCAGCTGGTTGTCCTGGAAGCGATGAAGATGCAGCACGTGCTCGTCGCGCCGGAGGCGCTGCGGACCGTCCGGGTTCTGGTCACGCCCGGGCAGGTGGTCGGGACCGGAGACCCGCTGCTGGTCTTCACCCGGACGGAGGCGGTGGGAGACGGCGAGTCGGTCTCGGCCGCAACCGATCTCGACCGGCCGCGCGCCGATCTCGACGAGGTCGCGCACCGGCATTCCCTGACGCTGGACGAGGGCCGCCAGGCCGCGGTCGCCAAACGGCACAGCCAAGGTCGGCGCACCGCGCGGGAGAACATCGCCGAGCTCATCGATCCCGGCAGCTTCATCGAATACGGCGCGCTGGCTATCGCGGCGCAGCGCAGCCGCCGCTCCGAAGAAGACCTGATCGCCAACACCCCGGCCGACGGACTGGTCGCCGGCCTGGCCACGATCGGCGCGGACCGGTTCGGGCGGGCCGCGGCGCAGGCGGTCGTGGTCTCCTACGACTACACCGTGCTGGCCGGTACGCAGGGCATGCGCAACCACGCCAAGACCGACCGGGTGTTCGACCTCGCCGCGCGAAAACGGTTGCCGGTGGTGCTGTTCGCCGAGGGCGGCGGGGGCCGGCCGGGGGACACCGACGTCGGCGGCGCCGCCGGGCTGGACGTCCCGACCTTCCGGATGCTGGCGGCACTGAGTGGCAAAGTGCCGCTGGTGTCGGTCGTGTCGGGCAGGTGCTTCGCCGGCAACGCCGCGCTGGCCGGCGTGTGCGACGTGATCATCGCGACACCGGACGCGAACATCGGGATGGGCGGCCCGGCGATGATCGAGGGCGGCGGGCTGGGCGTGTATCCGCCGGAGGCGATCGGGCCGATCGGGGTGCAGCGCCGCAACGGCGTGGTCAGCCTGGTCGCTAAGGACGAGTCGCACGCCGTCGCACTGGCCAAGCAATACCTCTCGTACTTTCAGGGCACCCTGAGCGACTGGACGGCCCCCGACCCGCGGCTGGCCCGGCATGTGGTGCCGCAGAACCGGTTACGCGCCTACGACGTGCACCGGGCCATCGAGGCGATCGTCGACGTCGGTTCGGTGCTAGAGCTGCGGCCGGACTACGGCGTGGGAATCGTCACCGCGCTGGTGCGCGTCGAGGGAGTGCCATACGGGCTGATCGCCAACAGCACCCACCACCTGGGTGGCGCGATCGATGCCGAGGCGGCCGACAAGACGGGCGACTTCCTCACGCTGTGCGAATCGTTTCGGCTGCCGGTGATCTCGCTGTGTGACACCCCGGGCTTCATGGTCGGGCCCGACGCGGAGATCCAAGCGGCCGTTCGCCGCTTCGGCCGGATGTTCGTCCTGGGCGCGCGGCTGACGGTGCCGCTGGGGATGATCATCCTGCGCAAGGGGTATGGGCTCGGCGCGATGGCGATGGCCGGCGGCTCATTCCGCGCGCCGCACTTCACCGTCGCCTGGCCGACCGGAGAGATCGGCGGCATGGGTTTGGAAGGCGCCGTGCGCCTTGGTTTCAGCAAGGAACTGGCCGCCGTCGACGATCCCGCCGAGCGGCAAAGCCTGTTCGATCGCCTGGTGGCCGCGGCCTACGAGCACGGCAAGGCGCTGCGGTCAGCCACCACGTTCGAGCTGGACGACGTGATAGACCCAGCAGCCTCCCGGGCCTGGATCACCAGGCTCGCGGGAGGCTGAAGGGTTCAGCGACTATGCGTGGCCGGAACCGCAGCCGACGCCGGGCAGACAGCCCTGCCCGCCGGGAATGCCGCCGGGGCCCGCGTTCTGCCCCCCGGAGCCGCAGCCGACGCCTGGGACGCAGCCCTGGCCGCCCGGACCGCCGCCGGGGCCGTTGAACTGGCCGCCGGAGCCGCAGTTTCCGTTGGCGTCGCAGCCCCCGCCGCCCGGGTCTTGCTTGAAGGTGACGTGCGTGGGTGCGGCGGTTGGTCCGGCGACGTAGACGTCAGCAGCGGCCGCGGGAGCGGCGGCGATGGCCGCAGCGACAGCCCCGGCAACAACCAGCGGTTTCATGAGTGTCAATTTCGATAGCATGCGCGTGGCATACCACCTCAACACATGTTCAAAACATCGCGAATAAAATTCGACGGCAAACGAAGTCCCCGCTGCTCAACGGCGGCTCCCACCGCGACGGAAGGCCCGACACCATGACCTCACAAGATCTGACCGGCCGAACCGCGATCATCACCGGCGCATCGCGCGGAATCGGGCTGTCGATCGCCCAGCAGCTGGCGGCCGCGGGGGCCAACGTGGTGCTCACCGCGCGCAAGCAGGAGGCCGCCGAGGAGGCCGCCGCTCAGGTGGGGAAGCAGGCCCTCGGGGTGGGCGCCCACGCGGTCGACGAGGCCGCGGCGCGCCGCTGCGTCGAGCTCACACTGGAGCGCTTCGGCAGCGTCGACATCCTGATCAACAACGCCGGAACCAACCCGGCATACGGTCCGCTGATCGAGCAGGATCATGCCCGCTTCACCAAGATCTTCGACGTCAACCTATGGGCCCCGCTGCTGTGGACCTCACTCGTGGTCAAGTCGTGGATGGGTGAGCACGGCGGGACGATCGTCAACACGGCCTCCATCGGCGGCTTGCATCAATCGCCGGCGATGGGCATGTACAACGCCACCAAGGCCGCGCTGATCCACGTCACCAAGCAACTGGCGCTGGAACTTTCGCCGCGCATCAGGGTCAATGCGATATGCCCGGGTGTGGTGCGCACCCGGCTCGCCGAGGCGCTGTGGAAGGACCACGAGGACCCGCTGGCGTCGTCGATCGCGCTCGGTCGCATCGGGGAGCCGATCGACGTGGCCGCGGCCGTCGCCTTCCTGGTCTCCGACGCCGCGAGCTGGATCACCGGCGAGACCATGGTGATCGACGGTGGTCTGCTGCTGGGTGCCGCACAGGGTTTCCAGTCCGCACCGGGCGGCGCGCAATGACCGCCGTCGACACGGCCGACCTGGACGCGCGGGTGCAGGCACTGCTCGACGAGCACGATCCGGCGACCAGCGACCCACGCGACTTCCTTGGCGCACAATACGATGCGGGACTGGCCTGGGTGCACCTACCGCACGGCTTCGGCGGGCTGGACCTGCCGCGGACCGCTCAGGAGCGCGTCGACGCCCGGCTGGCCGCCGCCGGCGCACCGGTGGGCGGCACCCGCAAGAATTACATCGGCATGGGCATGGCCGCGCCGACGATCGCGGCCTTCGGCACCGACGAGCAGAAGCGAAAGTTCTTGCGCCCGTTGTTCACCGGTGAGCAGATCTACTGCCAGCTGTTCAGCGAACCGGGCGCCGGATCCGACCTGGCCGGGGTGGCCACCCGTGCGGTGCGAGACGGCGACGACTGGATTGTCAACGGGCAGAAGGTGTGGACGTCGCAGGCGCAACACGCGCAGATGGCCATCCTGGTCGCCCGGACCGATCCGGCCGTGCCGAAGCACCACGGTCTGACCTACTTCCTCTGCGACCTGACGCAACCGGGGGTCGATATCCGGCCGTTGCGCCAGATCACCGGCGAGGCGGAATTCAACGAGGTATTTCTCACCGAAGTCCGGGTGCCCGATGCCAACCGGCTCGGCCCGGAGGGCGGTGGCTGGCGGGTCGCGACGACCACGCTCAACAACGAACGCGTCGCCATCGGGTCGCGTGCCGGCGTCCCACGGGAAGGCGGCCACATCGGCAAGGTCGCCGCGGCCTGGCGCGACGAGCCGGAACTGCGTAACCCCGCGATGCACGACCAGCTGATGCGGCTGTGGGTCGAGGCGGAGGTCTTTCGGCTCGCCGGTGAACGGTTGCGGCAACAGGCGGCCACGGGTCAGCCCGGCCCCGAGGGCGCCGGCATGAAGGTGGCTTTTGCCAAACTGGCGCAAGCGATCTCGGGCTTCGAGATCGAGCTGCACGCCGAATCCGGGCTGCTCTACGATGACTGGACCATGCGCAGGCCCGAGACGGTCGACCTGGTCGGTCGCGGGCCCGGCTACCGCTACCTGCGGGCGCGCGGCAACTCGATCGAGGGCGGCACGTCAGAGATCCTGCGCAACACCATCTCCGAGCGCATCCTCGGCCTGCCGGGTGAACATCGTGTCGACAAGGACGTCGCGTGGAAGGACCTGCCCCGATGAGCGCGCACACCGCCGACCTGTTGTACTCCGACACCGAAGAGGCGTTGCGGGCCGGCGTCCGTCAGCTGTTCGCCGAACGGTGCCCGCCCGAATCGGTCGCACGCGCCTATGATGCGCAACCGCAAGACTTTTCGGGAGTGTGGCGCACGCTGGCCGGCGAACTGGGCGTGGCCGGCCTGCTGGTTCCGGAGTCGCTGGGCGGCGCCGACGCCAGCGCCCGCGAGGCCGCCGTGGTCATGGAGGAGATCGGCCGGGCCGTCGCGCCGGTGCCTTTCCTGTCCAGCGCGGTCCTCGCCACGATCGCGCTGCTGCGTGCCGGTGACACCGAGAACGTCCCGGCGCTGGCCCAGGGCGCGCTGACCGCGGCGTTGGTGGTGCCGTTGCCGACCGCACCGGGCGACCCGATCACGTGCGTCAGCGGCGGCGCCGACGGGCTGAGCGGGTCGGTCACCAGTGTGGCCGGCGCCGACGCCGCCGATGTGCTGGTGGTCCCGGTCGCCGGGCGCGAAGGGCTCGAGCTGCACACCGTCGCCCGCGACGCGGCGGGCGTGCAGATCTCCCCGGCGCTCGCCCTGGACATGACCAGACCCCTTGCCGCCGTGTCGTTTTCGGGATCTCCGTCGTCCCGGGTCGGGGCGGGCGACCAGCCGGTCACCGAAGCCATCCGGACGGCGGCGGCCCTGCTGGCGTCCGAGCAACTCGGGGTCGCCCAGTGGTGCTTCGAGACCACGCTGCAGTACGTAAGGGAGCGCAGGCAGTTCGGCCGCACCATCGGCTCCTACCAGGCGATCAAGCACCGGCTGGCCGACCTGTGGTTCGAGGTCGGCGCGGCCACGGCCGCGGCCCGCTACGCGGCCGACACCTGCGCCGCCGGCAGCCCCGACGCGGACGCCGCGGCGGCCATCGCCCAGGCCTACTGCAGCGATGTCGCGGTGCACGCCGCCGAGGAGTGTGTGCAGCTGCACGGTGGCATCGGGATGACCTGGGAGTATCCGGCGCACCTGTACCTCAAGCGGGCCAAGAGCGACCAGTTGGCGTTCGGTACCGCCTACCGTCACCGTTCCCGCCTGGCCGAATTGGTGGACCTGCCGGCGTTCTGACGTTCGGCGCCGTCGCCATGCTTGAGCTCGCGGTGATTTTTGCCTGTGCGCTCGCGAAAGCCGGCCGAGCCACCCGAATTTGCTGCGAGGTTGGCATCTCGGCGCCCGGCCGACGGGTCGAGCGCCCGGCCGACGGATAGAGTTTGCCGACCAGGCAGGTGGGAGTGGCACGAATGCGGGTGTTGCTGTCGGCGTACGACTCGCGCGGTGGCGTCGAGCCGCTCGCCGCGCTCGCGGTGCACCTGCGGGCGCTCGGCGTCGACGCACGGGTGAGCGCGCCGCCGGACGCGGAATTCGCTGAGCTGCTGGCCCGTGTGGACGTGCCGCTGCTGCCGTTCGGCGACTCGCTGCGGGCGATGAAGACCGGGGCGATTCCGTCGGAGGCGGACCTCCGCCGGCACCTGGACGGCCTGATCGCCGTGCAGTTCGATGCCGTGGCCGACGCGGCCGAGGGCTGCGATGCGCTGGTGGTGGCCGCCGTGCTGCCGGCCGCCGCGGGCGCGCGATCTGTGGCCGAAAGCCTGGGGATCCGCTACGTCTACGTCAGTTACCAGCCCACCATCCTGCCGTCGCCGCACCACCCGCCGCCGACGTACGCCAACGGGCCGTTCCCGCCCGGCACGGTCGACAACCGGCTGCTGTGGCAACTCGACGGCCTGCACATGCAGGAGCCGTTCGGCGCGACGCTCAACGGTCACCGGGCGGCCATCGGACTGCCGCCGCTGGACAACCTGCGCGACTACGCGCTGACCGACCGCCCGTGGCTGGCGACCGATCCGATCCTGGACCCGTGGCAGCCCGCCGACCTCGACATCGTCCAGACCGGCGCCTGGCTGCTGCGCGACGAACGCCCGCTGCCCGCCGAGGTGGAAGAATTCCTCGACGCCGACGCGCCCCCGGTCTATGTCGGCTTCGGCAGCATGCCGATGCGTGCCTCGCACGACGCCGCGCGGACGGCCATCGAGGCGATCCGCGCGCAGGGCCGCCGGGCCGTGGTCTCGCGCGGCTGGGCCGACCTGGCCCCGATCGACGACGGCGACGACTGCCTGGCCGTCGGCGAGGTCAACCACCAGGCGCTGTTCGCGCGGGTCGCCGCCGTCGTGCACCACGGCGGGGCGGGCACCACGACGACGGCCGCCCGGGCCGGCGCGCCGCAGGTGGTGGTGCCTCAGGGGGCCGACCAGCCCTACTGGGCGACCCGGGTGCGCGACCTGGGCATCGGCGCCGCCCATGACGGCCCCACCCCGACCCCCGAGTCGCTGTCGACCGCGCTCAAGGCGGTCCTGACCGAGCAGACCCGCGCGCGGGCGGGATCCGTGGCCGCCACGATCCGCACCGACGGCACCTCGGTGGCCGCGACGCTGCTGATGACCGCGCTAACGCGGTAGCGCCGACGCGAACAGCTCCGTCATCGCGTCCCAATGCCGCTCGGCCGCGGCGGCGTCGTACGGCGCGTTGTCCGGAACCGCGAATCCGTGCTCGGCCGAATACCACTCGATGGTGTGCTCGACACCGGCCGCCGTCAGCGCCTTGTCGAGCTGCTCGGCGTGACCGGCGGTGAACGACGCGTCGTTCTTGGCGCCGCCCACGTACACCGTGGCGCTCATCCGGTCGGCCAGCAGGTGCGGGCTGTCCTCGGTGTCGGTCACCAGCCCGCCGCCGTGGAAGGACGCCGCCGCGGCCACCCGGTCGGGCACCCGCCCGGCCACCATCAGCGACGTCCGGCCGCCCATGCAGTAGCCGCACACCCCGAATCGCTCGCCGAGCACCTCCGGGCGCGCGGCCAGATAGTCGAAGAACGCGCCGGCGTCGGCGGCCATCCGGTCCGGCGTCACGCTGCCGATCATCGAGAACAGGCGGCCCCGCTCCTTCTTGTCGCTGAACACGGTCGCCATGTCGAACGGCGCCCAGTCCGCGGTGCGGTAGTAGACGTCGGGAAGCAGCACGGTGTAGCCGAAGCCGGCCAGCTTGGCGGCCATCTGCTGGAATGTGTCGCGCACGCCGCCGGCGTCGGGATACATGACCACACCGGGCCACGGGACTTGGGATTCCGGGCCGTCGGGGGTGAACAGGTGCACCGTGCAGGTGCCATCGGGGGTGGTGACGACGTCGATGATGTTCGGCATGGCACCCGTTTTACTCCGCGGGCCTAGACGTATTCTGGCGGCGTGCCGATCCCGACGCCCTACGAGGACTTGCTCCGCCTGGTGCTCGACCAGGGAACGGCCAAATCCGACCGCACCGGCACCGGGACCCGCAGCATGTTCGGTCAGCAGCTGCGCTATGACCTGGCGGCCGGCTTCCCGCTGCTCACCACCAAGAAGGTGCACCTCAAGTCGGTGATCTACGAACTGCTGTGGTTCCTGCGCGGCGATTCCAACGTCGCCTGGCTGCACGAGCACGGCGTCACCATCTGGGACGAATGGGCAAGCAGCACAGGAGATCTCGGGCCGATCTACGGGGTGCAGTGGCGGTCCTGGCCGACGCCGTCGGGCGAGCACGTCGATCAGATCAGCGCGGCCCTCGACCTGCTGCGCACCGACCCCGACTCGCGGCGCATCATCGTGTCGGCCTGGAATGTCGGCGAAATCCCGCAGATGGCGCTGCCGCCGTGTCACGCGTTCTTCCAGTTCTACGTGGCCGACGGGCGGCTGAGCTGCCAGCTCTACCAGCGCAGCGCCGACCTGTTCCTGGGTGTGCCGTTCAACATCGCCAGCTATGCGCTGCTGACGCACATGATGGCCGCCCAGGCCGGCCTCGCGGTCGGCGAGTTCGTGTGGACGGGCGGGGACTGTCACATCTACGACAACCACGTCGAGCAGGTGCGGTTGCAGCTGAGCCGCGACCCCCGGCCGTACCCGGAACTCGTTCTGGGCGCCCGGGATTCGATCTTCGATTACACCTACGACGACGTCGTCGTAAAGAACTACGACCCACATCCGGCGATCAAAGCCCCAGTCGCTGTATGAAGCGCGCCGGCCACCAGGCCGGCTGGGGCGGCTCGCAAGCCGGGATCAAGGAGTAGCGCGTATGACCGAGGTGGGCCTGGTGTGGGCTCAGTCGACCTCCGGCGTCATCGGGCGCGGCGGCGACATCCCCTGGAAGGTGCCGGAGGACCTTTCCCGGTTCAAAGAGGTGACCATCGGACACCCCGTGATCATGGGCCGGCGGACCTGGGACTCGTTACCGGCGAAGGTGCGCCCCCTGCCGGGCCGGCGCAATGTGGTCCTGTCCCGCGACACCGGCTTCGTCGCCGAGGGCGCGCAGGTGGCCGCGACCATGGAGGAGGCCCTCGCCCACGGCGCGGACGGCCCCGAGACGTGGGTCATCGGCGGCGAGCAGATTTATTTGCTGGGGCTGCCGTATGCCAGCCGCTGCGAGGTCACCGAGATCGAAATCGATTTGCGACGCGACGACGACGATGCGCTGGCGCCGACACTGGACGACACTTGGGTAGGTGAAACGGGGGAGTGGCTGGCCAGCCGCTCGGGGCTGCGGTATCGCTTCCACAGCTATCGGCGGCCCTCCGCGCACCCGTTCGCGCCCTCGGCCTGACCTGACATACTCGGACTCGGGGCGGGTCGGACAGCGTCAACCAGGCGTTTGGAGAGAAGGGGGAATTGGCAGTGAAAACCGAACCCGTGAAGACGTTCTCTCGAAAATTCATGGGCTACGACGCGGCCGCGGTTGATGCTCACATCGAGATGCTGACCACCAAGCAGCAGCTGCTGCTCGACGACGTCGAGAGCTTACGGGCCCGGCTGCAGGAATCCGGCGATCAGACGGCCGCGCTGCGCAAGGAGGTGGCCGTGCTCACGGACACCTCGCCGTCGCCGCACGCGGTGCAGCAGCGGATGGCGAAAATGCTGAGCCGCGCGGTCGACGAGGTGGCCGAGATGCAGGCCGAGGCGCGGGCCGAAGCCGATGCGCTGATCGCGGCGGCCGAAGCCGAGGCCGAAGCCGCGGAGCGAAAGCGCGACGAGGTGCTCTCCGACATGGCCGCCCAGCAGAAAGCCCTGGAAACCGAGTACGAGGAGACCAAGGAAAAGCTGGAGGCCGAACTGGCCGAGATGCGCGCCGAAACGCAATCGGCGATCGAGAAGGCGCGCCAGGACGCCGAGCGGGAGTGCGAGCAGCTCCTCGGCGACGCGAAAAAGGGCGCCGACCATTACCGGGAGAAGGCGCGGCGCGCGGTGGACGAGGCGACGGCGCAGCGCATCAAGATCCTCGAGCAGCTGATGGGCGTGTACCGCGACCTCGACGAGGTTCCGAAGGCCCTCGAGGCGGCTTACGAGGAACAAAACGACTCGGACGACGAGGGCGTGTTGAAACCGCTGGACCGCAAGGTCGCCGCGGGCTGACCCCACGCCGGCCCGGCCACCGGGGGTTGTCGCACCCAACAGGTATTCTCGGCGCCGTGCCAACCCGTAGGCTGTCGGCCGCCCAAGCCCGGCGGATAGCCGTTGCGGCCCAAGGCTTTATCGAGCCTCGGCCCGGTGGCGGGATCACCCGGGCGCACTTGAAGCGCCTGATATCCAGGATCCAAGTGCTGCAACTCGATTCGGTCTCGGTGGCGGTGCGCGCGCACTATGCCCCCGTCTTCAGCAGGCTCGGCTCCTACGACCGGGACGTGCTCGACCGCGCCGCCTGGGGTCCGCGGTCGTCGCGGCTGCTGGCGGAGTACTGGGCGCACGAGGCCGCGCTGATGGCCGTCGAGGACTGGCCGCTGTTGCGCTGGCGAATGCGCCAGTACACGCACGGCCGCTGGGGTACCCACATCGTCAAGGCCAATCCGCAGCTCGCCGACAAGATCGTCGCCGCCGTCGCCGAGCTCGGGCCGAGCACCGCCGGACAGATCGAGGCCCACCTCGAGGCCGGTTCGCGTGGGCCCAAAGGAAGCTGGTGGGGCAGCCGCAGCGACACCAAGTGGGTGGCCGAGGCGCTGTTTTCCGCCGGGGTGCTCACCACGGCCACGCGGGTCGGCTTCGCTCGCCACTACGACCTGGTGGAGCGGGTGCTGCCGGCCGCGGTGCTGGCCCGCGAGGTCGACGACGACGAGGCGATCCGCGAACTCACGTTGCGGGCCGCCACCGCGCTGGGCGTGGGCACCGAGGCCGACATCCGCGACTACTTTCGGTTGTCGGCCCAGCAGGTCAAGCCGGCGATCGCCGCGCTGGTGGCCGCCGGTGACATCGAACCGGTCGAGGTCGACGGGTGGTCGGCGCCGGCCTACCTGCGGGCGGGGCGCACCGTGCCCCGCGCCGATCGCGGCACCGCGCTGCTGTGCCCGTTCGACCCGCTCATCTTCTTCCGCCCGCGCGTCGAGAGATTATTCGAATTCCATTACCGCATAGAGATTTACACGCCGGCCGCCAAGCGGCAGTACGGCTACTACGTGTGGCCGCTGCTGATGGACGGGCGGCTGGTGGCGCGGGTGGACCTCAAGGCCGACCGCGCCGCCAACTCGCTGCGGGTCCTCGGCGCGTTCGGCGAGGCTCATCTCGCCGGCCGCATCCCGCGGCAAAAAGTCGCCGCGGCGCTGGCCGGTGAGCTCGAGTCCATGGCGTCCTGGCTGGGTCTGGGCGGGTTCAGCGTCGCCGGGCGCGGCGACCTGTCCGGCGAGTTGCGCGTGGCGGCTAAGCGGGTCAGCTGATGCCGGCGTCGACGTCCAAGGAGCTCAAGGCCACGCTGTGGAAGGCGGCCGAGAAGCTGCGCGGCTCCCTGTCGGCCGGCGAGTACAAGGACGTGATCCTGGGGTTGGTGTTCCTCAAGCGCATCTCCGAATCGCACTGGAAAGCGTTGGCGGACAACGTCACATCCGACGACCTCGGCCGCCTGGCCGACGACGCGATGGACGCGGTGATGACGGCGAACCCGGCGCTGGCCGGGACGCTGCCCCGGCTGTACGAAAAGCTCGACCCGCGTCGCCTCGCCGAGCTGGTGACCGTGCTCGACGGCGCACGAATCGGCGACGGCGGCGGGCGGGCCGGGGACCTGATGGGCGAGGTGTACGAGTACTTCCTGGGCAATTTCGCGCGCGCGGAAGGGCGCCGGGGCGGCGAATTCTTCACCCCGCCCAGCGTCGTGCGGCTGCTCGTCGAGGTGCTCGCACCCACCGGTGGGCGGGTGTATGACCCGTGCTGCGGCTCGGGCGGGATGTTCGTGCAGACCGAACACTTCATCGCCGAACGCGACGGCGATCCCGCGAAAGTCACCGTCTACGGGCAGGAAAGCGTCGAGCAGACCTGGCGGATGGCGAAGATGAACCTCGCCGTGCACGGCATCGACAACTCGGGCCTGGGCCCGCGGTGCGCCGACACGCTCGCCACCGATCTGCACGCCGGCGTGCAGATGGACTACGTGCTGGCCAATCCGCCGTTCAACATCAAAGATTGGGCCCGCGACGAAAACGACCCCCGCTGGCGCTTCGGTGTTCCGCCCGCGACCAACGCGAATTACGCCTGGATTCAGCACATCCTGTCCAAGCTGGCCCCGGGCGGCACCGCCGGTGTGGTGATGGTCAACGGCTCGATGTCGTCGAACGCGCTGGGCGAGGGCGACATCCGGGCCCGGATCATCGATGCCGACCTGGTGTCGTGCATGGTCGCGCTGCCCGCGCAGCTGTTCCGCAGCACCGGAATACCGGTGTGCCTGTGGTTTTTCGCCATGGACAAGGCGCACCGGTCCGGACAGGTGCTGTTCATCGATGCGCGCGGCCTCGGCTACCTGGTGGATCGGGCCGAGCGCGCCCTGACCCGCGCGGAGATCGCCCGGATCGCTGACACCTACCACGCGTGGTCGGGTGCGGCGTCCGCGCTCGCCAAAGGCGTTGCGTATCAAGATGTTCCGGGGTTTTGTCAGTCCGTGCCGGTGGACGCCGTCAGGGCCGCGGGCTACCCGCTGACGCCGGGACGCTACGTGGAGGCACCCGCCACGCCGGACGACGGCGAACCCGTCGACGACAAGATCGCGCGGTTGACCGACGACCTGCTGGCCGCGCTGGACGACTCGGCCCGCGCGGAAAACATGGTGCGCCAACAGGTGGAGCGGCTGCGGTGAAGACCGTCCTGGGCGAGCACCTCGACTTCAGCGCCGGAAGCAGCGCCCCGCCGCGAGACTGCGACGGGCGCGTCCCCGTCTACGGCGCCAACGGCGCGATCGGTTACGCCGCTGTCCACAACGCGACCGGGCCCTTGATCGTGCTCGGCCGCGTCGGCTCGTACTGCGGCAGCCTGCGCTACTGCGACTCCGACGTCTGGGTCACCGAGAACGCACTGGTGTGCCGCGCCAAAGACCCGCAAGAGACCCGGTATTGGTATTACGCCCTGCAGACCTGCCGGCTGGCCGATCACCGATCCGGGTCGGGGCAACCACTGCTCAACCGGAGAATCCTGAACGACGTTCCGGTGCCGACCGTCAACGGGCGCGAACGGCGGCGCATCGCCGAGCTGCTGGGAGCCTTCGACGACAAGATCGCCGCCAACGATCGGGTGATCGAGACGGCGGAACGCCTGATGGTCGCCCTCGCCGAATCGGCGCCGGATCGGGTGCGGCTGTCGAGCCTGGCCACCCGGTCGACGGCGACCCGCAACGTCAGCGAGTTCGACGCTCGCCTTGCCCACTTCAGCCTCCCGGCGTTCGACGACGGGGCAAGGCCCCGCCTGGTCGGCGCGGCGCAGGTGCGCAGCGCCAAGCTGCTCCTGACCCAGCCGTGCGTCCTGTTCGCCAAGCTGAACCCGCGGATCCCGCGGATCTGGAACGTGGTGGGCCTGCCGTCGGACATGGCGGTGGCCAGCACGGAGTTCGTCGTGCTGCTGCCGGTCGGCATCGATTCCTCCGCGTTGTGGTCGGCGCTGCGACAACCCGACGTCTCGCAACGGCTGCAGCGCCGGGTCGCGGGAACCTCGGGCAGCCATCAGCGAATTCAGCCCCGCGACCTGCTGGAGGTGTCGGTCCCCGACGTGCGCCGGTTGAGCCCCGAGGCGCTGCGGACGCTCACCGGCCTGGGTGCGCTGTGTCACGCACGCCGCACCGAGAGCGCGCGGTTGGCGGGGCTGCGCGACGCGCTGCTGCCGTCGCTGATCTGCGGCAGGGTGCGGGTCAGAGACGCCGATCCGCCCGGCACGCTTTAAGGTGAGCGCCGTGGCCGAGATCGCGCCGCTGCGCGTGCAACTGATCGCCAAGACCGACTTCTTGGCGCCCCCGGACGTGCCGTGGAGCACCGACGCCGACGGCGGCCCCGCGCTCACCGAGTTCGCCGGCCGGGCCTGCTATCAAAGCTGGTCGAAACCCAACCCCAAGACCGCGACCAATGCCGGCTACATCAAGCACATCATCGACGTCGGCCACTTTTCGGTGCTCGAACACGCGAGCGTGTCGTTCTACGTCACCGGCATCTCGCGATCGTGCACCCACGAGCTGATCCGGCACCGGCACTTCTCCTATTCGCAGCTGTCCCAGCGCTACGTCCCCGAGAAGGACTCGCACGTCGTCGTGCCGCCGGGCATGGAAGACGATCCGGAGCTGCAGCAGATCCTGGCCGCGGCCGCCGACGCCAGCCGCGCCACCTACAGCGAATTGCTGGCGAAACTCGAAGCGAAATTCGCCGACCAACCCAATGCGGTGCTGCGGCGCAAGCAGGCCCGTCAGGCCGCCCGCGCCGTGCTGCCCAACGCGACCGAAACCCGCATCGTCGTGACCGGCAATTACCGGGCGTGGCGCCACTTCATCGCCATGCGCGCCAGCGAGCATGCCGACGTGGAAATCCGGCGGCTCGCCATCGAGTGCCTGCGCCAGCTGGCGGCTGCGGCACCCACGGTGTTCGCCGACTTCGAGATCTCCACGCTGGCCGACGGCACGGAGGTCGCGACCAGCCCACTGGCAACCGAGGCCTGACGCGTAGACGCGCAACGCGCGCGTCTACGTGGGTGCTAAATACCTTGCTGCCGCCAGGTAACCTGAACACCGTGAGCACGGTCGGATTCGACGCCCCAGCGCGGTTGGGAACCGTGTTGACCGCGATGGTCACGCCGTTTCGCCCCGACGGCTCCGTTGACACCACCGCGGCCGCTCAGCTGGCCAATCACCTGATCGACGCGGGCTGCGACGGTCTGGTGATCTCCGGAACCACCGGAGAGTCCCCGACCACCACGGACGACGAGAAGCGGGAGCTGCTGCGCGTCGTGCTGGAGGCCGTCGGCGACCGGGCCCGCGTCATCGCCGGCGCGGGCACCTATGACACAGCCCACAGCGTCCGGCTGGCCAAGGCCTGCGCGGCCGAGGGCGCCCACGGGCTGCTGGTGGTCACCCCGTACTACTCGAAACCGCCGCAGAGCGGGCTGATCGCCCACTTCAGCACCGTCGCCGACGCGACCGAGTTGCCGGTGCTGCTCTACGACATCCCGCCGCGTTCGGTGATACCGATCCAGCCCGAGACCATCCGCGCGCTGGCCGCCCACCCGAACATCGTCGGGATCAAGGACGCGAAGGCCGACCTGCACAGCGGTGGTCAGATCATCGCCGACACCGGCCTGGCCTACTACTCCGGCGACGACGCGCTGAACCTGCCATGGCTGGCCATGGGCGCCATCGGATTCATCAGCGTGATTTCTCACGTGGCGGCGGGGCAGCTGCGGGAGATGTTGTCCGCCTTCAACTCCGGAGACATCGCAACCGCCCGCAAGATCAACGCCACCGTCGCCCCGCTGTGCGACGCGATGGCCCGCCTGGGCGGCGTGACGATGTCCAAGGCGGGCCTGCGCCTGCAGGGCATCGACGTTGGGGACCCGCGGTTGCCGCAAATGCCCGCGACGCCAGAACAACTCGACGCGTTGGCCGCCGATATGCGCGCGGCCTCGGTGCTGCGGTGACCCGAGGAGTTTCCGAGAAGTGGATGTAGACCTCGCCCCGCCAGGCCCGTTGGCCGCGGGAGGGTTGCGGGTCACTGCTCTTGGCGGCATCAGCGAAATCGGCCGCAACATGACGGTTTTCGAGCACCTGGGCCGGCTGTTGATCATCGACTGCGGCGTGATGTTCCCGACCCACGACGAGCCCGGGGTCGATCTGATCCTGCCGGATCTGCGGCACATCGAGGACCGGCTCGACGACATCGAGGCGCTGGTGCTCACCCACGCGCACGAGGACCACATCGGCGGCATTCCGTTCCTGCTCAAGCTGCGCCCCGACATCCCGGTGGTCGGTTCGAAGTTCACCCTCGCGCTGGTCGCCGCGAAGTGCCGCGAACACCGCCTCAAGCCGGTGTTCGTCGAGGTGGCCGAGGGCCAGAAGAGCACCCACGGCGTGTTCGAATGCCAGTACTTCGCCGTCAACCACTCCATCCCCGACGCGCTGGCGATCGCCGTGCACACCGGCGCGGGAACGATCCTGCACACCGGCGACATCAAGCTCGACCAGCTTCCGCTGGACGGCCGGCCGACCGACCTGCCCGGCATGTCCCGGCTCGGCGATGCCGGGGTGGACCTGTTCCTCTGTGACTCAACCAATGCCGAGCACCCCGGCGTCGGGCCGTCGGAAAGCGAAGTGGGCCCGACGCTGCACCGCCTGATCCGCGGCGCCGACGGCCGCGTCATCGTGGCGTGCTTTGCGTCCAACGTGGACCGGGTTCAGCAAATCATCGATGCCGCAGTCGCTTTGGGCCGGCGGGTTTCGTTCGTCGGCCGATCCATGGTGCGCAACATGGGCATTGCCCGCGAACTCGGATTCCTGCGGGTGGCCGACTCGGACGTGATCGACATCGGCGCCGCCGAGATGATGCCGGCCGAGAAGGTGGTGCTGATCACCACCGGCACCCAGGGCGAACCGATGTCGGCGCTGTCGAGGATGTCGCGCGGCGAGCACCGCAGCATCACGCTGACCGCGGGTGACCTGGTGGTGTTGGCGTCGTCGCTGATCCCGGGCAACGAGGAAGCGGTCTACGGCGTCATCGACGAGCTCGCCAAGATCGGGGCCCGCGTCGTCACCAATGCCCAAGCGCGCGTGCATGTTTCGGGACACGCCTACGCCGGGGAACTGTTGTTCCTGTACAACGGGATTCGGCCGCGCAACGTCATGCCGGTGCACGGGACGTGGCGCATGCTGCGCGCCAACGCCAAACTGGCGGCCCGCACCGGCGTGCCGGAGGAGTCGATCCTGCTGGCCGAGAACGGGGTGAGCGTCGACCTGGTCGCGGGTAAGGCCTCGATCGCCGGCGCGGTGCCGGTCGGAAAGATGTTCGTCGACGGCCTGATCAACGGCGACGTCGGCGACATCACCTTGGGCGAGCGGCTCATTCTGTCGTCGGGTTTCGTGGCGGTGACCGTGGTGGTCGCGCGCGGCACCGGGCGTCCGGTCGCACCGCCGCACCTGCATTCGCGCGGATTCTCCGAGGATCCCAAGGCGCTCGAGCCCGCCGTGCGCAGGGTGGAGGCGGAGCTGGAAGCGCTGCTGGCCGAGAACATCACCGATCCGAGCCGCATCGCGCAGGGCGTGCGGCGCACCGTCGGCAAATGGGTGGGTGAGACCTACCGCCGGCAGCCGATGATCGTGCCGACCGTCATCGAGGTCTGACCCGTTAGATCTTCTCCGCGTAGGCCGACCATTCCAGTTGCGAGGCTTTGAGTTTGCGGCCGGTGGGCTCGACATAGCGCTGGACGAGCTCGTCGGGACCGGCCTGCTCGACCAGCCGCCAGCCGTACTCGCCGAGGAACGCGGCGACCTCGTCGGGCTGCAGGCCGAAGTGCCACAGCTGCCGCCGCTGGCGCACGGTGCGGTACAGCGTGCGGGTGCCATACCGGTTGGTGCCGTCGATGAAATCCCTACGGACGTAGGTGAACACCAGACGGCTGCCGGGTGCGGTCACGCGCAGCCCGTCCAGCGTGCGCCGCACCGTCGCCTCGGTGAGGTACTGGGTGACGCCTTCGCAGATGAAGAAGACCCGGTAGTCGGTGCGGTAACCGTGCTCGGCGAGCGAGGTGAGCAGGTCGTCGTGTTCGAGATTCAACGCCACCAAGCGAACCGACAGCGGCAGCTCGCCGAGCACCCGGCGCACCGTCTTGAACTTCCTGGCGACGTTGACCGGCAGATCGACCTCGAACACCGGGATGCGCACCCGCCGCGTCAACAGATAGGCGCGGGTGTCCAGCCCCGCCCCGAGGATGACGACGGCGTTGATGTCGTCGAGCGACTCCTTGAGCTTGTCGGCGATAAAGCGCTTGCGGCAGGCCAGATTCGCCCACAATCCCGGACCGGTGAACTCCGAGCCGCGGATCATCAGCCGGCGAACCGGCGCGAACCGGGTCGCGCCGACGAGCCACCGCAGCGGGCCGGGCAGGAAGAGCTCGGCGAAGTCGTCGTCGACCAGGCGGCGTCCGGGCGGCTCGTTCTGCTCGACGGCGGCCAGCACCATCGGGCCAAATGCAGTCTGCGCAACCGGGTTTCGTGCCATGGCGGCTACTTGTTCAGGAATCCCGCGTCGACAGGCAGGGTCACACCGGTGATGTAACGCGCCTGGTCGGACACCAGCCACGCCACCGCGTTGGCGATGTCCTCGACGTCCAGCACCTCGACCGGCATGGCGTTGCCCATGGCTCCCGGTGTGTCCGTCGCGGCGGCCATCTTGGCCAGCCACTCGCGGGTGAACTCGTTGTTGATCATCGGCGTCTCGACGCCGGACGGGTGGATCGAGTTGACCCGGATCATCTGCCCGGCAAGCAGATTCGCGTAGACCCGCATCAGCCCGACCACTCCGTGCTTGGCGGCGGCGTAGCCGACGGAACCGGCGTCCGGGCTGCCGACCCCGGCCAGTCCCGCGCTCGAACTGATCAGCACGATCGACCCGCCCGTGCCCTGCTTGACCATGGTGGGTATCGCGACCTTGATGGTGTGGTAGACCCCGGTCAGGTTGACGTTGATGACGTCGTGCCAGCCGTCGTCACCGGATTGCATGGGGGCGATCCCGGCGTTGGCCACCACGATGTCCAGGCGGCCGAACTCGTCCAGGCCCGCCTGCAGCGCCGCCGACAGCGAGTCGCGGTCGCGGACGTCGCCCTGTCGGGCCACGATGCGGGCGCCGGTGTCTTCCACCAGCTTCACGGTGGCCGCCAGGTCGTCGGCGGTGGCCAGCGAGTAGGGGACGCTGGCGATCTGGTCGCACAGGTCGACGGCGATGATGTCCGCGCCGTCGGCGGCCAGCCGCACCGCGTGCGCGCGGCCCTGACCGCGCGCCGCGCCGGTGATGAAGGCGACCTTGCCCTTCAGGGGCCCTTGCGACGAGCGGGTCATCAGGGCCGCAACTGCCCTTTGGCCGGGTCGCCCGCCGGGACCGGCTGCAGCATCTTGATGTCGGGGGCCCCGTCCAGGTGCTCGCCGGCCGCGGTGAACATCTTGGTGACCGCCGGCGCGGTGCTGTGCGCCTTGAGCGCCTCGGCGTCGGCCCACTGCTCGACGAAGACGAAGGTCTCGCCCGACTGGTGCAGCGAATAGATCTGGCAGCCCGGCTCGTCATGCACTTCCTCGACCGCCCGCGTCAGGATGTCGCGAACGGTGTCGACCGACTCAGGTTTGACAGTCAAGGTGGCGACGACGACAACGGGCATTGCTGGCCTCCTGGGGCGCGGTGGGGGTGGGTGACGAGCACGACTTCTTGCAACCGAATGTCACCCTACTCACGCGATTTGGCGGCCGATTGGCCCCATGCCCGACAAGCCGGGCCGTTACCAGTGTGGCGGGTGGTGTAGATGATGCCGTTGCGACTACGCTTGCCGTCATGCCCAGTAAGACCGCCGCCCGCTCCGGAGGCCGAACGAGCAGGTCAAAGGCCACTTCGCGCGCCACCGGGTCCCGGGGTGCACGCCCGGCGGCGCCCCGCAAAAAGGCCGGCAAACCCGCCAGGCGGCGTAATCACGCGCCGCTGGTCGGCGCCGGGCTGACCTGCGGTCGTGCCGCGCGCGCCGTCTGGCTGATGGCCGCGCGGGGGACCGGCGGAGCGGCCCGGTCGATCGGGCGGGCCCACGACATCGACCCCGGGCATCGCCGCGACGGGATCGCGCTGCTGTTGCTGGGCTTTTCCGTGGTGGTCGCCGCGAGCTCGTGGTTCCACGCCGCCGGACCGGTCGGCACGTGGGTCGACACGCTGCTGCGGACCTTCATCGGCGCGGGTGTGCTGGCGCTGCCGGTCGCCACCGCCGCGGTGGCGGTGACCCTGATGCGCACCGAGCCCAATCCGGATGTGCGGCCCCGGCTGATCCTGGGCGCCAGCCTGATCACGCTGTCGGTGCTCGGCCTGCGCCACCTGTGGTCCGGTTCGCCGGAGGACCCCGAAGCGCGCCGCCGGGCGGCCGGCTTCGTCGGCTTCGCGATCGGCGGCCCGCTCTCGGACGGGCTCACGCCCTGGATCGCCGCGCCGTTGTTGTTCATCGGCTTCATGTTCGGCCTGCTGCTGCTGACCGGCACCACCATCCGCGAGGTGCCCGTGGTGATGCGCAACCTGTTCCACACCCGGTTCGTCGACGAGGACTACGACGACGAGCCCTACGACTACGCCGACGAGTTCGACGACGACGCCGAGGCGCAGCCCGCCGACTACCACGACGACGCGTCCTCCGTCCCGGACGAGGCGCCCCCGGCGTGGTCGCCGGACGACGATGCTCAGGCCGCGCTGCAGGACGACATTCCCACCGTGCCCGAGCCCGCCGTCCAGCCCGGCTTGCAGGGCTCGCGGGGCCGCAAGCGCGGGCGGTCGGCGGACAAGCACGACACCGTCGAACTGGACCGGGTCGTCGAGGGGCCCTACACGCTGCCCTCGCTGAGTCTGCTGGTGGCGGGCGATCCGCCCAAGAAGCGCAGCGCCGCCAACAACGTCATGGCCGACGCCATCACCGAGGTGCTGACCCAGTTCAAGGTCGACGCCGCCGTCACCGGCTGCACCCGCGGGCCGACCGTCACCCGCTACGAGGTCGAGCTGGGGCCGGGCGTGAAGGTCGAGAAGATCACCGCGCTGCAGAAGAACATCGCGTACGCGGTGGCCACCGAGAGCGTGCGCATGCTGGCCCCGATCCCGGGCAAGTCGGCCGTGGGCATCGAGGTGCCCAACACCGACCGGGAAATGGTACGGCTGGCCGATGTGCTCACCGCCCCGTCGACCCGGCGCGACCACCACCCGCTGGTGATCGGGCTCGGCAAGGACATCGAGGGCGACTTCATCTCGGCGAACCTGGCCAAGATGCCGCACCTGCTGGTGGCCGGCTCGACGGGTTCCGGTAAGTCCAGCTTCGTCAACTCGATGCTGGTATCGCTGCTGGCGCGCGCCACCCCGGAAGAGGTCAGGATGATCCTGATCGACCCGAAGATGGTGGAACTCACGCCGTACGAAGGCATTCCGCATCTGATCACCCCGATCATCACCCAGCCCAAGAAGGCGGCGGCCGCGCTGGCGTGGCTGGTGGAGGAGATGGAGCAGCGCTACCAGGACATGCAGGCGTCCCGGGTGCGGCACATCGACGACTTCAACGAGAAGGTCCGCTCCGGTGCCATCACCGCGCCGCTGGGCAGCCAGCGCGAGTACCGGCCCTACCCGTATGTGGTGGCGATCGTCGACGAGCTGGCCGACCTGATGATGACGGCGCCGCGCGACGTCGAGGACGCCATCGTGCGGATCACCCAAAAGGCCCGCGCCGCAGGCATTCACCTGGTGCTGGCCACCCAGCGCCCGTCGGTGGATGTGGTCACCGGTCTGATCAAGACCAACGTGCCGTCCCGGCTGGCGTTCGCCACGTCGTCCCTGACCGACAGCCGCGTCATCTTGGACCAGGCCGGCGCCGAGAAGCTGATCGGCATGGGCGACGGCCTGTTCCTGCCGATGGGCGCCAACAAGCCGATCCGGTTGCAGGGCGCGTTCATCACCGACGAGGAGATCCACGCCGTCGTCACCGCCTGCAAGGACCAGGCCGAACCCGAATACACCGAGGGCGTCACCACCGCCAAGCCCACCGGCGAACGCACCGACGTCGACCCGGACATCGGCGACGACATGGACGTGTTCCTGCAGGCCGTGGAGCTGGTGGTGTCCAGCCAGTTCGGCTCCACGTCGATGCTGCAGCGCAAGCTGCGCGTCGGCTTCGCCAAGGCCGGCCGGCTGATGGACCTGATGGAGACCCGCGGCATCGTCGGGCCGTCGGAGGGCTCCAAGGCGCGCGAGGTGCTGATCAAGCCCGACGAACTGGCGGGGACGCTGGCGCTGATCCGGGGCGGCAGCGACGCCGACGGCGGCGACGACGAGGACACCGAATAGCGCCGAACGTCACGCCAGCGTCACGTTGGGCCGCGAGCGTCAAGCCAGCGTGACTCTCGGCGGCCTAGAGCCTCAGCAGCATCCGCGAGTTGCCGAGGATGTTGGGCTTCACGTAGCTCAGGTCCAGGAACTCCGCGACACCGATGTCGTAGGAGCGGCACATCTCCTCGAACACCTCGGCGGTGACCGGCGTGCCCTCGATCTCGGTGAACCCATGCCGGGCGAAGAACTCGGTCTCGAACGTCAGCACGAACAGCCGCCTCAACTGCAGCTCGCGGGCGACCTCGAGCAGCCGGTCGACGATCGCATGGCCGATGCCGTGTCCGGTCAGCGCCGGGGTGACCGCGACGGTGCGGACCTCGCCGAGGTCCGACCACATCACGTGCAGCGCGCCGCAACCGACCACCTGGCCTGGAGAATCGGGGTGCTCGGCCACCCAAAACTCCTGGACAGCCTCGTAGAGCGTGACGAGGTTCTTCTCCAGCAGGATCTTTCCCGCGTAGGTGTCGACCAGGTCCTTGATGGCCGGCACGTCGGACGTTCGCGCGCGCCGAACCAGCGGACGAGGGCGCTGCGGACTTTGGGTCACGGCTAACAGTATCGACATCTGAAACGGGTGCGCTGGTCAACCGTTATTCTGATGCCGTGTCGGGGCAGCCGCAGACGGGTCCGATGGTAGGCCGCGCGAACATCGCCAACCTCGCCAATACGCTGACCCTGTTGCGGCTCGTGCTGGTGCCCATCTTCCTGCTCGCCCTCTTCGCCGGAGACGGCCACCAAAACGGTTTCCGCGTGGTCGCTTTCGTCATCTTCGCGGCCGCCTGCATCACCGATCGGCTGGACGGCCTGCTGGCCCGCAACTACGGCATGGCGACGGAATTCGGCGCGTTCGTCGATCCGATCGCGGACAAGACGCTGGTGGGGTCGGCGCTGATCGGGCTCTCGATGCTCGGCGAGCTTCCGTGGTGGATCACGGTGCTGATCCTGGTCCGCGAATTCGGGGTCACCGTGCTGCGGCTGGCCGTGATCCGCCGCGGCGTCATCCCGGCCAGCTGGGGCGGCAAGGTCAAGACCGTGGTGCAGGTGCTGGCCATCGGCCTGTTCGTGCTGCCCTGGGCGGCGACGCCGGGGCCGTTCCGGGTGATCGCCGCGGTGGTGATGGCCGTGGCGATCGTGCTGACGGTGATCACCGGGATCGACTACGTCGTGTCGACCGTCCGGGAAGTGCGCCGCACGCCCGGCTGAATCCGGCGCCATCCGACGGGAACCAGACCACCGCTGTCGGCGTTCACCTAATGAGCACCTGCCGGAGGCAAGCTGAGTACGTGCCGCGCAGGGCCGACTGGACGAAGGAGGGCGGGATGCCGCCATTGGTGCGAGAGGTCATCGGCGACGTGCTGCGCGAGGCCCGCACGACACAGGGCCGGACGCTGCGCGAGGTGTCCGATTCGGCGCGGGTGAGCCTCGGTTACCTGTCCGAGGTGGAGCGCGGCCGCAAGGAGCCGTCCAGCGAGCTGCTGAACGCGATCTGCGATGCACTGGACGTCCCGTTGTCGTCGGTTCTCACCCACGCCGGCCAGCGGATGGCCAGCGAGGAGCAGGCGGCCGTCGGTGCGGCCACGGACGGGGCGAGCGGCACCAGCATCAAGGTCGTCATCCCGCCGGTGGCATCGTTGGCGCTGGCCTGAGCGCCGGGGACCGATCCCGCGTAAGGGGTGGGGCGATTGGCGCCGACCCACTAAATTGAGCGACAGGCGCGGAGCCCCTCAGGCCCATCCGGGGACCATCCGGATCCTCAAGAAGCGAAGGTGGAGCTAACTCATGGCCAATCCGTTCGTCAAGGCGTGGAAGTACCTCACGGCGCTGTTCAACGCCAAGATCGACGAGTACGCAGACCCCAAGGTGCAGATCCAGCAGGCCATCGAGGAAGCGCAACGCACGCACCAGGCGCTGACCCAGCAGGCCGCGCAGGTGATCGGCAATCAGCGGCAACTCGAGATGCGGCTGAACCGCCAGCTCGCGGACGTGGAGAAGCTGCAGGTCAACGTGCGTCAGGCATTGACGCTGGCCGACCAGGCCACCGGGGCCGGTGACGCCGCGAAGGCCACCGAGTACAACAACGCCGCCGAGGCGTTCGCCGCCCAGCTGGTGACCGCCGAGCAGAGCGTCGAGGACCTCAAGACGCTGCACGACCAGGCGCTGGGCGCGGCCGCACAGGCCAAGAAGGCCGTCGAGCAGAACGCGATGGTGCTGCAGCAGAAGATCGCCGAGCGCACCAAGCTGCTCAGCCAGCTCGAACAGGCCAAGATGCAGGAGCAGGTGAGCGCCTCGCTGCAGTCGATGAGCGATCTGGCCGCCCCCGGCAACGTCCCCAGCCTCGACGAGGTGCGCGACAAGATCGAGCGGCGGTACGCCAACGCGATCGGGGCCGCCGAGCTCGCGCAGGGTTCGGTTCAGGGCAGGATGCTCGAGGTCGAGCAGGCCGGCGTGCAGATGGCCGGTCACTCCCGCCTGGAACAGATTCGCGCCTCGATGCGTGGTGAGGCCCTGCCGACGGGCGGGACGTCGGCCGCCGGGTCGACGCCCGCCACTCCCGCGCCCGCGGAGAGCACCAGCGGCTCGGTCCCCGAGAAGCCACTTGGCCAGTAGCCGAAGTGTCATGGCGGTGAAAGCGACGCAGCCCGGTCCGTGGCGCGCGCTGCTGCATCGGGGCCTGGCCACCGCCGCCGACCTCTCCGACCTGGTGGCCCGCCGGATCAGCGCGGCCGCGGATCCGCGCGCCCGGCTGCTGCGGCGGCGTCGCCGCGCGCTGCGGTGGGGCCTGATCTTCAGCGCCGGATGCGTGTTCTGGGCCGCGGTGACGATGCTGCTCGCGGCCTGGGGCTGGTTCGCCTTGCTGCTCGAAATCACCGGCGGCGTCGCGGTTTTCATGGCCATTCCGGCGACGCTGCTGCTGCTGCGCTATCGCTGGCTTAAGTCCGAGCCGTTGCCGACGCCGCGGACCACGAACGTGCGCCGGCTGCCGCCGCCGGGTTCGGCGGCGCGCCCCGCGATGTACGCGCTGGGCGCCTCCGAGCGCGGGTTTGCCTCGCTGGTGGCGGTGATCGAGCGGGGCGCGATGTTGCCCACCGCCGAGATCCGCGACCTGACCGCGGCCGCCACCCGGACCTCGGCGGCCATGGCGTCCACCGCCGCGCAGGTGGTGTCGATGGAACGGGCGGCACAGGCCAGCGAGGAATCGCGGTCGTATCTGGTGCCCACCATCAACGCGTTCACCGCGCAGCTGGGTGCCGGCGTCCGCCAATACAACGAAATGGTCACCGCGGCAGCGCAATTGGTGTCGTCGGCGAACGGCGACGCATCGGCCGCGTCGCAGCACTACCGCGCCGAACTGGCCGGGGCAACCGATCGCCTGATCGGTTGGGCGCAGGCGTTCGACGAACTCGGTGGATTGCGCGGCACCGGCTAGGCGCCGGGATCAGAACGTCAGAACGTCGCTTTCAGCGACGGCAGCACCAGCGCCGCCAGGCCGCGCGCGGTGGCCTTGAGCATGTCGAAGAAGTCGAAGTAGTCCCGCCACAACGTGATTCGCCCGTTCTGGACCTCGAACACGCCGCACACCCAGAACTGCAGCCGCAGCGGGCCGAAGATCAGCGCGTCGGTGCGTTCGGTGAGCACCGCGCCGCCGTCGGCCGCGATGCGGTGGATCTTCACCTCGAAGGCGGCGCGGCCCTCCATCTGGCGAAACAGCTTGATGGCCCTGGCCCGGCCATGGATGGTGGGCAGGCCGACGTTTTCGTAGACGAGATCGTCGGCCAGCGCGGCGCCGGCGGCGTCGTAATCCGCCTCCTGCAGGGCGTTCAGGAATCCTTCGACCGTGCGGGTGTTCGCAACGGTTGTCCCAGTCAGCTCGGTCATCTTGCCAGCGTAGGCGCGTGGCAACCGGGCGCTGTGGCAGGGTAAGCACGATGCGCGTCGCCGTGGTCGCCGGGCCGGATCCCGGGCACTCGTTCCCGGCGATCGCGCTGTGCCGGCGCTTCGCCGAAGCCGGCGACGAGCCCACCCTGTTCACCGGCTCCGAATGGCTGGACACCGCCCGCGGCGCGGGCATCGACGCCGCCGCGCTGGACGGGCTGGCGGCCACCGACGACGACGTCGACGCCGGGGCCCGGATCCACCGGCGCGCCGCGCGGATGGCTGTGCTCAACGTGCCCGCGCTGCGCGAATTGGCGCCCGACCTGGTGGTCTCCGACGTCATCACCGCCGGCGGCGGCATGGCCGCCGAGCTGCTGGGCATCCCGTGGATCGAACTCAACCCGCACCCGCTGTACCTGCCGTCGAAAGGGCTGCCGCCGATCGGCAGCGGGCTGGCGCCGGGCACCGGCATCCGGGGCCGGCTGCGCGACGCCGCGATGCGCGCGCTGACGGCGCGATCCGTGCGCACCGGCCTGCAGCAGCGCGCGAACTCGCGCGCCGAGATCGGGCTGCCGGCGCGCGATCCCGGGCCGCTGCGCCGGCTGATCGCGACGCTGCCCGCGCTGGAGGTTCCGCGCCCGGACTGGCCCGCCGAGGCCGTCGTCGTCGGGCCGCTGCATTTCGAGCCGACCGACCGGATCCTCGAGGTCCCGGCCGGCTCCGGACCGGTGGTGGTCATCGCGCCGTCGACCGCCCTGATCGGCACCGAGGGCCTCGCCGAGGTCGCACTGGGGTGCCTGACGCCGGGGGAGACCCTGCCGGCCGGATCGCGCCTGCTGGTGTCGCGGTTGGACGGACCGGAGCTGGCGGTGCCGCCGTGGGCGACGGTCGGGCTGGGACGCCAGGACGAGCTGTTGGCGCACGCCGACCTGGTGATCTGCGGTGGCGGCCACGGCATGGTGGCCAAGACGCTGCTGGCCGGCGTGCTGCTGGTGGTGGTGCCCGGAGGCGGCGACCAATGGGAGATCGCCAACCGGGTGCAGCGCCAGGGCAGCGCCCGGCTGATCCGGCCGCTGACCGCCGACGCGCTGGTGTCGGCAGTGAACGAGCTGCTGTCGTCGCCCGGGTACCGCGCGGCGGCGCAGGCGGCGGCCGCCGGCATCGCCGACGTCGCCGACCCGGTGCGGGTCTGCCGCGAAGCGCTGGCGGTGGCCGGATGATCCGCAGGGCGCCGCCTTTATGCTTCGGCGGGAGGCACCGATGAGGATCATCACGACAATCGCCACCGGCGCCCTGCTGGCGGGCGCGCTGGCCGGCGTGGCCGTCGCGCACGCCGACAGTCCCGAGGAACAGCAGGCCTGCCAGTTGATGGACGATCCGGCGGCCACCCAACAGGGACTCGCGCCGGCCGAATACGCCTTCATGCAGTTGCGCGCCACCATGTCGGCCCAACGCGCGCGCGACGTGATGTCCATTGCGGTGCAGGAGGACTGCCCCAACCACATCATCGACCTGCCGGCCAGCTGGCGGTAGCGCGCTTCGCTCAGGTGTCCGATGCCTGCGGGCTGGGTATGTTGACTGGCGTGCGGCTAACGGAGTTTCACGAGCGGGTAGTCCTGCGCTTTGGCACGACCTACGGGTCCTCGGTCCTGGTGGATCACGTGCTGACCGGCTTCGACGGACGCACGGCCGCCCAAGCCATCGAGGCCGGGATCGAGCCCCGCGACGTCTGGCGGGCGTTGTGCGTGGACTTCGACGTCCCCCGGGAACAGTGGTGAGCGCAGCGCGCTATTCGTATTTCGGGTACGCGTTCTGCCGCAACACCGTGGCGAGGTGCACGGCATTGCGGACGGCATTGCCGGTCGCGGACGCGACGGCTTCCGGCACATCGTCGAGGTCGGTGTAGTCCGTGCCCTGCATGGCCTCGCCGTTCCAATAGGTGCAGCCCTGCGCGGCGATGGAGAACCCGATGTCGTTGAGCGCCTGGAAAAGGTCGGCCACGATCTTGTGCGCCCCGTCCTCGTTGCCCACGACCGCGGCCAGGACCACCTTGCCCACCATCCGCGGCCTTCCCGCGTCGTCCGTGTCGGATAGCTCGGCATCGAGGCGCTCCAGGACGCGCTGCGCCACGCTGGACATGTGACCGACCCAGGTGGGTGTCGACACGATGACGATGTCCGCCGCCTTGACCTTGGTCAACAGCTCCGGCCACTCATCGCCTGGCCCCATGTCGGCCTCGACACCGGGCAGCAGGGCCAGGTCGACGCACCGCACCTTCTCGCCCTCGACGCCCGCACCGCGCAGCTGATCGAGCAACTGGTCGGCGAGCTTGTCGCTGCTGGACGGCGCCGGACTCTTCTTCAGCGAGCAGACCAACGCGATGGCGCGCAGGGACGGCGTTGCGGGTGCGGACATGCTGGCCACATACCCGGGCTCTTCGACGCCAAACGACGCCCGCGCCGTCCATCGGTCTACCGTGTCGTCCGGTGCAGCACGCAGTCGCCGCACAGAGAACTCCCCGGCAGTCGATAGAAAAGGCAGCAGCTGCGGCGCCTGAAGTCCAGGCCGGTGATGACGCCGGCCCCGGCCAGCACGCCGGTGTTCAGCAGCGACTGGGTCATCTGGACGATCGCGGGGCGCAGGCTGGGGCGCGCCGACGCCAGGGCCCGTGCGGCTCCCACCAGCGCGGAGGCGATGTTGCCCGCGAGCAGGGCGGGCGCCAGGTTGACCCGCAGGCCGGCGGCGAGCGGCCGCATGTGCTCGCTCACCACGATCCGGTAGAGCATGTCCGGTGCGGGGGAGGCGACGGGTTTCCCGGCGGGTTCGGGCAGTCGTAGCTGTGCACCGTCGTCGGCGCGTTGCAGGTCGTCGAGGTCGGGGACGACGCCGTGGCCGATCGCGCAGGCGAGCACCGGTGACCACAGCCGGGTGGCGTGAGCGAGGTGGACCAGTGACGCGCCGATCCGCAGATCGGTCGTGTGGTAGCGCCGAATGGTGGCGTCGATCAGGTCGGCGCAGCCGCCGGCGTAGGACTGTTTGACCGGATGCCAGCCCGCCGCGTCTCCACCCACGGTCAGGGTGAAAAAGCCTCCATAGCAAGCTATTTCAGCCAGCTGAGCGGAGATGTCCATTGCTTCGCAACCGCCTCTCGGGGAGTTCCGCCCCGGTTGTGGTGAGGATGCGTCGACGGCGAGTATCTGGCTCTCTCGGGTGGGCATGCCCATGGAGATCACAGTGGCCGGACCGCACCGGATTCACACCGGTTTCCTCGGGCTTTCCGGCCGGAAGGCCCGTCGACGCCGTTCGGTAGCCGATGGTGCCACACGTGATGGGAGACAACGGCGTGTCGAACTTGAATCGAACACCTGTTCGGCTACTGTGGGGAATGTTCGGCCAGTCACTTGTCGGTGGCCTTCTCTAGTGTCACCGCCAACCGACCGATACCGGTCAGACGAACACCGACTATAGGAGAGGCACCATGGCGCAAGCCCCCGACCGCGAGAAGGCTCTCGAACTGGCGATGGCCCAGATCGAAAAGAGCTACGGCAAAGGCTCGGTGATGCGTCTCGGCGACGAGACACGTCAGCCGATTTCGATCATCCCAACCGGATCCATCGCACTGGACGTGGCCCTGGGCATCGGCGGGCTGCCCCGCGGCCGGGTCGTGGAGATCTACGGCCCGGAATCCTCGGGTAAGACCACCGTCGCCCTGCACGCGGTGGCCAACGCCCAGGCCGCCGGCGGCGTCGCCGCCTTCATCGACGCCGAGCACGCCCTGGACCCGGAGTACGCCAAAAAGCTCGGCGTGGACACCGATTCCCTGCTGGTCAGCCAGCCGGACACGGGGGAGCAGGCCCTCGAGATCGCCGACATGCTGATCCGCTCCGGCGCCCTGGACATCCTGGTTATCGACTCGGTGGCCGCGCTGGTGCCGCGCGCCGAGCTCGAAGGCGAGATGGGCGACAGCCACGTCGGGCTGCAGGCCCGGCTGATGAGCCAGGCCCTGCGGAAAATGACTGGCGCGCTGAATAATTCGGGCACCACCGCGATCTTCATCAACCAGCTGCGCGAGAAGATCGGGGTGATGTTCGGTAGCCCCGAAACCACCACGGGTGGAAAGGCTTTGAAGTTCTACGCGTCGGTGCGCATGGACGTGCGCCGGATCGAGACGCTCAAGGACGGCACCAACGCGGTCGGTAACCGCACCCGGGTCAAGATCGTCAAGAACAAGGTGGCGCCGCCCTTCAAGCAGGCCGAGTTCGACATCCTCTACGGCCAGGGGGTCAGCCGGGAGGGCTCGCTGATCGACATGGGTGTGGAGCAGGGCTTCATCCGCAAGTCCGGCTCCTGGTTCACCTATGAGGGCGAGCAGCTCGGCCAGGGCAAGGAGAACGCCCGCACCTTCCTGAAGGAAAACGACGAAGTCGCCAACGAGATCGAGAAGAAGATCAAGGAAAAGCTCGGCATTGGCGCGGTCGTGACCGATGACGAAGTCCTGCCCGCCCCCGTCGACTTCTGAGCCCTCCCGCGAAGAGCAGGCGCGGGCGCTGTGCCTGCGCCTGCTCACCGCGAGAGCGCGCACCCGGTCCGAGCTGCACGGCCAGCTGGCCAAACGCGGCTACCCCGACGACGTCAGCGAACGGGTGCTCGACCGGTTGTCCTCCGTCGGCTTGATCGACGACGCCGACTTCGCCCAGCAGTGGGTGCGGTCCCGCAGGGCGCACGCCGGAAAAAGCAAGCGCGCCTTGGCCGCCGAGCTGCACACCAAGGGCGTCGACAACGAGGTGATCACTGCGGCGCTGGCCGGGATCGACGCCGGCGCCGAGCGGGACCGGGCGGAACAGTTGGTCCGGTCCAAGCTGCGCCGCGAGACGCTGAACGACGACGACGCGCGGGTGACCCGCAGGCTGGTGGGGATGCTGGCGCGGCGGGGCTACAGCCAGAACATGGCGTGCGAGGTCGTGTTCGCCGAGTTGGCCGCCGAGCGGGAGCGCCGCCGGGTCTAGGCTGGTGACGTGCGGTTTCTCGCACGCCGACTGGTCGCCGTACCATGGCCCCGTGACTCCGATGGTGCGAGAGACCGTGGCGGACGCCGCACCGGCGCGCACCTACCAAGTCCGCACCTACGGCTGCCAGATGAACGTCCACGACTCGGAGCGGTTGGCGGGCCTGCTGGAAGCGGCCGGGTACCGGCGGGCGGCCGAGGGCGCCGACGCCGACGTGGTGGTGTTCAACACCTGCGCCGTGCGCGAGAACGCCGACAACAAGCTCTACGGCAACCTCAGCCACCTCGCACCGCGCAAGCGCGGCAACCCCGAGATGCAGATCGCCGTCGGCGGCTGCCTGGCCCAAAAGGACCGGGACACGTTGCTGCACAAGGCGCCCTGGGTCGACGTCATCTTCGGCACCCACAACATCGGGTCACTGCCCACGCTGCTGGAGCGCGCCCGGCACAACAAGGTCGCCCAGGTGGAAATCGCCGAGGCGCTGCAGGAGTTTCCGTCGTCGCTGCCCAGCGCACGCGAATCAGCGTATGCGGCTTGGGTTTCCGTCTCCGTCGGATGCAACAACAGCTGCACGTTCTGCATCGTCCCGTCGCTGCGCGGCAAAGAGGTCGACCGCAGCCCCGGCGACATCCTGGCCGAGGTGCGGTCGCTGGTCGACGACGGCGTGCTCGAGGTCACGCTGCTCGGCCAGAACGTCAACGCCTACGGGGTGTCCTTCGCCGACCCCGCCCAGCCCCGCGACCGCGGCGCCTTCGCCCGCCTGCTGCGTGCCTGCGGCGACATCGCCGGCCTGGAGCGGGTTCGGTTCACCTCGCCGCACCCGGCCGAATTCACCGACGACGTCATCGAGGCCATGGCGCAGACCCCGAATGTCTGCCCCGCCCTGCACATGCCGCTGCAGTCCGGGTCCGACCGGGTGCTGCGCGCGATGCGACGGTCCTACCGCGCCGAGCGCTACCTAGGCATCATCGACCGCGTCCGGACCGCCATGCCGCACGCCGCCATCACTACCGACCTGATCGTCGGATTCCCCGGTGAGACCGAAGAGGACTTCGCCGCCACGCTGGACGTGGTGCGCCAGGCCCGGTTCTCGGCCGCGTTCACCTTCCAGTACTCCAAGCGGCCCGGCACCCCGGCCGCCGAACTCGACGGACAGATCCCGAAAGCCGTTGTGCAGGAACGCTATGACCGGCTGATCGAGCTGCAGGAGGCGATCTCGCTGGAGGGCAACCAGGCCCTGATCGGCCAGACCGTCGAATTGCTGGTCGCCACCGGCGAAGGGCGTAAGGACAGCCGCACCGCCCGCATGACCGGGCGGGCCCGCGACGGCCGGCTAGTGCATTTTGGCGTCGACACACCCGGGGACGTCAGGCCCGGCGACATCGTCACCACGGTGATCACCGGGGCCGCCCCCCACCACCTCATCGCCGACGCGGGCGTCGTCACGCATCGCCGCACCCGGGCGGGTGATGCGCAGGCCGCCGGGCAGCGCCCGCGCGGCATCGGCCTCGGCATGCCCGCCGTCGGGCCGCCCGTGGGCCCGGCCGAACCCCTTGGATGTGCGCTGTGAAAAAAGAGATGAACAACGACGACGTACAACTCGGCGCCCTGCGGAGCGAGATCGAGGCCGCCGAACGCCGCGTGGCCCGCGGAATCGACCCCGGCCCGCGGGCCTTCTTCGTGTCGATCCTGGTGTTCGTGCTGCTGGCGTCGTTCATCCTGCCGCACACCGGTGACGTGCGCGGCTGGGACGTGTTGTTCGCTAGCCACGGTGCCGGCGCGGCCGCCGTCGGCCTGCCGTCGCGCGTGTTCGCCTGGCTGGCGCTGGTATTCGGCGTCGGCTTCTCGATGCTGGCGCTGGTGACGCGGCGCTGGGCGCTGGCCTGGGTCGCGTTGGCGGGCACGGCGATCGCGGGTGCCGCGGGCATGCTGGCGATCTGGTCGCGTCAGACCGTGGCCGCGGGGCACCCGGGGCCGGGCTGGGGCCTGATCATCGCCTGGCTCACCGTGCTCGTGCTGACCTACCACTGGGCCCGCGTGGTCTGGTCGCGCACCATCGTGCAGCTCGCCGCCGAGCAGCAGCGGCGCCGTGTCGCGGCGGCGCAGCAGTCGGTCACGCTGCTGGACGGGCTGGACGATCCGGCGCCGCCCACCGCGGAGACGCGCGACGACCCCGGCGCGACCGACGGGGTCTGACGGGCCTAGGGCTTTCGGCGGCGACCCGCTGCGCCCGGCTGCGCCGCGCTAGCGATCGCCGCTAGGGCTTGCGGGTCAGGGCCTCGACGGCCGCCTGCGCCCACTGCCGCCACTGCTCGGCATTGGCCTTGGCCTCTTCGGCTTCCTTGGTGCGGCCCGCCGCCGCGGCCTTCTGCGCCTGCTGTTCGTATTGCTCGGCGCGGGCCTGGAACTGCTCGGCCCGGGCCTGCGCCTGCGGGTCGGACCAGCCGGTGTCGCCGGCGTCGCGCACCTTCTTCTCGACCGCGCGCAGCCGGCGCTCCAGCTCGGCGGACCGCTCGCGCGGGACCTTGCCGATCGCGTCCCACTTGTCGGTGATCGTGCGCAGCGCCGCCCGGGCGGCGTCGTGGTTGCTGGTGTCCAGCTTCTCCGCCTCGGCCAGCAGCGCCTCTTTGGCGGTCGCGTTGGCCCGGAACTCCGCGTCCTTCTCCGCCGTCACCGCGTTGCGGGCGGTGAAGAACACGTCCTGGGCGGCCTTGAATCGCCGCCACAGGGCGTCGTCGACCTCCCGGGTCGCCCGGCCGGCCGCCTTCCACTCGGTGAGCAGCTTGCGGAATTCGGCGCTGGTGGCGGCCCAGTCGGTCGAGTCGGACAGCGCTTCGGCCCGCTCGCACAGGTTTTCTTTGGCCTGGCGGATCCCCGAGCGCTCCCGGTCCAGCTCCGCGAAGTGCGCTCCCCGCCGCCGATTGAAGGCCTCCCGGGCAGCGGAGTAGCGCTTCCACAGCGCGTCGTCGACCTTGCGGTCCACCCCGCTGATCGTCTTCCACTCGTCGAGGATCGCGCGCAACCGGTCACCCGCGGCCTTCCACTGCGTCGAGTTGGCGGCCAACTCCTCGGCCTCCGCGGCGAGTGCCTCCTTGCGGGCGGTCTGGGTGGCGCGATGCTCCTCGCGCCGGGAGCGCTCTGCGGCGACGGCCGCCTCGGCGTGCTCGGCGATGGTGGTCAACCGGGCCGCCAGCGCATCGATATCGCCCAGCACGGCCGCCGTCGGCAGCGTCTCGGCCAGCTCGGCCGCGTGCGCCTTGATCTTGCGTGCGTCACCGGACCCGGAGGCCAGGCGCTCTTCCATCAGCGTGACCTCGGTGGCCAGGTCGTCGAAGCGACGGCCGAAGTGGGCGAACGCCGCCTCGCGATCACCGGCCTGCCAGGAGCCGACGATGCGCTCGCCGGCGGAGCTGATCAGCCATACCGTGCCGTCGTCGTCCACGCGCCCGAACTGGTGCGGATTGCTGCGCGGCGGCACCACCAGCGGGTGCGCGGTGGTGGGCCGCGGTGTCGGCCGGGGACCGGGCCGCGGTCCCGGACGCGGCGCGGGCCGAGCTGAATCGTCGCGAGGCTCGTCACCGGTCATGCGCTCGTCACTACCCTTTCAAACCCTTCCGCGCGGTCCGTGTCCCGCGCGCCTGCCGCGCGTAGCGGCACCGTCTCCTGCCTCTGCCGGATGCCCCGGGCCGGGTTCTCCCAACAGCTGCTTAACAGTATTCAAGCAGCTTGCACTGGCACGCGCCGCCACTTGCCATTCCCGACCAACCCGGCGGCCGCGAGGCACCCGTGCCGTCTCCGCGTGGGCGGGTACCGTCGTGCTATCGCGTCACCCCCTCGGAATTCGTCCAATCCTGGTGAGCGTTGTCTTCGGCTCTCGTCGGGGTCGCACGTCGATGGGAGGTCACCATCGCCAAAGTGGATATCGCCGCGCTGCTCGCGCTGATCGCCGCGCTGATGTCGGGCGTCGGCGACGTGATCCGGCAGCGCTCCGCGCAGGAAATCACCGACGAACAGGTGGGCCACCTCGAGCTGTTGCGGATGTCGTTGCGCGACGTCCGGTGGTGGCTGGGCGGGATCGCGGCGGTGGGCAGCTTCACGCTGCAGGCGGTGGCGCTCAGCCTGGGTTCGGTGGTGCTGGTGCAGGCCTTGCAGGTGACCGCGCTGCTGTTCGCCCTGCCGGTCTACGCCTGGCTGACCAAGCACCGGTTGAGCCGACGGGAGTGGGTGTGGGCGGTCCTGCTGGCCAGCGCGGTGGCGGTCTTCGTCACCGTCGGCGAGCCGGCCGCCGGCTACCAGCGGGCGTCGCTGGATTCCTGGGCGGTGGTCGCGATGGTGATCGGGCCGGCGATGGCGTTCTGCGTGCTGGGCGCGCGCCTCTGGTCGGGCCCGCTGGCCGCGGTGCTGCTGGCGTTGGTGTCGGCGTCGTCGTGGGCGTTGTTCGCGGTGCTCACCAAGGCGGTCGTCGCCGTGCTGCCGGGCGGGCCGGGGACGCTGCTGCGCACCCCGGAGCTATACGGCTGGTTGCTGGTCGCGGTGCTGGGGACGATCTTCCAGCAGTCGGCGTTTCGGGCCAGCGCGCTCACCGCGTCGTTGCCGACGATGACGGTGGCCGAGCCGCTGGTCGCGTCGGTGCTGGGGGTCACCGTGCTCGGTGAGACGCTCGGCGCCAAGGGCCCCGCCGTAATCGCCTTGGTGGCCGCGGTGGTCGTGGTCGTCGTCGCGACCACCGCCCTGGCCCGGGGAGAGGCCGCATCCATGAACGCGGCCGACGACGCGCCGGACGATCAAAGCGATGGTGTGACGCTGATCCCATCGCGCGCGGCGGGCGAGGTGTGGAAAAGGGCTGGCAGCGAACGGGCCTAGCCATCGCACACAGCTACCTGTGTAGTTCTCTTAGAGTTATCCCACGCGTTACATAGATTGCTGAAGTAATAGTTGAACGGTTACCTGCGGCGCAGTCAGCAGCGTGTGGAACGTCATAAATTTGTAGTTGAACTGAACGCAAATTGTGCGTGTATTTCCTTGCGCCACGGGGAAAGCTGGGTCGAACGGTCGCGAGGCGGAGGGGTCGAGAATGTCGAAAGTTGATGTCGCAGCGTTACTGGCTTTGTGCGCGGCGCTGGCATCGGCGGTCGGCGACGTGGTCCGGCAGCGCTCCGCGCACGAGGTCACCGACAAGCAGGTCGGCCACCTCGAGCTGTTCCGCATGTCGCTCAAGGACACCCGGTGGTGGCTGGGCGGCCTGGCCGCGATCACCAACTACAGCCTGCAGGCCGCCGCGCTGGCGTGGGGCTCGGTCGTGATGGTGACCGCGCTGCAGGTGACCGCGCTGCTGTTCGCGCTGCCCATCTACGCGCGGCTTGCCCAGCACCGGGTGAAGCCCCGCGAATGGGGGTGGGCGCTCATCCTGGCCGCCGCGCTGGCGGTCGTCATCATCGTCGGCGACCCGGCGGCCGGACATCAGCGCGGGCAGTTGCAAACCTGGCTCATCGTCGCCATGGTCATGATCCCGCTGCTGGTGGCCTGCGTGGTGGCGGCGCGGCGCTGGTCCGGCAGCCCATTCGCGGCCGTGCTGCTCGCGGTGGTTGCGGGTTCCTCGCTGGCGCTGTTCGCGGTGCTGACCAAGGGCATCGTCGAGATGGCCGAGAACGGCCCGCTGGCCGTGCTGACGTCGCCGGAATTCGTGCCCTGGCTGCTGGTGGCCCTGGCCGGGATGATCTTCCAGCAGTCGGCTTTCCGCGCCGGCACGCTGACCGCGTCGCTGCCGACCATGACGGTGGCCAAGCCGGTGGTCGCCGGCCTGCTCGGGGTTTTGGTGCTGGAGGAGACGATGAACGCCAGCGGCCCCAGAGCGTTCGTGCTGATCGGGGCGGTGGCGGTGGTCATCATCGCGACGATCGCGCTGGCGCGCGGCGAAGCCGCCACTATCGACCAGGCCGAGCAAGGGCCGGGTGGTGTCCCACGAAAAATACCGGCCCGAGAGATAACCGAAGACGACGATTTCGGCCCCTTCAGCGACCGTCTGGTCGTGGCGGACGGCTTCCCCCGGTGACGTCAGGCCCGGCACACCGCACTGGCGCCGGGCCGCCGCGTTAGTTTGGTGGCGTGCTGAGCGCCATTGCGATCGTCCCGTCGGCGCCGGTCCTTGTCCCCGAACTCGCCGGAGCGGCCGTCACCGAGGTGGCCGACCTGGCCGCGGCCACTCTTGCCGCGGCCGCTCTGCTGCCCGACCGCTGGGTGGTGATCGGGGTGGGACCCGACGACGACGTGCTGGGTCCCGACGCGGTGGGCACCTTCGCGGGTTTCGGCGCGGACGTCCGCGTCCGGGTGTCCCCGGAGGCCGACCAGGACGCCCCGCCGATGGCACTCCCGGTCTGCGCGCTGCTCGCCGGCTGGGTGCGCGGCCAGGCGCAGCCGCACGCCAGCGCGCAGGTCCGCGTCTACCGCGCCGACCACGACGCCGACACCGCGCTGCGCCTCGGCACACAGCTGCGCGCCGAGATCGACCGGGTGGCCGAGCCGGTCGGGGTGCTGGTCGTGGCCGACGGCGCGAACACACTGACTCCGGCCGCCCCCGGCGGATACGACCCGGACAACGCCGACGCTCAACGGGCCCTGGACGACGCGCTGGCCGGCGGCGACCTCGCCGCGCTGCGCCGCCTGCCGCAGCAGATCCACGGCCGGGTCGCATTTCAGGTGCTGGCCGGACTGGCCGAGCCCGGACCCCGATCGGCCAAGGAGCTGTACCGCGGAGCGCCCTACGGGGTGGGCTACTTCGCCGGCGCCTGGCAGCTGTGACCCCCGCCGTGCGCCCCCTGGCGATCATCGGCCCCACCGGCACCGGCAAGTCGCAGTTGGCCCTCGACTTCGCGGAGCGGGTCGAGCGGCTCGGCGTCCGCGCCGAGATCGTCAACGCCGACGCGATGCAGCTCTACCGCGGCATGGACATCGGCACCGCCAAGCTGCCCGTCGGCGCCCGCCGCGGCATCCCGCATCACCAGCTCGACGTCCTCGACGTCACCGAGACCGCGACCGTCGCGCGGTATCAGGCCGCCGCCGCGGCCGACGTCGAAGCGATCGTGGCCCGCGGCGCGCTGCCGATCATCGTGGGCGGCTCCATGCTCTACATCCAGTCGCTGCTCGACGACTGGTCGTTTCCGGCCACCGATCCCGCGGTGCGCGCGCGCTGGGAGCAGCGGCTCGCCCAGATCGGGGTCGGCGAGCTGCACGCCGAGCTGGCCCGCCGCGATCCGGCCGCGGCCGCGTCCATCCTGCCCACCGACGCCCGGCGCACGGTGCGGGCCCTGGAAGTGGTCGAGCTGACCGGTCAGCCGTTCGCCGCCTCCGCGCCGCGGATCGGCGCCCCCAGATGGGACACCGCCATCGTCGGATTAGACTGCGACACAACACTTCTCGACGAGCGGCTGGCCCGGCGCACCGACGCCATGTTCGACCAGGGTCTGGTCGGCGAGGTGATCGCGCTGCTGGACAAGGGCCTGCGCGACGGGGTCACCGCGTCGCGGGCGCTGGGTTACGCGCAGGTGCTGGCGGCGCTCGACGAGAGCGGTCCGGCGGGCCCCGGCGCCGATCAACTGCGGGGCGCGCGCGAGCAGACCTTCTTCGGCACCCGGCGCTACGTCCGGCGCCAGCGGTCCTGGTTCCGCCGCGATCACCGGGTGCGGTGGCTGGACGCGGCCGAGGGCGCCGCGATCGTCGACGCCGCCGTGCGAGCGTGGCGCCACGTATCCTGAGCAGGTGAATTTCGCGAAGGGCCACGGCACCGAGAACGACTTCGTGGTGCTGCCGGACCCGCAGGCCGAGCTGAGCCTGACCGGGGCGCGGGTGGCCGCGCTGTGCGACCGGCGCCGCGGGCTGGGCGCCGACGGGGTGCTGCGGGTCACCACGGCCGGCGCGGCGCTGTCGGCCGGCGTGCTCGACCGGGTGCCCGACGGGGTGGGCCCTGACGACTGGTACATGGACTACCGCAACGCCGACGGGTCCGTCGCGCAGATGTGCGGCAACGGCGTGCGGGTCTTCGCGCACTACCTGCGTGCCAGCGGCATGGAGTCTCGCGACGAATTCGTGGTCGGGTCGCTGGCCGGCCCGCGGCCGGTCGCGGTGCATCGCGCCGACGCGACCACCGCCGACATCAGCGTCGACATGGGCAAGGCCAACACGCTGGGCCCCGGTGACGCGGTCGTGGGCGGCCGGCGGTTCGCCGGACTGGCGGTGGACGTGGGCAATCCGCACCTGGCCTGTGTCGACCCACAACTGACGGCCGAGGGGCTGGCGGCGCTGGACGTGGCCGCGCCGGTGAGCTTCGATGCCGCCCAGTTCCCGGACGGGGTGAACGTCGAGATCGTCACCGCACCGGCCGGCGGGGCCGTGCGCATGCGCGTGCACGAGCGGGGAGTCGGCGAGACGCGCTCGTGCGGCACCGGGACGGTGGCGGCCGCGGTCGCCGCGCTGGCCGGTGCCGGGGCGGCCACCGGCGCCCTGACCGTTCGGATGCCCGGCGGCGAGGTCGTAGTCACCATCACCGACGCCACCAGCTTCCTGCGAGGACCGTCCGTACTGGTAGCCCAAGGAGAACTCAGCGAGGAATGGTGGCGCGCACAGCAGCGTTAAATCAGGTGCACGACACCGTTTTCGCGTGCATCATCTTTTATTGCCTATGACAGAACCAGAATTTCGTGATCACGCTCCGGGAATTGCGGAGCCCAGCACGGGCGAACTCGCCCTCGAAGATCGGTCTGCGCTGCGCCGGGTCGCCGGCCTGTCGACCGAACTCACCGACATCTCCGAAGTCGAATACCGCCAGCTCCGGCTCGAGCGGGTCGTCCTGGTCGGCGTGTGGACCGACGGCACCGCCGCGGACAGCGAAGCCAGCATGGCCGAGCTTGCCGCCCTGGCCGAAACCGCCGGCTCCGAGGTGCTCGAAGGGCTGATCCAGCGCCGCGACAAGCCCGACCCGTCGACCTACATCGGCTCGGGCAAGGCGCAGGAACTGCGGGAGGTGGTGCTGTCGACCGGCGCTGACACCGTCATCTGCGACGGTGAACTGTCCCCGGCTCAGCTGACCGCTCTGGAAAAGGCCGTCAAGGTCAAAGTGATCGACCGCACCGCGCTGATCCTGGACATCTTCGCCCAGCATGCCACCAGCCGGGAGGGCAAGGCGCAGGTCGCGCTGGCCCAGATGGAATACATGCTGCCGCGACTGCGCGGCTGGGGTGAATCGATGTCCCGGCAGGCCGGTGGCCGGGCCGGCGGCAGCGGGGGAGGCGTGGGCCTGCGCGGTCCCGGTGAAACCAAGATCGAGACGGACCGGCGGCGCATCCGCGAGCGGATGGCCAAGCTGCGCCGCGAGATAAAAGACATGAAGCAGGTCCGCGATACTCAGCGCAGCCGGCGGGTGCACAGCGACCTTCCCGCGATCGCGATCGTCGGCTACACCAACGCCGGCAAGTCGAGCCTGCTCAACGCGCTGACCGGGGCCGGGGTGCTCGTGCAGGACGCGTTGTTCGCCACCTTGGAGCCCACCACCCGGCGCGCCGAGTTCGAGGATGGCCGCCCGTTCGTGCTCACCGACACCGTCGGATTCGTCCGGCACCTGCCCACCCAGCTGGTCGAGGCCTTCCGCTCGACGCTGGAAGAGGTCGTCGACGCCGATCTGCTGGTGCACGTCGTCGACGGCTCCGACGTCAACCCGCTGGCGCAGATCAACGCGGTCCGCCAGGTCATCTCCGAAGTCGTCGCCGACTACGGGAGCGACCACGACGGCGCCGCGCCGCAGGAGCTGGTGGTGGTGAACAAGGTCGACGCCGCAAGCGATCTGACGCTGGCCAAGCTTCGTCACGCCCTGCCGGGCGCCATGTTCGTGTCCGCGCGCACCGGCGACGGCATCGACGCCCTGCGACGCCGGATCGCCGAGCTCGCGGTCCCGGCCGACACCGCCGTCGACGTGGTGATCCCGTACCACCGCGGCGACCTGGTGGCCCGCCTGCACGCCGACGGGCGCGTCCAGCAGGAGGAGCACAACGCCGAGGGCACCCGCATCCGGGCCCGGGTTCCGGTGGCGCTGGCCGGCCGGCTGCGCGAGTTCTCGGCCGACTGACCGCGCGTTCGCCCCGGCATCAGGGGCGATCCGTGCAGCGCAGGGCCCATCCGACCCCCTCGAGGCGGCGGTAGGCGACCCCGCCGGCTGCCTACCAACCGTCCGGTTGGTATATCTTGGGCTGCAGAATCCCCAGTCGCCGGAGGTCTTTCCATGAGCAGCGCCATCAAATACCAGCGCACGCTTTTCGAGTCAGAGCACGACCTGTTCCGTGAGTCCTACCGGGGCTTCCTGGAGCGCCACGTCGCGCCCTACCACGACGAGTGGGAGAAGGCGAAGATCGTCGACCGCGGTGTGTGGCTGGAGGCCGGCAAGCAGGGTTTCCTGGGCATGGCGGTGCCCGAAGAGTACGGCGGCGGCGGCAACCCGGACTTCCGGTACAACGCGATCATCACCGAGGAGACCACCGCCGGCCGCTACAGCGGCATCGGTTTCGGCCTGCACAACGACATCGTCGCGCCGTACCTGCTGGCCCTGGCCACCGAGGAGCAGAAGCAGCGCTGGCTCCCGAAATTCTGCACCGGAGAGCTGATTACGGCGATCGCGATGACCGAGCCGGGCACCGGTAGCGACCTGCAGGGCATCAAGACCCGTGCGGTCAAGCAGGGCGACCACTACGTGCTCAACGGCTCAAAGACGTTCATCACCAACGGAATCAACTCCGATCTGGTGATCGTGGTCGCGCAGACCGACCCGGAAAAGGGCGCGCAGGGCTTCTCGCTGCTCGCCGTCGAGCGCGGCATGGAGGGCTTCGAGCGCGGTCGGCACCTGGACAAGATCGGGCTGGATGCCCAGGACACGGCCGAGCTGTCCTTCACCGACGTCAAGGTGCCGGCCGAAAACCTGCTGGGCCAGGAGGGGATGGGGTTCATCTACCTCATGCAGAACCTGCCGCAGGAACGCATCTCGATCGCCATCATGGCGGCCGCGGCCATGGAGCAGGTGCTGGAGCAGACACTGGAATACACCAAGGAGCGCAAGGCATTTGGGAAGCCGATCGGCAGCTTCCAGAACAGCCGCTTCGTGCTCGCCGAGCTGGCGACGGAGGCGACCGTGGTCCGCATGATGGTCGACGAGTTCATCCGCCTGCACCTGGACCACAAACTGACCGCCGAGCAGGCCGCGATGGCCAAGTGGTACTGCACCGAAAAGCAGGTGCACCTGATCGACCGCTGCCTGCAACTGCACGGTGGCTACGGCTACATGCGCGAATACCCCGTTGCCCGTGCCTATCTGGATGCCCGGGTGCAAACCATCTACGGCGGCACGACCGAGATCATGAAGGAAATCGTCGGCCGCAGCCTGGGCGTATAGCGTTTCGTTTGCTGGATAGCGGCCGAGCTCGCCGAAAGGGGCGCGGCGAACGTTCGCCGTCAGCTCGCGCTGCGTATTGGCGGTGAGCGACGAACGAGTGTGCCGACCGCGTCATCACACGTAGTCAGGCCCTGATCGCGGTGCCGCGACGGCTCATGCGCCCCGCTCGGGGCGTGTACCACGCAATTCCACTGTGCGAGTCGCAAGTCCGGCGGGGCGCTACTCGATGCCGCCTTTCGGTGCGCCATCCGCAACACGCGAACGTTGCCGCAGTGGGTCGCGATTGGGCCATGGGCACGCATCATTTCGACGTCGATGTGGTATCCGTTTTTGTAAAATTCGTGATTTGACTTCGCATTTCTTGTTGGCTGGAGCAAAGTTATGCGAGCCCGGCGATAAGGCCGATCGTGTGCGGGTCCATTTTCCGCGCAAGGACCGCCCGCTCGCCGGTTATGCAGGTAAGGGCATAGCCGCAGATAGAGCCATATCCGCCGGCTGGAAGGCTTGGTGAAGGTGCAGAGAGGTCACATGCGCAAGCTGATCGGAAGCGCGCTGGTCAGCTTGACGACCACAGCACTGGCCGCCGTGTTGCTGGCCCCCACCGCGGCAGCGAGTCCGATCGGCGACGCCGAGGCGGCGATGATGGCCGCATGGGACAAGGCCGGCGGCGACACCTCGCCGCTGGGCGCCCGCAAGGGCGACGTGTACCCCGTCGGCGACGGTTTCGTCCTGGACTTCGACGGCGGCAAGATGTTCTTCACCCCGGCCACCGGGGCCAAATTCGCCTATGGGCCCGTGCTGGACAAATACGAGCAGCTCGGCGGGCCGGCCGGCAGCGATCTCGGCTTCCCGGCCATCAATGAGGTGCCCGGTCTGTCCGGCCCGGACAGCCGGGTGATCACCTTCTCGGCCAGCGACAAGCCGGTGATCTTCTGGACGCCCGAGCACGGCCCGTTCGTGGTGCGCGGCGCCCTGAACACCGCCTGGGACAAGCTGGGCAGCTCCGGCGGCGTTCTCGGCGTGCCGGTCGGTGACGAGACCTACACCGGCGAGGTGTCCTCCCAGAAGTTCAGCGGCGGGCGGGTCTCGTGGAATCGGCAGACGAAGCAGTTCACCACCGAACCGCCGGCGCTGGCCGATCAGTTGAAGGGCCTGCAGGTGGCGATCGATCCCACCGCGGCGATCAACACGGCCTGGCGCGCGGCCGGCGGCCCAACCGGACCCTTGGGCGCCAAGCAGGGCGGGCAATATCCCGTCGGCGGTGACGGAATCGCCCAGAACTTCGCCGGCGGCAAGGTCTTCTTCACCCCGGCCACCGGCGCGAACGCCGTCGAGAGCGACATCCTGGCGAAATACGAATCGCTGGGCGGACCGGTCGGCAGCGACCTCGGATTCCCCACCACCAACGAAACCGACGGCGGCATAGGGCCTTCCAGCCGCATCGTCACCTTCTCGGCGGCCGACAAGCCGGTCATCTTCTGGACGTCCGACCGCGGCGCGTTCGTCATCCGCGGGGCGATGAAGGCCGCATGGGACAAGCTGCGCGCCCCCGCCGGCAAACTCGGCGCACCCGTCGGCGACCAGGCCGCGAACGGCGACGTGATTTCGCAGCAGTTCACCGGCGGCAAGATCTCGTGGAACCGCGCGAAAAATACGTTCAGCACGGAACCGGCCAACCTGGCGCCGTTGCTGTCCGGCCTGCAGGTGTCCGGTCAAAACCAGCCGAGCAATTCGGCCATGCCCGCGCACCCGAAGAAGTTCACCTGGCACTGGTGGTGGCTGATGGTCGCCATTCCGGTGCTGGCGGCGCTCGTGCTGCTGGTGTGGGCGCTGTTCGGCCGGCGCCGGCCCGGGCAGGACGCCGCGGGCTACGCGCCCGGCCACCGCGGCGACTTCGGCTACGACGCCGACGAACGCTGGGGACACGACGAACCCGACCACGACGCCGAGGCGTTCGCGCTCAGCGCGCCGCGCCAGCCTGAACCCGAACCCGACGCCGGGCGGGTCAGTTGGCAACGCCAGGCTCCCGCCGAAAGCGACTACGGGTTCACCGACGAAGACCCCGACGCCGTCGACACCGACTCCATCCCGGTGGTGTCCGAGGAGATGCTGTCGGAGGCAGAGTATTCCGACGCCGGAGCCGACTACACCGACTACACCGACGCCGTTCCCGACGTCGCCGAACCCGAGACGGCGGACGACGCCGCCTACGTCGACGCCGAGGACCCCGATGCCGGCTACGCCGAGGAGGTGTATCCGGACGACGAATATCCCGATGTCGCCGTTCCGCACACCCCGCCGGACAGCGAGGCCGTGACCGGCGCGCTGGAAGCCGCCGAGCCCGAGGACGAATACGCCGACCTCGCGGCGCCGGAGCCGGATGTCGAGCCCGAAGCGGACACACCGGCGGGAGCGGACGTGGCGGAGGCCGTGGTCGCGGGGGCCGTCGCAGCCGGGACGTCGGCACGAAGCGGTCGGCACGCCGCCGACGACGCCTCGGAGAACGGCCTGGCGGGCCCGGAAGGGCGACCCACGATCCACCTGCCGCTCGACGACCCGTACCAGGCGCCCGACGGATATCCGATCAAGGCGAGCGCGCGCTACGGCCTGTATTACACGCCGGGCAGCGACCTGTACAAGGACACGCTCGCCGAAATCTGGTTGTCGAGCGAAGAAGTCGCTCAGGCCAACGGATTCACCCGGGCCGACTGACTCGGCCCGCCGTCGGGTCAGACCTTGCGGATGACCGTGACGACCTTGCCCAGCACGCTCGCGTCGTTGCCGGGGATGGGGTCGAACGCGGGGTTGTGCGGCATCAGCCACACCTGACCGCCCGCGCGTTTGAACGTCTTGACGGTGGCCTCGCCGTCCAGCATCGCCGCGACGATGTCGCCGTTGTCGGCGACGTTCTGCTGACGGACCACCACCCAGTCGCCATCGCAGATCGCGGCCTCGACCATCGAGTCACCGACCACCTTGAGCAGGAAAAGCGTTCCCTCACCGACCAATTCGCGTGGCAGGGGAAAGACGTCCTCGACGGCCTCTTCGGCGAGGATGGGTCCGCCGGCCGCGATGCGCCCGAGCACCGGGACGAACGTGGGCTCCGGCAGGGCGTCGGAGCCGGCCACCTCGGTGGCGGGTGCCGCCACCTCGTCATCGGCCCCGCGGACATCGACGGCCCGCGGGCGGTTGGGGTCGCGGCGCAGGTATCCCTTGCGCTCCAGGGTGCGCAGCTGGTGTGCCACAGATGATGTCGACGTCAGACCGACGGCATCGCCGATCTCGCGGATGCTCGGCGGGTAGCCGCGGCTGGTGACCGAGGCGCGGATGACATTCAGAATGGTGCGCTGCCGTTCGGTCAGCGAGGCGTCCACGGAGTGCAACCGACCCTCGGGGCCGGCCGATGAGATGTCGTTGCTGTCGCCCATGGCACTGAATGTAGCCGCACCGCGAACAAGAATCAAACATGTGTTCGAGTGGCGTGTCGTGTCGCCCGGATCGCCCGCGGGAAAAGGCCGAAGTCGAGTGAATCACAAATGTGTAACTCTTCGGGTTATCGGGTATTTGTGCCTCGTGACAGTGGTAGAGGCCGACGAACTTGTCGGTGGTGTGATCTAGCGTTTGCTCGTGCGACACGCTTCGCTCAAATGTTCGGGTTTCGAACATACAAGCGATTAGAGTCGAACACACGAGCGAGAGCTAGTTGACCGGAGGAACGAAGATGACAGTCATCCACACGCCTGCGCCGCGTACCAGCAGTCTTCGGCGCCCGATCAACGGACCCGTTCAGGGTGCACGCTACGGGCGGGACGGCCTGGCCAGGTCGCGCAGGCCCGCGCCCTCGCGGCCGGCGGGCGCGGCGACGCGCTACTACGGCACCGGGGTGGCAATGTCGGTCGCTCCGCACCGCAGGCGCGCCACCACCTGGGCGTCCACCATCGGGTTGGCGCTGGCCGCCGGGGCGATCACGCTGTGGCTGGGTCTCGTCGCGAACGTCGGCCAGGCGCTCAACGGCGACTCCACTAACTCCGCGGCTCACGTTCCCGACCGGCTCGCCGTTGTCCGCGTGGATGCGGGGGAGTCGCTTCAGGACTTCGCACACCGGGTGGCGCCCGACGCGCCGACCACCCAGGTCGCCGACAAGATCCGCGAACTCAACGATCTGCGCTCGTCCAACCTGATGGCGGGCCAGACCCTGATCGCTCCGGTCGGCTGACAACCGTTGTGCGAGGACGGTTCTGGACTGACGCTCCCCGGACGCCGGCGACGAGCCCGTATGCCTGGCGGCTCCATTAGCCGTGCAGGTCAGCGCGCGGGTACGCTCGAAGTCCAGCGGTACCTTGTCGGCGCGATGAAGGAGCGGTCATGCACTGTCCGTTCTGCCGCCATCCGGACTCCCGGGTGATCGATTCGCGCGAAACCGATGAAGGGCAGGCCATCCGGCGCCGCCGATCCTGTCCCGAGTGCGGACGACGTTTCACCACCGTGGAGACCGCGGTCCTGGCGGTGGTCAAGCGCAGCGGCGTCACCGAACCGTTCAGCAGGGAGAAGGTCATCAGCGGTGTGCGCCGGGCCTGCCAGGGGCGCCAGGTCGATGACGATGCGCTGAATCTGCTGGCCCAGCAAGTCGAAGACACCGTGCGCGCCGCGGGCTCGCCCGAGGTCGCCAGCCACGAGGTGGGCCTTGCCATCCTGGGGCCGCTGCGCGACCTCGACGAGGTGGCCTACTTGCGGTTCGCCTCTGTGTATCGGTCGTTTGAGTCCGCGGACGATTTCGAACGGGAGATCCAGGCGCTGCGCGATCACCGCGGAGTGGCGACCCCGGGCTGACGGAATCCGACGACCCGTCCCGGCCAGTCGGAATTGCCCGGCTCCTCAGCGGGCCATCCGGGCCCCCATCGTCACCGGGCTAGGCTCGGTTCATGCCCCCTGACTTGCATCCCGACCTTGCGGCGCTGGCCCCGCTCCTCGGAACCTGGGCCGGGCAGGGTTCGGGTAAGTACCCGACGATCCCGCCCTTCGACTATCTCGAGGAAGTCGTGTTCGCCCATGTGGGTAAGCCGTTTCTGGCCTACGGGCAGAAAACCAAGGCGGTAGCCGACGGCAAGCCGTTGCACGCCGAAACCGGTTATCTTCGCGTGCCCCAACCGGGTCACGTCGAACTGGTGCTGGCGCATCCCAGCGGCATCACCGAAATCGAGGTCGGCACCTATTCGGTCACCGGCGACCTCATCGAGATGCAGATGTCGACGACCACGGTCGGGCTGACTCCCAGCGCCAAAGAGGTGACGGCGCTTGGGCGTTCCTTCCGCATCGACCGCGACGAGCTGTCCTACACGGTGCAGATGGGCGCGGTCGGGCAACCGATTCAGGACCACCTCGCCGCGGTGCTGCACCGGCGGCGCTGAACGCGCGGACGCGGCAGCCCTCAGTCCAGTTGCCGCACACCGTCATTGACGACCCGCCCGGCCACCCCGACCCAGCCCTCGGCGCTCCACGTCGTGTCGATGACGGAGCCCTTGCCCTGGGTGATCCGCAGGCTCTGGCTCAGGTAATCGGTGATCCTCATCGCCGCAGATCCGGTCGCCTCGTCCTCGACCACACCGAGGTTGGCGGCGAACATGCGCGACCGTAGCGACCCGGCCGCCTGATCGGTCCAGGCCCACAGGTAGTGCGCGGTGTCGTCGGGATAGTCCGACGGGTCGGCGGCGAGAACCTCGTCGGCCGAAGCGAATTCGTGCAGGGCGAATTCGGGCGCCCAGTCCGCGCGGGCGTTGATGCCGGCGCGGTGTTCGTCGTAATCCACCTGCACGATCCCGGCCGGCACCCGCAGCGTGTTGATCGGTGAACCGTTCTCGCGCAGCCACCACGCCGCGCCGACGGTCGGGTGCCCGGCGAACGGCAGTTCGGTTCGCGGCGTGTAGATGGTGGCGTGCGCGGTGGCGGATCCGGGACCGGGAAGGCCGACGAAAACCGTCTCGCTGTAGCCCAATTGGCGTGCCAAGCGCTGCCGGGCCGCGGCCTCGACCCGGCGGGCGTCCACCACACCCAGCGGATTACCGAAATTGCCGTCCGAGTCGGTGAACACCCGCAACACCGTCACGTCGATCCCCATGGCCCGACTGTACGACGCGGCATCGGGCCGCATCGACCAAGGTGATCAGGTGGCGCTGCGCTCGTCGGAGCCCATGGCGTTCAGCACCGCGACGCGAGTGGGAGCGGGGCCCGAGACGGCCTGCTCGCCGCCGCCGGTGCGGAGCAAACCGCGAAGGCTGGCCTGGTCGTATTCGGCGGGGTCGGTGGAATCGATGAAGCGCTCGACGACGTCGATGAACCGCGCCGGGTCGTCGTGGAAGGGGAAGTGGCCGGAGCCTTCGAAGATTTCCAGACGCGAGCCCGGCATCGCCGCATGCGCCATCCACGCGTGCCGGACCGGAACCACCACATCCTTTGTGCCCCAGACGATCTGCACCGGAATGGCTTCGGTCAAATAACATCGGTCGAGCATGGTGACGATCTGCCCACGCCAATCCACCACCGCCCGCAGCGTCCGGCTGAATGCCGCGGACGCCGTCGGCTCGGGCAGGTCGTCGAGGATCCGCAGCACGTTGGGCAGGTCGCGGCCCAGCCCGGTGCTGCCCAGCGCCAGGCCCAGGACGCGTCCCATGGCCTGGACCGCCGGCAGCACCAGCGGCAATCGCAGCAGGGCGATCGCCTCGCTGCCCATCGGCAGCGAGGCCCAGCGCAGCACGAAGTTGACGTCCTTGGTCACGCCGCCGGCGCCGACCAGGATCAGCCGTTCCACCAGATGCGGGAATTGGTAGGCGAATTGCATGGCCACGCCGCCGCCGAGCGAGTGACCGATGATGGTGGCCCGCTCGATGTCGAGCACGCTGAGCAGGTCACGCATCCCGTTCGCGTACGCCGCAATCGAGTAGTCGGCGCGCGGCTTGTCGGATTGTCCGTGGCCCAGCAGATCCGGGGCGATCACCGTGAAACGCTGGGCGAGCTTGGCCTGCACGGCATTCCACGTGGTGGAGTTGTCGCCGATGCCGTGGATCAGCAGAATCGCCGGCCCGGAGCCGGCGATGCGGTAGGCCCGCTTGTAACCGTGGATGGTGCGGAACTCGAGTTTGGGTACGGTGACCTCACGCACCGGGCGGAGCGTGGGATTGCGCTTCCGCTCGGTCATATCGCCAACCTCGGTGTCGGGCCGGGCTAGGGGCGGCCTGGCTGGGGCGTCGTGCTGAGTGGATCAGGCTTTGTCGTCGTCGTCGAACTTCTTCTCCGCCTGCTGGGCCAGAAATCGCTCGAACTCCGCGCCCAGCTCGTCGCCGCTAGGCAGATCCTCGTCGCGAGCCAGTAACGATCTGTTCTCCTGAGCGTCGATGAAGGCATCGTACTGGCGCTCCAGCGCGGCCACCACTTGAGCGACCTCCGCGCTCGCTTCGACCTGCTCGTCGATCTTGGCCCGAATCACCTCGGCCGCTTCGGTCAACGCCGTCAGCGGCAGCTCCAGCGACGCGGTCTTGGCGACCTGCTCGAGCAACGCCTGCGCGGCGGCCGGGTAATCGGTCTGGGTGAGGTAGTGCGGGACGTGCACGGTGTAGCCGACGACCTCGTGACCGTGCTGGCCCATCCGGTACTCCAGCAGGTTGGACGCGCTGCCGGGAACCTGGATCTCCGAGATCCACGGCTGGAAGTCGGCGATCAATTCCGGGTTGTTGGAGTGTGCGGTCATGGTGGTCGGCCGGGTGTGCGGGACCGCCATCGGGACCGTGCCCAGGCCGATGGTCTGGCGCACGTTGAGGCGCTCCGCCAGCAGCCGAACGGCGGTGATGAAGCGCTCCCACTTGAGGTCCGGTTCCATGCCGGCCAGCAGCAGGAACGGCGTGCCGATCGTGTCGCGCATCGCGTACAGGCTCAGCTCGGGATCCTCGTAGTGGGTGAAGTGGTCGGTCTTGAAGGTCATCAGCGGACGCCGCGAGCGGTAGTCCAGCAATTCGTCGATCGCGAAGGACGCGACCAGCTCGGTGTCCAGCACCGCCTTCAGGTGCGCGGCCGCCAGCTTGATGGCATGACCGGCGTCGGAAAAACCCTCCAGGGCATGCACCAACACGGGACCGCGGCCGTCGGACGTCGATAATTGCGGTGCCGGCAGCTCGAGTTCGTACATCCCAGCCTGCCCTGGCTGGTACTGATCACCTGGGTCTCGGTGGTGAGACATCTGCGATCGCCTCCTCTCGGGGGTCTATCCAGGGTGCCCTACCAAGTCTCCCCCGAATCAGGCGGCACCAACATCTATCAGCGAACTTCGCAGTCACGCTGTGAGCTGAAACGCTGTATTCCCCAGGCGTAATCCGTGAACGGCGCCGCGGGGGAGGCCGGCGCGCACACCAGCAAACCCGGTGGCGCACCGCGAGGTGGTGGAAGTCGGCTTGCCGACCACCGGTCAGGCATGATGAAGGCGATGCGCATTCGGATCCTGATGCTCTGCTTGGTGGTGGGGGTGGCTACGTCGCTGACGGCCTGTCGTCCTCCGGTCCAGCATGCGTCGGGTGCCCCGGTGTCCGCCCCGCGCGTCGGCGGGCCGGTGCAGCGGCTCAGCCAGCCCGAGCAGAAGGCCGTCGCGGGCCCGGTCGAGCCGGATCGGCGCATCGGGGCGATTTTCATCGACGGGGGCCCGCTGCACGTCTGCACCGGCTCGGTGGTGCATTCCACGGGCGGCAACCTGATCATGACGGCCGCGCACTGCCTGGCCGGGGCCTCGCTGATCACCTTCGTCCCCGGTTTCGCCGGGGACGCCGCACCCGGTCCCGCCGATGTGTGGAAGGCCGACGCGGTCTACCTCGATCCGCGCTGGATGGCCAGCAAGGACCCGCACGCCGACTACGCGATCGCGCGCGTCAGCAACGACGCCGGTGCTCCGGTCGAGTCCCGGGTCGGCCTGGCGCTGACGCTGGGCGTGACCCCCCCGCCGGGCAGCCGCGTCACCGTCCTGGGGTATCCCGCGGGCGTGGGTGGCTCGCCCATCGGGTGTCAGGCCAGCACGTCCGTCACCGACACCGGGTTCCCCGCGTTGGCCTGCGAGGGCCTGGTGGACGGCACCAGCGGTGCGCCGTGGGTCAGCGGCACGACGCTCATCGGGCTGATCGGTGGTCTCGAGCGGGGCGGCTGCGCCGCGAACATGTCGTATTCGGCGCCGTTCGACGCGCAGACCGCGGAGCTGCTGCATCGCGCCGAGGTCGGTGGCCCCGGCGATCCGGTCCCGAACGACCTCACCGACGCCTGCTAGGCGCGGAACTGGTTGAGCGCCCGGACTTTGTTCATCACGTCGAGCGCCGCCACCTTGTAGGCCTCGGAGAACGTGGGGTAGTTGAACACCGCGTCCACCAGGTACTCCACCGTGCCGCCGCAGCCCATCACGGCCTGCCCGATGTGCACCATCTCGGTGGCGCTGGTCCCGAAGATGTGCGCGCCGAGCACCTTGAGGTTCTCGGTGGAGACCAGCAGTTTGAGCATCCCGTAGGAGTCGCCGGCGATCTGGCCGCGGGCCAGTTCGCGGTACCTGGCCACGCCGACCTCGTAGGGCACCGCGTTCTTCGTCAGCTCCACCTCGGTGGCGCCGACGTAGGAGACCTCGGGGATGGAGTAGATGCCGATCGGTTGCAGCTCGGTGATGCCGTCGCTCGCTTCCCCGAACGCGTGGTAGGCGGCCAGGCGTCCCTGCTCCATCGACGTCGCGGCCAGCGCGGGGAAGCCGATCACGTCGCCGACGGCGTAGATGTGGGGCACCTTGGTCTGGAAGTTGTCGTCGACGAAGATCCGCCCGCGGTTGTCGGCTTCCAGCTCGGCGTTGTGCAGGTCGAGGTGATCGGTCTGGCCTTGCCGCCCGGCCGAATACATCACCGTCTCGGCGGGGATCTGCTTGCCGCTGGCCAGGGTGGTGACGGTGCCCGCCGAGCCGACGTCGACCGCGGTCACCTCCTCACCGAATCGGAACGTCACCGCCAGGTCGCGCAGGTGGAACTTCAGCGCCTCGACGACTTCGGGGTCGCAGAAGTCGAGCATGTCGTCGCGCTTCTCCACGACGGTGACCTTGGTGCCCAGCGCGGCGAACATCGAGGCGTACTCGATGCCGATGACGCCGGCGCCGACCACCACCATCGAGGTGGGCAGCGACTTGAGATCGAGGATCCCGTCGGAGTCGAGCACCCGGTGCTCGTCGAACTCGACGCCGGAGGGCCGGGCCGGCCGGGTGCCGGTGGCGATGACGACGTATTTGCCTGTGATGGTTATCTTTTCGCGCCGCGACGGATCCTCGACCTCGATGGTGTGTGGGTCGACGAAACGCCCGTGGCCGATCAGCAGGTCGATGCGGTTGCGCATCAGCTGGTTGCGGACCACGTCGACCTCCTTGCCGATCACGTGCTGGGTTCGGGCCAGCAGGTCGGCCGGGGTGATCTTCTCCTTCACGCGGTAGCTCGCGCCGTAGAGTTCGCGCTGGCTCATCCCGGTGAGATAGAGGACCGCCTCGCGCAACGTCTTTGACGGAATGGTGCCGGTCTGGACGCAGACACCGCCGAGCATTTGGCCGCGCTCGACGACGGCGACCGACTTACCGAGCTTGGCCGAGGCGATGGCGGCCTTCTGTCCGCCGGGCCCGGACCCGATGACCACCATGTCGTACTCTTGCGCCGAACTCATGGCTTAAACAGTAAGGCAGCACAACGCACAGTGCTGGGTTCATCCACAGGTCCGCTGGCGCACCCGCGCTCGCGCGCACCGGTTGACGGTGGCGGCCGTCAGCGTTGGTGCTCATGACGACGCGTCGCGAAGACTTCGAACTTTCCCGCCCCGGTGCACTCATCGCCGCGCTGCCGGCCGTTCTCGGCTTCGTTCCCGAAAATTCATTGGTATTAGTGTCTTTGGGCGACGGGCAACTCGGCTCGGTGATGCGCGTCGACCTTTCCGAAGAACTTGCCGAACGGGTGGAGCACCTGGCGGAGGTCGCCGCCGCGGCGGCCCCCGAGGCCGTGATCGCGGTGATCGTCGACGCGGACGGCGCCTACTGCCCTAGCTGCAACGAGGAATACCGGCAGCTGGCGGGGGCCCTCGCAGAAGCCTTGTCGCAGCACCACATTGAGCTGTGGGCCACGCACGTGGTCGACCACGTGGCCCTCGGCGGCCGCTGGCACTGCGCCGAGCGCTGCGGGTCGAGCGGGGTCGTCGACGATCCCGCGGCCTCCCCGCTGGCCGCCGCGGCGGTGCTGGAAGGCAGACGGCTCTATCCGCGGCGGGCCGACCTGCAGGCGGTCATCGCGCCCGACGATCCGGCGCGCACCGCCGCGCTGGCCGACGCGGTTCGGCAGCAGGCCGCCCGGCGCCGGGCGGCGCATCGCGCGCATCCGGTCCGCTGCACCCGCGGCGACGTGGAGACGGCGCTGGCCGCGGCCGGCCGGGTTGCGGCCGGGGAATTGCTGTCCGACAGCGAGATGGCGACGCTGGGCTGTGCGCTGACCGACGCGCAGGTGCGCGACATCCTGTATGCGCTTGCGGTCGGGGAGAGCGCCGGCGAGGTCGAGTCATTGTGGGCGCTGCTGGCGCGCACGCTGCCGACACCGTGGCGGGTCGAGGCGCTGGTGCTGATCGCGTTCAGCGCGTATGCCCGCGGCGACGGCCCGCTCGCCGGCGTGTCGCTGCAGGAGGCGCTGCGCTGTGCGCCCGATCACCGGATGGCGGGCATGCTGGACACCGCGTTGCAATCGGGGCTGCGGCCCGAGGACATCCGGGACCTGGCGCTGACCGGCTACCGGCTGGCCGAACGGTTCGGCGTGCAGCTACCGCCGCGACGGCCGTTCGGCCGCAGGGCGGGATAGGCCGCAGGGCGCGATAGGTGGGCGCGCACGGCCCGGGTCAGACCTTCTCGACCTTGACCGCGTGCGCCATCTCGTGCGGCAGGGTGACGTTCTCGTGGCCCGGAATGACGATGGTCACCCCGGCGGACCCGTTCTCGACGGTGACGCGCGCGTTCGGGACGACGCCGGCGTCCTTCAGGCGTGAGATCAGGTCGATATCGCCCTGGACGTGCTCGGTCAGCTGGCGCACCACCACGGCCACCGGCGCGCCGGCGGGCAGCTCGGTCAGCCGGACCAGGGGGCCGTCCTCGGACCAGGACTCGGGGCCCACGCCCAGGTCCAGGAGTCCAGGGATCGGGTTGCCGAAGGGCGAGGTGGTCGGGTTGTTCAGCACCTTCACCAGGCGCCGCTCGACGTCCTCGCTCATCACGTGTTCCCAGCGGCACGCCTCGGCGTGGACCTCTTCCCACGGCAGGCCGATGACGTCGACCAGCAGGCGTTCGGCGAGGCGGTGCTTGCGCATCACGGAAATGGCCAGCGCACGGCCCTTGTCGGTGAGCTCGAGGTGGCGGTCGCCGGCCACGTGAAGTAAACCGTCCCGCTCCATGCGCGACACGGTTTGGCTGACAGTCGGCCCGCTCTGATCGAGGCGTTCGGCGATGCGGGCACGTAGCGGCGTCACGCCCTCTTCCTCGAGGTCGTAGATGGTCCGCAAATACATCTCGGTGGTGTCAACCAGGTCGTTCATTCAGCACCCTCCGTCGACGCTGAGTCTACTTGGCCAGCTGCGTGAATGGTTGTAACGCCTCCCAGGCAAGCAGTATGCCCGCCGCTGACGCGGCGGGCATACCGTCTGTACCTAGCTTGAGTGAGGTGTTAGCTCGCGTACGACCGTAGCCTGTCGGCGCGCTCCCCGTTGCGGAGTTTGGACATTACGTCCCGCTCGATTTGGCGGACCCGCTCGCGGGACAGACCGAAAAGCTTGCCGATCTGGTCCAGGGTGCGCGGCTGGCCGTCGTCCAGACCGAAACGCAACCGGATCACCTGGTGCTCACGCTCGTCCAGGGTGGCCAGCACGCTGCGGATGTCGGTGTGCAGCAGCTCGGCGATCACCGCGTTCTCGGCGGACATCGCCTCGGCGTCCTCGATGAAGTCGCCCAGCGGGGCCTCCTCCTCCGAGCCGACGGGCATGTCCAGGCTGACCGGGTCGCGGCTGTGCTCGAGCAGGTCGTTGATCTTCTCGACCGGGATGCCGGACTCGGCGGCCAGTTCCTCGTCGGTCGCCTCGCGGCCCAGATTCTGATGCATCTCGCGCTTGATCCGCGCCAGCTTGTTGACCTGCTCCACCAGATGAACCGGCAGCCGGATGGTGCGGCTCTGGTCGGCCATGCCGCGGGTGATGGCCTGACGGATCCACCACGTCGCGTAGGTCGAGAACTTGAATCCCTTTGTGTAGTCGAACTTTTCCATCGCTCGGATCAAGCCCAGGTTGCCTTCCTGGATGAGGTCCAGCAGCGGCATGCCGCGACCCGTGTAGCGCTTGGCCAGCGACACCACGAGGCGCAGGTTCGCTTCCAGCAGGTGACGGCGCGCCGCTTGGCCGTCGCGAACCACGGCTTCCAGATCGCGTTTGCGGTTCTCCCCGAGGCGCTTACGCGTTCCGAGCAGGTGTTCGGCGTAAAGCCCGGCTTCGATGCGCTTGGCGAGTTCGACCTCGCCGGCCGCATTGAGAAGTGCCGTCTTACCGATTCCATTGAGATATACGCGCACTAGGTCCGCTGCGGGGCTCTGAGCATCCAGATCGCCGTCAAATCTGCTCGTGCTGGCATTCGCCATAGCGACCTCCCGTTCGGCTTTGTTCTGTCATGGAGTTCAACGACAGATCAGCTCTGAGAGTTCCCATCGATTCGCCATCTCACACGTCTTGACGTGCAGGAATGTGCCGCAGACCTGAGAATGTCCTGAGAAGTCGGCCGGGGCGGCACCTTCAGCGGAAACGGCGGCTAGCCGTGATCGAGTCCGTCCCGCGCGCCCGGGGGCCACTCCGGTTGCGGGTGCCGCGGGGCCTCGAGCGCGGGATGTTCGGCCCGCGGGAACAGGGGGGTGCGCTGGCGGGCGTTGTCGAACCGGCGCGGCTCGTCGGCACTGCGCGGCGGCCGGTCGTTCGCGATCAGAACGGCCATCCACGGCAACGGAATTGACAGCGCCACGATCGCCAGGGAGATCAGCCCGTTGTGCCATGCGCCATAGGCGACCGCGGCCAGGATGAGCGCCGGGATCCGGAAAGCCATCAAGGTCAGGTATTTACGGACCCGCGCACGGTGTTGCTCCTCATACGAGGTCGCTGCGGCGGTGATGAGCACTGGGCGGCCTTTGTGGCCGTCAAAGTCATCGAACCCCGGATCGGAGCCGTGCTTCATTTCTCCACTGTCCCACAACTGGCCCATTCCGGCTTGGCCGGTTTCCGGGCCTGCTGGGCAGTGCACAATGTCAGTTATGCAGACCCAAACGATCGAACGCACCGAGACCGACGAACGCGTCGACGACGGGACCGGCAGCGACACCCCGAAGTTCTTCCACTACGTCAAGAAGGACAAGATCGCCGAGAGCGCGGTGATGGGTAACCACGTCGTGGCGTTGTGCGGCGAGGTATTTCCTGTGACCAAGGCGGCCAAGCCGGGCTCACCCGTCTGCCCGGACTGCAAGCGGATCTACGACCGGATGAAGAAGGGCTGATCAGCCGGGCGGTTCTACCGTTGCAACATCGCGTTGCGCGGTGATGGGGTTCGTCGTCACGGGATTCGACAGCGTGTCCGCTGCCTTCGCCAGCGTGGGCGAGTGTGACAACAGCCATTTGCGCAGCCGGTGCGCATGTGTCCTGGGCGCGGGGAATTCCTCCTGGATGGCGGCATTGAGTTCGGCGCCGATCATGATCGCGAAGCCCCCGAAGAACGAGAACAGCAGGAATGCGATCGGCGTGGACAGCGCGCCGTAGGTGTAGCCCGTGCTGGTGATCCATTGCAGGTAGATCCGCAGGCCCAGGGTGGCGATCACGAACACGGCGGTGGCCAGCGCTGCGCCGAAGAGCAGCCGATGCGTCGGCAGCGGCTCCGGCAACGACACCCGGTACAAGATCACCACCCCGACCATCAAGACGAGGATCAACGCGGGGTAGTAGCCGTAGCGCAGCAGGTTGGCCAGGCTCACCGGAATGTGCTCACCCACCTTGCGCGGTCCCAAGACCACCAGCGGCGCGGTCGCCACCACGAACACCAGCCCCACCACGTAGAGGAACAGCGCGAACAGGCGCTGGCGCACCGGGTGGCGCAGCGGCGTCTGGTCGTGCGCCTCGACCACCGAGTCGACGAACGCCGAGATGGCCGACGATCCCGCCCACAACGAGATGATGAACCCCAGCGACACCACCTCGCCGCGGGCGTTGTTGGCGATGTCCCGGACGGTCGGCTCGATGATCTCGTTGACCACGCTGCGCGAGAACACGCTGTGTGCGGTGGAGATCAGCTGGCGCAGGATGCTGGGCAGCATGTCCGGGCCGAACAGCGGCGCCACGTAGGCCAACGTGCCCAGCAGCCCGAGCAGCAGCGGCGGCAGTGACAACGCCGACCAGAAACCAGCCTGAGCCGACTCCGAGAAAATCGAGTCGTCCCAACTCTTGGAAAGAGTCCTCAGGGTGATTCGCCAAATGTGGTGGCGCGACGGTTTCGCGACCTGCTCGCTCATACCCGTCCAGCATTACCGAAAATCGCTCGCACCGCCCACATTGGCGATGGGCGAGTTCGGCTGCGGGCTAGCTTTCGCTGAACTCCAGCACGGCGTCCAGCTCGGTGAGCTTCGCCTCGTGCTCGTTGGCGTGGTGCTGGCAGAAGAGAAGCTCCAGTCCGGAAGGCAGCTTGGCGCGTACCCGTGCCGCAGCACCGCAGCGGTCGCAGCGGTCGGCGCGGGTCAGTTCTGGACTCGTCAGAGTTGCATTCATGCCTTCTCCGTTCTCGTACATTCACTTTCTCAGACGTATGGCGTTTTCGCCTTGTTCCCCGATCGTTATCGGGTGTGTCGTTTCTCACGGGCTGGTCAGGTTTGGTTTGAGCGGTCTCTAGGGTGTCGAAGTTGTGACCTTCGTTCCCGATACCCTGGTGCACCTGTGCGGAACCGAGCAGTGGGCGCAGGCCCGGCGGGTGGGGGCCATCCACCCGGACGCCGCGGGCGGTGGCGAGTTCATCCATCTGTCGACCCCGGAGCAGGTGCACCTGCCGGCCAACCGGCTCTACCGCGGTCGTGACGACCTGGTCCTGTTGCACATCGACCCGGCCCGGCTTGCCGCGCCGGTGCGGTGGGAGCCGGGGGTAGCAACCGACCCGGAGTCGATGTTGTTCCCGCATCTGTACGGCCCCCTGCAGGTGGCCGCTGTGGTCCGGGTCACCGCCTACCCGCCGGCCGGCGACGGCTCCTTCGCGCCGATCTCTGGGGCCGGGGAGTCGACGTAGGCGTCGGCCTCGATCTCCACCAGCAACTCGGGCGCGATGAGCGCCGAGACCTCGACCATGGTGGCTGCGGGGCGTATCGCGCCGAAGACCTGCTCGTGCACGGCTCCCACCTCGCGCCAGCGCGAGATGTCGGTGACGTAGATGCGGGTGCGTACCACGTCGGTGAGCGCGGCGCCCGCTTGGTGCAACGCAATCTCGATGCGGCGCAACGCATCTCGGGCCTGGGCGGCGATGTCGCCGGCGGGCCCGGTGCCGGTCGTCCCGGCCACCGCCACGTGCGGGCCGACCCGTACCGCGCGCGAATAGCCGACCGCCGATTCGAAATCGGATGCTGACGAGACGAGGGTGCGGTCCGCGGACATGGACGTCACCGTACGGCGCCCGTGCACCGACCGCAGCCGAATTTCAGCGCCTCTCGAGATAGCCTGTGGCGCAGCGCTTTCGAACGACGGCCGATCCGGCTAGTCGAGGTAGTCGCGCAGCACCTGCGAGCGGCTGGGGTGACGCAGCTTCGACATCGTCTTGGACTCGATCTGGCGGATGCGCTCACGGGTCACGCCGTAAACCTGCCCGATCTCGTCCAGGGTGCGGGGCTGACCGTCGGTGAGACCGAAGCGCAGCCGTACCACGCCCGCCTCGCGCTCCGACAGCGTCTCCAGCACCGACTGCAGTTGGTCCTGCAGCAGCGTGAACGACACCGCGTCCACGGCCACCACGGCCTCGCTGTCCTCGATGAAGTCGCCCAGCTGGCTGTCGCCCTCGTCGCCGATGGTCTGGTCCAGCGAGATCGGCTCGCGGGCGTATTGCTGGATCTCCAGCACCTTTTCGGGTGTGATGTCCATTTCCTTGGCCAGCTCTTCGGGCGTGGGCTCGCGGCCCAGGTCCTGCAGCAGCTCGCGCTGGATACGGCCCAGCTTGTTGATGACCTCGACCATGTGCACCGGGATGCGGATGGTGCGGGCCTGGTCGGCCATGGCACGGGTGATGGCCTGACGGATCCACCACGTCGCGTACGTGGAGAACTTGTAACCCTTGGTGTAGTCGAACTTCTCGACCGCGCGGATCAAGCCCAGGTTGCCCTCCTGGATGAGGTCCAGGAACGCCATGCCGCGGCCGGTGTAGCGCTTGGCCAGCGACACCACCAGTCGCAGGTTGGCTTCCAGCAGGTGGTTCTTCGCGCGGTCGCCGTCGCGGCAGATCCACACCATGTCGCGGCGCTGGGCGGCGGGCAGTTTGTCGCCGCGCTCGGTCATCTCGGTCATCAGCTGCGTGGCATACAGCCCGGCCTCGATGCGCTTGGCCAGCTCGACCTCTTCCTCGGCGTTGAGCAGCGCGACCTTACCGATCTGCTTGAGGTACGCGCGAACCGAGTCGGCGGAGGCCGTCAGCTCGGCGTCCTTGCGGGCCTGCCGCAACGCCTCGGATTCGTCCTCGTCCCACACGAAATCGCCGGAGGCTTTGTCCTTTTCGCTGGGCTCGGCGATTTCCTCGTCTTCCTCCGCGGCGGCCTCGCCGGCCTTGGCGGCAGGCTTCACGGCGGCTTCTTCCTCGCCCTCGGCCTCGTCGGGATCGGCGTCGCCCTCCTCGGAGTCTTCTCCGTCGGACGCTACGTCCTCCTCGAGGTCATCGAGGCTGAGGTCGGCGTCGATATCGAGGTCTTCGCCGGGCTCGCCCTCGAGGTCGGGTTCGTTGTCGAGATCCTCGACGGCACCGTCGGAATCGATGGCGTCCGGATCCGCCGGCCCGCCCTTGGCCGCTTTGGTTCCGCGCGCCGACGGCGCCTTGGCGCCCTTGCCCGCGGCGCGGGTCTTCTTGGAGTCGGCCGCGTCCGCCTCGGACTTGGTGGACGGCGTTGCCTTGGCGGCCCGCTTGGCCGGCGCCGACCCGTTGGCGGCCTTGGCCGCCGGTCGCTTGGCGGGGGACGTCGGAGACTTCGTGGCGGTGCGTTTCACCGGCCCGTCCGTCGCCGGGCTTGCTTTCGTCGCTGCCACTTACACCCCTTCGTTTGGGCTCACCTTCGGTGGGTATTGGGCATGGTTAACCGAAAGTGTCTGCTATGTCGATGTCGGCGTTGGTATCAGCGTGGTAGGTGCACGCTATCGGTTGGGCGTTCGCCGAAGACCATTGTAACGACAGTGCGCGGTACTACGGCTCTGCCGGGCGAAATCAGTGGGTCACGTCCGAGGTGGCGGCCATGGCCGCGCCGACGATCCCGGCGGTGTTGAGCAGGGCCGCGGCCACCACCGGGGTGCGGTTGGTCAGCAGGGGCACCCATTTCTCGGCCTTGCGGCTGATTCCGCCGCCGGCGATGAACAGATCCGGCCACACTGCGTTCTCGATGCTCACCAGCACTTTGGTCACCTGCTTGGCCCACTTCTCGTAGGACCAGTCGTTCTTCTCCTTTACCGAGGACGCCGCCCGCTGCTCGGCCTCCTTGCCGCCGACCTCGAGATGGCCGAACTCGGTGTTGGGTATCAGCGTCCCGTTGTGAATCACCGCGGAGCCGATCCCGGTGCCGAAGGTCAGCAACACCACCAGGCCCGACTGGCCCTTGCCGGCGCCGTAATGCTCCTCGGCCAGTCCCGCCGCGTCGGCGTCGTTGAGGACGATGACTTCCTGACCGTTGAGCTCGGCGCTGATGACGTCGCGCGCGTTGGTGCCGATCCAGGCCTTGTCCACGTTGGCCGCCGTCTGCACCACGCCGTGGGTGACGACTCCGGGATAGGTCACTCCGAGGGGGCCGGTCCATTCGAAGGCGTTGACCACCTGGGCGATGGTCTTGGCCACCGCCGAGGGCGTCGCCGGCTGAGGGGTCAGCAGCTTGACCCGCTCGCCGATCAGCTGCCCGGTGTCCATGTCGACGATGCCGCCCTTGATGCCGCTGCCGCCGACGTCGATGCCGAATCCGCGACGCTGCGGCCTGCCGTCGGCGACGGCGGTGCCGGGCGTGTCCGTGGTCGAGTCGGTGCTGGTCATCGAATCTCCTCGGCGTGACTGAGCTGTCCGCCCACCTTAGCGCCGCGGCGGTGTCGCCCGTGGCGTCTGCGCGGCCGTGGCGACTGTGATGCGATAGACCGGTGACCCCTTCCGATGACGAGCTCGTACGGCTGCGCTCGGTCGCCGAAACCCTGGCCACGGAGGCCGCCGCGTTCGTGAGGCGTCGGCGGGCAGAGGTTTTCGGCGCCGAGGCGGGCGGCGTGCACACTCCAGACAGTGGCGCGGTGCGCTCGAAGAGCACCCCGACCGACCCGGTGACCGTGGTCGATACCGAAACGGAACGTCTGTTGCGCGATCGGCTGGCCGAATTACGGCCCGGGGAACCAATTCTCGGCGAAGAGGGGGGCGGGCCCGCCGATCCGGCGGGCACACCGGCCGGATCGGTCACCTGGGTGCTCGATCCCATCGACGGCACGGTGAATTTCGTCTACGGCGTCCCCGCCTATGCGGTGTCGGTCGGCGCACAGGTCGACGGCGAGTCGGTGGCCGGGGCGGTCGCCGACGTGGTCGGAAACCGGGTGTACTCGGCGGCGCTGGGCCTGGGTGCGCATGTCACCGACGACGAGGGGACGCAGCTGTTGCAGAGCTCCGCCGTCGACGATTTGTCGATGGCGTTGCTGGGCACCGGTTTCGGCTATTCGCGGCAGCGCCGTGCGGCGCAGGCGGCGCTGTTGGCGCGGATGCTGCCGGTGGTCCGCGACGTCCGTCGCATCGGTTCTGCGGCACTGGATCTGTGCATGGTCGCCTCGGGCCGGCTCGACGCCTACTACGAGCACGGCCTGCAACTGTGGGATCGCGCCGCCGGTGCGCTGATCGCCGCGGAGGCGGGGGCCCGGGTGATGCTGCCCGCGCCCGGCGTGAACGGGGCCGGCCTGGCGCTGGCCGCCGCGCCCGGCATCGCCGACGAACTGCTGGCCGTCCTGGGGCGCTTCAACGGCCTGGATCCGATCCTGGATTGACCGCCCGGGTCAGCAGCTGCTGGCGTGAATCTTGGCCAGCAGCGTGGGATCTGAGGGCTCGGTGGCGCCGGGACGCAGGGTGGCGAGCACCGCGTCGATGTCGTCGTTGTGGGCCAACGCGCTGAAGTCGGTGCCCAGGGACAGGTCGACGGAATCGTCGGCGCGGTTGTCGTTGAACAGCTCGGTGCACGGCGCCACCAGCCACACGGCCGCCGCGGTGGCCTGTCCAGCTGTGCCGAAACGGATCTGGCCCTGGCAGGTGAGTCTGGTGCCCGCATAAAGGGGGTCGTTGGCGGCGGTCGGTTGGGCGAAGCCGAGGTCTTTCATCGCCCCGGCGACATCGCCCGCCTGCCCGCCCCTGCCGCTGGCGTTGAGGACGCGAACCTTGGTGTCGGCGAGTTTGGCGGGCGTCACGTCCATCATGGCGCTGCGCGACACCTGCTCACCGAGCTGGGCCGGTGACGAGCCGGCCGCCGCCTCGGGCGGGGGATTGCACACCACGGCCTCGTGCACCTTGGCGGGCCGCGTCAACGCGATCGTCCAGATCACGCCGGTGGCCACCGTGAGAAGCGCCACCACGACGATGGCCGGCCGGGGGTTGCGTCGTCGAAAGGGCCGACCGTGCTTGTCAAAGGCTGTACCCTCGGTGATTTGCGTGACCACAGCTGCACTCTAGCCGCACGCTAAACCCACTGTTCAGACACGAGCGCAAGGGTAAAAATAGGGGTGTGATGCAAATCACACCTTAATGGGCCGGGATACGGGCACGAATCGTTTGGTGGATGCGTTCGACGCTGGTACAAAGCGATGCTTGGATAACGAGGGCATGTGAGGGGATAGGGCAATGCCTACCGACTATGACGCTCCACGGCGTACCGAGACTGACGACGTTTCGGAGGACTCGCTGGAGGAGCTCAAAGCGCGACGGAACGAGGCGGCTTCGGCCGTCGTCGATGTCGACGAATCTGAATCCGCAGAGAATTTTGAACTCCCTGGTGCCGACCTGTCTGGCGAAGAACTGTCGGTGCGTGTGATCCCGAAGCAGGCCGACGAGTTCACCTGCTCGAGCTGCTTTTTGGTGCAACACCGCAGTCGGCTGGCGAGCGAGAAGAACGGCGTGATGATCTGTACCGACTGCGCGGCCTGATCGGATCAGCTGCGCAATGCCGACAGCACCCGCTCGGGGTGACGGCAGCTCACCAGCCAATACGGCGTCGGATCGTCCGGATCGTCGAGTACCGCCAGGATCATCGGCCCCACCCATGCCCTGTGAACCACGTACGCCGCCGGGTCGAGTTGCCGGCCCAAGGCGGCGGACTTGGCCGAGGGCGCTATCTCGGCGGACCGGGAGATCACGGTGACTGGCAGATGCGCCTGGCCGGCCCACAGCTGCACCTCGCCCGGCGCCGCCGGGTCGGCGGTGACCCGGATCTCGATGCGGCCCAGCCACAGCAGCGCCGCGGCCGCAACCGCGAACAGCGTCGCGTACGGCCACCAGGACGACTGGCGGGTGACGCCCATGTTGAATTCGAAAGCGATGATGCCGGCCAGCGCGAAGGCCGGTGGCCACCACCACCACGGAACCCACAATCGTTCGCGATACCGCACGTTGTGCGGCGCGACGCGCGTATCGGACACGCAGTCAAGGGTAGTCTGTGGCCCCGTGTCGACCAGTCTGGCCATCGTCCGTCTTGACCCCGAGCTTCCGCTGCCCAGCCGTGCCCACGAAGGCGACGCCGGGATCGATCTCTTCAGCGCCGAAGACGTCAAACTGGAACCCGGGCGGCGCGCCCTGGTGCGGACGGGGGTCGCTGTCGCCATCCCGTTCGGAATGGTCGGCCTGGTGCATCCACGCTCGGGATTGGCTGCGCGAGTTGGGCTTTCGATCGTCAACAGCCCGGGTACCATCGACGCGGGCTATCGCGGCGAGATCAAGGTTGCGCTGATCAACCTGGACCCGACCGAGCCGATCGTGGTGCACCGCGGCGATCGCATCGCCCAGTTGTTGGTGCAGCGAGTCGAATTAGTGGAGTTGGTCGAGGTGTCGTCGTTCGACGAGGCCGGGCTGGCCGAAACATCCCGTGGCGATGGTGGTCACGGTTCCTCCGGCGGACATGCGAGTTTGTGATGGCATTCGGTAAACGCACACCCAAAGACGACGACGCCTCCGGCGCCGGCACCTCTGCGGCCGATGAGGCCGCTGCTCCCGACGCCGCCGAGCCGGCCGCCGAAGAGCTCGAGGGCCCGTTCGACATCGAGGACTTCGACGACCCCGCGGTCGCGGAGCTCGCGCGGCTCGACCTGGGCTCGGTGCTGATCCCCATGCCGGAGGCCGGCCAGCTGCAGGTCGAGCTGACCGAAACCGGTGTGCCGAGCGCGGTCTGGGTCGTCACGCCCAACGGACGCTTCACCATCGCCGCCTACGCCGCGCCCAAGACCGGTGGCCTGTGGCGCGAAGTGGCCGGCGAGCTCGCCGAATCGCTGCGCAACGACTCGGCCCAGGTCAGCATCAAGGATGGCCCGTGGGGTCGCGAGGTGGTGGGCACCGCGACGGGAGTGGTGCGCTTCATCGGCGTCGACGGTTACCGCTGGATGATCCGCTGCGTCATCAACGGCCCGCACGAGACGATGGAGGCTCTGGAGCAGGAGGCGCGGGCGGCCTTGGCGGACACCGTGGTTCGGCGTGGCGACACGCCGCTTCCGGTGCGCACACCGCTGACAGTGCAACTGCCCGAGCCGATGGCGCAGCAGCTGCGCGAGGCCGCCGCCGCGCAACAGGCCGCACAGCAGGACAACGCCCAACAGGTCGAGGGGCAACAGGCGCCGGCCAACGAGCCGGCCGCGCGCCGCAGCGTCGACGGGTCGGCCATGCAGCAGCTGCGCACCACCACCGGGGGCTGAGCCGGCTACAGGTCGGCCAGCGCGCTCAGGCAGGCCGCCCCCAAGGCGGCCGGGTCCGCGCCGATCTGATCCAGCGTCACCGTCCGCAGCGCAGCGCGCGGCGCCGCGGCGACCCAGTCGAGCCCGGCCTGCAACGGATGGATCGGATCGTCGACCGCGGACACCACGCCCAGCGGCGCGGTCAGCCCGGCCAGCTCGTCGCAGCTCGGCGCGACGTAGGCGGCCGCCTCCTCCATGGCGTCGGGCAGATGCGGCCACTGGGTGCCCCACGACCGGGTCAGCTCGTCGGCCAGCCAGGGCGGGCTGGACGCCCGCATCTGGGTCGTGGTCGCCGCCAGCCCGTCGGCGCGCAACTGTGACGCCGAATACCTCGCCGCAAGCGCCGCGGGCGCGGCCCCGGGCGCGCCCGCCCAGGCGGGCAGCGCGGCCAGCACCGCGACCGTCCGGCCGGGATGGGCCAGCGCCCAGGCGGCCGCCACCGCGGCGCCGATCGAGACCCCGCCCACAGCGATCGGCCCTTGGTGGCCCGCGTCATCCAGCGCCGCCCGGTAGCCCTCGATCAACCGGTCGGGACGCGGCGGCGGGGTCACCAGCAGCGCGCCGAGCTCGGACAACGGGCCGGAAAATGCCCGGTGAACGTAGTCGTCGTCAGAGCCGGTTCCGGGCAACAACACCGTCGTGACACCGCGCAGATCGACCACCACCTCTTGATAGTGCCCCGCCGTTCGGTTGCCCTCCAACACGACGTTTGAGTCGGTTGGCGCTGGGGAACCAAGAGGTCTACGGTGTCCGTTGGCATAAATGGAAGCGTCGAGGCTTATCAGCATTGTCAGGAGTGGCCATGGGGGCCCAAGGGTATCTGCGCCGGCTCACCCGTCGGTTGACGGAGGATCCAGAACAGCTCGACTCGGAGGAACTGTCCGACGAGGTCGCAAGCACCGGTGCGCAACGGGCGATCGACTGCGAGCGTGGCCAAGAGGTCACGATGGTGGGCACGCTCCGTAGCGTCGAGTGCAACGGCAGGGCCTGCGCCGGCGGAGTTCGCGCCGAATTTTTCGACGGCAGCGACACCGTCACGCTCGTGTGGCTGGGACAGCGCCGCATCCCGGGCATCGACTCGGGCCGGACCCTGCGAGTGCGTGGGCGCCTCGGCAAGCTGGAGAACGGAACCAAGGCGATCTATAACCCGCACTACGAAATTCAGCGGTGACCGAGCCCGAAGATCTGGGGGCAACCCCGCGGGAGTCGGCCGCATCGGAACACATGACCTCTAACCGCATCAACCCGGAACGTCTGCTGGCACAGGCAGGCGGGGTCAGTGGTGTCATCTACTCGTCGCTGCCGGTGGTGGTCTTCGTCGTCGCCTCGAGCGTGTCCGGACTGGTTCCCGCGATCGTGGCCGCGCTGGCGGTGGCCGCGCTGATCCTGGTGTGGCGGCTGATTCGCCGCGACTCGCCACAGCCGGCGTTCTCCGGCTTCTTCGGCGTCGCGCTGTGCGCGCTGATCGCTTACGTGTTGGGGGAGTCCAAGGGCTACTTCCTGCTGGGCATCTGGATGTCGCTGGTGTGGGCCGTGGTGGTCGCGGGTTCGGTGCTGATCCGCCGTCCCCTGGTCGGCTACGGGTGGAGCTGGGCCACCGGGCGTGGGGACGGCTGGCGCGACGTGCCCCGGGCCGTCTACGCGTTCGACATCGCCTCGGTGGGCTGGGTGCTGGTGTTCGCCGCCCGGTTCGTGGTTCAGGGACTGCTGTACGACGCCGACCGGACCGGGTGGCTGGCGGTGGCGCGGATCGCGATGGGCTGGCCGCTGACCGTGCTGGCCGCGCTGGCGACCTACGCGGCGATCAAGTCGGCACAACGGGCCATCGCCGCCGCCGGTGCGCCCGCGGTCGACGTGGAACCCGGCGCCGTCACCGACTGATCAGCCGCCGGCCGGGTTGTGGCTGCCCAGTAGGAGCTTCTGCAGGTCCTCTTCCGCCTCGGCGACCGCGACGAACAGCAGCTCGTCACCGCCCTCCAGCGGCTCGTCCTCCTCGGGCACGATCACCCGCGGGCCGCGCAGGATCGTCACCAGCGAGGTGTCCCGCGGCAGTTGCAGTTTGCGCACCGGCTTGCCGCCCCACGGCGTGTCGTCGGGCAGCGTGATCTCGACCAGGTTGGCCTGCCCCTTGCGGAATTCCATCAGCCGCACCAGATCGCCGACGGCGACGGCCTCTTCGATGAGCGACGCCAGCATGCGCGGCGTCGACACCGCCACGTCGACCCCCCAGGCGTCGGTGAACAGCCATTCGTTGCGGGGATCGTTGACCCGCGCCACCACCCGCGGCACCGCGAATTCGGTTTTGGCCAAAAGGCTTAACACGACGTTGGCCTTGTCGTCGCCGGTCGCGGCCACCACCACGTCGAACTCCTGCAGGTGCACCGACTCCAGCAGGCTCAGTTCGCAGGCGTCGCCGAGTCGCCAGTGCGCGGCCGGGATGGCGTCGACGTCGACGTGATCGGGATTACGTTCGATCAGCGTCACATCGTGGCCGTTGCCGATGAGTTCGCGGGTGACCGAGCGGCCGACCGCGCCGGCGCCGGCTACAGCTACTTTCATCTGCGCCGCTCCTCAACGCTCGAATTCATCACAGGTCTTCACTGGGTGGCAGGGCGGCGATGGCCACCGCCTCGGCGGCGCGGCCGGAGATCGCGGCGACATACACCTGGTCGCCGGCCTGGATAACCGATTTGGGTTCCGGCAACACGCCGGCCCCGAAACGGATGAGGAACGCCACCCGGGCGCCGGTGGCCTGCTCGAGATCGGTGACCCGATGCCCGATCCAGTCTTCGTGCAGGACGACCTCGGACACGGCGACCGTGCCGGTCGGATCGCGCCACTTGGCCGTCTCGGTCTCCCGCAGCAGCGCGTTGAGCAGGCGGTCGGTGGTCCACGGCACGGTCGCGATGGTGGGAATGCCCAGCCGCTCGTAGACCTCGGCGCGCTTGGCGTCGTAGATGCGGGCCACCACCCGCTTGACGCCGAACGTCTCCCGGGCCAGCCGCGCCGAGATGATGTTGGAGTTGTCGCCGGAAGACACCGCGGCGAACGCGTCCGCTTCCTCGATGCGGGCCCTCAGCAGCACATCTCGGTCGAATCCCTGGCCCAGCACCCGTTCGCCGGCGTATTCGGGGCTGAGTCGGTTGAACGCGGTGCTGTCACGGTCGATGACCGCGACGTCGTGACCGATGCGGGAGAGCCCGTCGGCGACCGAGGAACCGACCCGGCCGCAGCCCATCACCACTACTCGCAACTTGAGGTCCTCTCGACCGCGTCCTGCGCACTTCACCGGCAACCCACGTCGGCCAGCCGTTTCGGTCGGCGAACATTCTGCTACGAACGCTACCGCCAAACCCGTCTGGGCTTACTCTTGGCTCTCGTGTCCAAACTTTCAACCGCCACCCGTCGGTTGCTTATCGGTCGGCCGTTTCGCAGCGACCGGCTGAGTCACACGCTGCTGCCCAAGCGGATCGCCTTGCCGGTGTTCGCCTCCGACGCGCTGTCCTCGGTTGCGTACGCGCCCGAGGAGGTCTTCCTGATGCTCTCGGTGGCCGGGGTGACGGCGTATGCGCTGACGCCGTGGATCGGGCTCGCGGTGGCCGGGGTGATGCTGGTGGTGGTGGCCAGCTACCGGCAGAACGTCCACGCCTACCCGTCCGGCGGCGGTGACTACGAGGTGGTCACCACCAATCTCGGTGACACCGCCGGGCTCGTGGTCGCCAGCGCGCTGATGGTGGATTACGTTCTGACAGTTGCGGTCTCGACGGCCTCGGCGATGGCGAACATCGGCTCGGCGATCCCGATCGTGGCCCAGCACAAGGTGTTCTTCTGTGTGGTGTCCATCCTGCTGGTGATGGCGCTGAACCTGCGTGGGGTGCGCGAGTCCGGGTTGGCGTTCGCCATCCCGACCTATGCGTTCATCATCGGCGTGCTGGTGATGATCGGCTGGGGTCTGTTCCGGATCTTCATCCTGGGCAATCCGCTGCGGGCCGAATCCGCCGGATTCCAGATGCACTCCGCGCACGGCCAGGTCGTCGGTTTCGCGCTGGCGTTCTTGGTGGCGCGGTCGTTCTCGTCGGGGTGTGCGGCGCTGACGGGTGTCGAGGCGATCAGCAACGGGGTGCCGGCGTTTCAGAAACCCAAGTCGCGCAACGCGGCGACCACCCTGCTGATGCTGGGCGGCATCGCGGTGACCCTGCTGATGGGCATCATCGTGCTGGCCCAGCAGATCGGGGTTCAGCTCGTCGAGGATCCCGCGACGCAACTGGGCGGGGCGCCGAAGGGTTACTACCAGAAGACCCTGGTCACCCAGCTGGCGCAAACGGTGTTCGGCAGCTTCCACATCGGGTTCCTGCTGATCGCCACGGTGACCGCCCTGATTCTGGTGCTGGCGGCCAACACCGCCTTCAACGGGTTCCCGGTGCTCGGCTCCATCCTGGCGCAGCACAGCTATCTGCCGCGCCAATTGCATACCCGCGGAGACCGATTGGCGTTCTCCAACGGCATCCTGTTCCTGTCCGGGGCGGCACTGCTGGCGATCATCGCGTTCCGCGGCGAGGTCACCGCCCTCATTCAGCTCTACATCGTCGGGGTGTTCATTTCGTTCACCCTGAGTCAGATCGGCATGGTGCGGCACTGGACCCGGTTGCTGCGCACCGAAACCGATCCGCGGGCGCGGCGCAAGATGATGCGCTCGCGGGTGGTCAACACGGTCGGATTGCTGTCCACCGGCACGGTGTTGCTGGTGGTCCTGGTGACCAAGTTCGCATCCGGGGCGTGGATCGCGCTGTTCGCGATGAGCCTGCTGTTCGGAATCATGAAAATGATTCACCGGCACTACAACACCGTGAACCGCGAACTGGCCGAGCAGGCCGCCACCCAGGGCGACGTGGTGCTGCCGAGCCGCAATCACGCGGTGGTGCTGGTGTCGAAGCTGCACCTGCCGACGTTGCGTGCGCTGGCCTACGCCAGGGCCACCCGGCCCGACGTGCTGGAAGCGGTCACGGTAAGCGTCGACGACGCGGAAACCCGCGAGCTGGTGCACAAGTGGGAAGAAAGCGATATCAGCGTCCCGCTCAAGGTCATCGCCTCGCCGTATCGTGAAGTCACCCGCCCCGTCCTGGAATACGTCAAACGGGCCAGGGAAGAGTCGCCGCGCACCGTGGTGACGGTGTTCATTCCGGAGTACGTGGTGGGCCACTGGTGGGAGCAGGTGCTGCACAACCAGAGCGCACTTCGACTGAAGGGCCGCCTGCTGTTCATGCCGGGCGTCATGGTGACTTCGGTTCCGTGGCAGTTGAGTTCGTCGGAACGGCGCAAAACCCTGCAGCCGCATGTGGCGCCGGGTGACGCTCGTCGGGGAATCTTCGATTGACCCGCGAATCGGCGCGCGGGCCGCGCGCGACTCCACCCGCCGTGGGGGAGCTGACCCTGACCACCGATGCCCCGGCCAACGGCGGTAGCTGCGTCGCGCACCACGAAGGCCGGGTGGTGTTCGTCCGGTATGCGTTGCCCGGTGAGCGGGTGCGTGTCCGGGTCACCGCGGATCGCGGATCCTATTGGCACGCAGAGGTTATCGAGGTCATCGACGCGGCGGCCGGCCGTATCGCGCCGCTGTGCCCCATCGCCGGGGTGGATGGCGCCGGCTGTTGCGACCTGGCGTTCGCCGACCCCGAGGTGACCCGCACGCTCAAGGCCGAGGTCGTGGCCAATCAGCTCGAGCGCCTCGGCGGGCATGCGTGGAGCGGAGAGGCCGAGCCGCTGGCGGGTTCCGCGCCGACCGGGTGGCGCACCCGCGTTCGGCTCGACGTGGGCCCCGACCGTCGCCCGGGCTTTCACCGGTACCACAGCGACGATCTGGTGACCGACCTGCGTTGTGCGCAGCTGCCGGCGGGCATGCTCAACGGGATCGCCGAGGGCGAGTGGCCGCCGGGCGCCCAGCTGCACGTGGCCGTCGACGACGACGGTGCGCGCCACGTGGTGCGCACGCTGCGGCAGGGCAGGCAGACCGCGACCAAGGTGGTGGAGGGTCGCTACGAGGCGGTGCAGCGAGTGGCCGGGCGCAGCTGGCAGGTGCCGGTGACCGCGTTCTGGCAGGCGCACCGCGATGCGGCGGGCGTGTACAGCGAGCTGGTCGCCGACTGGGCGCAGCTGGGCACCGGCATGCGCGCGTGGGATTTGTACGGCGGCGCAGGCGTTTTCGCCGCGGTGCTCGGCGACGCCGTGGGCCCGTCCGGGCGGGTGCTCAGCGTCGACACCTCGCGCACGTCGACCCGGGCCGCCCGGGTCGCCCTGGCCGATCTGACGCAGGTGCACATCGTCACCGACTCGGTGCGGCGCGCGCTGGCGGCGCAGCGCGGGCGAGCCGATCTGGCGGTGCTGGATCCGCCGCGGGCGGGGGCCGGGCGCGAGGTCATCGATCTGCTGGCCGCCGCCGGCATTCCGCGGGTGGTGCACATCGGTTGTGAGGCAGCATCTTTCGCCCGCGACATCGGGACCTACCTCGGGCACGGTTACACCGTCGAAAAGATCAAGGTCTTCGACGCGTTCCCGCTGACGCATCACACCGAATGCGTCGCGCTGCTGACTCGTTAGGGGTTTCTCGCGGCGACGGGTCCGCTGGCGCTTCACCGCAATGTCGCCCGGGTGAGTCACGACCGGATAGACTGCGTCGCGGTGTGCCGGGAAGTCTGGTCGGCGGTGTCGTTGTCGATCGAGAGGCGCGCGTGCTTAGCATCAAAGAACCGGCCGTGACTGTCGAGTCATGTCGATTGCGTATCCGGTCCGTGCTCACCGGTACTCGGTTGCTGCCGTCGTGAACGAGACTTTTCGTTACGCGCTGTTGGTGTTGTTCTCCAGCGCGCTCGGTTTGGTTGCGGTGTTGGCGAATCGACTCACCGAGCGGGTCAAGATCCCGGTGCCGCTACTCGTGCTGGTCGGGGCTGCCGTCGCGGTGCACGCCGTGCCCGCGGTGCAGCCTCCGTCGGAGCGGATCGTGGAACGGGTCATCACCATCGCGCTGGTGCTGGTGTTGTTCGACGGCGGCATGCACATCGGGCCATCGCGCTTCCGCGCGGCAGCCGTCCCCATCCTGTCGCTCGGCGTCGTGGGCACCGCCCTGACCGCGGCAGGGGCGGCACTAGTGCTGCACTACCTATGCGGAATCAGCTGGTTTCCCGCGGTGCTGGTGGCCACGGCCGTGGCGCCGACTGATCCGGCCGTGGTGTTCTCTGTTCTGGGCAAACGCGAGATCAGCGGCCGCAGCGGCACCATCCTGGAGGGCGAGTCGGGTGCCAATGATCCTGTCGGGATCTCCTTGATGTCCAGCCTGATCGCCGCAGGCGGTCTCAGCGCGGCCGGATTCGCAAGCGTGGGAACACAATTCGCCCTACAAATGGCGGTCGGTCTGGCCGTGGGGGCGCTCGGCGGTCGCGTCCTACTCGCGTTCATGCGTCGCGTCGCGTTGCCGAGCGAGGGCCTGTACTCGCTACGAACGCTGGCATCCTGCCTGATGCTGTACGGCATTGCCACGCTCGCGCACGGCTCGGGATTCCTGGCCGTGTTCGTAGCCGGCATCATGATCGGCGACGCTCGCGCGCCCTACAAGCCGGAGATCAAGCGATTCCACGCCGCCCTGGCCGGTCTGGCGGAAATCGTCGCGTTTGCCGTTCTGGGTTTGACCGTCGATCTCAATGTCCTTGCCCATCCCGATGTGTGGGTTACCGGGCTTGTCCTCGCGGTGGCCCTGACGGTGCTGATTCGGCCGTTGGCGGTGGGCTCCTGCCTGATTCCTGTGCGACTGCAGCGAAACGAACGGGCCTTCATCCTGTTCGCCGGGCTCAAGGGCGCGGTGCCGATCCTGCTGGGCGAGTTGCTGCGCGCCGCGCACGTCCCCAACGCCGAACGCCTGTACGGCGTCGTGGTCGTTGTCGTCATCTTCTCGGTGCTGGTGCAGGGCAGCTCGGTGCCCGGTGTCGCCAGACTGTTGCACCTGCCCATGCGCACGGTGGAGACCCGGCCGTGGGAGATAGGCGTCCGGCTCGCGGACGAGCCGGAGGGGGTCCATCGCTTCAGCGTTGCCAAGGGGGCTGTTATCCAGGGGTGCACGGTCGAGGGTCTCGGTGACCGTGTCGGCGACATCTGGGTGAGCATCGTGGTCCGCACCACGGGTCTGGTCCCGGTGCGGGGCGATACCGAACTCATGGCCGGGGACGAGGTCGTCATCTTGGCAGACCCCGAACTTCACGACACCCTGGCCGAACTGTTCGGCCCCGCGCGGGCGCGGTGAACGCGCGCGCGTTCGTCAGTAGTGTTCCTCGGGGCGCTGCGTAGACTGACTGGATGCTGGAACAGATCCGTGGGCCCGCCGATCTGCAGCACCTTTCCCACCATGAACTTCGCGAACTGGCCGCTGAGATTCGCGAGTTCCTGATTCACAAGGTTGCTGCCACGGGGGGACACCTGGGGCCGAATCTGGGCGTGGTCGAGCTGACGCTCGCCCTGCACCGGGTGTTCGACTCACCCCACGATCCGATCATCTTCGACACCGGCCATCAGGCCTACGTGCACAAGATGTTGACGGGCCGCTCCCACGAGTTCGAGAGTCTGCGCAAGAAGGGCGGCCTGTCCGGGTATCCGTCGCGCGCCGAGAGCGAGCACGACTGGGTCGAGTCCAGCCACGCCAGCGCCTCGTTGTCCTACGCCGACGGCCTGGCCAAGGCCTTCGAACTGAGCGGGCACCGCAACCGGCACGTGGTCGCGGTGGTCGGCGACGGCGCGCTCACCGGTGGCATGTGCTGGGAGGCGCTGAACAACATCGCCGCGTCCGGCCGCCCGGTCATCATCGTGGTCAACGACAACGGCCGCAGCTATGCCCCGACGATCGGCGGTGTCGCCGACCATCTCGCCTCGCTGCGGCTGCAGCCGGTCTACGAGCAGGCCCTGGAGAAGGGTCGCGACGCGCTACGCGCGCTGCCGCTGGTCGGCAAGATCGCCTACCGCGTCATGCACAGCGTCAAGGCTGGCATCAAGGACTCGCTGTCGCCGCAGCTGATGTTCACCGATCTGGGCCTGAAGTACGTCGGCCCGGTCGACGGTCACGACGAACGCGCGGTGGAGGCCGCGTTGCGGCACGCCCGCGGGTTCGGTCGCCCGGTGATCGTGCACGTGGTGACCCGCAAGGGGATGGGCTTCGCGCCGGCCGAGGACGACGAGGCCGAGCAGATGCATTCCTGCGGCGTCATCGACCCGGTCACCGGCCAGGCGACCAAGATCGCCGGACCCGGCTGGACGGCGACGTTCTCCGACGCCCTGATCGGCTACGCCAGGAGGCGCCGCGACATCGTGGCCATCACCGCGGCCATGCCCGGCCCGACCGGGCTGACCCCGTTCGGGCAGCAGTTCCCTGATCGCCTGTTCGACGTCGGCATCGCCGAGCAGCACGCGATGACGTCGGCGGCAGGACTGGCCATGGGTGGCATGCACCCGGTGGTAGCCATCTATTCGACGTTCCTCAACCGGGCCTTCGACCAGATCATGATGGACGTGGCGCTGCACAAGCTGCCCGTCACCATGGTGCTCGACCGGGCCGGCATCACCGGTTCGGACGGCGCCAGCCACAACGGCATGTGGGACATGTCGATGCTGGGCATCGTGCCCGGCATGCGGGTGGCCGCACCCCGGGACGCCACCCGGTTGCGCGAGGAACTCGGTGAGGCGCTCGACGTCGACGACGGCCCCACGGCGCTGCGCTTCCCCAAAGGTGATGTGGGCGAAGACATCCCGGCGATCGAGCGCCGCGGGTCGGGCATCTCGGGCGTCGACGTGCTCGCTTTCCCGGCCGCCGGGTGCAACCACGACGTGCTGCTGATCGGCGTCGGCGCGTTCGCGCCGATGGCGCTGGCGGTGGCCAGGCGGCTGCAGGACCAGGGGATCGGCGTCACCGTCATCGACCCGCGCTGGGTGCTGCCGGTCTCGCAGAGCGTGCTGGAATTGGCGGCCCAGCACAAGCTGGTCGTCACCTGCGAGGACAACGGGGTCAACGGCGGGGTGGGCTCGGCGGTGTCCGCCGCCCTGCGCCGCGCCGACATCGACGTTCCGTGCCGCGATGTCGGTCTGCCGCAGCAGTTCTACGACCACGCCTCGCGCGGTGAGCTGCTGACGGATCTGGCGCTGACCGACCAGGACGTGGCCCGCCGCATCACCGGTTGGGTCGCCGCGCTGGGCAGCGGTGTCGCCGAAGCGGAGATTCGCGAGCACCTCGACTAGTCAGCGGCCTCGGATTCCGTCGGCGGGGCCTGCAACGCCCGGGCCAGAACCGGATCCACCAATTCCCGCTGCCACGGCCGCGCCTGCCCGGCGCGCAGGAACGTTTCGACGGCGTCGAACGGATCGGGTGCGGGCGCCCAGTCCCAGCACAGCCGTCGCACCAGGTCCGGCGAGACCAGGTTCTCGGTGGGGACGTGGACCCGCTCGGAGACCTCGGACAGCGCCGAGCGCGCGGCCTCCAGCCGGGCGGCGGCCTCCGGCTTGCGCCTGCTCCACCGCGCCGGCGGCGGCGGACCGTTCGGCGCCTCGCTGTCCCCGGGTGGGTTCTTGTTCCGCCGCGCCTCGTCCAGCGCCCCCAGCCACGTGGCGGCGCTGCGCCGCTGATTGCGCCCACCGAACACCGGCAGCGCGACGAGCTCCTCGACGGTCGTCGGGTTGGCCAGGGCGGCGTCGATGATGGCCGAGTCGGGCAGGATGCGCCGCGGCGCGATGTCGCGGCGCTGCGCGATCCGGTCGCGCGTCAACCACAGTTCGCGGACCGCGGCCAGGCCCCGCTGATCGCGCACCCGATGGATGCCCGACGTTCGCCGCCACCGGTCCCGCCGCACGGCGGCGCCCGGATCTTTCGTACCCACGTCGCGCAGATAGTCGAATTCCTGTGCGGCCCAATCGGTTTTGCCCTGCTCGGCCAGGACGTCGGCGATCGCGGCGCGCAGCTCGATGAGCAGTTCCACATCCAGCGCGGCGTAGTTGAGCCATTCGGCGGGCAGGGGCCGTTTGGACCAGTCGGCGGCGCCGTGCCCCTTGGCCAGCCCGAAACCCAGGAGCCGCTCGACCATGGTCGCCAGGTTCACGCGTTCGAACCCGGCCAGTCGTCCGGCGAGCTCGGTGTCGTACAGCGCCGGCGGCCGCATGCCCACCTCGGCCAGGCAGGGCAGGTCCTGATCGGCGGAGTGCAGGATCCATTCGTCGCTGCCCAGAACCTCGGCCACTGGCCGCAGGGCCTGCACCGGGTCGGCGCCGTGGCTCACGGGATCGATCAGCACGGTGCCGGAACCGGCCCGGCGGATCTGGATCAGGTAGGCCCGGTTGGAGTAGCGGAAACCCGACGCCCGCTCGGCGTCGACCGCGAACGGCCCATGCCCGCGGTCCAGTCGCTGTGCGGCGGCCTCGATCTCGTGCACGCTCACCGAGATCGGCGGGACGCCCTCGGAGGGTTGCGGCAGCGGGGTGGGGGCGGGGTCGGTGCTTATGTCGCCGGGCGCGCTGCTACCCGGCCCGTCGGCCGACGGTTCGCCCATGCTAGGCGCGTGACCGGGAGCTCAGGTCGGTGACTCCAGCGGGGGGCAGGCCCGCGGCGTGCTCCAGTACCTCGCAGAACGCCTCGACGTGCCCGCCGACCGCGGGCGACGTCGCGGTCCACGACGCGCGGAGCTCGAGCTGGTGGGCGCGCGGTGGCCCGGAGATGTCTCCGTAGCGCACCGATGTGGTGGCGGTGACGGTACCGCCCAGGGCGACGACTTGTTCCATACGTGACTCCAGTGCCTCGACTAGCCAGCTCCACGCTACTTCGGGCAGCAGCGGGTCGACCGCCTCACTGGGGTCAAGGTCGGCCTGGATGTAGGCGACCATGCGGATGGTGCCGTCCCACGCATCGGCCCCTTCGGGGTCGTACAGCAGGATCAATCGTCCGAAGGCGTCGCCGTCGGACCGCTCAGGAATGATGTCGCTATCGGGATGTTTGACCTCGGCGCCCAGGGCGTAACTGTGGGGAGCCAAGCGTTGCGGCGGCCGGATGGGACCCAACTCGATCTCCGACCGCACGACGACGGCGTTCATCGCCGCTACCGCTTCGCGGAATGGGGCCGGTTCGGATGAGGTCACTTGGCGCCGCTCCTGTTCATCCCGACCGTTCTGCATCGTCACGGCACGGGTCACAGGGATCGACGCTAGACCTACAGCCCGACACGCCGCGACAGGCGCGCCGCGTTTCAAACCGGCCGCGACCAAGCCGTTACCAGGCCTCCACCAAAGCTATATGTGCAGCTCAGGCGGCGGTCAGCGGGTGAAACGCGCCTGGCGCTTCTCGCGGTGTGCGGCCAGGCCTTCCTGCACGTCGGGGCCGCTGAAACTGAGGAATTCCAGGCCCACCGAGGTCTCGAAGGTGGGGCCCATCATGCGATACCAGTGGTTGAGGCTGCGCTTGGTCCACCGGATCGCGTTCTGCGCGCCCTGCGCCAGGTTCTCGGCGATGCGGGTGGCGGTGGACAGCACGTCGTCATCGTCGACGCAGGTGGACACCAGCCCGATCCGCTCGGCTTCCTCGCCCAGCAGCGTCTCGCAGGTCAGTAGGTAGTACTTGGCCTTGGCCATGCCGACCAGCAGGGGCCAGCAGATGGCGGCGTGGTCGCCGGCCGCCACGCCCAGCTTGGTGTGCCCGTCGATCAGCTTGGCGGTCCGGCCGGCCACCGAGATGTCGGCGAGCAAGGCCACCACCAGGCCCGCGCCCACCGCCGGCCCCCGGATGGCCGACACGACGGGGGTGTCGCAATTGATCATGTTGTGCACCAGGTCGCGGGCTTCGCGCATGATGCGCAGCCGGCCCTCGTAGTCGTTGATCGTCTCGTCGATCAGGTCGAAGCTGCCGCCGGAGGAAAAGGCCTTACCTTCGCCGCGGACCAGGACGGCGCGCACGGCGGGATCGCGGTCGATCACCGGCCAGATGTCGGCGAGGTCGCGGTGCATCTGCGGCCCGACCGAATTCAGGCCGGGGGAGTCGAGAACCAACGTCAGCACCCCGTTGTCCCCGAGTTCGCAGCGCAGGCTGGGAAACGCGTCGTAATCCGCTGGGGGCTGACTCACTGGCATCTGGAAGCTCCTGACGTTCAAACGGTCGCGGTCGTTGATCGTACGCAGCGCAGTTCGGTGTTCTCCGGTCATGGCAGCATTAAGGCTGATGAGTACTCGCCGCGACCTTCCCGAGTCGCCGTATCTGGCCGCCGTGAGCGGCCGCAAACCCAGCCGGGTGCCGGTGTGGTTCATGCGGCAGGCCGGTCGCTCGCTGCCCGAATACCGGGCGCTGCGGGCCCAGACCGACATGCTGTCGGCCTGCTTCGACGCCGAGCTGGTCTCCGAGATCACCCTGCAGCCGGTGCGCCGCCACCACGTCGACGCGGCGATCCTGTTCTCCGACATCGTGGTGCCGTTGCTCGGTGCGGGCATCGACCTGGACATCGTCGCCGGGGTCGGCCCGGTCATCGAATCGCCGGTGCGCACCGCCGCCGACGTAGCCGCGATCAAACCCCTTGAGCGGCAACGGGTTCAGCCGGTGTCCGACGCGGTGTCGCTGCTGGTGGCCGCGCTCGGCAACGTCCCGCTGATCGGCTTCGCCGGCGCCCCGTTCACGTTGGCGTCCTATCTGATCGAGGGCGGCCCAAGTCGCCACCACGCGCGCACCAAGGCGATGATGCTGGCCGAGCCGGACACCTGGCACGCGCTGATGGAGAAGCTGACCGACATCACCGTGGGCTTCTTGCGGGTGCAGCTGGAGGGCGGGGTGGACGCCGTCCAGGTCTTCGATTCGTGGGCCGGGGCGCTGTCGCTGGCGAATTACCGCACCTACGTGCAGCCGCACAGCACCCGGGTGTTCGCCGCGCTGTCCGACTACGGCGTGCCGATGACCCACTTCGGGGTCGGCACCGCCGAACTGCTGGGCGCCATGTCCTCGGTCGGCGCCAACGTGGTGGGCGTGGACTGGCGCACCTCCCTGGCCGACGCGGCCGCCCGCGTGCAACCCGGTACGGCGTTGCAGGGCAACCTCGATCCGGTGGTGGTACTGGCGGGCTGGCCGGTGGTGGAGCGCGCGGCCCGCGCGGTCGTGGACGACGGCCGGCGTGCGATCGACGCCGGCGCCGCCGGTCATGTCTTCAACCTCGGCCACGGCGTGCTGCCCGAAACGGATCCCGGCGTGCTGACCGACCTGGTGTCGCTGGTCCACTCCCTATGAGTTCTCCCTCGTATTGTGTTGTGGGGGGCGGTATTTCGGGTCTGACGGCGGCCTATCGGCTCCGTGCGGCCGTCGGCGACGACGCCGCGATCACGCTGTTCGATCCGGGAGACAGGCTCGGCGGCGTCCTGCGCACCGAGGTGGTCGGCGGGGTGCCGATGGACCTGGGTGCCGAGGCTTTCGTGCTGCGCCGACCCGAAATGCCCGCCCTGCTGGATGAACTGAATTTGTCTGGACGACAGCGGGTTTCGACGGGCGCGCGCCCGCTGATCTACAGCCGGCAAGAGTTACGCCCACTGCCCGCGGGCACCGTAGTCGGGATACCGTCGTCGGCGGCGTCGGTGGCGGGACTGGTCGACGAGGCCACGGTGGCCCGCATCGAGGCCGAGCCCGCCCGCCCGCTGGCATGGGAACCGGGCGCCGACCCCGCGGTGGCCGACCTGGTGGGCGATCGATTCGGCGAGCAGGTGGTGGCCCGGTCGGTGGATCCGCTACTCAGCGGGGTCTATGCGGGTTCTTCGGCCACCATCGGCCTGCGCGCGGCCGCCCCGACGGTGGCGGCCGCGCTGGACGGCGGCGCCACCAGCCTGACCGACGCCGTGGGTCAGGCGCTGCCGCCCGCCACCGGCGCGCCGGTGTTCGGGTCGCTCGAGGGCGGCTACCAGGTGCTGATCGATGAGCTGCTCGCGCGCGGGCGCCCGCGCTGGGTGCGCGCCGCGGTGTCGCGGCTCGAGCGCGCGGGCGCCGGCTGGACGGTGGTCGACGACACCGGCGCGCCTTGGGCCGCCGACGCAGTGATCCTGGCCGTGCCGGCGGGGCAGTGCCGCCGGCTGCTGGCCGAGATCGCCCCGCGCAGCGTCGCGGCGGCCGGCCGCATCACCAGCGCATCCTCGGTGGTGATGGCGCTCGCCGTGCCCGGCGATACCGCGTTCCCGGACTGTTCTGGTGTGCTGGTGGCGACCGGTGAGCGATTGCGGGCCAAGGCCATCACGCTCTCGTCGCGCAAGTGGGGCGCCCGGGGTGACGCCCAACTGCTGCGGCTCTCGTTTGGGCGGTTCGGCGATCGCGTGGCGGCCGACACGTCCGACGACGAGCTGCTGACCTGGGCGCTGGGCGACCTGGCCACCGTGTTCGGGTTGACCATCGACCCCGTGGACGTCCGCATCCAGCGCTGGATCGAGGCGATGCCGCAGTACGGGCCGGGCCATGCCGACCTGGTCGCCGAGGTCCGGGCGGGCCTGCCCCCGACCCTCGCGGTGGCCGGCAGTTACCTCGACGGCATCGGCGTGCCGGCCTGCGGCGGCGCCGCCGGGCGCGCTGCCGAGCGTGTGATCAGGGCCATCGGAGACTTGGACGCGCGGGTGGCACGATAGGTTCCATGGCCAAGCTCGACTACGACTCGCTCAACTCCACGATCCGCTACCTGATGTTCTCGGTGTTCTCCGTAGAGCCCGGTGAGCTCGGTGAACAGCGCGACGACGTCATCGATGAAGCGTCGACGTTCTTCAAGCAGCAGGAGGAGCGCGGCGTCGTGGTGCGCGGCCTCTACGACGTCGCGGGTCTGCGGGCCGACGCCGACTTCATGATCTGGACCCACGCCGAGCGCGTCGAAGCGCTGCAGGCCACCTACGCCGATTTCCGGCGCACCACGGCGCTGGGGCGGGCCAGCTCGCCGGTGTGGAGCAGCGTGGCGTTGCATCGGCCGGCCGAGTTCAACAAGAGCCACATCCCGGCGTTCCTGGCCGGCGAGGAACCCGGCGCCTACATCTGCGTGTATCCCTTTGTGCGGTCCTACGAGTGGTACCTGCTGCCCGACGAGGAACGCCGCCGCATGCTGGCCGAGCACGGCATGGCCGCGCGCGAATACAAGGACGTCCGCGCCAACACGGTCCCGGCGTTCGCGCTCGGCGACTACGAATGGCTGCTGGCCTTCGAGGCCCCCGAACTGCACCGGATCGTGGACCTGATGCGGGAATTGCGCGCCACCGACGCCCGCCGGCACACCCGCGAGGAGACGCCGTTCTTCACCGGCCCCCGCGTTGCCGTCGAGCAACTGGTGAACGCCCTGCCATGACAACGCCCTTCGACCCGACCGACCCCACCCGCTTCGAGGAGATGTACCGCGACCAGCGGACATCGCACGGCCTGCCGGCCGCCACACCGTGGGACATCGGCGGCCCGCAGCCGGTGGTCCAGCAGCTCGTCGCGCTGGGCGCCATCAAGGGTGAGGTGCTCGACCCGGGCACCGGCCCGGGTCATCACGCCATCTACTACGCGTCCAAGGGATATTCGGCGACCGGCATCGACGGCTCGGCGGGCGCCATCGAGCGGGCCCGGGAGAATGCCCAAAAGGCCGGGGTGTCAGTCAATTTCGAGCTGGCCGACGCGACGAAGCTGGAGGGGTTCGACGGCCGCTTCGACACGGTGGTCGACTGCGCCTTCTACCACACCTTCAGCACCGAGGCCGAGCTGCGCCGGTCCTATGTGCAGGCGCTGCACCGCGCCACCAAACCGGGCGCGCGGCTGTACATGTTCGAGTTCGGCGAGCACAACGTCAACGGCTTCAAGATGCTGCGGTCGTTGTCGGAGAACGACTTTCGCGACGTACTGCCGGACGGTGGCTGGGAGATAACCTATCTTGGCACGACCACCTATCGGGTCAACGTCAGCGTCGAGTCCATCGAGGCGATGGCCAAACGCAACCCGGACATCGCCGATCAGGCCGAGAAGTTGCTGGAGCGCTTCCGGGCGATCGAGCCGTGGCTGGAGGGCGAACGGGCGCACGCCCCGTTCTGGGAAGTGCACGCCACCCGGGTGGACTGAACTGCCGTCAGCGGTACGCGCCACGCCGCGCCTGATGCCGCGAAACTTAAACCATGGCGCCGGTTTTCGGCGTGTCGTGTGCGTGGTTTAAGTGTCGCGGCATCCGCGACGGACAAGGGCGTCGCGCACGCGGCGCACCACGTCCTCGGGCTTGTCCTCGGCGATCACCCGGATGACGGTCCAACCCAGTTCTTCTAGCTTTCGCAGCCGATTCTGGTCATGGGCGTACTGCCGCCGGTTGGCGCGATGATGGTCGCCGTCGTACTCGGCGGCCACTTTGTAGTCCTCCCACCCCATGTCGAGGCAGGCGATAAGCCGCCAGTTCTGTTCTACCGGTATCTGCGTGGCGGGCACGGGAAGTCCGGCATCAATCAAAAGTAAGCGAAGCGAGGTCTCCTTGGGCGACGCGGCGCCGGGATCCACCAGCGGGAGCGCCGCGCGTAGCTGCCGCAGCCCGCGTGCTCCCGCGTGCCGCTCGGCCAGCACCAGCACATCGTGGGTCGAGAATGGCGCCGCACGCATCAGCGCGTCCAGTCGCGCCACCGCCTCGCCGATCGGCAGTTGTCTGGCCAGGTCAAATGCCGTCCTGGCCGAAGTGGTGACCGGCAGACCGCCGACGCTGATGACTTCGTCGGGATCGACCCGCTGATTACGCGTGATCACGCCGGCGGGTGGATGCGTGTTGCGCCAGATCAGCTCGATGGGTTCGTAGTCGTCGACCCAGCTCGCACCGTGCAGCGCCGCGGCAGCCAGGCCCGCGAGGACGCCGCGCCGGCCCGACCACAACCACGCTGCTGCCGATCGTGTGCGGAGCGATGGAGTGGTGTTCACCGGCAGGTAGATATCGGGATGGATGGCGCGGAATTGGGAGCGCAGCCGATACCGGCTCAAGTTTCCTTGCCGTACGGCCTGACTGCCGACAAACGCGTCGTCCATACCTGGAAGACGTCACAACACCGCCTCGGGATCCGCGAAACTTAAACCATGGCGCCGGTTTTCGGCGTGTCGTGTGCGTGGTTTAAGTGTCGCGAAGACGGAAACGGCCCGGGCTATCCGCCCGCCGGCACCAGCCGCAGCGAGACCGAGTTGATGCAGTAGCGCTGATCCGTCGGCGTCGGGTAGCCCTCGCCGGCGAACACGTGGCCCAGGTGGCTGTGGCAGTTCGCGCACAGCACCTCGGTGCGCGTCGTACCCATGGAATGGTCGGGCCGCAGGATCACCGCGTCGGACTTCGCCGGGTCGAAGAACGACGGCCAGCCGCAATGCGACTCGAATTTCTCTGTGCTGCGGAACAATTCGGCGCCACAGGCCCGGCACTGGTACACACCTTCGGTTTTGGTGTCGGTGTATTCACCGGTAAAGGGCCGCTCGGTGCCGGCCTGGCGCAGCACGTGGAACTCTTCCGGGCTGAGTTTCTTGCGCCACTCGTCGTCGCTCAGTTGCACCTTGGGCTGCGACACGTCGGGGGAGGTCATGCATCCACGCTAGCGCGCATGACGGCGATCCGCCGCGCCTGGCCGACGGCGCCCGCGATCACCGCGAGGCTCAGTGGACGTGAGCCGCCGCGCCGGGCTCCGCCGCGGGCGCGATCGCCTCGCGCTCGCGCTCGGCGGTCAGCCACGCCGGATCGATGCCGTCGTCCAGCCGGTTCTCGGCCCTGGCATCGAGGTAGCGGAAGAGCAGCACGGTGAAGGCGACGATCAGCAGCAGCGACCAGCCATAGGTGATCTTGAGGTAATGCAGGGCACGGCCGTACCTCATGTACTTGTAGATCAGCCAGTCGTCCAGCGCCATGAAGCCATAGATCCCGAGCCAGGCCGGCCAGTTGCGGATCAGCGAGTTACGCAGCACCACCGTCATCAAGAACGGGAACAGCATCATCGAGTAGTAGCCCTGGGCCAGTGACGACACCAGGAACGACCACAGCAACAGCACGCCCGACGAGCTGGTGAACCAGAACAACGGGTCTCGGGTGCGGTAGTAGCGGTACAGCAGCCACATCGCACCGATCATCAGCAGGGTGAACAGGATTCGCATGAACACGATCAGCCAGGTGGGCAGGCCGAAGTACACGCCGTTGCCCTCGACGGAGCTGTTGAAATAGTCCCGGGTGCCCAGGAAGTAGGGCACCGTTTTCGTGACGAAGTCCATGGGATCGCTCACCAACGGCCATGCGGCCACGTTGACCGCGACGGGGACCGCGATGGCCGGCACCAGCGTCCGCCACTGGCGATTCAGCAGCGGCAGCAACAGCAGTGGGCCCAGCACGGGTTTGAGCGTGAGCGTCAGGCCGATCACCAAGCCGGCCCACCACTGGCGCCCGACCCTCCCGTCCAGCAACCAGCGGAAGAACAGCACCTCCGCCAGCAGCACACAGCCGTTGATGTTGGTGAACACCAGCGTGCTGGTCACGCTCTCCGTGCAGAACATGGCCAGCAGCAGGGCGGGCGCGGCCACCGAGGACAGAGTGAATTTGAACATCCGCAACAGCAGATACCAGGCGATCAGGATGGCCACGGCGTTGATCAGGATGAACAGGTAGCGCGACGGCGTGAAGGGCAGGTATCCGAACGGCGCCATCAACAGCGTGCCGCCCGGCGGATACAGGTAGTGCGGGTCGACGTAGTCGAAGTGCTCGTTGTAGATGTCCCAGCCGTGCCGGAAGTTGAGGACCGCGCGGTACACCGGTTTGAAGTCGTCGGTGATGTTGCCGTTCAGGCTGAGGATGATGCTGCGGTGCAACACCGACATGATGGCCACCGGCCACAGCGCCATCCGCAGCACGGTCGATGTGCTCAGCGGTCCGGTGCGGGGACTAAAGGCGGCCAGGGTCCGATCGCGCAGGCCGGTTCGGGTCGATTCAGCTGCCGTCACCAGCGCACCGTACACCGGCGCCCGCGCGGGCCGGAAAGCAGCGTCAGGCCGGGCAGTAGGTGTCGGTGTTGGGCAATTTGCCGCTGTTGAGGTAGCCGATCAGCGGCGGAACGGCGCAGCCCGAGAAGATGCTGGCGCCGTGGCCGATGCCCTGCCACATGACCCGCTTGCTGGCGGCGTTGGCGTTGATGATGCTGGCCGCGGTCGCCGCGACGCCGTCGGTGCCGACGATCGGGTCGTTCTGCACGCCGAGCAGCAGCACGTCGACCTTCAGTGTCTTGGGCGTGGGCGGGGGTGAGCCGGTGGGCCAGTGCACGCACTTGACCATGTTGAGCGCGGCGACGGTCCCGAACTCGGGGTAGAGCTTGCCCCAGGCGACGACGAGTTCGCGCACCCGGTCCGGCGTGGGGCGATTGACCGCGTCGCTGCACACGTTGACGAACTGACCGTCGGAGTCCTGGATGGCGTTGGCGTGGTTGATCAGGTTGTTCAGCGCGTTGGTGTCGCCGGAGCGGGCGCCGGCGAGCGCGTTGGCCAGGTCGGTGGTTGCGTTGACGCGGCCGCCGGCGGGATAGCCGAGCGCGACGGTGATGGCCTTGGCCACCTGCGCCACCGACGCGCCGCCCGGCCCCTTACCTGCGCGGGCGTCGGCCAGCAGGGCGCTGACGGCACCCTTCGGGTCCGCGCCGAGCGCGCAGTTCACCGCGATGCACTGCGCGGCGAAGGCGTCGAGCGCGCCCTGCTGCCCCTTGGCCTGCTGCTCGGCGGCGGCTTCGGCGTTGGTGCCCAACGCAACCGGTGAGTCGAGGATCAACCGGGCCACCTTGTCCGGCCGTGATCCGGCGTAGGCCAGCGCCACCTGCGCGCCGTTGCCGATGCCGACCAGCGCGAGGGTGGGCACGTCCCACAGGGTGCGCAACCGCTCGATGTCGGAGGCGGCGTGCGCGTCGTCGTAGGAGGACGCGTTGGGCCCGATTCCGACCGCGTCGCCGCAATTGGTGGTAGCGGTGTTGGAGATCTCGGAGAGGTTCGCCACCGGGTCGTCGCCGGTCTGGAATTGCGACTGGTCGCGCATCTGCTGACGGTCGAACTTGTCGCGGCAGTCGATGGGGCTCGACATCCCGATGCCGCGGCGGTCGACGGAGACGATGGGGTGGGTGGCGAGCACGTCGGCGCCGGCCCGCGACAGCCAGATCGGCAGTTGCGCCGAGGACGGCAGATCCGAGCCGGTGGTGAAGACCAGCGGTCCGGCGTCCTTGGGTGTCTTGTCGGAGCGGGCGCGCACCACGCCGATGCTCAGGCTGCCGCCGCCGCCGTTGACCGGGTCCAGGTCGGCGTCGTAGTTCGCGCAGTCCAGCTGGACGCCGCCGGCGGCGGGGACGGCCGCGTCGGCGAACACCTTGGAGGTGCAGTCGTGCCACGCCAAGTCGTTCTTGGGTGCGGCGATCGGCGGCGGGCCGCTGGGCGCCGGCTTCGACGTAGCCGCCCCCTGCGGACGCGCACCGGAATTGGTGGCGAACCGCGGATCGGCGGCCAGGCCCGGGACGCAGCCGGCCAGCAACGCGGTCACCGCAACCAGGATCGTGGCGCACGTGTACGGCCGACTCATGCCGACCACAGTAGCTAGGCCTTGACGTAGCGGGTGTAAAGGTAGCCGGCGTCGTCGGTCAGGACGTGGGCACACCGCATCCGGGTGAGCAGCTGCCCCGAGCCGGTCGCGATGCGTGGTGCCTGGCCGCCGACGAGGCAGGGCGCGATCGTCAGGCACAGCTCGTCGAGCATGTCGCGCTGCATCAGCGAGTCCAGGAGTGTCGGCCCGCCCTCGGTGAGGATGCGGCGCATGCCGCGCGCGCCGAGGGCCGCCAGCAGGGCGGCCTCGTCGACCTTCTCGGGATCGCGGCCGGAGCAGTCGAGCACCTCGCACAGGCCGCTGAGCGCGCGGCGCGTCTGCTCGGCCGCCGCGGTGCAGGTGAGCACCAGCGGCTGCACCTCGGTGCGGGTGAACACCGTCATATCCCGGTTGAGGTGGCCCGATCCGGTCACGATCGCCAGCTGCGGGACCTCGCTCTGGCCGCGGCCCTGCCGCCGCTGACGCTCGGCGGCGCCGACCTGCGCGCCCGAGTAGCCCTCGATCCGCACCGTGCCCGCGCCCACCACGATGACGTCGGCGAGCTCGCGCAGCAGGTTGAAGATGAACCGGTCGCCCGGTCCGCCCATCGCGCCGCTGCTGCCGCCCGTGGTGGCCCCGCCGTCGACGCTGGTGATGAAGTTCGCCCGCACCCACGTGCCGTCGTGTTCGGGATAGTCGTAGAGCCGGGGGAGGTCGCCGTCGTCGAGTCCGCGAACCGAGCCGAGCAGCGACAGCGGCGTCTCCGAGTTCGCGGAGGTCGCGGAACTCTCGGGGCCGCCGGAGTCGGGCATGGGTCTGATTGCAGCACGCCGCTACAGTGCCTGCATGCACGGGTCCACCTCCGCGGGCGCTTCGGGCGGCGTGGCCCACCTGGTGGATCGGCACCCGACGGTGTCGCCGCAGCGGCTGATCGCCCAGTTGCGACCGCCCCCGACCTTCGCCGACGTGAGTTTCGCGACGTATCAGCCCGATCCGGCGGAGCCGACGCAGGCGGCCGCGGTGGTGGCGTGTCAGGAGTTCTGCCGGCAGGCCGTCGAGCGTCGCGCAGGCCGGCGAAAACTGTTGGGCCGACGGGAAGTTCTGCCCGGTGTCGGGCTCTACCTCGATGGTGGGTTCGGCGTCGGCAAGACGCACCTGCTGGCGTCGGCCTACTACGAGCTGCCCGGCGACGGTCCCGGCGAATCACCGGATGGCCCGGCGCCCAAGGCGTTCGCCACGTTCGGTGAGCTGACCCAGCTGGCCGGGGTGTTCGGCTTCGTCGAGTGCATCGACTTGCTGGCCGGTTACACGGCGGTCTGCATCGACGAATTCGAACTCGACGACCCGGGCAACACCACGCTGATCTCGCGACTGCTCTCCTCGCTGGTCGAGCGTGGGGTCTCGGTGGCCGCCACCTCCAACACGCTGCCCGAGCAGCTCGGTGAGGGCCGGTTCGCGGCGCAGGATTTTCTGCGCGAGATCAACACGTTGGCAAGCATTTTCACGACCGTGCGGATCGAGGGGCCCGACTACCGGCACCGCGGGCTGCCGCCCGCGCCCGAGCCGCTGTCCGACGACGAGGTGGCCGCGCGCGCCGCGCGGGTCGACGGCGCGACGCTCGACGACTTCGATGCGCTGTGTGCGCATCTGGCCACCATGCACCCGTCGCGGTATCTGACGCTGATCGAGGGGGTGAGCGCGGTGTTCCTGACCGGCGTGCACGGCCTGGACGATCAGAACGTCGCGCTGCGGCTGGTGGCACTGACCGATCGGCTCTATGACGCGGGCATTCCCGTGGTGGCCTCGGGCACCAAGCTGGACACCATCTTCAGCGAGGAGATGCTGGCCGGCGGATACCGAAAGAAGTACCTGCGGGCCACTTCCCGGCTGCTGGCGCTGACCGCGGCGGCTAATCCAGCTCGCGGATCATGACATAGTCGCTCTCGACGCCGGCGCCGAGTTGAAACGTCCTGGTGCCGCTGATCCGGAAGCCGCTCTTGGCGTAAAAGCGTTGCGCGCGTTCGTTTGCCTGGTTGACGCCCAGCCACACGCGCCGCGCGCCCCATTCGCCGGCGGTGGCCAGCGCGAGGCCCATCAGCGCGGTCGACGCCCCGCCGCCGTGATACTCGGGCAGCACGTAGATCTTGGACAGCTCGGCGGCATCGGCGCCAGCGTCGCGAACCAGCATGGCGTAGCCGACAATCCGGCCGTCCTGGCGCGCGGTGACGACGGCGCGGTCCGGATCGCCGAGATACTGCGCGAAGTGGGCGGCCGACAGGTTGGCGTCGATGAACGACGCGATGTTCTCCGGGATCGCCGACGGCGGACACGCCAGCGGAAAGGTTTGTGCCGCAACGGCGGCCAGCTCTATGGCGTCACCGGAATCGGCCGGCGCGACCTCAAACGTTCCGGTCAGAGGTTCCACTGCGCGAGGTGATAGCCCGTCTTCTTGTCCAGCAGGACGACGGTGGAGACGGGATCGCGGTAGGCGTCCCAATACACGCCGCCGCGCACGATCGCCCCGTTCGGGGCGTTGACGAGCACGCTGTCCAGCGCGTCGGGTGCATCGGAGGCCCGCGGCTTGTAGGCGTCGGCGTTGGGGGTCACGCCGTTGAAATCCATCACTGTCGCCATGACGTACGGGTTGGGCACGCGGATCGCTCGGATGGTCACGTCGGCGCGCTCGACGGTGCTGCCCGGAAATCCCTTGTAGGTGCCTTCGCGGGTGTAGCCGAATCCGGGCGGCGGATCGCAGGGCCCCACGCCGCTCACGGTGACGTCGGCGATGAACGTGCCGTTGTCCACCCGCAGGGTGTCACCGATGTGGCCGATCGGCGCATCCCCGGCCCACGCGCGGGGCATCGGAACCGCGCCGACCCCGACGGCGATGACGCCGGCGACCGCAACCAGAAAGGCGGACGCCGCCATCGGCCAGCGGTGCATCTTCGCCATGTCGTGCCTCCTTGGCGCCGTTGCAGGGGAACCCTCGCATGATTGCACACGCGGCGATGCCGAAGGGAGGGGTCGGCCGCGCCGGTCAGCCTGCTCCGGCCGCGCCCGGCGCGACATTCCCGCCGCCGGACAGCGATTGCAGCGCCGTGATCAGATCCGTCTCGACCCGGTCTTTGTCGACGCCGCATCGGTGCAACGGCCCGTCCCCGCCCTCCAGCTCCAGCAGCGCCAGCAACTGGTGCTCGGTGCCGACATAGTTGTGGCCGAGGCGAAGTGCTTCGCGCACGCTCAGCTCGAGCGCCTTGCGCGCCGGCCCGCTGAACGGAATGAGCTGCGGCGGTTGGGCATCCGCGCGCAGCGCGGAGATCGCCTCGGTCGCGGCGGCGCGCAGCTCCTCGGTGTCGACCTTCTGCAGGTGCAGCAACACCGTCGCCAGGGCGGCCGCGTCGCCGAGCACACCGAGCAGCAGGTGATCGGGGGTGATCTCGCCGTTGCCCGCTTCGTGCGCGGCGTTCTGCGCCGCCACCACCGCGCCCCGCGCCCGCGGGGTGAAGCGCGCGAACCCCTGTTCGAGATCGAGGGCGGTGGCCTCGGCGCGCGGGACGAAGCGCTTCTGGGCGGCCTGCTTGGTGACGCCCATGCTCTTGCCGATGTCGGTCCAGGACGCGCCGGAGCGGCGCGCCTGGTCCACGAAGTGGCCGATCAAATGGTCGGCGATCTCGCCCAGGTGCTCGGCGGCCAGGACCGCGTCGGCCAGCTGGTCCAGCACGTCGGGTCGGGTGGACTTGATGGCGTCGATCAGCTCGTCGAGGCGGATCGGGTAGGCGATGCGGACGGGCTCGGACATGGCGTCAACGCTAGGTTGACGGCGACTGTGCTGTCAACCCTGGGTTGACGAGGTTGCGAGGGGTTGTCACGGACACAAGGGATTGGTCCGCACAACGTGCGTCAAAGTTTGCTCCACGGGATGCGTGGCGTTCGCTTGTCTGTCAATCTGAGGTTTATGAAACTTCTTCTCATTGTGGCAACCGTCGCCGCCGCAGTCGGAATGGCGGTGCCTGCGCACGCCGATGACGCCGATGACGCCTTCATCGCTTCTCTAGACAAGGCCGGCATCACCTATGCCGACCCCGATACGGCCGTCGGGGCCGCTAAATGGGTCTGTAAGACGGTAGTAAACGGAACCGGCATGTCGGACGTCGTGAGCACCTTGCAGTCGAAGAACTCCGACCTGAGTGACGACAAGGCCAATCAGTTCGCGGCGATCGCCGCCAATGCGTACTGCCCATACGTGGTGTCCGGCAAGAGCTCGCCCGCCCCCAGCGTGACCACCACCAGTTCGTCGTCGTAGCTGCCCGCTCGCGGGCGATCCGTGTGCGGCGAATGTGATCTGCTTTTTACAGTTCCGCGCGCCAACGTCGGGTTGACGAAATCTGTCGTCAACATTTCACCCTTAGTGTTTTGGTGACCGGACGCGGCAGACGTTGAACGGGAAAGGGTCTCAAGCGTACGTCCGGCCAATTTGCTGCGCGGTGGTTCTCGGCCATTCACGGTGTGCAACCGATCCAATTGAGATCCGCTATTTCGGCACCTGACGCGCCATCCACCGCGATCGTCCGCGGCCTGACCGCGAAGCGGGACGGGTGAACGTTCACGCCGCGGTCGCCCTAGGAGATGCCGATCACCGACAGGTTTGCGACAATCACTGCGTTATGCGATTTCTCCTGGGGCTGACGAGCCTCGCCACCATGCTCGTCCTGGCCGCGCCGGCGCACGCGGACATCGACAACGACCAGGACTTCCTCAAAGACCTCCGCGACGCCGGCCTCACCTACCAGGACGGCGGCAACGCGATCACCATCGGCAAGTCGGTGTGCGATCTGCTCGACGACGGCCAGTCGGACGCGAAGATCGTGACCGACCTGCGCAACCAGAATCCTGGCTTCCAGGGCGCCGCCGCGGCCAAGTTCACCTACCTCGCGGCCGCCCATTACTGCCCGAAGTACATCACCGGCGAGGACCGCGGTCCGAAGCCGGAAGGGGCCGTCGGCAACTGAGCCGATTGCGGCCGCAATAGGCTGGTGGCCGTGCGCGTCGATCCCGGACCGCTGACATGGGACGCGGCCGCTGCGACCTGGCATGTCGACCTTCTCTCGGCAGCCGTCGTCGCGGCGCTCGCCACGGGATACGCCTGGTGCTATCGGCGGACCCGTGGGGCCGAGCCTGCGGTCCGTGCCGCGAATGCCGCGTGCTTCGGCGCGGGCATGCTGGTGTGGCTGCTGGCCACGATCAGCGCGCTCGGTGCCTACGCCTACGTTCTGTTCTGGGTGCGCGCGCTGCAGGTGTTGCTGCTGCTTTACGTCGTGCCGTTGCTCGTCGCGCAGGCCAAGCCGGTCACCGTGTTTCGCGATGCCGTCGGGCCGGCGGGCCGCGACCGCATCGATCGGGTGTTGGCGACGCGGTTCGCGCGCGTGCTCGTGCATCCCGCGACCACGTCGGTGGCGATGCTCGCCACGCCGTGGCTGTTGTATTTGACGCCGTGGTACACCGCGGCCCTGCGGACCGAGTGCATCGGTGCGCCGACGCGAATCCTGTTGGTGGCCTTGGGCTTCTGCTACTTCTATGCCCGGCTGCAGGAAGACCCGGTACCACGCAGGTACCCGCAGTCGATCTCGCTGCTGATCAGTGTCGCCGAGGCGCTGGGCGACGGTGTCCTGGGATTGGTCATCTGGCAGGGCTCGTTGATCGGCGCGTCGTATTACGCTGCGCTGCAACGGTCTTGGGGCCCCGACCCGCGGCTCGATCAGACGATCGGTGCCGGCGTCTGGTGGATTCTCGGGGATCTGGTCGGGTGGCCGTTCGTGCTGCTGTTGATGCGCGCCATGTCGCGCGACCAGAAGGCGCACGCGGTCGCGGTCGATGCCGAACTGGATGAGGCCGAGGCGCGAAGCGCCCAGACCGACGGCGCCGAGAGTGAAACCCCTGCGCCGTCGGGGCTTTGGTGGGAGAACGACCCGCAGCTGCGGGAGCGGTTCCGCCGCTGACGCGTTAGCTCAGGCCGCCCGTGCCGTCCACGTGAAGCTCTGCATCTCCGGGATCTGGGGAGCCAGCGCCGCGGCGACGCTGCGACCGATCTGGTCGGAGGCCGCCAGCGACGTGTCGGCGTTCAGAAACCCTTCCACCTCGACGCGCAGGGTCCGCCCGGTCCACCTGGCCCGGGCGTGCGCATGCGTCACACCGGGGACCGAGGCGGCGACGGCCTCGGCGGTGGTGATGACTTCGGGGTCGACGCCGTCGAGCAGGCGGTGTGCGATATCGGCGGTCACCTCCCAGCCGACGTGGCAGATGAACCCGGTGACCACGATCCCGGCGACCGCGTCGGCCCAGCCCCAGCCCAGTGCCACGCCGATCAGCCCCAGCACCGCACCGCCCGACGACAACGCGTCCAGCCACGAATGTTTGGCGTCGGCCACCATGGTCGCCGACCGAATTCGCCTGCCCACCACCAGTTTGTAGCGAGCCACCAGCTGATTGCCGACCACGCCGACGACCGCCGCGCCGATGCCCCAGCCCACGTAACCGGTGCCGCCGTGCCGAAGCAGCTTGGTGACGGATTCGAAACCGGCGACGACGGCGCTGCCCCAGATCACCAGCGCCACCCCGATTCCGGCGAGGTCTTCGGCGCGTTCGTAGCCGTAGGGATACCGTTCGGTGGGCAGCTTGCGCGACGCGCGGAAGCCGATGAACACCAGGGCACTGGTGGAGACGTCCGACAGGTTGTGCAGCGCGTCACCCAGCAGCGCCACCGAGCCGGACAGCAGCGCGATAACCAACTCGACCAGGCCGGTCAGCGCCAGTCCGACGGCGCTGACGGCAACGGCGCGATTGGCCTGCCGGCGCTCGCCGGCATCGTCCGCCGCGTTGTCGAGGGGAAAGCCTGCCGCCGGGTCACGCACTCCGTTGATCACATGCATACCGCCAGCATGCCCGACTCGGCGGCGGCTCCCAAGTCCCGGGGTTACCGGGCAGTCGCGTTCGTACACCGTCACCCGGTCGCATTGGCCCCGCCACAGCACCGGTTGGCGGGAATCGACTTCGGCCCACTGTGTTTCGAGGATTTGATGCACCTGGTCGTCACCGGTGCCGCCGCTTCGGCGCAATCCTTGGCGACGATTGGGCGTACAGGTTGTCGCCGTGCCAGCCATTGGTGAGCAGGTCCGTGCCCGGGTTCAGGTCGTAGCAGACGCCCGTCGACACCCAGCTGGGTCAGCAGGTAGGCCCGGTAACCCGTGCCCGCTACGGGATCGAGCAGCCCGCCTTCGGCGTGGTCGCCGCCGACGCTGTCGGTGTCGACGCAGTCCTTGACCGCGTCCCAGTACGGGTTGTCGATGGTCACCGTCGGTGGTCGCGCCGTGGGAACCCGCCGCCTTTGCGGAACCGCTACTTGGCCTGTTCGGGGTTGGACGGTCCATCGCGCCAGGGGCGGGGGCTCTTCGGCAGAATCATGAACGCCACGGGCAGGCGTACCAGCGCGTCGCGGGCGGCGACCTCGAGGAACACGATCTCCATTTCCAGGCGGTTCAACGGCCGCGTTTCCATCATGAAACGCGTCCGCAGATAGCGGGGCGTCCTGAGCCACTCGACCAAATTCATGCCCGCGACTCTACCCCTTTAGCGGAAATACTTGGTCTGCACAATGTTTCACGGCAACCACTGCCGGTTGGGGCCCAAATTCGAGAACGTCAGCTCATGCCGATGCGAATGTTCTTCACCTGCAGAAACTCGTGCAGGCCTTCGACGCCGCCGGTGCGGCCGAACCCGCTCTGCTTGTAGCCGCCGTAGGGGCCCTGGGGCTCGATGTCGCTGTGCCTGTTCACCCACACCGAGCCCGCCTGTAGCTGACGCGCAACCCGGTGTGCACGTTCCAGGTTGGAGGTCGCCACGAAGGCATTGAGACCGTAGCGGGAATCGTTGGCGATCCGGACCGCCTCCGCCTCGTCGCCGAAGGGCATCACCGAAGCCACCGGGCCGAAGGTTTCGGTCTGCGCCAGTGACGAACGGTTATCCACGTTGGTGAAGATCGTCGGCTCGATGTAATAGCCGGACGCCAGCTCGCCACCCAGTCGCCGTCCGCCGGTGACCAAATCACCGGCCCTTTCGCTGACCGCCCGGTCGATGACCCCGAGGATGCGTTCGGCGGCGGCTTCGGTGATGACGGGGCCGAGCATCACGTCGGGCTGCAGCGGATCACCGATCTTGGCGGCCTGCACGGTCGCCACGAGTTTCTCCACGAAGCGGACGTACACGGATGCTTCGACGAGGATCCGCGAGGCGCAGGCGCAACTTTGGCCCGCCTGGGTGATCGGCCCCTGGTGCGCCGCGATGACGGCGGCCATGTCGAGGTCGGCGTCGGCGAACACGAGATAGGCGGATTTCCCGCCCAATTCGGCCGTCACGGGGGTGAGGTTGTGCGACGCGGCCTGCAGCACCTTCTGGGCGGTCGCCTGGCCGCCGGTGAAGTGGATCTTGCCGATCCGGGGATGACGCACCAGCGCGTCGCCGCCCGCCGGGCCGGCCGGCAACACATTCACCAGTCCCGGCGGCAGGCCCGCTTCGATGCACAGTTCACCAAAGCGCAAGGGCGCCAACGACGCAAGCTCGGAGGGTTTGAGGATCACCGCGTTGCCCGCCGCCAGCGCGGGAGCCACCGCAGCGCCTGCGACCACCAGCGGCCCGTTCCACGGCGCGATGACACCGACGACGCCGTAGGGCTCGCGTTCGACGAGATTGACGTCGAACGCGCCGGCGACGGGAGTGCTTGCCCCGTGCGTCTTGTCGGCATAACCGGCGTAGTAACGCAGGAATCGTTCGGTCAGCACGGAGTTACCGGCCACCGAGACCGGGACGCCGTAGTCGTGCACGTTGAGCTCGGTCAGCTCCGCGAAGTGATCGCACACCACATCGGCCAACGTGAACAGCAGATCGCGACGGCGATCGACGGGATAGGACACCCATTCCCGGTGCGCCTCCCAGGCGCTGTCCACTGCCCTGTCGATCTCGCTCTCGCCGGCTATGGGAATGGTCGCGTTGGGCCGCCCGGTGCCCGGGTAGACGTGCTCATAGGTGCCACCCGATGCCGCGGTAATGCGTTCTCCGCCAATGAGTAACGCACCCGAGCGCGTAGGCGAGGACGCGGTTGCCGTCATGGGAGAGTTTTCCTTTGTGGTGGTGTCAGCCGGCGGACGTGTGCTCGGCCTGGTTCTCGGCCGTCACTCGCTGCTTTTGTTCCGCGATCACCTGGTTGAGGTATTCGGCTTTGGCGCAGCCGTAGTACGCCGCGAACTGCAGCGCGAGTTCGTCCATCTCCTCGAAGGAGACGTCGCCACTCTTCAGTGCCGCGTAGACGTGCGACATGATCGGGATTTCGGCGTCCTGAAAGGCGACGCAGGCGACGGTGATCAACCGGCGTTCCTTCATGCCCAGGCCGGGGCGCAGCCACATCTCACCGAAGACGAAGTTCAGAATGCCCGCACCCGAGTACGGGTTGTCGCGCATCGGCGCGAACGGCAGGCAGTTGATCTCCTTGAACGACTCCTCGCCGCCAAGCAGTCGCTGCTCGGGGTCGCTGGCGGTGACCAGCGGCAGCAACGGTTCGGGGGGAGGGGGTGGTTCGCCGCGCGCTTCGGCGATCTTGGCCCACTGCACGTCCACCGCGATGTTGAACCGGGACGCCTTCGGCCAACCCGCGTAGACCGCGAAATGTAGTACGGTTTCCCGCATTTCGGTGATGGTGAGGTCGCCGCTGTTGAGTGCGGCGTAGACGTGGTGTTCCAGCGGGGCCTGCGCGTCGGCGGCCGCGACGCAGGCCAGGGTCACGAACCGTCGATCGCGGCGGCTCAGCCCCGGTCGTGTCCACACCTCGCCGAAGACGAAGTCGATCAGCCCGCCCGCGTACGGGCTGTCGCCATCGGGCGGGTCGAACGTCATCACCTCGGCGAAGGCGCGCACCCCGCATTCATGTCGCGCACCGTCGCGGATAGCAGCCTTATCGGATTGTGACACCGGCGTCGACTTTCAGTTCGAGTCCTGTGACGTAACGGGATTCATCGGACATGAGATAGAGCACCGCGTTGCTCACGTCGGACGCTTCGATCAGCGGTGCGGGCAGGGCGTTGAGAAAGATGGGCACCAGGTCGGGCCGCTGCTCGGCGATCAACGTGTGCATGCTCGGCGGCGCCATGCCGGTGGCCACCCCGGTGGGGTGCACCGTGTTGACGCGAATGTTCTGCGCGGCAAGCTCGTTGGCCAGGGCCAGCGTCATCCCGACGATGCCGTGCTTGGACGCCGTGTAGGGCACGTGCAGCGGGGTGCCCTTGATGCCGGCCGACGAGCTGATGTTGACCAGGCTTCCGCCGCCCTGGGCGACCAGGTGGGGGAGTGCGGCCGCGCAGGTGTTCCAGGCGCCGATGAGGTTGACGTCGAGGACCAGCCGCCACTGTTCGGCGGTCGTGGTGTCCCAGGTACCGACGGTGAGCACGCCGGCGTTGGCGACCGCGCCGTCGAGTCCGCCGAGTTCGCCCGCCGCCGCGTCGACCGCCGACTTCATGGCGGCCTCGTCGCGCACGTCGACGACTTTCGCGATCGCCCGGCGGCCGTGTTTCTCGACCAGCCGCACGGTCTCGTTCAGGTCATCCTCGGTGGCCAGCGGATATTCCAAACCCTCTGGCGTGGAACAGATGTCCACCAGGATGCAGTCGGCGCCCTCTTCGGCCAGCCGCGCCGCGTGCGAGCGTCCCATGCCGCGCGCCGCCCCGGTGATCAAGACCCGCTTGCCCGCGACCCGGCCCGTTGCGTTGTTCGTTGTCATCCGCGTATCAAACCTTGTTGCAGAAGCCCGCGTCGACGGGGAAGGTCACGCCGGTGACGTACTTCGCCTCGTCGGACACCAGGTAGGCGATCGCGGCGCTGACGTCCTCGGGTTCCATCATGCCGACGGGCATCGGGTTTTGCAGGTGGGGCCCCGCGCCGGGATTCTTCTCCAAGAACTCGGTCATGTCGGGATTGGTCGCCATCATCGTGTTGACCGCCGTCGGGTGCACCGTGTTCACCCGGATGCTCAGCGGCGCAAGGGCATTGGCCAGGGTACGCATCAGTCCGACGATGCCGTGCTTGGATGCCGCATAGCCCAGGCCGCCGCCCTGCAGGCCGCCGAAACCCTTGATGCCGGCGGTCGAGCTGGTGAAGATGATGACCCCGCCACGGTTGCCGGACAACAGATGCGGGACGGCCGCCCATGCCGTGTGATAGGCCCCGTCGAGGTTGACGCCGGTGACCGCTCGCCACTGTGCCAGCTCCTCCTCGATGCTCAGCTGCCGAAACGCCAACGGCGCGATCCCGGCGTTGGCCAGCACGATGTCGAGGCGGCCGAAGTGTTCGACGCCGGCGTCCATCGCGGTCTTGACTTGGTCGAAGTCACGGACGTCGGCGACCGTGCCCAGCATCTTGCCGCCGGCCTCTTCGACCAGCGCGACGGTTTCCTCCAGCTCCTCATGGGAGGCCATCGGATAGCCGTTGGCCGGAATGTCGGCGCAGATGTCGATACCGATGATGTTGGCGCCCTCGCGGGCGAGCCGCACCGCGTGGCTGCGGCCCTGGCCGCGCGCCACCCCCGTGATGAAGGCGACTTTGCCATCAATAGAACCCACGGCGCTCGTCCTCTCTCTTCATCGGCCCAGATCAGGGCAGAGTAACGCCGTTACTCATCTGCGCACAGTAACATGGTTACTGTGACGGCAAAAGGGGCCTCGGTGCGGGCCGCGGCGGGCGCTGCCGGGCGGCAAGCCGATCCGATCCTGGACATCGTGGTCGAGATGCTCGATACCGAGGGCTACGAGGCCGTGCAGTTGCGCGACGTGGCCCGGCGGGCCCGGGTTTCCCTGGCGACCATCTACAAGCGGTATCGCACCCGCGACGAGCTCATCGTCGCGGCCCTCGACGGGTGGATGGACGCCAATCGCTATGCGGCCCTGCCGTCGCTGATCGACGATCTGCCCGGCGAGTCGATCTATGTGGACCTGATGCACGTGATGAGGACCATCTTCGAACCCTGGGAACGCCATCCGTTGATGCTGCGCTCCTACTTCCAAGCGCGATCGGGCCCCGGCGGAAAGCGCCTGATCCAGCGCGGTGTCGACGCCGTGGTGCCCGTTGCGAAAGCCGTTCTGGCACAAGCGGAGCCGGGATTCGCCAAGGATCTCGAGCTCATCCTCACCGGCGTGGTCTACGGGTTTCTCACCCGGTTCGCGCAAGGGGAGATCGAGGTCACCGAAATCGTGCCGGGGATCGAGCGCACGGTGTTCTGGTTGACCATCGCGTACGAGCATGGTTCGGCCGGCGTGCCACAGGCCTGACGCCGAAGTCGCGCGCCTTCAGCGGCGCCGAATTCTGATTATTCAGCCGTTCATAAGCCATTTTTTCCCGGTTGTCCCTATTCTTCGTTTTCATGCCGCTATGGGTCGACGGCATCGTGAACGTCCCGAAGAAAGGAAGCGCATGATGTCCTCACCTCGCCGGCTGGCCGCGTTGGCCGTCCCGGTCTTGGCGGGCGCGGCCCTGGTTGCCAGCGCCGCGGTCGCTACCGCCGATCCGCTCGACGACGCGTACCTGGCTCAGCTGCGCGGCGCCGGTTTCAGTTGGCCGCCCGAGCACGACGCCGCCCTCACCGGGATGGGCCGCCTGATCTGCGACGACATCGGGTGGGGCTGGACGTATGACCAGATCGCCCAGAGTATCCACCAAATTCTGGATCCGAGGAACGTGACGTTCGGAGACGTCGGATCCATGGTGAGCCTTGCGCATTCGACCTACTGCCCGCTGCAGCGGTGCTGGACCGACCACTGCTGAGCGAGCCGAAACCCCTTGTGTTGCCGTAGCGACGGTTACATAAGCGGGGGTCCCGGCAGCATCCAGATAACGGAAGGGTCGATGTCTTCCTTGTATTGCGGGCAATAGGTGGCTATCGACAGGCCGACGAAGTAGGCGGACTGCCGGACCGAAAGGTCCGTTTGCCGCGCCAGCTGAATCGCCAGCACCGATGCGTTCGGGTTGGCAGCGATGCCGGCGCACACCGTGCGGGCCTTGGCAATCGCATCGTCGTTGTCCGGCATGGTGACTCCGCCCTTGGAGAGGTTCGCGATGAAGGCGTCGTCGGTCTCATCCGCTGCGGCCGGCGTTGCGAAGGCGAGCGCGCCAGCGGACAGCAGAACCGCACAGGCGGCCGACCACGTTCCAGCCTTCATCGGTGTGATGCCTCCCTCGGTGCGCGGGCCAAATCGGCGGCGAGTCAAGGACGATTCTTTGAACGATAGTCGAAATCGCGGTGTCTTGGGCGCTGCGCGCTGACATACGTCAGGACGAGCAGTGTGTGGTCTTGACCCGACCGTTGGGTGACCCCAGCTTGGCCAGCGCGTCGTTCGCGGACGCCGTCGTGTCGGGACCCGAGCCGCCCTGGAACCGGCCGGAGGCACGGTCGAACGCGACCGATGCGCAGCCGTTGCGCGTGCCGGCCACCACCTCACAGGCGTCACCGGCTTCGGCGGTGCAGTGGGCCAGCGCGATTTGGTTCGCCTGGTCCTGAGTGCCCCCGGTGCCCCAGCCGGCGGCTCGTCCGGTTCCGACGGACACAGCCAGGGCAACGAAGTCGTCGTCGGCCCGGGCCGTCGGCGTCGGCAGCGCGACGAGCCCGCTTACGACCGCAACGACGATGGCACTGATCGACCGCACCGCTTCACTCCTTTGCAATGCTCAGGAGAGGAATTTAGCGCCAAGGACAGTGACCGCGCGGGCAAATGGGCCGCGGCGCCGACGGGCTACGCGTTGTCTTCGGGATCTTCGGCCAGGTAGATGACGTCGTACCACCGCCGGCTGCGTTCGGCGTCGAAAACTTCGGCCGCGGTTGCCCGCTCGAGCCGGACGTCGGTCAGATGCGGATTATCCACGCGGATACGGTCTTCGAGCTCGGCATGCAAAGCGTCGCCGTCCAGGGCGATATCCGCGTCCGCTCGGCCCGTGTACCTCGTCCAACTCACGCCCCACATTGTGCTCCGGCGATGACGCCGCACGAAATCCTCGGGCCAGCTGTGGGTCTCACGAACCCCTTCGCGAGTCGATCGGTTTCTTCTATACTCGGCATACTCTCGTGGAGGATGCGATGGCTACAATCTGGGACACGCTCGATCGCTATGTCGTCATCTCGACGGACACCCACGCCGGGGCGGATCTTTACGGCTACAAGCCGTATCTGCCGGCGCGGCTGCACGAGGAGTTCGATGCGTGGGCCAAGGCCTACGCCAGCCCGTTCGACGATCTGATCGTCGCCACCGCCAATCGGAACTGGGACCACGACCTCCGCATCTCGGAGATGGATGCCGACGGGGTGGCCGCCGAGGTGCTGCTGCCCAACACCGTTCCGCCGTTCTTCCCGAGCACCCCGAACATCACCATCAGCCTGCCCCGCACCCGAGCGGACTTCGAGAAGCGTTGGGCCGGTGTGCAGGCCCACAACCGCTGGCAGCTCGACTTCTGTTCGCTGGCCCCGGCCCGGCGCCGTGGGTTGATTCAGATCTTCCCCAACGACATCGAGCTGGCGCTGGAAGAAATCCGCTGGGGCGCTGAGCAGGATTGCTTTGGTGGCGTGCTGATCCCGGCGGTCTCGCCCGGCGACCCGCACGTGGCCCCGCTTTTTCACACCCGCTATGAACCGATCTGGGCGCTGTGCGCGGACCTGGACCTGACGGTGGTGCAGCACGCGGGTGCCGGCAGTCCCGAGATGCCGATGGACCAGCCGGCGTCCAACGCGGTGTTGATCACCGAGATGGCGATCTGGGCCCAGCGCACCCTCGGTCACCTGATCCTGGCCGGGGTTTTCGAGCGCTATCCGACCTTGCGATTCGTGCCGACCGAGCAGGGCACGCTGTGGGTGCCCGGGCAGATCGGCATCCTCGACGCCATGGTGCCCACCATGAAGTCCGACGCCGGCAACCGCACCTATGGGATGTTCGGCGGATCCTCCGTCGACGCGCTGACCCTGACTCCGAGCGAATACGTGCAGCGGAACTGCTATTTGGCCAGTGAGCTGATGCCGTTCGACGGCGCGATGATCGACTTCATGGGCCCCGATCACATCATGTGGGGTAGCGACTATCCCCACGAGGAAGGCTTTGCACCCCACTCCAAGTTGGCCATTCGCTGGGCCCTGCACGACAGGCCGCAGGACGCGTGCCGAAAGATCTTGGGCGGCAACGCCGGTCGCCTCTACCGATTCGATCTTGACGCATTGGTGCCCGTGGCCGCCAAGATCGGCCCCACTGTCGACGAGGTGCACACTCCGTTGGAGGACACGGGCTATCGCGCCCCGGCCGCTTTCGGCTACCGACCGTTCGAGGGAGGGCTGGCCCTCAAGCGGCTGGCTCCGGAACGACGCTAACCGGACTCTTCGGTCAACGCGGCGCTGAGTCGCCTTGTCGCAGCAGCGAGTTGGGCTCCCAGGCGGGTGACCGCCGCGCCGCTCATCGGCTCGGCGCTGGGGACCAGGCTGAGCATCAGCGCGATGCGCGACCCGCGTTCCAGGATCGGCGAGTCGATGTGGCTCACCTCGTAGGTGCGGTCCGGGTCCAAGTCGACCGGGAACCACTCCTCCTGGTGGATGAGTTCGTCGGTCAGCTCCTGCGCCAGCCGGCTCAGCCGGGTGGAACGCACCTCGGCACTGCGCACGATTTGCGCCAGTTCTCGCAGGCGCAGATCGGGCAGGATGTGCAGACCGACGGCGTAGCCGCGCTGCTGGGCGGAGGTGATGGCGTGGCGGTAGCGATCGCGCACGTCTTCGGGCAGCGCGGCCAGCCAACCCTCCCGGGCGTCCGGCCCGGCCCAGGCGACGGTCGACGCCCCATACGGAGGGCGGTGCGGGAACTGGGTGCCGATGGGCATCGGGTGACCGCCGCCGTGCGGAATTCGCACCTGATCGACGACGGTGGAGTAGTCGTCGCTCACCGAGAACGCAACGCAGTGGGCGCCCGTCGCGGCCGACAGCTCGGCCATCGCGGAGCGGGCCAACACCAGGGCCGGATAACGGGCCGACGCCTCTCGGCCCAGGCGGACCAGGGCGGGACCGAGGTGATACGTCTTGCGAACGGGGTCGCGCAGCAGCCAGCCGGCGCGGAGCAATTCGGAGAGCATCGAATGGCAGCTGGCCTTGTGCACGCTCAACTGGCGTGACACCTCGGCCAACGTCATGCCCCGGCTGGTGTCACCTGCCAGCTGCTCGAACAGGTTCACCACCCGCTCGGTCTGCGGGGAGGGGCGTGGAGCCATATCCGCAATAGTCGCATAATGCGACTGCTTGCGGTGCTATGCGCGACCATGTGACGATGCTCACGATGACGGACCTTCGGGGCAAGGTGGCGGTCGTAACCGGCGGGGCCGGGGGCATCGGCCGGGCAATCGGGCGTCGTTTCGGCCAAGAGGGCATGAAGGTGGTGCTGGCCGACGTCCTCGCCGAACCGCTGGACAGGGCGACCCGGGAACTCGCCGACGAGGGCATCGAGGTGGCCGGGGTGGTCACCGACGTCACCGACTATTCGTCGGTCGAGTCGCTGGCCAAGGAGGCGCTCTCTCGCTTTGGCGCGGTGCACGTCGTGTGCAACAACGCCGGCACCGGCGCGGTCTCCGAGGGGTACATGTGGGAACACGACCTGGCCGACTGGCGGTGGGGGATCGACGTCAATGTGCTGGGCGTCATCCACGGCATCAAGGCCTTCGTGCCCATCCTGCTCGAGCAGGGCGAAGGACACGTCGTCAACACCTGTTCGGGCAACGGCGGATTCGCGCCGATCGCCCGAGGCGCCATGGGCGGACCGGCCACCGCGGTCTACCCGATGACCAAGGCCGCGGTGCTCTGCCTGACCGAGAGCCTCTACACGCACCTGGAGATGACCGGGACGCGCGTTCGGGCGCACGTTCTTTTTCCCGGCGGCTTTTTGAACACCGGCATCTGGGAGTCGTGGCGGCACCGGCCGCAGCGCTACGCCGCGACCCAGGAACGTCGCACACCCGACCAGACGCTGGCCAAGGTCGTGGCCCGCTTCGAGGCCGCCGGTGCGCATGTCGAATTCACCCCGCTCGAGACCGTCGCCGACCAGGTGATGGACGGGATTCAGGCGGACCGCTTCTGGATGATGGGTCCGCCCACCCCGGCCGATGAGGTCGTGAGCAGCAAGGCGGCATCGATCCTGAACCGCGGCGCGCCCGATTACCTGGTCGACGTCCTCGGCCGACATGCCGGAAGCGACTCAGAAACGGAAGGAGAAAAGCGGTGAGCAGCACAGCAATTCGCTATGGTCCCCGCCCACCCGAGGCGCAGGTCGACCACGAGATCGATGCCACCAAGGCGCCCATCGCCACCGAAGCGGTGACCGTCACCTACCTCACCGATCCCGAGATCGTCGCGGCCGTGCTACCGAAACCGCTGGAGCCGGCGGCCGAACCACTGGTGCGAATCCAGTTGCAACGGGTCCGGATAGAGGGCATGGCGCCCTTCGGGTCGGCGGTGTTTTCGGTGACCGCACGGCACGGCGAACGCGAGGGCGACTACCCCCTGTTCATGCCCCAGTCCACCGAGCAGTCCGTCACCGGCGGCCGCGAAACATTCGGCGAACCAAAGAAATTGGCCCACATCGAGGTGGACCGCGACACGGACCGCATCACCGCCACTGTTGACCGGCTAGGCTATCAGCTCATCAAAGTGAGCGGTCAAGTCGACGGTCCGGCGGAGTTGCCGCCCGACCAGATGAACACCGAGTTCTACTTCAAGTTCCTGCGTGCGCCCGATGGCGGCGGCATCACCGACCCCCACCTGGTCTACGGCGAGTATCACCGGCATTACGAGCTGTTGGAGAACCTCGACGGAACCCTCGAGTTGGGGGAGTCGCCGTTGGATCCGGTGGCCGACATCGTCGTTCGCCAAATCCGGTCGATCACCTGGTGTCGCCGGCGCACCATCCAGGTGGGGCGGATCGCGGCGCGGGTGCCGCAGGAATGGCTGCTGCCTTACGTGCACCAGCGCTACGACGACGTGGCCCTGCTCGCGGCCCCTCGGCCCGAGCCGGCGCGGGCATAGCGCAATGGACCGGTACACGGTCATTTCGGCCGACTGCCACGCCGGCGCCGACCTGCTCGGCTACCGCGAGTACCTCGATTCGCAGTACCGGGACGAATTCGACGGCTGGGCAAAGACATTCGTCAACCCGTTCGGTGACCTCACCGAGCCCGAGGCGGAGCGCAACTGGAACAGTGATCGGCGCAACTCCGATCTGGATCGTGAAGGCACCGCGGGGGAGGTCATCTTCCCCAATACCGTGCCGCCGTTCTTTCCTCAGGCCAGCCTGGCCGCGCCCCCGCCGGAGACCGCCCGGGAACTCGAGCTGCGCTGGGCCGGGCTTCGGGCGCACAATCGCTGGCTGTCCGACTTCTGCTCGTTGTCGCCCGAGCGGCGCGCCGGGGTGGGCCAGATCCTGCTGTCAGACCTCGACGAAGCCGTGACCGAGGTGGCACAGATCGCCAAGCTGGGGTTGCGCGGCGGTGTGCTGCTGCCCGGGGTCGCCCCCGGCACCGGCATTCCCCCGCTCTACGCCGAGCACTGGGAGCCGCTCTGGGTGGCGTGCGACGAGGCGGGCCTGGTGGTCAACCATCACGGCGGCAACGCCGGACCGACCCCGACGGACGGGTGGGGCAGTTCGTTCGCGGTGTGGGTGTACGAGACACACTGGTGGGCGCATCGGGCGTTGTGGCACTTGATCTTCAGTGGTGTGCTGGATCGCCATCCGGACCTCACCGTGGTGTTCACCGAGCAGGGCGCCGGGTGGATACCGGCGACCCTGGACTCGCTCGACGTCGCGGCGGTCCGGTACGGGCGAGCGAATTCGGCGATCGCGCGGTTCGCGGGGCCCACCGCCGGCTCGCTCACTCTGAAGCCCAGCGAGTACTGGTCGCGTCAGTGCTACGTCGGTGCCAGCTTCATGCGACCCGTGGAATGCGCCGAGCGCCACGGAATCGGCATCGATCGAATCATGTGGGGAAGCGACTACCCGCATTACGAGGGGACCGCCCCCTACACGCGAGAAGCGTTGCGCCACACCTTCAGTGACGTCCCGGCGGAAGAGGTGGCGGCGATGGTGGGCGGCAATGCTGCGGCTGTGTACGGCTTCGACCTCGACGCCCTCGCACCCCTGGTCGACCGAATCGGCCCGACTGTGGCCGAGGTTGCCGAACCGCTGGCGGCGGTCCCCGCCGACGCGCGCAGCACCGTCTTCGAACCCGACCCCATCCGTACCTGGTAGCGAAAGGTCCACCGTGAACCCCTACATCATCATCTCCGCGGACACCCACGCCGAGCTTCCGACCGAGCGGTACCGCGAATACGTCGACCCCGAATATCGGGAGGACTTCGAGGTCTACCTGGCCGAGAAGACGGCCGCGGCACAGGCGGGCGGGTTCATCGACGAGGAGTTCGCCGAGCAGTGGTTCTCCGAGCATGGTGACGGCATCGCCGGCGGATGGGATGTTGGCCTGCGGGACAAGGAATTAGACGGCGACGGGGTCGTCGGCGAGGTCATCTTCCCCGACGCCGACGCCGTCACCGGGGTCGCCGGGGCACCGTTCGGGGCCGGCCTGGGCCAGTCGGGCGACCTCGACCCCGGGCGCGCGATGGCCGGCGCGCGGGCCCACAACCGCTGGTTGGCCGAACTGTGCAGCCACAACCCCGAGCGACGGGCCGGGGTCGCGGTCGTGCCGATACTGGCGGACATCGACGCGGCGGTCGCCGAGATCACGCGGGCGGCCGAGTCCGGACTGCGGGGCGGGATCCTGATTCCGGCGCGCTGGGTCGGTTACCCGCCCTACCACGACCGTCGTTACGACAAGGTCTGGGCCGCGTGCCAAGACCTGCAGATGCCGGTTCATACCCACTCCGGTCCGGCCCCTCAGGAGGAGTACGGAGGACACCTGGGTATCTATGTCACCGAGGTGCGCTGGTGGGGCGCCCGGCCCCTGTGGTTCGCGTTGTGGTCGGGCGTGTTCGAGCGCTTCCCCGGGCTGCGATGGGGGGTCACCGAGTGCGGTGCCTTTTGGGCCAATGATCTTCTCTGGCTTATGGATACGCGGTATCTGCGTGAACACTCGGCCAAGAAGATGAGTCACATGATGGAGGGTGACCTGACGATGCCGCCCTCGGCCTACTTCGACCGGAATTGTTTCATCGGGGCGACCACCACGGAGCGCAGGGAGCTGGCGCGGCGCTACGAGATCGGCGTCGCTAATCTGCTGTGGGGCAATGACTTTCCTCATCCGGAGGGGACCTGGCCGCACACCCGCGACTGGCTACGCCGCTCGTTCTGGGACATCCCGGTCGAGGAGACGCGGCAGATGCTGGGCCTGGCGGCGGCCGAGATCTACAACTTCGATCTGAATGCCCTCGCCGGGCTGGCCGACCGCATCGGCCCGACCCCCGAGGACCTGGGCCAGGACGACGCGGTGAGCATCCCCAAGTGGGAGGCGGCCCGTCGGGCCGGACGTCACTGGCTGACGGACGCGGAGCCCATCCCCGACCTCGTCGAGAACTGAGCGGGAGGACCAGGGCGCGGACGTGACACGCGCGCACGGCGGACAGGCCATGAGGTGACTCCCAGATGCGCTAGCGCGGACGCTAGCGCGGACGCTAGCGCTTTCGAGATTCACCTAGTGGGTTGGTCACCCGGGCCGCGGCGCCGGGAACGCTGCCGCGGGCTGGCGGCTGACGACAGCAGCCGACCCATGGTTCAATGCATCCGTGCTATACAGGCGTACAGTGTGTTGCGGCCCAGTCGATGACCACGAGGAGGCGGTGTGCGGCTGCACTTCGATGCCGATGTCGAGGCCTTTCGGGCCGAATTCGTCGACTTCCTGACCCAACGTCTGCCTAGCGAGGCCGAAGCCGAAACGCAGCGCTCCCGCTCCAGTGCCGACGTTCCGCCGTGGGCCCGCCGGTGGCAGCGCCTGCTGTTCGACAACGGGTGGCTGCAACCGGGTTATCCACCGGCCTTCGGTGGTCGCAATGCGACGGTCATCGAGCAGTACGTGTATTTCCAGGAATTATCGCGGCGGCGAATCTATCAAACGTTCAACCCGCAGGGTGTCGGGATCATTGCGGCGTCGCTGATCCAGCACGGCACCCCCGAACAGCATCGACGTTGGGCGGTGCCCATACTGCGGGCCGAAATCGTCGCGGCACTGGGAATGAGCGAGCCGGGAGCCGGCTCGGATCTCGCGTCGCTGCGCACCCGAGCGGTGCGCGAGGGGGACCACTTCGTGGTCAACGGGCAGAAGGTGTGGACCTCGGGAGCGCACGACGCCGACGTTCTGTTCACCTTGGTCCGCACCGACTCTTTTGCGCCCAAGCACAAGGGAATCAGCGTCCTGCTGATTCCGACCGACACCCCTGGGGTTACCCGGCGTCCGTTCCCCTCGGCTTGCGGGCTCGACGACGTCGACTTCAACGAGGTCTTCTTCTCCGATGCTCGGGTGCCGGCCGAGAATTTGGTGGGCAACATCAACGAGGGCTGGAAGGTCGCCAATTCCTCGCTCGGTCATGAACGAACCTTGTTGTGGCTCAGCTACGTCGACCGACTACAGGAGTTTCTCGATGACTGGATGCCGGGCAGCGCGGTGGAACGGGACGCCTACGCCACACTCGCCATGGACACCTGGTCGCTGCGCTTGCTCGGTTCCGCGGAACTGGCCCGCGCCGATGGCGGCACCAGCGACCCGGCGTCGATGTCGGTTCTCAAATTGCTTGGTTCAGAGTCTATTCAGACCGCAGCGCACACTGCGCTCGCGACCGCCGGTGTCGAAGGCCTACGCCGTTCGGGCCAAACAAGCCCGTTTTCGCCCTACCACCTGGAGGCCTACACCAGTACATGGTTCGACCGGTATCTGCGCAGCTTCGGTGCCACCATCGCCGGCGGTACCTCCGAGATTCAACGCAACATCATCGCCCAGCGCGTACTCGGATTGCCGCGGGGCTAAAACCATTCACTCCACCGAATGCCCTACGCGCTCAGCCGAACTGTGTGATCCCGCCATCGACGACGAGTGACTGCGCGGTGATGTATGCGGACTCCGGGCCCAGCATGAAGACCGTCGCGTAAGCGATGTCCCATGCACTGGCCTGGCGACCGAGCGGCCAACGGATCTTCGTCCGCCCCGTCACGGTGCTGTCGCCGACGCGACCAAGCGGGGTGTCGACCGGACCGGGGATGACGTAGTTCGCCCGGATGCGGCGGGGCGCTCCTTCGAGGGCCACGTGGCGAGTGAGCCCGAATAGGGCCGCCTTGGTGGAGTCGTAGGCGGGAAATCGCGTGCCTGCCTTCAGTCCTGCCGCCGACCCGATGAACACGAATGCCGCGTCGTGATCGAGCAGGGGCATCGCGGCTCGGGCTATCAAGAAGTGCGACCGCACATTTACTGCGAAGATGTCGTCCCACAGTTCGGGTGTCGTGCCCTCCAGCCCCTTGCCTGCTCCATATCCGACATTGGCTACCACGCCATCAATGCCTGCGAGCTTCTCGTTTGCTTCTTCGACGAGTCGCTCGCATGCGTCGGCATCGCGAACGTCGGCGACCACAGTTGCCGCCGGGCCGTTGCCCTCCTGTTCGATGAGATCGGCCGTGTGAGCGGCCGCGTCCTCGTCGACGTCCACGCACGCGACGCGCGCGCCTTCTCGCGCACACAGCACGGCGATGGCCCGGCCGTTGCCGACGGTGACCTCTGGGTCCGGCGATGGACGTGTTCCCGCGCCGACCACGATGATGCGCCGGCCTTGGAGTCGACCGCGCCCGGGCGCCGTGCCGGCTGATTCGGGAGCAAGGGTCATGATGCCGAACGTAGCACCGATGCTGTACATCTGTACAGTCGAAGGCATGACTGCGGATGATTGCACCGGCGGCGCGCCTCGCTTGGCGCCCCTTCCGAACGACCAGTGGGGTGCCGAGCACGTGGAGGCATTGCGCGATGCCTTTCCAGACAAGGCCGTTGCGGCGTTTCAGCAGCCGGGCCAGGCGCCCAATGTGCTGGCGACGATGCTGCACAACCCTGCACTGGCCGGTCCGTTCAACCGGTTCGGTAACGTGCTGTTGCAACACCCCGCGACCGGTCACCGCGCGCGCGAGTTGATGCTGCTGCGGGTCGCGTGGCGCACGCGCGCCCGGTACGAGTGGGTGCACCACGTCCGGCTTGCGGAGCGTTACGGACTGACAAAAGACGACGTCGCCGCGATTGCGGTGGGTTTCTCTGAATCGTGGGCGCCCTTGGAGCGCGACCTGGTTGCCGCCACCGACGAACTGCTGGACCACTACCGCATCGAGGCGGATACCTGGAACCGCCTCGCCGAAGCGCTCGATGAGCGCCAGCTCGTCGAATTGCCGCTCATTGTCGGCACCTACGCGTGCCTGGCCATGGCGTTCAACAGCTGGGGTCTGCAAGTCGAGGACGGCGTCGATACGAGCGGCGTGCCGGCGCTGCCGACGTCGGTCTTCACACCCTTGTCGTGAATCGCTGTCAGGCGATGATCGCCGGCATGCTGTCCCAGCCGCGCACGGTCGACGTACGCGAGCGTCGCGCGCCGGCCATGTCGATGTCCCACTCCGGCCACCGCTTGAGCACCTCTTCGAGGGCTACCCGGCCCTCCAAGCGGGCCAGCGGAGAACCGACGCAGAAGTGCGCTCCACGACCGAAGGTGAGGTGACCGCCGGGCTTGCGGTGGATGTCGAACTCGTCGGGATTGTCGAAGTGCCGTTCGTCGCGGTTGGCCGAGGCCAGCATCAGTAACAGCGCGCTGCCCGCCGGAACAACCTGGCCCTGAAAGGTCACGTCGTCGGTGGCGACGTAGCGTGCCACGTGCGGGCCTGGTGGTTCGTAGCGCAGCAGTTCTTCGATGGCCGTGGGAATCAACCCGTGGTCCTGGACCAACTCCTTGCGCTGATCGGGATGTTCGGCCAATACCTTGCCCATCCAGCCGAACAGGCGACCGGTCGTTTCGACACCCGCGCCGGCGACAACGGCCAGGAACACGATGAGTTCCTGCTTGGTCAGTTTGCGTGTCGTTCCGTTCTCGTCTTCGAACTCGACGTTGAGCAGTTCGGTGATCAGATCGTCCGACGGATTCTTCTCACGCCACTCGACGTACTCGCCGAACATCTCACCGGTGAAGTAATGATCCTTCTTGATTTCCATGGGCTGGCCCGGCTTGTTGCGGAGCACCTGGGTGGCGTGTGCGCGTACCGCGGGCTGTTCGGCGTCCGGAATCCCGGCCAGCATGCCGATGGTGCGCATGGGAAGTTCGGCGCCAAGGTCTTGCACAAAATCAAAGTGACCCCCACCAACGAGCGGGTCCAGGCAGGCGACACAGAAGTTGCGGACTTTGTCCTCGATCGCGCGCATCTTCTTTGGGGTGAAGGCGCGCGAGACGATGGCGCGATGAATCGTGTGCAGCGGTGGATCCTCGTTGATGAAGATGCCCGGCGGCATCACGGGATCAGCCATGACGACTTCCAAGATGTCGCCCTTGGCCGAGCTGAGCCGCGCCGTGTCCTTGAGCGCGGAATCGACATCGGCGTAGCGGCTCACGCCCCAGAAGTCATGCCGATCGTTGTAGTAGACCGGGCACTCGTCTCGAAGGCGGCGGTAGGTGGGGTAGGGATCGAGGTCGATGTCGAAGTCCCATGGGTCGTAGTACAGATCGCTCAACGTCGGCTCCTCGGGGGTCATTCGGCAATCCGCGCACCAGGCGTATGCTGTACGACCGTACAGTAGTCGGTGTCCGCCAGGCAACACGCCTGCTATACGATCGTATAACTGACCGCCGACCGCTTGGCTCGGCTGTAAGCGAACTTGAGGAGCGCTATGAGCAGTCGATTCTCACTCGATGGACGCGTTGCCGTCATTACCGGCGGCGGCACGGGTATCGGCCGCGGCACGGCTTTGGTGCTGGCCGAGCACGGGGCCGACGTCGTGCTGGCCGGCCGCCGCCCCGACCCACTCGAGTCCACCGCCAAAGAGATCATGGCGCTGGGGCGACGCGCCGTCGCTGTGTCGACGGACGTCACGACGGCCGAGGCCTGCCGCGAGCTGGTGGACACCACCATGGCCGAGTTCGGCCGACTCGACGTGCTGGTGAATTGTGCCGGCGGGGCCGAGACCAAGTCGATCCTCAAATGGCCCGACGACGACTTCGAGAACGTCCTCGCCTTGAACTTCAAGGCCGTATGGCATCTTTCGAAGGCGGCGGCGAAGCCGATGATGGATCAGGGCAAGGGCGCGATAGTCAACATCTCCTCGGGCGCAAGCCTTCTGGCGATGCCGCAAGCGGCGCCGTACGGCGCCGCCAAGGCCGCGGTGAACAACCTGACCGGGTCGATGGCGGCGGCATGGGCGAAGAAGGGGATCCGCGTCAACGCGATCGCCGTCGGCGCTGTTCGGGCCGCCACCTTGACCGACGACGCGGCGCGATACGGGTTGGATCCGGAGGCCATCGCGTTGAGCAACGGCCTCGGTCGGCTCGGTGAGCCGGACGAGATCGGTTACGGCGTGCTGTTCTTCGCCTCCGACGCGTCGAGCTTCTGCTCGGGTCAGACCCTCTACATGCACGGCGCGCCCGGACCCGCCGGCGTCTGACAGCCTTGTGTTCAGTAGACCGCGTGCGCTATACACTCGTACAGCGATGGTGACGTATTCGAGGGATGGTGCGATGTGAGCCGAGTAGCGGTCGTGACCGGCGGGGGGTCGGGCCTGGGACAGGCGATCAGCATGAAACTCGCCGCCGACGGTCACCGGGTGGCAGTCATGGACGTCAACGTCGAAAAGGCAGACATCGTGGCCGCCGAGGCGCGGGCCGCCGGTGGCATTGCGCTTTCCGTCGGCGTTGATGTGTCCGATGAAAACGCGGTGGCATCGGCTTTCGGCGTGGTCCGCAATTCCCTTGGTCCGGCAGGGATTTTGGTGACCAGCGCGGCTATTGCCGGCTTCACGCGATTCGACAAGATCACCCTCACGGAGTGGAACCGATACCTCGCCGTCAATCTCACGGGTACCTTCTTGTGCGTCAGGGCCGTGTTGTCCGACATGGTCGCGGCCGGATGGGGCCGCATCGTCACCATCTCGTCGGCGGCCGGCCAGCGGGGCGCGCCGGCGCAGGGCCACTACTCGGCCACCAAGGGTGGCGTGATCGCGATGACGAAGACCCTCGCCCTGGACTATGGGGCCAAGGGCATCACGGCGAATACGGTTCCGCCGTTCGTCATCGATTCGCCGATGCTGCGTGAACAACAGCGTGAAGGCAAGTTGCCGCCGGCCGAGCAACTCGCCAAGGCGATTCCCGCCCGGCGCCTGGGTGCGGGCGAGGACGTCGCCGCCGTGTGCTCCTTCTTGTGTTCGGAGGCCGCGGGTTACGTCAACGGACAGGTCATCGGTGTCAATGGCGGCGCGGTCATCTGATTCGCCGAATCCGATAAATCTGCGCGACAACGGAATACGTGGAGGAATGACGTGAGAGTAAGGGTGGACGGATCCCGCTGCCAGGGCCACACACTGTGCGCGATGATCGCGCCGAATTCCTTTGAGCTCGATGATGTCGATGGGCACGCCCACGCCGCGACCGAGGTCGTCGCCGGCGAGAATTACGACGCGGTCGTAGAGGCGGCCCGGTCGTGCCCCGAACAGGCCATCGAGGTCGTCGTGGATCCGCAGGGTCGCGCCCGCCCGGAGCGAAACGGCGCGGTGCTGTGATCGCCGACCACGACGACTCCGGCGTCGCGTCATCGACCGCGCGATATCACTTCGACCGGCATGCCGCTGACTACCGGGGCAAGTTCCTCGACATCACCCACGAGATGCATCGCAGCTGCCCCATCGCGTGGACGGATACCTACGACGGTCACTGGGTGGCGGCGGGCAGCGATGAGGTGTTTGAGCTCGCCCGTTGTCCGCACGTGTCCAACGACCACGACGTCAACCATGAGCGGCGCGGCTATAAGGGCATCTCCATCCCGTTGATGGTGGAGGCCGAGAATTTCCGCGGTGGAATGCTCGAAATGGACGATCCCGAACACCGTTACTACCGGACGGCGCTCAACCCGTATCTCTCACCCGCCGCGGTGAAGCGCTGGGAGCCTTTCGTCGATGAGATCGTGCGTGCCTGCATCGACGACCACATCGAGTCGGGCAGTATCGATTTCGTCGATGACCTCGCCAATGTGGTGCCCGCAATACTGACGCTGGCCATGCTCGGTGTGCCGCTCGACAAGTGGGTCATGTACAACGAGCCGGCCCACGCGTCGATCTATACCCCGCCCGATTCACCCGACGCGGCGCGCGTGAGGGAGCAGTACATGGAGATGGGGATGGACCTGTTCGCCAACCTCGTGGAGATCCGCGAGCACCCCCGGCCCGGGATCATCGATGCATTGGCGAAGCTGCGCATCGATGGGCAGGCGCCGCCCGACATCGAGCTGATCGGCATGCTGAACCTGTTGATCGGCGGGGGATTCGACACCACCACCGCGCTCACCGCGCACGCGTTGGAATGGTTGTCGCACCATCCCGAGGAGCGTGCGCGGCTGAGCCGCCACCGTCAAACCCTGTTGAATCCGGCGACCGAGGAATTCCTGCGGTACTTCACTCCGGCGCCGGGCGACGGCCGGACGGTCGCCCAGGACATGGAACTCGGCGGCATTGCTTTCAAGGAAGGTGACCGCTTGTGGCTGTCGTGGGCGATGGCCAACCGCGATCCGGCGTTGTTCGACCAGCCCGATGCCGTCATGCTCGATCGGAAAGGTAACCGCCACTTCAGCTTTGGCCTGGGCGTGCACCGATGCATAGGGTCCAATGTCGCCCGGACGGTATTCAAGTCGATGCTGACCGCAGTCCTCGACCGGCTGCCGGATTACGGATGCGTGGCCGAGGGGACTGCGCACTACGACAGTATCGGCGTGATCCAGGGAATGAAGCATCTGCCGGCTACGTTCACCCCCGGCCGCCGCCGCGGGCCTGGAGTGTCCGAGACGGTGCGGCGGCTGCAACGCGTGTGTGACGAACAGGGTTTGGCGCGGCCGATCACCGAGCTGAAGGAGTCCGCGCAGATCGCGGACTGATAGGAGGAAACGATGACCGAACCCCGCACCGTGGCATTGGTGACGGGAGCAAGCCGTGGCGCGGGCGCAGGTATTGCCCGGGCATTGGGGAGCCACGGCTGCACCGTCTACGTCACCGGCCGCACTCGCAGTGGCGACGGATCCTCGCAGAACGGCACCATTGACGAGACGGCCGCGCAGGTGAACGCCGCCGGTGGACGCGGTATCGCGGTACGGGTTGATCATGGCAACGACAACGACGTCAAGGCGCTCTTCGACCGGATTCGTGACGAGCAGGGCCGCCTGGACATCCTGGTGAACAACGCCGCCATTATCCGTGACGAGATGATGGGTCGGACTAAGTTCTGGGAGGAACCACTCAACGTCGTCGACAACTTGGACGTCGGCGTCCGCAGCAGCTATGTGGCCACGGTTTACGCTGCCCCACTGATGATTCCGCAACGCAAGGGGCTTGTCGCCTTTTCCTCGTCATCGGGGTCGGTCCATTACGCGTTCGGGCCCGCCTACGGCGTGCCGAAGGCCGCCACCGACAAGATGGCCGCCGACATGGCTTTCGACTTCCGCGAGTTCGGCATCGCCGCAGTGTCGATCTGGATGGGCTCGCTACTGACCGATCGAGTTAGGAAAATTATCGCGAGCAAGCCGGAGAAGTTCGGACACATCCTCGAAACAGCCGAAACGCCGGAACTGACCGGCCACGTCGTCTGGGCACTGCACAAGGACCCCGAGCTGATGACGCTCAGTGGTCAGACGCTGATCGGCGCGGAGCTGGCAGCAAAGTACGGCATCGAAGACGAGAACGGCCGGCAGCCGCCGTCCTATCGCGACATGTTCGACGTCCACCCGAGCCGGCAATACCCACACGTTATGCGGTGACAAACGGAAAGGCTTGACGTGCAATCCTATCGGACTGCCAGCGCGCAGGCGTTGAGCGCTGAGCGATTGATCGACGCTGCAACCGACGCCACCGGCCTGGACGACTTCGGTCCCGACGGTTGGCGCGAGGGACTCGATCGGCTGGTAGACGCTCTCGTGGTGGAGGCCGCACTCAACGACGCCGGAGTAGCTGCGGCGTGCAAGGAGCTGAAGTACTTGCTCATCGCCCGATTGGGTGTCGTCGCACACCGTAACGCTCATTCCGGCATCGCGGAGGTCGACGTCCTCCCGCCGGTGGTGATCATCGGTCAGGCCCGCACGGGCACCACCATCCTGCACGACCTGCTGGCCCAAGACCCGGTCGCACGCGTACCGCTTACCTGGGAGGTGGAGCGGCCGTGCCCACCGCCCGAGGCGGCCAGCTATACGACCGATCCGCGGATCGACGCCGTCAACGCCCGGATCGCCGCGGTGGGTGCCGCGCTGCCCGGGCTCTTCGGAATGCATCCGATGGGGGCGCAGTTGGGTCAGGAATGTGTATGCATCACGGCCTCTGACTTCCGGAGCATCCTGTTCGCCACCGAATACCGCATTCCCTCCTATGCGCGATGGCTCTTCGGCGAAGCCGACCACGCTGCCGTCTATGGATGGCACCGGATCTTTCTGCAGCACTTGCAATCTCGCCATCCCACCGACCGATGGGTGCTCAAGTCACCCGGTCACATCTGGACGCTGAACGACATGACCACGGCCTACCCCGGCGCGCTGCTCGTGCAGACGCACCGCGATCCGCTGCGCATCATCGCCTCGGTGACGTCGATGTACACCACGTTGCGGGGCGTCACCAGCGATTCGGTCGATGCGCGGGAGATCGCCTCGGAATGGGGCGAGTACATCCTCGACGGACTCGACCGGTCGGTGACGGCGCGCATCGACGGAACCGTGGAGTCTGCGAACGTGATTGACGTCAACTTCCGTGATTTCGCGGATGACCAGGTGGGAACGGTCGAAAAGGTATACGACCGCTTCGGATTTCCACTCACCGATGACGTTCGGGGACGGGTGGCCGACTTCCTGGCCAACCATCGCCAAGACCAGCACGGCGGACACCGCTATACGTTCGCGGCCACGGGTCTGGACGCGGGGGAGTGGCGTGATCGGGCCCGCCGGTACCAGGAGTACTTCGACGTGCCATCGGAGAGGCTGGACTGATCGTGCCGAATGAGATGCTCTGTGACCGAGTGCTTTTCCTGGCCGGCGCCGGCCCCCAGATCGGCGCCGCGACGGCCCACATCGCCGCCAGGGAAGGTGCGCGCGTCGCGCTGGCCGCGCGTCGCCTGGACGTTGCCGAAGAGATCGCGACTTCTGTGCGGGCGGCGGGCGGTCAGGCCATCGCCATGCGGTGCGACGTCACCTCCGACGAGGACATCCAGAGCGCCCTTACCGCCACCAGGTCCGAGTTCGGCGTCATCGACCGCGTGTTCTTCAACGCCGCCTACTACGACAACCGCCAGGCATCCATCGACGTCGACGATGATGCATGGGACACCTCAATCGACGTCAACCTCAATGCGGCCGTACGGATCGCGCGTCGCACGGTGCCGGAAATGATCGAGCACGGGGGCGGGTCGTTCGTGTTCACCTCGTCGGCGGCGTCCCTCGTGGCTGGTGACACGCGCTTCGGATACCAGGTCTCGAAGGCAGGCTTGAACGCCGTCACCCGGTTCATCGCGGGAAAATATGGTAGGCAAGGCATTCGAGCCAACGCCGTGCTCCCGTTCGTGCTGGAGGGCCCCTTCGGTCAGGCCGCCGCGTCGCTGAATTGCCTCGGCCGATCACCGACCGCCGAGGAGATCGGTGAGGCGGTGCTCTTCCTGCTGTCGGACCGCGCGGCGGCGATCACCGGTCAGCTCATCCACCTCGACGGCGGCCTGTTCGTGCGCGCCCCATGGCCGACCCCGGCATCCAAGCCCCGCGCGTGAGCGCCGACCTCAGCGGCGGCCTTGATGCGGCCCGCGAACACTTTCTGATCAGCCCGCCCGACCCCGAGATGCGGGACTCGGCCAGCTTCTGGGCCTACGACGACGCGGGCTTCGTCGGATTTCCCCGCATCGGTGTCGAGGCGGTCGGCTCGAAGTGGACCGAACACCAGTACCAGGTGAACGTCGCCTTCGCCGACGGTCGGGTGCTGCGCATTCGGGAAGCTGGCCCACGGCACTCACCGATCGGATTTGACGGCAACGCGTCTGTGCTCGGTGCCGGACCGCTCGAATTCCGTTGTGTGCGACCATTCGAGCTGTCGACGGCATCGTTCGACGGCATCGCGCTGCAGACCACGACCGACGCGCTGCTGCGAGGCGAACGCGGGGGTGATCCGACAAGACTCGAGTTTCACATCGAGGCCACGATGGCCGCGCCTCCGTGGGTCAATGGTTCGCTGTCGCAGGAGGCCGCGCGTCACCTGAGGTCGTCGGTGGAAGGTGCGTTCATGGGAGGTGCGCGATTCGAGCAGCTGTTCCGCGCTGCCGGCGCCCTGCGCGTCGGAAACGAGGAATATCGGTTCACCGGAAGTGGTACTCGTGTGCGTCGTCAGGGTGCGCGTGACATGGCGGGCTTCTGGGGCCATTGTCAGCAATCGGCAACCTTCCCGAGCGGCAGAGGGTTCGGTTACATCGCCTACCGTCCGCGCCCCGACGGCGTCGGATCCTACAACGAGGGTTACGTCTTCACCGGTGACGGAGAGCTGATTCCCGCCCGGGTGGTGCATGCTCCGTGGTTGTCGACCCCACCGCGCATCGGGGATGACGTCTCGCTGGTACTCGAATCCTCGTTGGGCACCGTGGAAGTGGAGGGAGTGACCACCGTGTCGGTGCTCAACCTGGGAGATCCGCAGTCCGACAACGCCCTGGCCGCGTTGCATCAAGCGGGCGTCCGCTATCGGTGGGACGGGGAAACCGCTTCGGGAGCTTTGGAACGGTCGACCCCGCCACGAGAGATCGTCGGTCTCGCCGAGCCCGCCCGTTGATTCGCAACGGAACACACCAATCAAGTGCTATACAACCGTATAGTAAATCACACCATCGATAAGGGGCACCATGTCCAAGCGGTTGATCTTCACGCTGCTCTTGATGGACTCGATCGGTCACAACTTCCACGGCATCTGGCGACACCCGCGCGCCCGCAACCGCGAATTCAAGGGATTCGACCTGTGGGTCGACCTCGCGAAGAAGGCGGAACGGGCCAAGGTCGACGCCTTCTTCTTCACCGACGTCGTCGGCGTCCAAGGCGAATACAACGGATCACGCGACGTGATCTTCGAGATGGCCATGAACGTGCCCATCGGTGACTGCACCATGGTTATCCCGGCAATGGCAAACCAGACAACCGATCTCGGCTTCCTCTACACCAGTTCGGTGATCCAGCACCATCCGTTCGTCTTCGCGCGTGCCGTGTCCACGCTCGACAATTTGAGCAACGGAAGGATCGGCTGGAACATCGTCACGTCGGCCAACGAGAAGGCCTTCCGCAACCTCGGGCTACCCGCGAGTCCGTCTCACGAGGAGCGCTACGCGTGGGCCGAAGAGTATGTCGATGTCACCTACAAGCTATGGGAAGGGTCCTGGGACGTCGACGCCATCGTCAACGATTCCGCCACCGGCATTTACGCCGACCCGGCGAAGGTGCACGACATCAACCACGTGGGCAAGCGTTACAGCGTCGAGGGATTCAACCTCATGGAGCCCTCGCCGCAACGCACCCCGGTGCTGGCGCAGGCGGGCGGCTCACCCGCGGGCCTGGATTTCGCCAGTGCCCATGCCGAACTCATGTTCCTTGCGGCTATGTCACTGGAAACCATTGCGCAGCAGGTCAATAACGTCCGCAGCCGCGCGCGCGAACGGGGTCGCCGCGACGGCGACATTCTCTTCCTGCAGGGCATGATGTTCATCACCGGGTCGACCGACGAAGAGGCCTACCGCAAGTGGGGAGAGCTCGAGGAGTTCCGGAGCCAGGAGGCCCAGACGGCCTACTTCTCCAGCCTGAGCGGCATGGACCTGGGTCGCTACGATCCGTCGACGCCGCTGCAGGACATCCTCGACGAGATCCCCGGCATCCGTGGAGCATTTCTTGCCGTCATCAACGCCTGGCCGGAAGGGTCGAAGCCCACCGTCAAGGACTTCCTGTCCTCGCTGTCGTTGCCGCAGATGGTCGTGGGGGCCCCGGAGACCATCGCCAAGCGGCTCACCGAATATCAGGGCGCCGGCGTCGACGGTGTGCAGGTGATGAATGCGTTGCTGCCGGAGAGCTACGAGGACTTTTTTGACCACCTCGTCCCCGTGCTGCAAGACAAGGGCCTGATGCAAAGGGAGTACCGGCCGGGCACCCTGCGCGAAAAGTTGTTCGGGAAGGCGGGCGCCGACATCAGCGAGCGCCATCCCGCCTACGGCTACCGCGGGATGTTCTGCGACCGATGATCCCGGGTCCGTTCCGTTGGGCGACAGCCCACGTGCCGCGGTCAGCGCTTGCGCGACGCGCGACGCTTGCTCGACGAGGTTCTGCGCTTCTTCGCTGCATTAGCGGGCTCCAACGTGTCGAGGTAGCGCTCGAACGCCTCGGTCACCTCGGCGTGCGCGGACTTCACGCCGATGCCCTCCTCGAGGTTGAGGAACTTCGGCAGGCCCGACATCAACAACTGCAGCGCCGGAAGGGACAGGTCACCGAAAAACCGCGCATCCTTGCCGTATTTCGCGACGAGCGCGTCCAGCTGCATCTTGCGAACGCTCTCGGTGACCGCGGCGATCTCCTTTCGAATCGACTTGCGGTGGTTGCCCAGCGCCATGAACTCGGTCATCAGCGCGCCGGTTGCCTCGTCCCAGCTGTACTCCCACACCGCACGAAGCGGGTCGCCGGCGCGACGCTCCAAAGTCTCTGCGAGGAAAGCGAGGTTGCGCTCCGAATAGCGCCGGATTGCAGCGACGAAGATGTCGTCGAGGCTGGGGAAGTAGTACTGCACGAGGCTGGGCGTGACGCCGGCCCTGGTGGCCAGGACTCGGTAGGTGACGCTCGCATACCCCTCCTCGAGCATCAACGTCTCGACGCAGTCGAGAAGGACGTCCCGCGTCTTGGACGTTTCAGCGCCTACGCGCCGCGACGACGCTGCCATGGTCACCTCGCTCATTCGGTTCGTTGTATTGTGACACCAGTCGCGCGCTATACAGTCGTATAGTAGTAGCGACTTACGATCGCGCAGTAGGAGCGCCGCGCACGAGAGGCAGGAAGACATGACCGTCGACACGAGCTTGGAGGCGTTGCACCGCGACGTGCGCTACCTCCTGGATCGCACCGAGATCCTGGACTGCATCGCGCGGCATGCACGTGGCTGCGATCGCCATGACGTCGACCTGATCACCGCGGCGTATCACAGGGACGGGGTCGACGAGCACGGTTACGCCACCAATGCAGGACCTGACTACGGTGCGTGGGCCAACGCGACCCACGCGGAGACGTCCCGCGTGCACACCCACAACATCACCACCCACACGTGCGAGGTCGACGGCGACACAGCGCACGCCGAAAGCTACGTCATCGTGGTGCTCATCGGCCCCGATGCCAAGAGCGCCCAGTTCATCACCGGCCGCTACATTGACCGGCTCGAGCGGCGGGATGGCCAGTGGCGCATCGCTATTCGTCGGTCGACGGTTGAGGGCATGTTCCTTGCCGATGCGAGAGTGTTGCAGTCCACGTTCTTCACCGAGAAGGGATATCTCGTGGGCACCCGAGACCGGGCCGACCTGTCCTACCAACGACCGCTGACGATCGAGGCGCCCGCACCTGCCCGGTGGTAGTCGGAAGCGCGGATCGAGCGCACAAGGGAAGGCTGAGTGGCGCTTCTTCAACGCCTTCGGGGCGATGGCTCGGCAGGGCACTGCAGGCTGCAAGTTTGCATTACTGCATCAAGCTGCTCGTCGTCGAGTGCGTCTACCGGTAGCGGTGTCTGGTCGCTGCGATGACGCAGGCCTTCGAGGACGATCGCCACGTACCGGCGCCATAGCTCGGCATCGACATGCCCCGCGTATTCACTCACGGTTCCGGCCAGCAGTCCGAAGATAGGCATGTCGCTCGGCGACACCCCCGGGCGCAAATGACCGTCTTTTTCGGCACGTTCGACCAGCTCGGTCAACCTCGGCACCAGCCGGGCTTTGGCGGCGTCTACTCGATTGCCTCCGTAGGCGTTACTGAAAGCGATCTCCCGCATTCCTCGGTCGGCCGCCGTCAGCCCGCACATTTGCTCGACGAACCACACGAAGCCTTGCCATGAGTCACGCTGGCGCAGCGCTGTTTCCGCCAGGGCGGTGAGTTCGTCGATGCCGCCCTCAAAGATCGCTTCGAGCAGGTCCTGCTTGGTGGGGAAACGCCGGTAGACGGTCCCCACTCCCACGCCCGCATGGTGAGCGACGTCGTTGAGTGTGGCCTCCAGACCTCGTGAAGCGAACAGTTCGCGCGCGGCATCGATCACCCGCTGCCGGTTGCGCTGAGCGTCTCTCCGGAGCCGGCGGCCTGTCATCTCACAAGCGCTCACCGGAGAAGTGTAACCGTGGCTACATTTTCCCTAAGTGGATTGACTCTATCCACTTACTTCTTTAGGTTGTCTAGCTAGACGTTCATCGGTCGCCGGTTCTCCGGGGTGGCCTCGAGTCGCTGAAAGGCCCTCACCTTGATTGCCGATCTGGATACCGCCCACGAGTCCGACTCGGCGGGCAACCCGAATACCGGACGCTGCAACGTTGGGCGAGCGCGATGAAGGGCCTGCTCGGACGCGTGTGGTTGCCGATGCTGGTCGTGGTAGCCGTCGCGGTCGGCGGCGCCACCGTCATGCAATTGCATGGAGTCTTCGGCTCCAACGCCGTCTTGGTGACGTCGAACAGCTCCGACAGTGCGGAATCCTTCAACCCCAAGGTCGTCACCTATGAAGTATTCGGCTCTGCTACCACGGCGGTCATCAATTACCTGGACCTTGACGCCAGGCCTCAGCGAGCCGTAAACGTGCCTCTGCCATGGTCTTTGACGTTACGCACGACGGCACCCGCAGCCACGCCCAACATCTTCGCCCAAGGCGCGGGCCAAAGCATCACCTGCCGAATCACCGTCGATGACGTGGTAAAAGACCAGCGCACCGCCACCGGCGTCGACGCCGAGACCTATTGCCTGGTGAAGTCAGCATGAGCCTGCAAGTGACCGACGCCCCGACCGATGCCATTCCGGTGTCTCATCCAACGGCCAGCCGCCCGCGGATAGCGAGAGTGATCCGCGTATTTGCCGTGCCGATCATATTGGCCTGGGTGGCCGTTGTCGCTGTCCTCAATACCGTTGTGCCGCAGCTGGAAGAAGTAGGGAAGATGCGCGCGGTATCGATGAGTCCCAATGATGCGCCGTCGATGATCGCCACAAAGCGTGTCGGCAAGGTCTTCCAGGAGTTCTCCACGAGTAGCTCGGTGATGATCGTGCTCGAAGGCGATAAGGCGTTGGGCCCCGACGCGCACCACTTCTATGACCGCGTGGTGCAGCAACTGCGGGCCGACAGCAAGCACGTTCAGCACGTCCAAGACTTTTGGGGCGATTCGCTGACCGCGGCGGCCGCCCAAAGCGTCGACGGCAAGGCCGCCTACGTTCAGGTCTACATCGCCGGCGATCAGGGAGAGGCGCTGGCCAACGAATCCGTTGCGGCCGTGCGTGATATCGTCGCCCGGACGCCGGCGCCTGCGGGTCTCAAAGCGTATGTGACAGGGCCGGCGGCAACCAGCGCGGATCAAAACGCGACGGGCGACAAGAGCATGGAAGTCATCGAAATGCTCACTTTCGCCGTCATCATCGTGATGCTGCTGATCGTCTACCGGTCGTTCGTCACGGTGGGCATCGTGCTCGCGATGGTCGTGCTCGAATTGTCCGGGGCACGGGGGATAGTGGCATTCCTCGGCTACCACAATGCTTTTGGGTTGACGACGTTCGCTACCAACATGGTCGTGACGCTCGCCATTGCCGCGGCCACCGACTACGCCATCTTCTTGATCGGCCGATATCAGGAGGCCCGCAGGCTCGGTCAAGATCGAGAGTCGGCGTATTACACCATGTTCCACGGCACCGCACATGTCGTGCTGGCTTCGGGGCTGACCATCGCCGGAGCGGCCTTCTGCCTGCGCTTCACCCGGCTGCCGTACTTCCAGACCATGGGGATCCCGCTGGCGATCGGCATGGCGATTGTAGTTGCCGCGGCGCTGACCCTGGGCCCAGCGCTGATTGCGGTGATGAGCCGTTTCGGCAAGGTGCTGGAGCCGAAAAGGTGGACGCAGCCCCGGGGTTGGCGCCGCATCGGCACCGCCACCGTCCGGTGGCCGGGCGCGATTCTCATCTGCGCGATCCTGTTGGCCCTGGTGGGCCTATTGACCCTGCCGGGCTACTACACCACCTACAACGACCGCATCTACCTACCCGCTGATGTCCCGGCCAACGTCGGGTACGCGGCGGCCGATCGGCATTTCTCCCAGGCCAAGATGAATCCAGATCTGCTGATGGTCGAAACCGACCACGATCTGCGAAACCCGGCCAATTTCTTGGTGATCGACAAGATTGCGAAAGCTCTCGCCCGAGTGCACGGCATCGCCCAGGTGCAGACCATCACCCGGCCAGAAGGACGGCCGATCCAGCACACCACGATCCCGTTCACGATCAGCATGAACAGCACCGGCCAGATCATGACCAACGACTACACCCAGAAGACGTTGAGCAACACGCTGCAACAGGCCGCCGACATGCAGGTCACCATCGACTCGATGGAGATTATGCAGAGCCTGACCAAGGAGATGGCGGCCATCACCCACAGCATGGCCACCAAGATGACCAAAACGAGCTCCGATGTGCAGGAGCTGCGCGACCATATGGCCGATTTCGATGACTTCTTCCGGCCGCTACGCAGCTACTTCTACTGGGAAAAACACTGCTTCGATATCCCGGTCTGCTGGGCGATGCGGTCGGTGTTCGACGCTCTTGACGGCATCGGCACCATGAGTGACGACCTTTCCGACCTGGTACCGGACATCGAGCGGCTCGATGCGGTGATGCCGCGGATGGTCGCACTGATGCCGCCGATGATCCAGTCGATGAAAAACCAGAAACAAATGATGCTCGACCAGTATCAGGTCCAGAAAGCGCAGCAAGACCAAACCATGGCCATGCAGCAGAACGCCACGGCCATGGGCGAGGCGTTCGATGCGGCCAAGAACGATGACTCGTTCTACCTGCCGCCGGAAGCCTTCGACAACGCCGACTTCAAACGTGGTATCAAGCTGTTCCTGTCACCTGACGGGCATGCCGTACGCTTCACCATTGTTCACCAGGGCAACCCGTTGACCGAGGAAGGCACTTCGCGCGTCGAGCCGCTCAAAACCGCTGCCGCAGACGCGATTAAGGGAACCCCGCTCGAGGGATCGACGATCTACCTTGGCGGCAGTGCGGCGATGTACAAAGACCTCCAACAAGGCGCCGACTACGACTTGCTGATCGTCGCGGTCGCTGCGCTGATCCTGATCTTCGTCATCATGGTGGTGCTGATTCGGGCCGTGGTTGCCGCGGCCGTCATCGTAGGGACGGTGGTGCTGAGCCTGGCCGCCTCTTTCGGGCTCTCGGTTCTGCTGTGGCAGCACATGATTGGGGTTCCGTTGCATTGGATGGTGTTACCGATGTCGGTCATCGTCTTGCTTGCGGTCGGGTCGGACTACAACCTGCTGCTGGTCTCGCGAATGAAAGAAGAGATTCATGCCGGCCTGAACACCGGCGTCATTCGCGCCATGGTCGGCACCGGATCGGTCGTCACCTCGGCCGGCCTCGTTTTCGCCTTCACCATGATGTCGATGGCGTCGAGCAAGTTGATCGTGATCGGCCAGGTGGGTACCACAATCGGTTTGGGCCTGTTGTTCGACACCTTGGTGGTGCGTTCATTGATGACACCCTCGGTGTCGACTCTGCTCGGACGCTGGTTCTGGTGGCCGCAGCGAGTCCGTCCGCGACCAGTTCCACAGCCTTGGCCGCGGCCGGCGCGCCACCGGACAGACCCAGTGTCAGTGTCGTAGCCCGCGCGGCGAGATGCCCGGACCGAGCGAGCAACACATCCGGCCCAGCGGAACCGCGGGATGCAACTCCGATTGAACGTAAGGTGCTTGCGGACTGGGCTCATAGCCTGTTTGCTGTACGAGAGGCGTCGGCAGCCGGTTCAGGGTGAAATCCTCAGTCCGCGAGGATCTAGAGCAGCGGGGAGGGCCGTATCTTCTTGCGGCGCATACTATTTAACCCAACCGTGGGGGCGCCTCGCGACCCCACCGCCGTGCCGCACAAGATCCAGACCAGACCATCGACGATCTACAGTTCAGGCGATTGCGTGGGCACTTCCGCAATACCAAATCACTGGTTCTGACGGATCGAGCGTGACCCTCAAACGCGTCGACGAATTGAAGCCCGGAGACCGGATCCGAATGAAGATCGGGCACGCTACGGTCGTCGCTACTGAGCCCATGGACGACGACCGCACGATGCTCACCTTCACCTACGGGACTAAGGGCCCCGCCGACAACGCGCTGACCGTGGATGTCCTCGACGACGACGAGTGGGGCTGGTAGGACGGCGAGAACCTTGTCGGCGACGGTTCCGCATACGAGTATTGGATGGGACCCGAGGAGGAACCATGGCTGCAGACCGTCTGACAGGCTTCGCCGCTGCATCCGCCATGTCGCTCGCGATTGCCCTGCAGGTTTCCCCTGCGGCCCTCGCCGACAATCCGTCCTGGAATGGCCAATACGCGATCACGTTCATGGTTGGCCCCAAGGCCGGGACCAGCATGGCGGTCGGCGACCCTGAGACGCAGCACACCGAAACCTACGGGTTCAGCTCGAGCTGTACGAACGGGAAGTGCGTCGCCACCATCGTCAGTGGCCCTCCGCCGACCAATCCGACGGTTCCGCAGCCGGTGCAGTTCACCTGGGACGGCAAGTCCTGGTCGCAAACCAGCGATTTCCAGTGGGATTGCATGATGCCCGACACCACGATCCAATGGAATCCAGCCCGAGCCGAGACGCGCTACACACCCCAACCGGACGGGTCGCTCGCCGGGGTCATGCACACCGACATCCTGAGCGGCGCGTGCCAGGGCACCATCGACATGGATATGTCGGCCGTGCGCGTGTGAACGCTATGCACCATCGCGCAGACAGTGAATCATGCTCTGCAACAGCCGGAACGCGTCCGACTGCTCGGCCTCGGTCATCCCGGCCAGCATTCTGACTTCGACGGACCGGACCGCGGCGGACGCCTTCTCTAGGCTCCGTCGGCCGCGCGGCGTGAGCCGCGTGGGAAGGACCTTGCCGACGGGTGCCTCCGCAGGCCTGGTCACGTAGCCGTCTCGTTCCAAGGCCTGGAGCAGGACATTCATCGACTGCCGTGTTACGAACGCGCCGCGCGCGAGCTCGGAGTTCGACAAGCCCGGGCGTTGAGCCAGCAGCTCGAGGCAGGAGTAGTGCGTCACGCTCATCCCGAGCGGCCGCAGCACCTCCTCCATGGCTGAGCGAAGGGCGCTCGACGCCTCTTTCAGCAGGTAGCCCAGTGACGTCTCCAGGTCGACGCCGGCACCGTCTTGACTCATGTCAGTATTCTGACATAGATTGTCCTGTGTCAGAAAACTGACATGAACCGAAGGAGCATCTCATGCCCGTCACCGGCCCCGACTTCATCTCGCTCCAAGCGCGCGACCTCGACGCCTCGCAGGCGTTCTACGAGCAGTACCTCGGCCTCGTCCGTTCGCAGGCCGGCCCTCCGCACGCCGTCGTCTTCGAGACGAAGCCGATCGCATTCGCACTTCGCGACGTTATTCCCGGAACCGATCTCGCATCCGTTGCTCAGCCCGGCATCGGGACGGCGATCTGGCTTCACGCCACGGATGTCCAGTCCATTCACGACGCTCTTGCCGCCGACGGCCACACCATCGTCTCCGAGCCGATTGACGGCCCCTTCGGTCGGACGTTCACTTTCGCCGACCCCGACGGCTACCAGGTCACTCTCCACGACCGCGCGTGACCGGCCGCGCCAAGGATGATCCGGTTGTCCCGCAGGGCAATTCGCTCAGGTGTGGACTTTCCAGCCCGCTAATGGGGTCGGGGCCGCGGGAGCGTCGGGATCGTTGAACTCGATGTATACGTCGCCCTGCTTGATTGTGCTGTCGTAGGCGATGAATCCGTGCGCGGTCTGGCCGTTGGTGACGCTGCCCGAGCGCAGCGGCGGCACCTTGTTGATCTTCTGGTAGTCGATCAGAGATGAGCCGCCCTGCACATCGCGGTTCGGGTCCTGTCGCCACGGGGAAGAGGCGGCGGTCAGCGAGGCCTGGCTGTAGTTGAACGGCGCGTTGGACTTGCCCTCGATGGTCAGTTCGATGACGTTGCAGCCCCCGCCGCCGGAGCAGCCGGACGAGACCCAGGTTGCGTTGTTAAGCGTGACGTCGGCGGTCGCGGTGCTGTACTCCGTGACATGGATGCTGGTGCCGGATTTCCCGGTCGGGAAAGGCGACTGCTGGGACGTCGGGTCCGCGGTGCCATGGGGCGCAGTCAAACACGCCGTCAGCGCCAGCGTCGCTGCGAGCGCGCTCATGTGAGCAGGTCTGGTCACTGCCAGAAGATAGCGCATGCGGGGATTTGAGGGCGAGTTCGCGCCTTTTGGCCCCGGCCTCGAGAAGCGCCATTGAGCTGCAATCCGGTTCTGGCCTACGCCGCCCCAGTTGTCTTCCGGGGGTGATGAATTCAAGTTGCGACCCCTCTGTCATTTAGGTGTCGCGAGGAGGGTGGCGTCACGGCTGCGGCGGCGGGGGCGGCGGTGCAGGCGGGTTGTCCCAACTGCCCGGCGTGCCGGCTGGCACCTGCACTCCGAGCCAGTTGCACGGCATCATCGATCGCCACGCAATGAACGCGCATTGCTGTTCGGGTGTCAACGGACTGGGACCCGCGCAGGGCGGCGTCCCCGGCGCACCGCAGACCGGATCGGCCGATGCGAGCGGCGCGTACGCGAAAGTGCCAGCCGCGAACATCAAAGCGACGGCGGTGATCATCGTGGTGACAAGACGTCGGGTGCGATGCATAGGCCCCTCGAATCTGTAGCGCTTGCACGGATCGTAACGCCAGCTCAGGACGCGGATGGTCTGTTTGAAAAATGGCTGGCTTAACTCACCGAATCCGCGCAACCACATGTCGACCGCCCGGCAGGCGGACCGGAAGCTGAGTCAACACACCATTATTCGGCAAGCACGCCGTGATAAAGCCTTGGCGCATAACACATTCCAGAAATGCGGCGCACTCTTCGCGACGATTTAGCCGGGTGTTGCGCTAGTGCGGCAGGTTTTCCTGATAGCACCGCACTCGGGTGGCGGCGTCCTCCGGCTTGACCCCCATATCGATCAATCTCCGGATTACTTCTTGCGAGGGAATACCACCAGCGATGTCGTTATCGATCACATGCAGGCTGGGAAACCAATTCTCTGCGCTGACTCCCGGTGGTGGGGGCTTCGCATCGCCCCCTATGCACTGAACGTAACCAGGGACGCCGGTGTCAGCGTGAGCTGGCGGCGCCCCCATCGGCACAGCAATGGCGATGCCGACCGCCGCAGTGACATAGACGAAACGCATGCGGGCATTATCCCGCGTTCGCATCGTTTAACAACCACAAATTTGGGGCGCTCCCGCGCCACGGCTCTCGAAGGTGCAGAAGGGGCCGGCCGGTACCGGGGTGGGGGACCGATTCCAGATGATTTTCCTTCTCGACTGCCGCCGCCGGCCTTACACTGCATGAGAAATGAGCGCCTATCAGACGGTCGTGGTCGGCACAGATGGCTCGGACTCCTCGCTGCGCGCGGTGGAGCGCGCAGCCGCGATCGCTGCGGATCACGGCGCGAAATTGATCGTCGCGACGGCGCACCTCCCAGTCCCCGAGGAGCGCGGCCGCTACGCCATCCCGCCGGGCAGCGACCATGGTCAGGACTACCGGACGGTGGGCGAGGCCCCTTACTACGCGATCCTGCGGGACGCCAGGGAGCGGGCGCACCAAGTCGGGGCCAAGAACGTCGAGGAGAAGTCGATCGTCGGCGCACCCATCAACGTGCTGGTGCAGCTTGCGGAGGACGCCGATGCCGACCTTCTGGTCGTCGGCAACGTCGGACTCAACAGCGTCGCCGGCCGGCTGCTGGGATCAGTTCCTTCCGCCGTGTCCCGCAGGTCCAAGACCGACGTGCTGATCGTCCACACCACCGACGCCTGAACCCCGTTACGAATCGGTCGGGTCAGCGAGCAGTTTGCTGATTACCGATCGTTACAGCTGGGTAATCATGTGACGTGCGTCTCACCTCCGCCGCCGCGATCGGCACCGCCATCACCGTCTTGTTCAGCGCCCCGGGGACGCTGATGGTCGCGTCCGCCCACGCCGACTTCAGTGGTTACCGCCGCTGCGTGGGAAAGATGACGGAACCTATCGCGGGACATGACCCGCAAAACTTGCAGCTTGTCGGCGTCATTGAAATGGATCTCGATTCTGGCGTTAGTCCCGCTGCTGAGGCGCAGAGGGTAGCCCAGATGGGATTCGACCCGTCCTTTGCCAGAGGGGTCGTTCAGTGCGTGATTGAAGAGCGCCCGTAGGGGAGCGTTCGGGCGGCGGTCCACCAGGTTATGCCGCCCTGTTTTGGCGGCGCTCTTGTTCGCGCGCTTCCAAGTCTTTGAGTTGTAAGTTCCTGAGCCGGAACTGTTTCCGCGCTTGCCTGACGAAGAACCAGCAAGGCAGGCCTACCAAGACGAGAAAGACCAGCAAGGTGATGAAGGTCGCCATTTGAGTATCTCCTTTTTATCCGTGTGATTGCGGTTCATGCCCCGCAGTCGGAGCTGTTCACCTTGCTGCCGTTGACGATCTTGCAGAACGGGAACCCGTTGTCCCCGCCCCCGGCACTGAAGGTCATGCCCTGTCCGCCGTCTACGAGCTGCAGCGTCACGAAAGCGCCCCGCTCGAGGAAACCGCTGGTGACGTTGCCGTATGCGGTATCCCACGGGTTGGTCGACGTTTGGACGGAGCCCAGCTGGAAGTTGATCGTTCCCCGACGCGCTGTCTCGACGCCGGAACCGTCGGCATTGACGGTCACACTCTCGCCATGGGCGCCCCAATGGCCGATGAACGGGCCACCGGCGACCGAGAAGGGTTTGCTCAGGTCTGCCTGATTCGGATCGGCCTGCGCCAGCGGGGCGCAGGCGATGCCCGCGGCAAGCACGGCAGCTTTCATGATCACGGAGACCCCCTATGGGGCGTTGATGGCCGGACCGGTTGCGGGTGCACGACGTCATCCGTGAGCGGCGTCTGCTGCGGCAATCAACGCCTGGGCCAGCTTGCGCGCTTCGGCCGGCGCGATGATCGGGGTATCGGGACAGTCGATGACGACCTGGCACTCAGCGTGCCCGTCAACGTATTGCCGCCCGATGACGGAGACCACGATATCGGGCTGTGGCCCGTGGCCGGCGTCGTTGATACTCCACTCCGGGCCGTCGAACACCCTGAACGCTGCCTCGACGTTGTCCCAATCGTCGACCTTGGTTGCCCAGGTCGGCGGTGCAAGGTTGGAATTCATGGCTAGATCGTTTCCGCGATCCCGGGCGCGGGCACGAGTAGTGCACTACCTCAGTTGTGCTGACCTGCGGTCACAGTATCGCCAGAAGCGGCTAATGCTGGTGCGCGATACTGGGATTGAACCAGTGACCTCTTCCGTGTCAGGGAAGCGCTCTCCCGCTGAGCTAATCGCGCCGGGAAACCAAAACTGGAGGTGGAGACGGGAATCGAACCCGTGTGCACGGCTTTGCAGGCCGTTGCCTCACCACTCGGCCACTCCACCGTTGGGGTCCACGCCACTTGCACCTTCGAGCGGATGACGGGATTCGAACCCGCGACCCTCACCTTGGCAAGGTGATGCGCTACCAACTGCGCTACATCCGCGCGCCTCGGACGAGATCGTCGCCCGGTGCGAAGCCCGACGATAGTCCACGTGAGCGGGCACATACAAATTTCTTGGTACGAGCCGTGTCTAGGCTATCGCGACGACGTGCCACACGACGCGGCCGGTATTGTCGGGGGCTGGCGCGTGCTAGTCTTCGACGTCGTTCGCCGTCTCGGCGCCGGTCCCGTGGCTCAGTGGGAGAGCGTCCGCTTCACACGCGGAAGGTCGCTGGTTCGATCCCAGCCGGGACCACTAATAAATCCGCAGGCAGAGACGACCAGCCCACTAATTCTGCAGCCGCAAGGCTTCGCTGAGCGGTCGACGTGGCGTAGGCCTGGGTGGTTCGGCCTCAGTCGGTGGTATGGACGAGCAGCACGTCGGTCTTCGCCCTGCGCAAGACATTTCCGGGCACCGACCCAAGCCACTTGTCGCTGCGCGTGGCTAGTCCCACGTTGCCAACCACCAACAGATCAGCCTTAACGTCCTTGGCGAGGTGGAACAGCGCATGTACCGGATCGCCCCTAATGGGTCGCGCCTCAATATCCTTCGCCCCAGCCGCCCTTGCCCGCTCCTGGGCCTCCCGCAGGATCGCATAGATGCCGGCCATCCCGTGCACCTTGTAGTCCCCCTCATTCCCGAGGACGACCTCAGCGCGGCCATCAAGCACACGATCCGGCCGGGCTGGTTTGCCCCAGCCCCCCTTCTCGCCCTTTTCCAGGTAAGACAAGTGCGCCATCGCGATAATCAACTTCGCATTATTTCTCGCGGCGAACGCGGCGGCGTGGTCCACCGCACAAAACGATGTGTCCGAGCCATCAGTGCCGACCACCAGGGTCTGATAGGCGCCCATTTCGCTCCATCTTCGCTGTGAGCCCCCCGGGTGAGGGTGCCCACCAACGTGCGCCCTTTACACCTCCAGATTTCGTAGAGCTCGCTAGCCGTCATGTACCTCCCGGCGTTGGTGACCGGATTCGCCGCGGTGCTTATTTCGGCAAGAAACGCCCCGCCCAGCACGCCGGTGGCCTGCAACAAGATCACGGCCGGCGTGGTCGTCGGTGTGGATTTTCATGCCGACTGGCCGCCGTCGGCCCCTCCTTCACCGGCACCGTCCTCGGCGCCCCAGGCGCCCGCCCCGCCAGCCCCAGAACCGCCCCTCTGACCGCGGCGCCCTTGCCTGAACGGGCCCGCTAAGCCACGATGAACTGCATGAGTAAGGTGACCCTAACTACGGAGCTGCCGATCCCGGTCGAGACGGCGTCCGCCTTGGCGCGCAAGCCCGAGCTCATGAAGCACGTCCTCAGCCCGGTCCTGCGGGCGTACCGCCTCGAGCTCCCCGAGCGCATCGAGGTCGGCACCCAGGGATCGGCGCGGCTCTGGTGGTTCGGGGTGATCCCGGGCTGGACGCATCACCTCACCATCAAGCGACTCGACCCGACCGAGATCTACACCAACGAACACGGCGGACCCGTCCACACCTGGAATCACCGCCTGACGTTCGAACGCATCGACGACCGCAGCTGCCGCTACACCGACGAGATCGAAACCGACGACGGCGTGCACGGGCTACTGACCCGCGCCTTCGTCCGGGTCATGTTCCGCCACCGGCACCGGCGGTGGCGCAAGCTCGCGCAGATCCTGCACTGAGAGGACGGTGAACCATGGTCGGCAACCAAGAGGGCGTCGGCATGCTCAAACTCGAATGCCCGCAAAGCCATCCCGTCGGCCGCATTCTCAAGGACGCCCCGCATCAGGCCATGCAGTTCGATCCCGGCGCCCAGGTCGGGCCGCGCCGGTTCTGGCCGGACGAGGACGAACAGCCGAACTTTACAACGCGCTGCAGGTTCTGCGATAAGCCGGTGGGGGACACCACGTCCACTCTGCAAACCAAACTCGCTTCGGTGCTCGCCGATGCGTCCGCGACGGCCGAGACGGCGACGCTGCCCTACGTGTAGGCGCCCGGCACCGCGGCTACCGTAAGAGCTACAGTAGCGGCGTTGCGGCGCGACGTACCCGCGGCGACGCCGATCCGAGAGGAGTCCCGTGGCGCAGACACCGCAGAACACTCCCCGTCCGCCCGAAGGTGATTGGCTGGGCACGCCGTACCTGCGCTTCGAGCGTCAGGGCCCGATCGCCGTCTGCACCATCGACCGGCCGGAGGCGCGCAATGCCCTGAGCCCGGCGATGTATTTCGGGATCCGTTATGCGGTGGGGCGTCTCAACGAGGACAAGGACCTGGCCGGGCTGGTGCTCACCGGGACCGGTGATGTCTTTGCCCCCGGCGGCGACATGGGCGGTGGGGGAGGCGCGGACAACTGGATCACCTTCGGTTCCGCGCTGGGCATGGACGTGACGCCGTTCGACGCGGTGCGCACCTCCGGCAAGCCGATCGTGTCCGCGGTCAACGGGTTGTGCCAGGGTGGTGGCTTCCAGATTGCGCTGTGCAGCGACCTGTCGGTGGTGAGCGATCGGGCGACCTTCCGGGTGCCCGAGCTGTTCCGCGGCTACGCCGACACCTACTACAGCCAGATGCTCACCCGCGTCATCGGGCCGGTGCGCACCCGCGACCTGATGTTCACCGGACGGGTGCTCACCGCGGTCGAAGCCCTCGACTGGGGCCTGGTCACCCGCGTCGTGCCGCACGAGGGCCTACTCGACGCGGCGAAAGACGTTCTCGCGCAATGCTGTCGAACCGCGCCGCGCGCCCGTGGCGTCATCAAGTCGAGCATCGACAGCTACCTGGGTCTCTATGACCGCATCGGCATGACCGCCAGCCTGTCGGACGCCGAGGCCATCGAAGGCTTCCGCTCGTTCAAGGAGCGCCGCTCACCCGACTGGGTGCACCCGGAGTTGCGCGTCGAGGGACGGCTATAAGTCGATCCACTCGCTGCCCAGCATCCACGCAAGTGCTCATATGCCGCGCGCCCGGTTGCGCCAAAACGGTTCGCGCAGCTGAGTTTTCAGGATTTTTCCGCTGGCGTTGCGGGGGAGTTCGGCCACGAAGTCGATCGTGCGCGGACATTTGAAGCCGGCCAGGTGCTGTCGGCAAAACTCGATGATGTCTTTCGCGTCGGCCTCGCCGTCGGCCACCACGATCGCCTTGACGGATTCGCCCCAGAAGTCGTCGGGCACACCGATCACCGCCGCGTCCCCGACGGCGGGATGCTCGATGAGCACGCTTTCCACCTCGGGGCCGTACACGTTCTCGCCGCCGGTGATGATCATGTCCTTGATGCGGTCTTCGATGTAGACGTAGCCGTCGGCGTCCAGGCGCCCGATGTCCCCGGTGCGCACCCAGTCGTCGGCGGTGATCGTCTCGGCCGTCGCGTCCGGACGGTTGAGGTAGCCGGTCATGTTCTGGTTGCTGCGCACCCACACCTCGCCGGATTCCCCGGGCGGCAACGGGTTTGCGGTCTCGGGGTCGACGACGCGAAGCTCGCAGCCCAGCACCGCCTTGCCGGCCGCCAGCTGCAGCTCGGGCCGCGCCGCGTCGCGGTGATCGTCGTCGGACAGCGCGGTGACCGCGCCGCACAATTCCGTCTGCCCGTACACCTGCACGAATTTCGTGTCGGGCCACGTGGACAGCGCCCGGTGCAGCAAGGGCAGCGGCATCGGTGCGGCGCCGTAGACGATGTAGCGCAAGCCGGCGATCGCGGCGGTCGCCGCCTCACCCGCATCCAGGAACCGGGCGATCACCGGCGGGACGAAGAACGCGTGGGTGGCGCCCGCGCGCACCGCGCCGATCAGCGTCGCGGCGTCAGGCTCACGCGTCATGAATGTCGGTGCCCCGGAACGGATTCCGAACAGGGCATAGCCGATCCCGCCGACGTGGAACAACGGCATGGCGACCAGATTCGCGTCGCCGTCGGCGAAGGGAAACGCCGGAGCCAGGTTCGACGCGTGGTTGACCAGCGCGCGCTGGCTGAGCAGCACGCCCTTGGGGCGGCCGGTGGTGCCGGAGCTGTAGATCACCAGCGCGGTCTCGTTCTCGTCGACGCTCGAATCGGGCTGCGTCGGCGCCGCCGCGGCGAGCAGCGACTCGTACTCGTCGCCGATCTCGATGATGCGTTCCACGCCCGGCGCTCGCTGGGCGGCCGCCTCGGCCGCGGCGCGCAGCTCGGTGCCGACCAGCAGGACGCGGGCGCCGCTGTCGGCCAGCACATGCACGAGTTCGTCGCCGATCACCCGCCAGTTGACCACGGTGGCGACCACGCCGATGGAGGCGCCGGCGATGAGCACCTCGAGACAGGCGGGGTGGTTCTTGTCCAGGAAGGCCACGCACTGGCCCCGCTCGAGCCCCGCGTCGCGCAGCGCCCCGGCCGTGCGACGAATCCGCGAGCTCCACTCTGCCCAGGACCACTGGCGCTCGCCGAAGCGGATGGCGATCGCGTCGGGCCGCTGCTGTGCGTGTCGTTCCACGATGCCGGCGAGCGTCTCCGCCGTGCTGGTCGTCGTGTCGGCTGGTGGCATGGACCCCTCCGCGTTCGATTCGTTCCAGTTTTTAATACGCGGTCGGTCCCGCGCGCGCGACGCCGACCCTCGCCGGCGCGGGTCGCCAGCGCCTCACTCCATGGAGCCGATCATCATTCCGCCGTCACCGGCGGCCTGGGTGGTCGCGCTGCTGTCCTGCCGGAAGTCGATGAACGCCGATCGGCCGTTCGAGGTGTTCAGCAGCTCGGTGAACGTGCCGATCACCGGAATCGTGCCCTGCGGGTGCACCACGGTCGCGGTGTAGTTGACGGAGGCCTCCTGCTGGAAATTGGCGCCGGGCAGCGCCTTGGTGTCGGGTGGGTTCAGGCGGTTCACATCGGTCAAGATGGCAGAGGCGCCGCCGGTGAACTGGTCGATGTCGGCCTGCAGGAGCCCGGCGGCATCCGTGCCGCCCGCGGACTTGACCGTGATGCGCAGCTGCGCGCTGGTGTCGGCGTTGTTCAGCGCCACCCAGTTCGGGCCGCGGTGTCCGACCGTCCAGCCGGGCGCGGGGGTGACCGAGACGCCCTGCGCGATGGCGATCGCGTCGTCGGAAGCCAGCGTGATCGCGGCGGTGCGTTCGGCGCGGTTGGCGGAGCAGGCCAGGACGACCACGGCGATCACGGCGGCCGCGCTCACCGCCCCGCCACGCCGGTCGGCCCGACGGAAAAGCAGCTGGGGCTGAGTTGCTGACATCGTGATTCCTAACGCCGTCGGGCGCTGCGAAATTCGCCCGTCGGCTCATCGTCCTCCAGTGGCGGCGGCAATGTCCAAGTTGGGTTTGCTATAGCTTGATACAGCCGAGGTATCAAACCGCGATACGGCTCTGTAAAACTCAGGGCGCGAACCGGTTTGGCACTTAATCCGATATTCGCGAACCGACTGCGCGGCGGTGTGTCACCATGACTGGGCCGACCGGCCCGACCTGCCCAGACAAGGATCCGACATGGTGAACCCCGAGCGCGCCCGTTCCCGCACCTTCGTCGTGACCGGCGCCTCATCGGGAATCGGACTGGCCACCGCGCGGCGGCTGTTGGCCGAGGGCGGGACCGTGATCGGTGCCGACTTGGCCGCCCCGCCCGACGACCTGGGCCCGGGGTTCACCTTCGTGTCCGCCGACGTGACCGACGAAGCCGCGATCGCCGCGGTGCTGGCCGCGGTGCCGGGCCGCCTGGACGGGCTCTTCCACGCCGCCGGTGTCGCCGGGGGAGGCCCGGTGCACCTGCTCGATCGTGCCGAATGGGACCGGGTGATCGGCATCAACCTCACCGGCACCTTCGTGGTGGCGAAGGCGGCTCTGGCCAGGATGATCGAACAACCCCGGGCCGACGGCGAGCGGGGCTCGATCGTGACCGTCGCCAGCGTCGAGGGCCTCGAGGGCACCGCGGGCGGCAGCTCGTACAACGCGGCCAAGGGTGGCGTCGTGCTGCTCACCAAGAACATCGCGCTCGACTACGGGCCCAGCGGCATCCGGGCCAACGTCATCTGCCCAGGGTTCATCGAAACGCCCATGGCGCACAGCGTCTTCAGCATCCCCGGGATGGAGCGCCCGCTGGCCTCCATCACCAAGGAACACGCCCTGCAGCGGCTGGGGCAGCCCGAAGAGATCGCCGCCATGGCCGCCTTCCTGCTGTCTCCCGACGCCTCGTTCGTCAGCGGCCAGGCACTTGCCGTTGACGGCGGCTACACGGCCGGTCGCGATCACGGTGTCGTCGAACTCTTCGGCTTTCCCAGGTGATCCGACTAAGATTCGTCCATGAGCGGTGGACTTACTCCTGACAAGGCGATCGAGGCGATCCGGGGCGCCGGGGGAGCACAGCCCGGTTGTCGCGCATTGCACGCCAAGGGCACCCTGTATCGGGGCACGTTCACCGCAACCCCCGACGCTCTCATGCTCTCGCGCGCACCACATCTCGATGGCTCGACCGTTCCGGCGCTGATTCGCTTCTCCAACGGATCCGGCAACCCCGAGCAGCGCGACGGCGCGTCCGGTGTGCGCGGGATGGCGGTGAAGTTCACCCTGCCCGACGGATCCACCACCGATGTCTCGACGCAGACCGCCCGCCTGTTCGTTTCCAGCACACCGGACGGCTTCATCGATCTGCTCAAGGCGATGCGTCCCGGCCTCACCACACCGCTGCGCCTGGCCAAACACCTGCTTTTCCATCCGAACCTGCTCGGCGCGCTGCCCGTCCTGCGCGAGGCGAACCGCGTCCCGGCCAGCTACGCCACCACCGAATACCATGGCCTGCACGCCTTCCGCTGGATCGCCGCCGACGGCAGCGCCAGATTCGTTCGCTACCACCTGGTTCCGACCGCGCCCGAGGAATACCTGTCGGGATCGGATGCCGGCGGTAAGGATCCGGACTTCCTGACCGACGAGCTGAAGGCCCGGCTGGACGACGGGCCGGTGCGGTTCGACTTCCGGGTGCAGATCGCCGGGCCCACTGACTCGACGGTGGACCCGTCGGCGGCCTGGCAGAGCACGCAGATCGTCACCGTCGGCACGCTGGCGATCACCGGCCTGGACACCGAACGCGAGCACGGCGGCGACATCGTGGTGTTCGACCCGATGCGCGTCACCGATGGCATCGAGCCCTCCGACGATCCGGTCCTGCACTTCCGGACACTGGCGTATTCCGCCTCGGTCAAGCTGCGAACCGGCGTGGATCGCGGCGCCGAAGCCCCGCCCGCCTGACTGGGGGTTCCCGCGGCGACAGTCGCCTCGCGCCGAAATCGGCCGCAGGTTAAGGTTTTTCTTCGGTGTCGCCATTTCAGATGTTTCTCATTTGCCTGGCCGGGCTGGGTGCCGGCGCGATCAACGCGCTGGTCGGGTCCGGCACCCTGATCACCTTTCCGACCCTGGTGGCGCTCGGCTACCCGCCGGTGACGGCCACCATGTCGAACGCGACGGGCCTGGTCGCCGGCAGCGTGTCGGGCACCTGGGGCTATCGCGCCGAGCTGGGCGGCCAGTGGGATCGGTTGCGGTGGCAGCTACCGGCGTCGCTGGCCGGCGCGGTGGTGGGCGCCTATCTGCTGTTGCACCTGCCCGAAAAGGTGTTCGCCGAGATCGTGCCGGTGCTGCTGGTGCTGGCGCTGGTGCTGGTGGTGATCGGGCCGCGGATCCAGGCGTGGACGGCCCGCCGCGCCGCGGACGCGGGACGCTCACCCGAGCACGTCAGCCAGCGCCGGATGGCCGCGCTGGTGTTCGGCACCTTCGCCGTCGGCGTCTACGGCGGTTATTTCACCGCGGCACAAGGCATCCTGCTGGTCGGCCTGATGGGTGCCCTGTTGCCGGAGTCGGTACAGCGGATGAACGCGGCCAAGAACCTGCTGGCCCTGGTGGTGAATGTGGTTGCCGCCGTTGCCTATACGTCCGTGGCGTTCGACCGGATCAGCTGGCCGGCCGCCGGCCTGATCGCGGCCGGCTCACTGGTCGGCGGGCTCCTCGGGGCGCGTTACGGGCGCCGGCTGTCGGGCAGCGCGCTGCGCGCGATCATCGTGGTTGTGGGTTTGATCGGCCTGTATCGCCTGCTCGCGGTGGCCTGACGAGAGACCAGGTACGGCAACGGTTTTGACCGCGTCGGGCTTACCTCAACTCAGCGTGGCCGCGGCGGCTTCGGTGATGACATCCATCGCCTCACCGCGTTTGCGCCACGCCCGCAGGTGACGCATCGCCCCGTTGCCGTCAGCTATGACTCGGTCGAGTTCGTGGCAAACGCGGTCGTATTCGCCTAGCGACTCCAGCGCGGGACGCACCCGCTGCACCAGGGCTCCCAGTTGCTCACCCGCTGGCACCGCACCGCGGCCGTGGATCAAATCCAGTGTGCGGCCGGATATCCCGTCGTGTGCGGCCTTCCAGTACGCCGCGCGCAGCGCACCGGGCGGTAGCCGCCTCGCGTCATCGGGCGAGTCGAGCGCGGTCATCACCGCCGCCCGGATCAGGGTGGCGAGCAGGACGGTCTCGGCGACGGTGGCCGGCACGTCGGCCACCCGGACCTCGACCGTCGGGAAGTCCGCGGACGGGCGTACGTCCCAATAGATCATTTTTTTGTCCAGGATCACCCCGGTGTCGACCAACCGGCGCACCGCGTCGTCGTACTCGTCGGGTGAGGCGAAGAACGGCGGCGCTCCGGCCGCGGGCCACCGCCGCCACAGCACGCTGCGCCAGCTCGCGTGGCCGCTGTCCGCGTTGCGGTAGACCCGCGAATTCGCCGACAGCGCAAGCAAAGACGGCAGCCACGGCCGCAGCCAATTGCTGACATGGATGGCCGCGACGCGATCGGGCACCTGCACGTGCACGTGGCAACCGCAGATGCCTTGTTCGTGGGCGATCATCCCGAACTCTTCGCCGATCCTGCGGTAGCGCGGGGTGTCGGTGACGGGAAACTCGTGCGGTGTGGTCGGCGGAAGCCCGCAGGCCAGCAGCTGGACGCCGGCGGCCTCGGCGGCCTGCGCCGCGGTGCGCCGCAGCCGGCTCAGCTCCTCGCCAAGCTCGCCGCTGGTCGAAGCCACCTGCGAGGTGGTTTCCACCTGACAACTGCTCAATTCGAGCTGAAGCGCGACGCCGCGCCGCTCGGCTTCCGCGGCCACCGCCGCGTTGTGCGGGGCGGGCGCGCCGGTCTTCGGATCGATGAGGAGGAATTCTTCCTCGGCACCAAAGGTGGGATGGTCGCCCATGAGCCGATTACGGCCCGGGGATCTACCAGCGAGCGGCCGCGGACAGCGCGGAGTCGACGGTGGGGTAGATCGGCAACACACCCCCGAGACCGCACGCGTCGACAATGCGCTCGACGATCGGCTCGCAGCTCACCAGGCGCAGGTCGATGTCGCGTTCGCGGCAGCCCTTGGCCTCGTCGGCCAGCACCTCGAAGGCGCAGCAGCCCATGAAGTCGAGTCCGGTGACGTCGACGACGAAGAAGCCGGGCGCGGTGACACCGCTGGCCGCCTCGCGCACCAGGTGGCGCCAGGTGTCCTCGTTGCAGGCGTCGACCTCGCCCCCGGCGTAGATCACCACCGACGCGCCGCTGCGATCCGCGGTCGCCCGCAGTGTGGAGTTGGGATCGCCGAGTTCGTAGACGAGCTTGGTGCTCAGCGTCAAATGACTCGTGGGCATCGCTTCAACAATGGCGAAATTCATGGTGGACCCCCTGATCGACAAGCGCCCTGCGGCGCCCCGATGGATGCCCGTCCTAATGTCTGAAGACAGACTGTTTGTTCGCTTATGCGAATCTCATTTCTATAACGAGACAGGGCGGTCTGTCTACCGGTGGGGGCCTAAGAGTACGTTAAGTCCTGTATGACAACTCCGGATGTCGGAGCACCCACCGCGTCGCCTCGTGAACGCGTACTGACCGCCGCATATGACCTGTTCAGCCGGCGTGGTATCCGCGCGGTGGGCACCGACGAGGTGATCGCGCGGGCCGGTGTCGCCAGGGCGACGCTGTACCGCCATTTCGCGACCAAGAACGACCTGGTGCTGGCCGTGCTGGAGCGCCGCGAGGAGCTCTGGACCCGCGGTTTGATCGAGGAGCAGTCGCGCCAGCGCGGCAACACCCCCGAGGAACAGTTGCTGGCGATCTTCGACGTCATGCATGACTGGTTCCGGCTCAGCGACCGCTACGAGGGTTGCTCGTTCATCAATGTGCTGCTCGAGGTGGGACCCGATCACCCGGCCGGTCGGGCCTGCATCACCCACATCGACCGCGTCCGCGACATCGTGCGGGGCCGTGCCGTTGCAGCCGCCTTGACCGACGTCGAGGAATTCGCCTCGTCCTGGCACATTTTGATGAAGGGCGCGATCATCCTGGCCGCCGTCGGGGACCTGGACGCCGCCCTGCGCGCCCGCAAGATGGCCCGCACTTTGATCGACGAACACCGGCCGCGGTTGGTGGCGGACGCCGGCGAGGCCGTTTAGTCAGACGGTGTCGACGCGCCTGCGCCGGCCTTGCGGTAATGCTCGGCCTCCAATTCCGCGATCATCCGGGATGTGCGTTCCCGCAACAGGATTGCGGCGGTAAGCCCGGCCACGACGGCGATCACCAGGCCGATCCAGGAGAATCGTTCCAACCAGCGCTCGGCGGCGATTCCGGCGAAGTACACCAACGCGGTCGTGCCGCCCGCCCAGCAGATGGCGCCCGAGACGTTGGCCGCCAGGAACCGCGGGTAGTGCATCTTCAGCGCCCCCGCGAGCGGGCCGGCCAAAATCCGTAGCAGCGCGATGAAGCGGCCGAGGAAGACGGCGCGAACACCCCAGCGGTTGAACAACTTTTCGGCGAGCGCGATGTGGCCGGGCCCGAAATGTTTCGGGAACCGCCGCCCGAGCCGGTCGAAAAGCGGCATGCCGAACCGTCGGCCGATCGCGTAGCCGATCGAATCGCCGATCACCGCGCCGAGCACGGCGGCGACGCCGACCCCGACCGGATTGACGGCCAGCTCATGGTGCGACGACATCAGCGCCGCCGTGACCAGCACGATCTCACCCGGCAGGGGAATCCCCAGGCTCTCGATGCCGACCACACCTCCAACCACCAGGTAGACCGCGAGCGGCGGAATCGAGTGCAGCAAGGGCTCCAGATTCATGCGTCAAGGATGCCTGACCGGCCGCGGGTACGTGGCTTAAGGTGTCCGCTTGAATTCGCTCGGGGCGTCCAGCCCCTCCAGCCGCGGGCGCTTGGGTTCGCGCCCGTCGTACGACGACAGGCCGCGCAGCCGCCGCCAGATCCACGGGAAGAAGCTTTCCTGCGTCCAGCGCAACTGCTCGAATGTGCCCGCCGCGAAGGAACGCTGCGTGGGGTTGAGGCCGCCGAGCGCCCAATCATGGTTGCTGTCAGGCAAATTGAGTGCCTCGGCGGCCGCGGCGGCGAACAGCACGTGGCCCTTGGTGGACGCGTGCACCCGATCGATGGCCCAGGTGTCCAACTCGCGCATCGACGGTGCGTTGTACAGGTCGACGAGCCGGAACCCGTAGCGATGGGCGGCCGCGCTGATGGCCCCGTTGATCCGGGCGAGCCGCCCCGCCACCAGCCGGCCCAGCGGCAGGAACTGGGCGACGTTCGGGAAGGTCGTCGTCACCACCGTCGCGCCCGAATCGGCCAGCGCGGCGTAGATGTGCTCGAGGTCGGCCAGGGCGGGCGCAAACGATCGCCCGGGCTGGATGACGTCGTTCATGCCGGCGCAGACGGTGATCAGGTCGGGCCGCATCGCCAGCGCCTGCGGAAGCTGCTCGGTGAGCACGTGACCGATCCGTTTTCCACGGATCGCGAGGTTGGCGTACTGCAGGCCGGGATAGAGCGAATCGACCATCACCGCGAGCCTGTCGGCGAATCCGAGCAGGCCGATCGTGTCGTCGCCGTCCCACAGGCCCTCGGTCTGGCTGTCACCGATGGCGACGTAACGGCGGTATCCAGCGTGAATAGCCCCGCTCACGATGCCGAGAATAATACGAAGCCGCGCCCATAACTGGTTACCGTGGATCCATGCCACACAAGCGTGAGCCCGACGCCGGGGATGCCGAGGCGTCGCCCGTCGCCGATTCGCTTGCGCCGCAGTATCCGATCGAGTCGGTCGACAACGCGCTCAAGCTGTTGCTGCTGTTGGGTGAGCAGCCGCAGATCCGGCTGAGCGAGGCGACCCGCTATCTGGGCGTGGCGTCGTCGACCGCGCATCGCTTGCTGGCGATGCTGGCCTACCGCGGATTCGTCCGGCAGGACCCGGTGTCAAAGGCCTATCTGCCCGGTTCCTCGTTGACCGGGGTGGCGTTCGCCATCTTCGGCCGCATCGACATCGCGCGAACCGCCGCGCCCGTCATGCGCAGCCTCAGCGAACAACTGCGCGAGACGGTGCACGTCGGCATGCTCGACGGACCCAGCGTCCGCTTCGTCGCCGCCGTGGAGGGGCCCGCGGCGGTGCGGGTGGCGTCGCGGCTGGGCCGGGCCATGCCGGCCCACTGCACCTCGACGGGCAAGGTCATGCTGGCCCAGTTGCCGCAGCCGGAACTGCGCGCGCTGCTGCCGCGCGAGCAGCTGAAGCGCATCACCTCGCATTCGATCGGCAGCCGTACCGAGTTGGAAGTTGAGCTCGCCGGCATCCGCGAGCGCGGCTACGCCACCAACCGGGAAGAGAGTGAGGAAGGTGTCGCGTCGGTCGCCGTGCCGATCCCGACCCGCGCGCCCGGGCTGCGGCTCGCGCTCAACGCCGCCGCGCCGCAAGACCGGCTGACGGCCTCCCGGTATCCGACCGTGGCCGCCGCACTTGTGGCCGCCGCCAAGGAGATTGGCGATCAGCTCTCGTAATCGGCAAGCCGTGCCACCTCGTGGCGCCAGGCCGCCTCGGCGGTGAACGCAGGCCCCAGGTCGGGCAGGTCCTCCCAGTCCGCGTCGTCGATGTCACGCAGGGTGCCGCCGGCCGCGCGCACCCGCAACGACATGCGGGCCAGGGCGTCGAGGCTGATCGCTTGCAGCACCGCCTGCGGCACAGTGGCGGCGGCGCTGGTGATTCCGTGCCCGCGGCAGATCACGACCGGACGGCCGCGCATCGCGGCCACCATTTCCTTGCCCAGCCGCGAATTCCGGATCAGCACGGCGCGTTCGTAGACGGGCACACCGCCGCGCGCCAGCCAGGCGCCGGGGATGTCATGGGCGCCGTAGATCGGCCGGATCGTGATGCCCGCCAGATCGGCGGCGACCACGTCCGGGGGATGCAGGTGCGCGACGGCGGCGTGACGGGGGTCGGCCAGCATGGTCTCGACGTGGATCGGCAGTTCGTTGGGAACGCGATACCCGTCGAGTTCGCCTGGGGCACCGGCGGTGCCGTCGAATCGGATCAGCCGGATGTCGTCGGCCCGGGTGAACGCGACACCGGTGTCGGCATCGCTTCGGCAGCGCACCAGCAGGCGCTCGTCGTCGACTCGCAGGCTCAGGTGGCCCAGGATGCCGTCGACTAGTCCGCGGGCTGCCGCGACGCGGCAACCCTGCGCCACCAGGGCGCGCTGCTGATCCAGATCCGTCATCGTGGTGCGCCCAACCCGAATCCGCCGTCCGGCCGGACGGTTTCGCCGGTGATCCCGTGGGACCGCTCGGACGCCAGGAACACGTAACTCCACGCGTGGTCCTCGCCGGTGAGCGCGACATGCAGGGGCGTGCGCGCGGCGACGTCTCGGGCGCGGTCCGGGCTGTCGTCCAGGCGCGTCTCGTCGAGCCCCAGGCTGGACAGGCCGCGCAGGTCGGTGTTGAGGGTGCCGCCGGGCGCCACGCCGTTGACCCGGATGTCCGGCGCCAGTTCGTGCGCCAACGCCGAGACCAGACCGCGCACCGCGAATTTCGACGACACGTAGAGCACGCCACCGCGTCCGGGATAGAACGACGACGCGGACTCGGTCAGCACGATCGAGGGGCCCCGCGCGCGTCGCAGCGCCGGGATCGCGGCCTTCGCCGCCTGCAGATGGCTCAGCACGTTGGTGCGGAACATCTCGTCGAACGCATCGGGGAGCGCGTCGGCCTCGATGTCGCCCACGCCCCGGTAGAAGTCGAAGACGCCGACACAGTTGACCAGGGTGTCCAGCCCGCCGAAGGCGTCCACCGCCGCGGCGACGGCACGGTCGTTGGCCTCATGGGTGGTGGCGTCGCCCTCGACCACCGGCACCTGCGGCAACTGCTGGCGCAACGCGTCACACTTGCGCGGATCACGTTCCAGCACAGCGACGTTCGCTCCCTCCGCGCCGAACGCGGCCACCACGGCACGGCCGATCCCCGAACCGGCGCCCACGATGAGGGCGCGCTTGCCCTCCAGCCAGCCGGTCACGGTTGAGCTTCGCTCTCGTCGGGCAGCAGTGGCGCATGGGAATTGCCGACCATGGCGGCCAGCGTACGGGGGTTCTGCCAGGTCAACGCCTCGACCTCCAGCGCGTCCAGGGTGATCCACTGCCCGGATCTGGGTGCGCTGATCAGCAGGCGCGATCCGTTGCGGGTGTCGACCCGGCGCACCACCACCTCGGTGAATTCGTTTGCGACGCTGATCGCTTCGCCGACCGCGCCGTCGAGCAGCCGCTGCAGTTCATCGTTCACAGGAACACCGCCAGGTTCTGCATCCGTAGCACCGACTCGTCGGCGATGATCATGCGGCGGGCCAGCTTCCAGCGATGATCGCAGCGGCGCAACACATCCCGGCGCCCGCATGACATCAGCGCGCTGTCGTTGACGTCGCCCCTGCTGCGGAACAGCAGTTCGGCGGATTCGACCACCAGGTGGGCCGTGTCTTCCGGGTCGTCGGCCTCAAAGGTGCGCACGTTGGTGATGAAATGCCGCAGCCGCGACGGAGGGTCCTCGGCCCACACGTGCTCGGTGCCCATCCGCGCGACCCGCTGGCTCAACGAGTATTTGTCCTCGTCGAAATGGTCCATGCCGGGCCCCCTTTCCGGCGAAGTGTCGAAACCGGCGCCGCGCGCGGTCGTGACGCGTACCGGCATGGCGTAGCGGACGTCGTCGGTCAGCGTGTCCAGCCACGCCTCATACTGCTGGGCGTCGAGCAGGTAGGCCTCGTCCACCAGGAACTGATGTGCCTCCAAGTGACGAGGGTCGTTGAACGGCAACGGCTTCCTCATGCGGGCACCCCTTGCAGGTAGTCGGCCCACATGTTCAGCAGCGCCCGCTGGTTGTGCTCGTTGTAGCCGACCTGCGCGCGTCCGGGGCCGTGGAAGGCGCTGGGGGACAAGGCCTCGATGACGGGACGGTCGTCGGCGAGCAGGCCCATCCGGCTGTTCAGCAGGAGCCGTCGCGCCATGGAACCGCCCGCGGTGGTGGTCAGCGACACCCAGTTCTCCACGTCGTCTTGTTCGAACATGCCGGTGGACCCGAAGCACATCAAATAGGCCTTGTACGAGTCTTGTTTGTACTGTGCGGGAGCGGCGGAGTCCACCGCGAACCACGAGCACACCTCGGTCTCGTTCTCGCTGATCGGCTGCCACAACCGGATCGAGATGAACGGCAGCACCTGGTCCTCGCGGTCGTGCACCTTGGGCCAGTTGTGCACGAAGCTGAGGTTCGGAAAGCACGTCGCGGCCGAGATCATGAATCCGTCCTCGCCGACCACCCGTTGCTGTCGGGGCGTCCACACATCTTTGATCCGGCCGATCATGTCATCGGGGTAGCCGACGTAGCGCATCCGCTCCTCGAAACCGCCCGGCGGAAGTTTGTAGGTGGTCCCACCGCCGCGGTGCGCCCAATAGGTGGCCCCGTCCTTGCGCTTCTGGGCCTTCGGTTCGCGGAAGAGCCCGATGTCGACGATCGACGCATGGGTGTGCGGGGTGTGGTACATGTCGCCGGCGAAGTTCTCCGCGCCGATCTTCCAGTTCGCCTTGATCCGCCAGCGCTGCGGCCCCCGCACCTGGACACCGCCCGCGCTTTGTTTCGTGTAGTAGTCCAGGTAGAACTTGAAGTCGCCCAGGAACTCTTCCAGCGGTTCGGCTTTCGGATCCAGGCTGATGAACAGCAGGCCGTTGTAGCTCGCGAAATTCGGTGCGGGCAAAAGGGTTTGGTCCTTCGCGAATCCCTCGTCGCCGCCGTAGGCCTCCCGGTGAAACGGCAATCCGGTGAGCCGGCCGTCGTTGCGGTAGGTCCAGCCGTGATAGGGGCAGCGGAAGTTGGAGGCGTTTCCCATCTCCGCGCGACAGACCTGCATTCCGCGATGCAGGCACATATTGAACAGCGCCCGCACGGTGCCCTGCGAATCGCGGGTGATGATGAACGAGTCGTCGAGCACCCGGCGCACCACGTAGTCGCCGTCCTGGCCGATCTCGGACTCGTGTCCCACGAACGTCCACGCCCGGCTGAACAGCCGTTGCTTCTCCAGCGCGAACAGTTCGGAGTCGTTGTAGATGTGTGCGGGGATCATGCCCCGGCGCACGTTCTCGAAGACCTCGACCAATTCGCCGCGATGGTCTGCCATGGCCCCTCTGCGATTCTCTGTTCTACAGAAATACTCTCCGCTCAGTAGAATCTCGCAGTCTTCGGCGCCGGTCAATCACCTGGCAAGCCGCGCCACCAGGTTCCTACAAGAATGCTTGGTGCTAATTCACAGGTTGCCCGCAATTGAAAGGCGGAAGCCCGCGGCTACGGTGGGTCACGACAGCCATTCCGCGCACGTGTGCGCGGCGTAAACAAGGGGTAAACGTTCGGTTCTGCGGCAATTGGCCGCAATTTTCTGCTGATCTGAGGAAGGACTGGTGCCATGGTTGGTCGGCCACGAGGGGGTCGATTGCAGCAGGTCGGATCGAAGGTTCTGGCCGCGATCGGGCGCCAGGAGTGGATTGATCGACCGAGCTATCGGTTCGAACACCTGCTCAGCTTCGCCTACAACGGGCTCGGCGGCGCCCGCAACACCGTCGCCAACGCGCTCAACGGGGTCTGGCTCGGTCACCCGGTGCACCCGCCGCTGGCGTCGCTGACGAGTGGCGCGCTCGGGACGACGGTGGCGCTGGACGCGCTCAGCATCCTGCCCGGACAGCCGGCATCCGAGGTCGTCGACGCATCGCGATTCGCGTCGCGAGCGCTCGGGGTGGGCATCCTGGCCAGCCTCGGCTCGGCCGTCACCGGCGTCACCGACTGGCAGCACACGCACGAGGAGGACCGCCGGGTCGGCGCGGTGCACGGCCTGGTGAACGTGGCCGCCACCGCGTTGTACATGCAGTCCTGGTGGGACCGGCACAAGGGCCGCCACGGACGCGGCATCGTGCTCACCGCCCTCGGCTACGGCATCACCGTGGCCGGCAGCTACCTCGGTGGCGCACTGGTCTTCGAGTCCGGGATCGGCATCGACCAGTCCGGCCCGCGGCTGCGCACCTCCACCTGGACGCCGGTGCTGCCCGCAAGTTCGTTGAATGGCAAGCCGGTACGGGTCGAGGTCGACGGGGTGGGCCTGGTGGTCTGCCAGACCAAGCCGGGGGAGGTCGCCGCGTACGGGGAATTCTGCCCCCACCTGGCCGCGCCGATGTCCGACGGCTGGATGGACCGTGGCCGGCTGGTGTGCCCCTGGCACGGCTCATGGTTCGCGGCCGAGTCCGGCGAGGTCGTGCGCGGCCCGGCGGCAGCGCCGCTGCCGTGCTACGAGGCCCGGTTGGTCGACGGAGTGGTCGAAGTCCGCGGTGAGCAGCAGCCCGCTCCCGGCGGCGCGGTAGGAATCGCAAAAGGAGGAGCCAATTGAACGCCTATGACGTGCTCAAGGATCACCACGTCGTGATCAAGGGCCTGGGTCGCAAGATCAGCGAGGCGCCGGTGAATTCCGAAGAGCGGCATGCCCTTTTCGATGAGATGCTGATCGAGCTCGACATCCACTTCCGCATCGAGGACGACCTCTACTACCCGGCGCTCAAAGATGCCAGCAAGCTGATCGCGGTCGCCCACGCCGAGCATCGCCAGGTGGTCGACCAGCTTTCCGTGCTGCTGCGGACGCCGCAGAGCGCGCCCGGCTATGAGGACGAGTGGAACTCGTTCAAGACCGTGCTGGAGGCGCACGCCGACGAAGAGGAGCGCGACATGATTCCCGCTCCGCCGGAAGTGAAGATCACCGACGCCGAGCTCGAGGAGCTGGGCAACAAGATGGCCGCTCGGATGGAGCAGTACCGCGGCTCGGCCACCTACAAGATGCGCACCAAGGGGCGAGCGGCGCTGGTGCGCTCTCTCTGACCCGACGACACCGCCCGCTTGCGGGATTCGGTGGGCCACCGAGAGTAGCCTCACGGCACATGAAGCCCGAGTGTGTCGCTTCTCAGGGTGGCATCACCGCGGAGATCGCCCGCATCGCAGCGCAATACCGGAGCGCCGGGGGAGTCGGGCATGTGGAGCAGCCGCTGCTCGACTATCCGCCGTACCGCAGCACGATCCTGCGCCATCCGAAGCAACCGCTGGTCGTCGTCGATCCCGAGGGCGTCGAGCGCTGGGCGCCGTGCTTCGGCCACCAGGACGTCGACCCGCTCGACGCCGACCTGACGGCCGGTCATCCGGGCGAGCCGATCGGCGAGCGCGTCGTGGTGACCGGGCGCGTCCTCGACGAATCCGGCCGGGCGGTGGCGGGCCAGTTGGTGGAGATCTGGCAGGCCAACGCCGGCGGGCGCTACCGCCACCAGCGCGACCAGCACCCCGCACCGCTCGACCCGAACTTCACCGGCGCGGGCCGCTGTCTGACCGGGCCGGACGGCACCTACCGCTTCGTGACCATCAAGCCGGGCCCCTACCCGTGGCGCAACCACCACAACGCGTGGCGCCCGGCGCACATCCATTTCTCGGTATTCGGAACGGCTTTCACCCAGCGCCTGGTCACCCAGATGTACTTCCCGGGCGACCCGATGTTCGAGCTTGACCCGATCTTCCAGTCGATCCTCGATCCCGCCGCGCGGCAACGGCTGATCGCCCGCTACGACCACGACCTCACCGAGCCGGAGTACGCGACCGGGTACCGGTGGGACATCGTGCTGGCCGGTAGCGCACGAACCCCGACCGAGGCCGAGCATGACTGAATCTGCTTGCACGCCAGGGCAAACCGTCGGCCCGTTCCTCGACCTGGGCTTGCCGTATCCCGGCGACAACCTGCTGGTCGACGACGGTCATCCGCAGGCCATCCGGCTGCGCGGGGCGGTGTACGACGGGGCCGGCGCCGCCGTTCCGGACGCACTGGTGGAACTGTGGCAGCCCGACGGTGCGGGAGGCGTTCCGCGGCAAGCCGGTTCGCTGCGCCGCGGCCATGGGCCATTCACCGGCTGGGGGCGCTGCGCGACCGACGCCGATGGCAGCTACTCCTTCACCACCCTGGTGCCCGGATCCGCGACCGCCGGGCGTCCGCCGTTCTTCGCGCTCACCGTGTTCGCCCGGGGGCTGCTGAACCGGCTGTTCACCCGCGCCTATCTGCCCGGCGCGGACCCGCGCGCCGATCCGCTGCTGGCGGCGGTCGACGGCGCGCGCCGGCCCACATTGTTCTGCGTCGCCGAAAAAGGCGGCACCGCTTTCCGTTTCGATATCCACCTGCAGGGCCCGGCCGAGACCGTGTTCCTCGCATACTCCGAAGGTGCGCGATGAGCAACCTGTTGTGGCCCGGAGACTATCGCGCCGGCGAGCACATGACCGATGAGGCGCTGCTGGGATCGATGATCGCGGCGGAATGCGCGTGGTTGGACGCGCTGGCGGCGGCCGGTCTCGCGCCCGCCGGGTGCGCCGAAGCGGACCTGTGGAATCTGGTCACGCACACCGACTGTGAGTCGCTCGCGGTCACGGCCGAGGACGGCGGCAACCCGGTCATCCCCCTGGTCAAACTGCTGCGGCAGCGGGCCGAACCGGGTATCGCGCCCTGGATCCACCGCGGCCTCACCAGCCAGGACATCCTGGACACGAGCCTGATGCTGGCCGTGCGCGGGGTCGCCGACGGACTGAGAGCCCAGCTGAGACAGCAGATTTCCGCCCTGACCGAACTCGCCACCGGGCACCGGCGCACGCCGATGCTGGCCCGCACCCTCACCCAGCATGCCGCGCCCACCACCTTCGGCGTCAAGGCCGCAGGCTGGCTGACCGGGATCGTCGACGCGTTCGAGCGGATGACCGCGCTGAGCACGCCGATCCAAATCGGCGGCGCCGCGGGCACATTGGCCGCAACGACGGAGCTGGCGGCATTGCTCACCGGCACCGACGACCCCGCCGGCGTCTCACTGCAGCTCATGCGGAGCGCCGCAACCACATTGGGTCTGCAGGACCGGCCCGCGTGGCACACCGCCCGCGCGCCCATCACCGCGGCCGCCGACGCCTTCGTCGGCTGCACCGACGCCTGGGGCCGCATCGCCTCCGACGTCGTCACCCTGGCGCGCCCGGAGATCGCCGAGCTCGGCGAGTCGGCAACCGCCGATCGCGGCGGCTCGTCGTCGATGCCGCACAAGCGAAACCCGGTACTGTCCATTCTGATTCGCCGTGCGTCCATCGCCGGGCCGCCGTTGGCCGCGACGCTGCATACGGCGGCGGCACTGGCCAACGACGAGCGCCCCGACGGGGCGTGGCACGCCGAATGGGACACGCTGCGCACGCTGGGTCGGCGCACCCTCGTCGCGGGTTCCCAGAGCGGCGAGCTGCTCGCCGGGTTGACCGTGCACGCGCAGCGAATGGCCGAAAACATCACTGCCGCAGATGTTTTGGGAGAGCAGCGGGCGATCGCCGACCTGGTGGCCAAGGAGCCGTCGCCGACGTACTTCGGTGCCGCCGACCGGCTGATCGACGAGAGCCTGGGCCGCGCGGCGCGGGCGCTCGGTCAGCGCTGATAGATGCTGGCGAGCCAGACGTGCAGCAGCGTGTCGATCACCCGGTCTTCGGGGATCGCCTGATCCTCGGCGGTGAAGGCCGCGGCCATCATCCGCTCGCTCAGCATGTTGAGCGCCACGGACAGCTCGCCGGCCGGGATGGTGTCGGGGGCCGCGCCGCGACCGCGTTCGGCCTTGATCGCGATGGTGGTGTAGGCGATCCACTTGTTCATGAGTGCCGACCACAGTTGCCGCACCTCGGGGTTGGTCGCCTTGGCCGCGGCGCCCGCGACGGCGACCGCCCGGTGCGATCCGGACACCTCGAAGAACGATTCGATGCGTGCCCGCCAAATCGCCTCGGGGTCACCGGACGACACGACGTCGAGCGCGCGTAGCGCCGCGTGCGCCTTGCTGTTCATCTGGTCCAGCAGCGACAGCAGCACCGCGTTCTTCGACCGGAAATAGAAGTAGAAGGTGGGCCGCGATATCCCGGCGCCTTTTGCTAGGTCGTCGACGGAAAAGTCGGCCAGCGGCCTTTCCTGCAGCAACCGCTCGGCGGTGGCGAGTATTGCCTGCTCGCGGTCGTCACCGGGATAGTGCGACGCCCGCCGGCCCCTCGAGGCCTGCAGATACCTGGTTTGTGTCGGGAGGTCGGACACGCCCGTTACTGTTGGGCACGTCGATATACGTCAACAAAACTGTCGATGAAAACCAGCAATAATGTCGATTAATTACGGCGATTTGCTGGACGACGACTTGACTAGTCGGCCACCGCGATCTCGATGGACAGGCACTCGCTCAGCGCGTGTGCGGCCGCCCAGTCGCCGCCACAGACGGCGCGCTCGAGTTCGTCGACCAACGGGCTGTCGGCTCCCAGGTCGGCCAGCCAGGCCGCAACCGTCGCCGTGATCTGGTGTGCGGGAACGCGAGCGATGTGCCCTTTGTGGAGGCGGTCGGTCAACTGGTAGATCGTGGCCGTCGGCCTGCTGCGCTGCGGCCAATGAACTGTCCATTTCGGTGAATTCATCGTCCCCTCCCCGCTAGCCTCAACGCCTCGTCCGGCCCCGGAGGTGCGTCGCGCTCTAGGGCACAATAGTACGTCTGTACCAATGCGTTGGCCGGTATTTTCGCCGTGCGAAATCCCGTTTTTTTGAGGTTTTTGGTCATCGGATCGCCTACCTGGTCCTATGTGAAAAATCGGCCGATCAGTGCCGCGCCAGCGTGGCGCGGCCGCGGGCCATGATGCGTTCCAGGACGTTGTGCGACAGGTCGCCGTCGTTGGCCACCCGGGCGAGACCGCGCCGCCGCAGGAACATGTCGAGCCGTCGATCCGGTGACCAATCGGCGTAGATGGACCCGAGGTAGTGCGACTGCAGAAAATCCGACGCCAACGCATCGAGGTCGGAATCCGTCAACAACGGTGGGGTAGCACCCATAACCGGCAAGCTCCTTTGTTCTCCCCGCAACTGCCGCAGCCAAGTTTTGTCAGGGGACGTAACTAAACCGTCACGCAGAGATTGCGGAAGCGGCCCAAAGTAGCCAGGGGTGCAAACGCGAAGGTCTAAGCGCTGCAGCGGTTGTCAGGCGGTGTCCGCCTGCGCCGGTTTGTGGGCGACGATGGCGACGGCGGCCAGTTGCTTGCGATGTTTGTGGAACGTGCGGCGCATGGTCAGGACCCGCTTGCGGGCGTCGCGGTGCACGAGCACGTTCCTGGCGAATCGCAGCGCGCCGAAGAGTCCCTCGTCGGACACCAGCCGGCGTGGCTGCAGCAGCGCCATCGGCGCGGTCGCGACCTCATCCACCACCAATCCGTGCTCCGCGAGCAGTTTCGACCACTCCGCGACCGTCAGCGGACGCGCGTTCACCTTGATCGCCCGGGCGAGCGCCTGTCGGATGTCGGTGCTGATGTCATCGGGCACGTTGTCCGGGGTGAGGGCGAGTTCGTGGATGGCGTAACGCCCGCCCGGCCGCAGCACCCGCGCCGCCTCGGCGACGATGGCCGCCTTGGCCGCCTCGCCCTGCATGCTCAGCATCGCCTCTCCGATGACGACATCGCTGCTCGCGTCCGGCAATCCGGTGGCGGCCGCATCGGCGACCCGGACGGCCGCGTTTTGCGCACCGAGATCGCTGAGCACGCCGCGCACCACGTTGGCCGCGTCCGGGTCGCCCTCGGCGCCGACGTACGACCGCGGCCCTCGGGCCACGATCTCGGTGGCGGTGCGGCCCAGGCCCGGCGCCAGCTCGACGACGTCGGCCCCGCTCAGCTGAGCGTGCGACAGTAGGGTGCGGGTCAGCTCGACACCGCCGGGGCGCAGCACGCGCTTACCGAGCCGCGCCAGCAGCCAATGGCCGGCGACCGCGTCGTCGGCGCGGCTCGAGGACGGTAGCGGAAGTTCGGAACCTGCTCGTTGTCCTGGCATCAGATCTCCTGCCGCGCAGAGCTTTCCAGTGGCTCCAGGGCGAGCTCGAGACGTCCGAGCTGGCGCACTGGGGGTGGCATTTCGATGCGTTTACCGATCCGGATCCGCCAGACGGTGGGGCCTTCGTCGAGATACTCCCAGTCGTAGCCGCCCGGATAGTCGGCCTCGAATTCGTCGTGCAGGTGCCTGGGGTCGTGGTTGTTGACCAGAACCAACGATTCACCGACCTGCAGCGCGGCGTAGGTCGCGAAGATGGTCGGGTGCTTGTCCGGCTTGCGCAGTTGGCGTACGTCAAGTTCGTTGGCGGCCATGGGTTCTCCGACCTTTGCTCTAGTTTTTACAAGCTATGTTGTGTAAACTCTAGCGCATGACCTACGTGATCGGGAAGCCATGCATCGATGTGATGGACCGCGCTTGCGTCGACGAATGCCCCGTGGATTGCATTTACGAAGGCGGTCGGGCGCTCTACATTCATCCCGACGAATGCGTTGACTGCGGCGCGTGTGAACCGGTATGTCCGGTGGAAGCGATTTACTACGAAGATGACCTGCCTGAGGACCTCAAACCCTACCTGGCCGACAATGAGGCGTTCTTCGCTGAAACGCTGCCGGGTCGCGACGCCCCCCTGGGGTCCCCGGGTGGGGCTGGCAAGGTCGGGCCGCTCGGTGTCGACACGCCTCTGGTGGCGGGCCAGCCCAGTGCCACCCATTCGGACGGGGAGTGAAGGACTAGAAGCGGGAGGGGCCCTTTGAAATCCGACAAATCCCAGAAGCCGCAGGACTCGTCAACCGGGGAATCGGCCGGCCGGCGGCGCGCCGTGATGCGGCTGCTGCGGGCCTCGCCGGATCCGATGAGCATCGCCGGAATCGCCGGCGTGCTCGGCGTGCACCCCAACACCGTCCGCTTCCACCTCGACGGCCTGGTCGCTGACGGGCAGGTGGAACACGTCGAACTGGACCGGAAGGGACCGGGGCGTCCGCCGTTGATGTTTCGCGCGGTCCGCCAGATGGATCGCGGCGGGCCACGGCACTATCGGCTGCTGGCCGAGATCCTGGCCACGGCCTTCGCCACCGAGCGCGATCCAGGGCCCAAGGCGTTGGCGGCGGGCCGGGCCTGGGGGCAGAAGATGGACGCCGAACTGCACCCGGTGCCCGAGGACGCCGACGTCGCCGAAGAGGCCATCGCCCACCTGATCGACGTGCTCGACGAACTCGGGTTCGCGCCCGAGCGCCGGGTGAGCGACGGCGAGCAGCAGGTCGGGCTGCGGCACTGCCCCTTCCTCGAATTGGCCGAGAACCGGTCGAGCGTCGTCTGCCCGGTGCACCTGGGCCTCATGCAGGGAGCCATGGAAACCTGGGGAGCGCCCGTCTCGGTGGACCGGCTCGACCCGTTCGTCGAGCCGGATCTGTGTCTGGCGCACCTGACGCTGGCGGCCAAATGAGCACCGGCACAGCGATTGCCGTCGCGTTGACCTTCATCTGGCTCGGCATGGTGCTGGCCATCTCGTTCCTGGAAGCCCCGCTGAAATTCCGGGCGCCCAACGTGACGTTGCAGGTCGGGCTCGGCATCGGGCGGCTGGTCTTTCGCGCGCTCAATACCGTCGAGGTGGCCTTTGCCCTCGTCATCGGGGCCATCGTCGTGGCCGGCCCGACCGCGGGGGGCGTCGTGGTGGCGATCGCCGTCGCCGTGGTCGCGTTGGCCATCCAGCTGGTCGCGGTGCGTCCCGCACTGACGCGTCGTGCCGACAAGGTGCTCGCCGGATCGGACGGACCGCGCTCCCGCGCCCACTACGCCTACGTCGCCCTGGAGACGGTCAAAGTCGTCGGCCTCGTCGTGGCGGGGATACTGCTACTGAGCGGTTAACTCCCAACCCCCGAGGCCCGTGCGGGCCTTGCAACTCCGAAGGGCGCACTATGGAATCCATCTCGCTGACCGACCTCTCGTCCGAAAAGATCGCCGAAGCCAAGCAATCGCACAGCGGACGGGCCGCCCACACCATCCACGGCGGTCACACGCACGAGCTGCGCCAGACGGTGCTGGCCCTGCTGGCCGGTCACGACCTGTCCGAACACGACAGCCCCGGTGAGGCGACGCTGCAGGTGCTGCAGGGTCATGTGCGCCTGACGACCGGCGGCGACGCCTGGGACGGCAAGGCCGGACACTACGTCGCGATTCCGCCCGAACGTCACGCCCTGCACGCGGTCGAGGACTCGGTGGTCCTGCTGACGGTGCTGAAGACGATTCCCTCGGCGCACTAACCGTCGATGCTGTCGACGCCCTGGTCAACGAATTTCGGTCTGCGGGTCCCCATCGTCAACGCCCCGATGGGCGGGGTCGCCGGTGGCCGCCTTGCCGCGGCGGTCACCGCCGCCGGTGGCCTCGGCATGGTCGGCATGGGCAGCGTCGCGACCAGGGAACTGCTCGCCGAGCAGCTGCGCCACGTCGACGGGCGGTTCGGCATCGGCATGGTCGACTGGGTGATGCGCAACGAGGCCGGGCTGCTCGAGGACGCGCTGGCCGCACGGCCCGTCCTGCTGTCGGTCAGCTTCGGCACCGAATGGTCGTGGGTCGCCAAGGCGCATGACGCCGGAATCCCCACCGTCACACAGGTTTACGACAGCGCCGGGGCGCGCCAGGCCGTCGACGCCGGCGTCGACATCCTGGTCGCGCGCGGGTCCGAGGGCGGCGGACACGGCGAGGACAAGCTGGGGCTGCTGCCACTGCTGGACGCCGTTCTGGACGCCGTCTCCGTCCCGGTGCTGGCCGGCGGCGGTGTCGCCTCGGCGCGCAGCCTGGCGGCGGTGCTGGCCGCCGGTGCCAGCGGAGCGTGGGTGGGGACGCGGCTGTCGGCATGCCCGGAGGCGCTGACCGACGACGCCGGCCGGCGGGCCCTGGTCACGGCGACCGAAACCGACACCGCGGTCACCCGGGTGTTCGACGTTGCCAAGGGGCTGCCCTGGCCGGCGCGGTTCCCGTCGCGGGTGTTGGCCAACGACTTCGTCGAGCACTGGACGGGACGCGAGGAGGCGCTGGACGCGGGGGCCTGCGACGAACTGGCCGCCGCGATCGACGCCGGGGACTGCCGCATCGCGCCGGTGGACGCCGGGCAGGGCGTCGGGATGATCCGCGACGACGCGTCGGTGGCCGACGTCATCGACGAGATGTGCACGGGCGCCGAGGAATTGCTGTCCCGCTGGGGGCCTACCGGCGGCCGGGTCTGAGCACGACGCAACACCGGTCCCGGCCGGGACAGAGTCGTGCGTCCGGGCCGTGCGGTGCGAGCGCATCGGCCACACCGGTGATCAGCGCGTGGTTCATGTTGCAGGCCAGCTCGGTCTGCTCCTGCGCCAGCGCGTGGAACGGGCAGTTGGCGAGCTCGACCTCACTGTCGGAGAAACGCGGCTCGTAGCCGTATCGGCGCAGCACCCGGACCGTGCGCTGCAGCGCCGCGCCGGCGTCTTTCGGGGGGGCGGACCCCACGACCATGGTGTGGCCGTACTCGCGGGCGACGCGGTTCAGCACTTCGGCAACCGGCTCGCCGGTATCGGCCGAGCGCGCGATGGCGGTCGCCATCAAGCGCCCGGCCAACTCGTACTCCCGCTGGGGAAGGCTGACCGCGATATCGCGGCGCGCCCTGCGATACAGCTTGGAGGTGCGTCCGGCGCCGGGCCCGGAGCGGCCGGACACGCGCGCGTAATCGGATTCCAGCAGGCCCTCCGCGGTGAGCCGGTCCAGGTGAAACTTGGCCTGGTGGTGGGCGATTCCGACGGCGTCGGCCGCCTGGTCACGGCTCACCAGCCCCGGCTGGGAGCACACGAACTGGTAGAGCTGTCGGCGCACCGGGTCGGCGAGCGCGCCGATGCCGGCGGCATCGCGCCCCAAGGCGTCCGCGTCGTCCATTCGACCGCCATTTCTAACAGACAAAATGCTTGACGCTACAGTCTACCGAATCTAACGTTCAATGTATTATCCGTTAGAAATGGAGGCTCCCATGAGCACCAAGCAAGTCCCCGCAACCCCCGCCCTCGCCGACCAGCTGAGGGATCCGGCCTACTCGGCGTACTTCGCGCTGCGCACCGTGTTCACCATCGCGCCCATCGTTTTCGGGCTGGACAAATTCTTCAACCTGCTCACCCACCCGCATCACTGGAGCATGTATCTGGCGGGATGGATCAACGATCTGGTACCCGGGACGGCCGACCAGTGCATGTACCTGGTGGGCATCATCGAGATCGTGGCGGGGGTGCTGGTGGCGGTGGCCCCGCGGTGGGGCGCCTGGGTGGTCGCGGCCTGGCTCGCCGGGATCATCATCGATCTGGTCACCGGGCCCGGCTTCTACGACATCGCGCTGCGCGACTTCGGCTTGCTCGTCGGTGCCGTCGCGCTGGCCCGGCTGGCGCAGGGCGTGCACAACGGCACCGTCGGAGGCCGCGTCGCGGCGCGTTAGCCGTCAGACCGCACGCAGGTAGCGCTTCGCGATGAGGCGCTGACCCACCTTCACCACCGGCCCGCCGGCCTTGCTCCACCAGGTCGCGGGCCGGGAGAAGGCGGACACCTCGGCGTACACGGCCGAGGTCACCGGGTCGCGACGAACCACGAAGCGTTCCTCGCCGGATTCCGGATGGCCCGGCAGGGTGCCGTAGCCGAAGCCGCGGATGTCGGGTTCGTCGACGACGTAGACGACGCGACAGGGCGCCGGCAGAAAGCCCATCTTCACCACCACCACCGCGTCGACGACGGCGATCTCCGAACTGGCCTGCACCCGCAGCCCGGACCCGCGCTGCATGCCCCAGCGCATGACGGCGGCCGCGGCTTGCTCGAAACGCTGTTCGCCCGTACCGATTTGGCGCTCGGCGTGTTGATGGTCGTATCCGGCGGGCAACTCGCCGGAAGCCGTCGCCCCCACTTCGGCGTAGGTCAGCGGGAGTTCCTCGAGCGCTCGTAGGTCCACCTGCTCAGCTTGCCACGCCGGGATGCGCCGCCGCATTCGGCGCGTACGGTCGTACAAGTGACCGCAGAAAACTCGAAAACCGTTGCAGGGGCCTCCGGAACCTTCACCTTCGGCGGCGACCTGACCGTCAACCGACTCGGCTTCGGCGCCATGCGCCTGACGGCCAAGGGCGTGTGGGGCCCGCCCGACGACCGCGCCGAATGCGTCCGGGTGCTGCGCCGGGCCGTCGAACTCGGCGTGAACTTCATCGACACCGCCGACTCCTATGGCCCCTACGTGTCCGAGGACATCATCCGCGAGGCGCTGCATCCCTACGACGGTCTGGTGGTCGCGACCAAGGCGGGCCTGCTGCGCACCGGCCCGGACATCTGGATTCCGTTGGGCAATCCGAGCTACCTGCGCCAGGAATGCGAGATGAGCCTGCGCCGGCTGGGCGTGGACACCATCGACCTGTTCCAGCTGCACCGCATCGACAAGAACTTCCCGCTCGAAGATCAGGTGGGCGAGCTGCTCACCCTGAAGAACGAGGGCAAGATCCGCCACATCGGCCTGTCCGAGATCGACGTCGACCAGTTGAACGCGGCCCTGCGCGTCACCGAGATCGTCTCGGTGCAGAACATGTACAACCTGACGGCCCGTGGCGCCGAGCCGCTGCTGGACGCCGCGACCAAACAGGGCATCGGGTTCATCCCGTGGTTCCCGCTGGCCGCCGGGCCGCTGGCTGCCCCCGACGGCCCGCTGCAGCGCATCGCCGCCGACCACGACGCGTCGCCGTCGCAGTTGGCGTTGGCGTGGTTGCTGAAGCATTCGCCGGTGATGGTGCCGATCCCGGGCACGTCGAAGGTCGCGCACCTGGAGGAAAACGTCGCCGCCGCTCAGATCGAGCTGTCCGACGACGAATTCGAAACGTTGTCGGCCGCCGGGGCGCAGCAGCCCGTCTAACCACTGCGCGAAAGCCCGTCCGCCGGGCAATACGGTGTTGTGGTGGCCGAACATCAGCGACACCCGGGCGGCGGGTTCAACCCGCCGGAACCGACGACCAAGGGCGGGCCCGACTACGGCCGGTTCATCGACGCCGTGCGGTCGTTGCAGGACCACGCCCGGGCCGCCGACGCGCCCGACGAGGTGATCACCGAGGCCGCTGACCTGCTGGAGAAGGCGTCGGCGCTGCTGGCGCCGTTCGACGCCGACGAGTGGGCGTCCCCGTCGGGCCGGCGGATGGACCTGCCGATGCGGGGCAACATCCTGACGATCCCGATGTCGGCGCACAAGGGCGAGGACGGCCGGATCCACGGCCAGGCCCGCTTCGCCCGATTCCACCTGGGCCGCAACGGCGCGGTGCACGGCGGCGCGCTGGGGATGCTGTTCGACTCCATCCTCGGGTTGTCGGCGTCGGTGCTCACCGGCAACCCGCGGCAGCGCACCGCATACCTCAAGATCGACTACCGCCACATCGTCCCGGTGGAAAAGGAACTGCAGTTCGACGCGGGCATCGACCGGGTGGATGGGCGCAAGATCTTCGTGTCGGGCCGGTTGACCGACGGCGATCAGTTGCTGACCGAAGCCGACGCGCTGTTCGTACGGCTCAAGCCTGGCCAGCCCTGAGCGCGGTCGGCACCGATAGCATGGCAGCGATCGACTCCTCACACCACCAACCTTGGAGAACCAGCCTCATGAGCGCCCCCGCCAACCACGTCCCGCACGCCCCCATCCGGGTGCCTGCCGGGACCACCGCGGCCGCTGCGGTGGGCGAAGCCGGGTTGCCGCGCCGGGGCGCGCCCGATGCGATCGTGGTGGTGCGCGACGTTGACGGCAAGCTGCGCGACCTGAGCTGGACGCCCGACGCCGACGCCGACGTCGTCCCGGTGGCCGCCAACACCGACGAGGGTCGCAGCGTCATCCGGCACTCGGCCGCACACGTGCTGGCTCAAGCCGTCCAGGACCTGTTCCCGCACGCCAAATTGGGGATCGGGCCGCCGATCACCGACGGGTTCTACTACGACTTCGACGTGACCGAACCGTTCACGCCGGAGGACCTGACCAAGCTGGAAAAGCGGATGCGCCAGATCGTCAAGGACGGTCAGCTGTTCGACCGCCGCGTCTACGCGTCCAAGGACGCGGCTCGCGCGGAGCTGGCCGACGAGCCCTACAAGCTCGAACTCGTCGACGACAAGTCCGGGGATCCCGACGTCATGGAGGTCGGCGGCGACGAGCTCACCGCCTACGACAACCTGAATCCCCGCACCCGGGAACGGGTTTGGGGCGACCTGTGCCGGGGTCCGCACATCCCCACCACCAAGCACATCCCGGCGTTCAAGCTGACCCGCAGCTCGGCCGCCTACTGGCGCGGCGACCAGAGCAACGCCAGCCTGCAACGCATCTACGGCACCGCCTGGGAGTCGCAGGAGGCGCTGGACAAGCACCTGGAGCTGCTCGAGGAGGCGCAGCGCCGCGACCACCGCAGGCTGGGCGTCGAGCTGGACCTGTTCAGCTTTCCCGACGAAATCGGTTCCGGCCTGGCGGTTTTCCATCCCAAGGGCGGCATCATCCGTCGCGAGCTGGAGGAGTACTCGCGACGCAAGCACATCGAGGCCGGGTACGAGTTCGTCAACACTCCGCATATCACCAAGGAGCAGCTGTACATCACCTCGGGCCACCTCGAGTGGTACGCCGACGGCATGTACCCGCCGATGCACCTCGACGCGGAGTTCAACCCGGACGGGACGGTGCGCAAGCCGGGGCAGGACTACTACCTCAAGCCGATGAACTGTCCGATGCACCACCTGATCTACCGGTCGCGCGGTCGGTCGTATCGCGAACTTCCGTTGCGGCTCTTCGAGTTCGGCAGCGTGTACCGCTACGAGAAGTCGGGCGTGGTGCACGGGCTGACCCGGGTGCGCGGCATGACTCAGGACGACGCCCACATCTACTGCACGCGAGAGCAGATGCGCGACGAGCTGACCTCGCTGCTGCGCTTCGTGCTCGATCTGCTGGCCGACTACGGGCTCAACGACTTCTACCTGGAGCTGTCCACCAAGGACCCGGAGAAGTATTCGGGCTCCGACGAGATGTGGGACGAGGCCACCGAAGTCCTGCGGGAGGTCGCCGAAGCCTCCGGGTTGCATTTCGTTCCCGACCCCGGCGGTGCGGCGTTCTACGGCCCGAAGATCTCGGTACAGGTCAAGGACGCGCTGGGACGCAGCTGGCAGATGTCCACCATTCAGCTCGACTTCAACATGCCCGACCGCTTCGAACTGGAATACACCGCGTCCGACGGGTCGCGGCAGCGGCCGGTGCTGATCCACCGGGCGCTGTTCGGGTCGATCGAGCGGTTCTTCGGCATCCTCACCGAGCACTACGCGGGAGCCTTCCCGGCGTGGCTGGCGCCGGTGCAGGCGGTGGGCATCCCGGTCGCCGACGAGCACGTGGACTACCTGGAAAGCGTTGCCGCGCAACTCAAGTCGCACGGCGTGCGCGTCGAGGTGGACTCCAGCGACGACCGGATGGCCAAGAAGATCGTCAACCACACCGCCCAGCGGGTGCCGTTCATGTTGCTGGCCGGTGACCGCGACGTGCAGGCAGGCGCGGTCAGCTTCCGTTTCGGTGACCGCACGCAGATCAACGGTGTGCCCCGCGACAGCGCGGTCGAGGCGATCGTGAAGTGGATCGCCGATCGCGAGAATTCCGTGCCCACAGCAGAACTCGTGAAAGTGTCAAGTGGTGAGCGACCGTGAGTGATCGCGAACCGGCCGAGCGGGGCACCGACGACACCATCCTGGACAGGGGGGTCGGCGAGGAGGATCACCTGCAGCGGTTGTGGACTCCGTACCGGATGACCTATCTGGCCGAAGCGCCGATGAAGCGCGACAACGGCAAGACCGAGCAGCCGTTCACCGACATTCCGCACCTCACCGACGAAGACGGTTTGGTGGTCGCCCGCGGCGAGCTCGTCTACGCCGTGCTCAACCTCTACCCCTACAACCCCGGACACCTGATGGTGGTGCCCTACCGTCGCGTCTCCGAGCTCGAGGACCTGACCGACCCGGAAAGCGCGGAGCTGATGTTCTTCATTCAGAAGGCGATTCGCGTCATCAAGAACGTCTCGCGGCCGCACGGTTTCAACGTCGGCCTGAACCTGGGGACGTCGGCCGGGGGGTCGCTGGCCGAACACCTGCACGTGCACGTGGTGCCGCGCTGGGGTGGCGACGCGAACTTCATCACCATCATCGGCGGGTCGAAGGTGATCCCGCAATTGCTGCGCGAGACGCGCCAGCTGCTGGCCACGGAGTGGACAAAGCAACCATGAGCAAAATGCCGTTCCTGTCGCGGGCGGCGTTCGCGCGGCTGACCGCTCCCACCGCACGGGCATGCCTGCGGCTGGGATTGACCCCCGACGTCGTCACCATCCTGGGCACCATCGTCGCGGTGGCCGGGGCGCTCACGCTGTTCCCGATGGGCAAGCTGTTCGCCGGCACGCTGGTGGTCTGGTTCTTCGTCCTCTTCGACATGCTCGATGGGGCGATGGCCCGGGAACGCGGCGGCGGCACCCGATTCGGCGCGGTCCTGGACGCCACCTGTGACCGGGTCAGCGACGGCGCGGTGTTCTGCGGGCTGCTGTGGTGGATCGTCTTCGGCCTGCACGACAAGCTGCTGGCGGTCGCCACGCTGATCTGCCTGGTCACCTCGCAGGTGATCTCCTACATCAAGGCCCGCGCCGAAGCCAGCGGGCTGCGCGGCGACGGCGGCCTGATCGAACGGCCGGAACGGCTGATCATCGTGCTCGTCGGCGCGGGCGTCTCCGACTTCCCGTTCGTCGCGTGGCCGCCCGCGCTGCCGGTCGCGATGTGGGTGCTGGCGGTGGCCAGCCTGGTCACCTGCGCGCAGCGGTTGCACGCGGTGCGGACCTCGCCCGGCGCGACCGATCGGTTGGTGAGCGAGCCGTGATTCCCACTCCGCCGGGCATGAACATGATTGGGGCGCAACGCCGGTTGGCCCGCCAGTTGGCGAGCCGGACGGTGGGCCGCCTGACGGGTGGGATGGGCGCCGACTGGGCGTATGCGTCCGGCTGGATGGCGGTGCGGGCGATGCCGGAGTTCGCCGCGCGCAACGCCTTTGAGGCCGGGGCGCGCTACGCCGCCCGCGGCGGCGGCCCCGACCAACTGCGCAAGAACCTGGCCCGCGTGATCGGAATGGCGCCCGGGGAGGTGCCGGACTCGCTGATGCGGGCCTCGCTGGCCTCCTACGCCCGCTACTGGCGCGAGGCGTTCCGCCTGCCGGGCATGGACCTGGTCGAGGTGGGCCGCGCGCTGCACGACTCGGTGCTGGGGCGAGACCATATCGAGGCGGCGCTGTCCAGCGGCCGCGGCGCGGTGATCGCGTTGCCGCACAGCGGCAACTGGGACATGGCCGGGGTATGGCTGGCGCAGACACACGGCACCTTCACCACCGTCGCCGAGCGCCTCAAACCCGAGTCGCTGTACCGGCGCTTCATCGCCTACCGCGAGCGCCTCGGCTTCGAGGTGCTGCCGCTGTCCGGGGGAGAACGGCCGCCGTTCGACGTGTTGTGCGATCGGCTGCGGGACAACCGCGTGGTGTGCTTGATGGCCGAGCGCGACCTCACCCGCACCGGCGTGCAGGTCGACTTCTTCGGTGAGCCCACCCGGCTGCCGGCCGGGCCGGCGAAGCTCGCCATCGCGACCGGGGCGGCTCTGCTGCCGGCGCACTGCTGGTTCGAGGACCGGGGCTGGGGCGTCTCGATACACCCGCCGCTGGATTGCACCAGCGGCGACGTCGGCGCCATCACCCAGGCGATGGCCGATCAGTTCGAGAAGAACATCGCCGCCCGCCCCGAGGACTGGCACATGATGCAGCCGCAGTGGCTGGCCGACCTTCCCGAAGCCAAGCAGGCCCGGCTGAAGGACACCTGATGCGGATCGGGATGGTGTGTCCCTACTCGTTCGACGTTCCGGGCGGGGTGCAGTCGCACGTTCTGCAGCTGGCCGAGGTGATGCGCGCCCGGGGTCACGACGTCAGCGTGCTCGCGCCGTCCTCGCCGCACGCCGTGTTGCCCGATTACGTCGTCTCGGCGGGCAAGGCCGTCCCGATTCCCTACAACGGGTCGGTGGCCCGGCTGCGGTTCGGGCCGGCCACCCACCGCAAGGTGAAAAAGTGGCTCGCCGAAGGCGATTTCGACGTGCTCCACCTGCACGAGCCCAACGCACCGAGCCTGTCCATGCTGGCCCTCAACATCGCCGAGGGCCCGATCGTGGCGACGTTTCACACGTCGACCACCAAATCGCTGACGCTGACGGTGTTTCAGGGCATCCTGCGACCGATGCACGAGAAGATCGTCGGGCGGATCGCGGTCTCCGATTTGGCCCGCCGCTGGCAGATGGAGGCGCTGGGCACCGACGCGGTGGAGATCCCCAACGGCGTCGATGTCGCCTCGTTCGCCTCGGCGCCGCGCATGGACGGCTACCCGCGCGCCGGCAAGACGGTGCTGTTCCTGGGCCGCTACGACGAGCCACGCAAGGGCATGTCGGTGCTGCTCGACGCGCTGCCGGGGCTGGTCGAGCGTTTCAGTGACGTGCAGCTGCTGGTCGTCGGCCGCGGTGACGAGGACCAATTGCGGGTCCAGGCAGGCGAATTGGTGGACCACATCCGCTTCCTCGGCCAGGTCGACGACGCCGGGAAGGCGTCGGCCATGCGCAGCGCCGACGCCTACTGCGCGCCCAACCTCGGCGGCGAGAGTTTCGGCATCGTTCTGGTCGAGGCGCTGGCCGCCGGCACCCCGGTGGTGGCGAGCGATCTGGACGCCTTCCGCCGCGTGCTGCGCAACGGCGACGTCGGGTGCCTGGTGCCCATCGGCGACGGCGACGCGCTTGCCGATGCGCTGATCGCGGTGCTGGAGGATGATGTGCTGCGGGAACGCTATGTGACGGCCGGATCGGCCGCTGTCCAGCGCTACGACTGGTCGGTGGTGGCCAGCCAGATCACGCGGGTATACGAGACGGTCGCCGCGTCAGGCGCCAAGGTTGAGGTGGCCACTTGATGACATGGCTGATCGTCGCCATCGCGGTCTTCGTCGCGGTGCTGGCGGTCTTCGGCGCGTGGGCGTACCGGACGGCCAACCGGCTGGACCGGTTGCACGTCCGCTACGACCTGTCGTGGCAGGCGCTCGACGGCGCACTGGCGCGGCGCGCGGTGGTGTCGCGCGCCGTCGCCATCGACGCCTATGGCGGTGCGTCCGAAGGGCGGCGGCTGGCGGCGCTGGCCGACGCCGCGGAGGGGGCGCCGCGGCCCGCGCGGGAAAACGCCGAGAACGAGCTGTCGGCCGCGCTGGCCGTCGTCGATCCGGCGTCGCTGCCGGCCGGGCTGATCGCCGAGCTGGCCGACGCCGGGGCCCGCGTGGTGCTGGCCCGTCGTTTCCACAACGACGCGGTCCGGGACACCCTGGCGCTGGCCGAACGGCCCCTGGTGCGGCTGTTCCACCTCGGCGGAACCGCCGCGCTGCCCAGCTATTTCGAGATCGTCGAGCGGCCGCACGCGCTGGCCCACGGCGACCACGGCGTCCTCAACCACCGCACCTCGGCGCGCATCGTGCTGCTCGACGACACCGGCGCGGTGCTGCTGCTGTGCGGGTCGGATCCCGCGCTCGCTCACCAGCACGCGCCGAAGTGGTGGTTCACGGTGGGCGGGGAGGTGCAGCAGGGGGAGCGGCTGGCCGAGGCCGCCGCGCGAGAGCTGGCCGAGGAAACCGGTCTGCGGGTCGCGCCGGGCGAGATGGTCGGGCCGGTGTGGCGGCGCGACGAGGTCTTCGAGTTCAACGGCTCGCTGATCGACAGCGAGGAGTTCTACTTCGTCTACCGCACCCAGCGGTTCGAGCCGTCGCGCACGGGCCGAACCGAGCTGGAACGCAGCTACATCCACGGCCACCGCTGGTGTGACGCTGCTGACATCGCCGCGCTGGTAGCGGCGGGGGAGACCGTGTACCCCATGCAACTATCCGGACTGCTCACCGATGCGGCCGAGCAGGCCGGCGGCCGCACCCCCGGGCCGCTGCTGTCCATCCGCTGACTCCGTGGAGTCAACGCGGGCCAAAGCGCCTCATTAGACTGGGTCGACAACGGTTGAAGGAGATCATGCAGTGAGTACCGCCCACCCGAGCAACGGGCGAACCGGAACGGCGCGCGTCAAACGCGGCATGGCCGAGATGCTCAAGGGCGGCGTCATCATGGACGTCGTCACCCCCGAGCAGGCCAAGATCGCCGAGGCCGCCGGCGCCGTCGCCGTCATGGCGCTGGAACGGGTGCCCGCCGACATCCGCGCGCAGGGCGGGGTGTCGCGGATGAGCGACCCGGACATGATCGAGGGCATCATCGCCGCGGTGACCATCCCGGTGATGGCCAAGGCCCGCATCGGCCACTTCGTCGAGGCGCAGATCCTGCAGAGCCTCGGCGTGGACTACGTCGACGAGTCCGAGGTGCTCACCCCCGCCGACTACACCCACCACATCGACAAGTGGAAGTTCACCGTGCCGTTCGTGTGCGGCGCGACCAACCTCGGCGAGGCGCTGCGGCGCATCAGCGAGGGCGCGGCCATGATCCGCTCCAAGGGCGAAGCCGGGACCGGCGACGTCTCCAACGCGACCACGCACATGCGGGCGATCGGCGGCGAGATCCGCCGCCTGACATCGCTGTCCGAAGACGAATTATTTGTTGCCGCAAAGGAATTGCAGGCCCCTTACGACCTCGTCGTCGAGGTGGCCCGGGCGGGCAAGCTGCCGGTCACGCTGTTCACCGCGGGCGGCATCGCCACCCCGGCGGACGCGGCGATGATGATGCAGCTCGGCGCCGAGGGCGTGTTCGTGGGTTCGGGCATCTTCAAGTCCGGCGATCCCGCTGCGCGCGCGGCCGCGATCGTCAAGGCGACCACCTTCTACGACGATCCCGACGTGCTGGCCAAGGTGTCGCGCGGGCTGGGCGAGGCGATGGTGGGTATCAACGTCGAGCAGATCGCGGAGCCCCATCGGCTGGCCGAACGCGGCTGGTAAAAACAGTCCGTGGCGATCGAAGAGATCCTCGATCTCGAGCAACTCGAGGTCAACATCTACCGTGGCAGCATCTTCAGCCCAGAGTCGGGATTCCTGCAGCGCACCTTCGGGGGCCACGTAGCCGGCCAGTCACTGGTGTCGGCGGTGCGCACCGTGGACCCGAAGTATCAGGTGCACTCGCTGCACGGGTATTTCCTGCGGCCCGGCGACGCCAAGGAGCGCACGGTTTTCATCGTCGAGCGCTCCCGCGACGGCGGCTCGTTCGCCACCCGGCGGGTGAACGCCATTCAGCACGGGGAGATCATCTTCAGCATGGGCGCCTCCTTCCATACCGATCAGGAGGGCATCCACCACCAGGACTCCATGCCGGCGGCGCCACCACCGGACGGGCTGCCGGGGCTGAACTCGATCAAGGTCTTCGACGACGCCGGATTCAAGCAGTTCGAGGAGTGGGACGTCTGCATCGTGCCGCGCGAGCGCCTGCAGCTGCTGCCGGGCAAGGCATCCCAGCAGCAGGTCTGGTTCCGCCACCGCGACCCGCTGCCGGACGACCCCGTGCTGCACATCTGCGCGCTGGCCTACATGAGCGACCTCACCCTGCTCGGGTCGGCGCAGGTCACCCATCTCGACGTGCGGGAGCACCTGCAGGTGGCCTCGCTGGACCACGCGATGTGGTTCATGCGCCCGTTCCGGGCCGACGAGTGGCTGCTCTACGACCAGAGCTCGCCGTCGGCCAGCGGCGGCCGTTCGCTGTGCCAGGGCAAGATCTTCACGCAGTCCGGCGAGATGGTCGCGGCCGTCATGCAGGAGGGGCTGACCCGCTTCAAACGCGGATACCAGCCGGCCAACCAGTGAGCGCCCCGCGGATCGGAGTCCTTGCGCTGCAGGGTGACACCCGCGAGCACCTGGCCGCCCTGCGCGAGGCCGGGGCCGAGTCGATGCCGGTGCGCCGGCGCGGCGAGCTCGAGGCGGTCGACGGGCTGGTCATTCCCGGTGGGGAATCGACCACCATGAGCCACCTGCTGCTCGACCTGGGCCTGCTGGAGCCGCTGCGGGGCCTGCTGGCGGACGGGTTGCCCGCCTACGGCGCCTGCGCCGGGATGATCCTGCTGGCCAGCGAGATCCTGGACGCCGGCGCGGGCGGGCGCGAGGCACTGCCGCTGCGCGCGATCGATATGACGGTGCGGCGCAACGCTTTTGGACGTCAGGTCGATTCGTTTGAGGGTGACATCGCGTTCGCGGGGCTTAGCGACCCGGTACGCGCGGTGTTCATCCGCGCGCCCTGGGTCGAGCGCGCCGGTGACGGCGTGGAGGTGCTGGCCAGCGCGGCCGGGCACGTCGTCGCGGTGAAGCAGGGCCGCAAGCTGGCCACGGCTTTTCACCCGGAGATGACGGGCGACCGGCGCATCCACCACCTATTCGTCGACCTCGTCACCGGCTGACGATCGGCCGGTTTGAACACCGGCCACGGCGGCACCGGCACCAGGTGATGTGTGAGTGCGAAACGCGCTAGCGAATGGGCTAGCTCGTTTCGAATGCGCCATATCCCCGCCCTGCTGTGACTCCTGGGGCATCTGAGGCGGCCGGGTAGTCGCCGGGCGACCCACCCCAACCGCCCACGTAGACTCGTCTGGCCACAAAAACAAGAGGACTTTTCAGATAGGACACCGATGAGCGGCCATTCCAAGTGGGCCACCACCAAGCACCAGAAGGCCGTCAAAGACGCGCGGCGTGGCAAGGAGTTTGCCCGGCTGATCAAGAACATCGAGGTCGCCGCCCGTACCGGCGGCGGTGACCCGGCGGGCAACCCGACGCTCTACGACGCCATCCAGAAGGCGAAGAAGACCTCGGTGCCCAACGACAACATCGAGCGCGCCCGCAAGCGGGGCGCGGGCGAGGAAGCCGGCGGCGCCGACTACCAGACGATCATGTACGAGGGCTACGGCCCCAACGGCGTGGCGGTGCTGATCGAGTGCCTGACCGACAACCGCAACCGCGCGGCCGGCGAGGTCCGGGTGGCGGTGACCCGCAACGGTGGCAACATGGCCGATCCCGGATCGGTGTCCTACCTGTTCACCCGCAAGGGCGTCGTCACGCTGGAAAAGAACGGCCTCACCGAAGACGACGTGCTGACCGCCGTGCTCGACGCCGGCGCCGAGGACGTCAACGACCTGGGTGAGAGCTTCGAGGTCATCTCCGAGCCCACCGACCTGGTGGCGGTGCGCACCGCGCTGCAGGACGCGGGCATCGACTACGAATCGGCCGAGGCCAGCTTCCAGCCGTCGGTCAGCGTGCCCGTCGATGTCGAGGGCGCTCGCAAGGTGTTCAAGCTGGTCGATGCGCTGGAGGACAGCGACGACGTGCAGAACGTCTGGACCAACGTCGACCTGTCCGACGAGGTCCTCGCCGCCCTCGACGAGGAGTAACTAGTCGTATCCGTGCCGCATGTCCTCGACGATGCGCGGATTGTCCAGGGTCGACGGCTCCACCGGGCGCGGGCCGATGTCGGTGCCGAAGACGCCGGCGGCGTCGAGCACCTGCTGGTTGAGGTAACGCAGCGGAGGCGCGTTGCTGGGCACCTTCGGGGTGGGCGCGGCGTCCGCGCGCTGCGCCAGGGCGAATCCCCAGTCACCGAACGTGGGCACGTGCACGTGGTACGGCGTGACCGCGTAGCCGGCGGCCCGGATCGTCGAAACCGTGCGCCAATACGCCGTCGGGGTGGAAAACGGGCTGCCCGCCTGCACCACCATCAGCCCGCCGGGAGCCAGCGCGTGGGCGACCAGCGCGTAGAACTCCGTCGAGTACAGCCGGCCCAGCACGGGGGTGTCGGGATCGGGAAGGTCGACGATGACCGCGTCGAAGCGGTCCACGCTCGGTCGGCGTAGCCAGTTCATCGCGTCCTCGGTCAGCACGGCCACCCGCGGGTTGTCCAACGAACCGCCGTTGGCCCCGCGCAGCGTGGTGCGCGCGATGTCAATCACCGCGGGGTCGAGCTCGACCTGCACGATCTTGGAAATGCCGGGCTGGCGCAGCAATTCGCGGGCCGCCAGGCCGTCGCCGCCGCCGAGCACCAGCACCGAGTGGGCGCCGTTGCCGAGCGCGGGGTAGACGAGGCTTTCGGTGTAGCGGTATTCGTCGCGGGTGGAGAACTGCAGGCCCCCATCGAGATACAGCCGGGTGTCGTTGCCGCGCCGGGTCACCACGATCTCCTGATAGGCCGTGTGCCGGTAGGCGACGATCGGGTCGGCGTAAAGCCTTTGTCTGCTGGTTGTTTCGACGTCGGCCGAACGCAGCAGCAGGGTGGCGAGCAGCCCCACGGCGGCGGCCAGCGCGCACAGCGCCAGCGCCAGTTGCCGAGGCGAAACCACTTGGCGCAACAGGAAAATGGCCACGACGGCGGCGGCCACCAGGTTGATCATGCCGGTGGCGGCCGCGCCGCGAATCATCCCCAGCTGCGGCAGCAGCAGGAACGGCCAGACCAGCCCACCCAGCAGCGCGCCCAGGTAATCGGCGGCGTTCAGGTTGGCCAGCGTGCGTCCGGCATCGGCGGCTGGGTCTTTTTCAGCGCCCGGATGGCCGCTGTGCAGCAGCGTCATCAACAGCGGCACCTCGGCACCGACCAGGCCACCGATCAGCGCCGTGCTCGCCGCCAGCACCCATGTCGACCCGACGGACCCGTCCAGGAACGCGAACACCACGTACAGCGCCGCAGCCGACAGCCCACCGACGACGCCCAGCAGCGCCTCGACGGCGATGAAGGTGATCGCCGCGTGCGCCAGCAGCGGCTTGACCAGCAGCGCGCCCACGCCCAGCGCGGCGATGTAGCCCGCGACGATCAGCGAGGTGGCGACGATCCCTCCGCCGTCCAGGCTGACCGAGAGCGTGAGCAGCGCGAGTTCGTAGATGATGCCGCACGCCGCGCACGCCGCCGCGGCGGCCAGCAGCAGCGCCCGCCACCGACCCGACACCGCCGCGGGCGGTGTCGCCTCGGGCGCCCGTACCTCGCCCGCCGACCCGATAACGCTCATGACACCGCCGCGGCGGTCACCCCTCCGACGGCGAGCAGTATCAGCGCCACCGCGAACGATCCCGGATGCAGCTCCGGTTCGTCGATGTGCTCGTGAAAACTGCCCGGGATCAGCAGGTGCATCGCCAGCAGCGCGACGCCCAACAGGATCACGCCCATCAGCCCGTACACCGCCACGCCGACGAGCCCCTGGCCCAGCTGGCTGTAGCTGTTGGCGATGGCGGTGATGATGACGATGGTCAGGGCGATGTACATCGCGCCCGCGACCACCACGGCGTTGGGCCGGCGGTCGATGAACACCAGCTGGCGCAGCTTTCCCGGGGTCAGCACGTCGACCGCGTAAAACCCGACGAGAAGCACAGCCATGCCGACGACGAAGTACAGGATCGTCGCGACTGCGCCTTTCAGCACGGGGTTGAGGTCGACGGTGCCGATCTCGACGGCGAGATACATCGTGTTCTCCTTTGCGTTCACTTGGTTCCGCCGGGGCCGCCGGGGGTGCCCCCGGCGCCGCCCGATGGGGATCCCGGGGAAAATCCGGGGCCGAGGAAGATGAAGGCGCCGTGGCTGTATCCGGCGCTCAGCGGCTCGACGCGGATGCTGCACGGGTAGGTGCCGTCGGGGCCGACGATCACGATGTTGTTGCTGTAGCGCAGGTACTCGGTCTTGCCGTTGTCGGCCCGCGCGTCCGGTTCGGCGTAGTCGGCGAGCGCGTCGGCCACCTGATCGGGCGACCCGGTGCACTGGTAGCGAGTCCCGTTCACGTCGCGGGCGTACTCGTGATAGTGGCCGGCGACATAGGACGCAATGTTCTTCTGCAGCAAGATGATTCCGAAGATCAGACACGTCACGCCGGCCGCGCCCAGCACGCCGGCGATCACGAACAGGCGGTTGCGGCTCACGGGCGCCACCGGCTGGCGGTGTGGACCACCGTTCCGCCGTTGCCGGCGGGACGCCCCGGATAGAGGTGCCAGGTCTGCCAGCGCCAGCCGGCGCCGTCGGATTGGGCGGCCAGCACGGTCAGCGCGGCGTCATCGCCGGGAAACGTGCCGCCGAGCCAGCCCGCCCAGTGGGCGCAACGGTCGCGCAGGTCGCGTGCGAGGCGGCGGAAGCTCGCCTCGTCGTGGGCCTCGGTGCGGGAGTGCAGGCGGTAGCCGGGCGCCTCGGTCCGCTCCGGCAGGTCGGCGCCGAGACTGCGTGCGGTGCAAGAGATTTCCTCGGAGAACTCGTGCCCGACGGCGACGACATGTGAGGCGCCGAGCACGCCGAGCAGCAGCGCGGCGCCGCCGTCGGGGTGGTCCAGCCGGCAGCTGGCCAGCGGCGCGGGTACGGGCGCGTTGAGCGCGAGTCCCAGCCGTTCGCCGGATACGTCGGCCGGGGTCACGGCGAGCTGATGAAGGGGCACCCAGGAGACCTCGTGCTCTACGCCGGGCTGGGTGGGGGCGCCGAATACACGGTGATCTCGCCGGGCGAGACGGACTTGCCCGTCGACACCTCCCAGGGCATGTCCGGGGCCCAGCGCTCGAACGAGAGCAGCGCCGAGTCGTCGTCGTTGGTGCAGTCGACGAACTCCATCTCGCCGCCGGCCGGCAGGCCGGTGGTGCCCTCGGTCGTGTAGGAGGCGCGGCCGCGTTCGGATTCGTGGAACATCACGCCGTCGACGACATAGGGGTCGCCGGGCCGCAGCGGCACATCCTTGCGGGTGACCCACATCGCCAGCTCCAGGCGCCCGTCGTCTTCCTCGACGCTGAACCAGATCGGCTGGTCGCCACCCTCCAGCAGGTGTTCCCACCAGACGAAGGGGCCTTCGCGAAAAGTGACCGAACCGCGCACGATGTAGTCGATGCCGCCGTAGCTGACGATGGCCCCGGGCCCGAGTTGACGGGGGCCGAACTGCGGCATCGCGTCGGCGGCCATGGGATCCTGGCGACCGCCCCGCTGGGCCGGTTGCTTCGGCCGCCGCAAAGCCACCACGAGCACCACGATGGACGCGATGAAGAGCACCACGGCGATCATGACCAGCAGAGATCCCACGCCAACTCCTCCGTTGCCACGTTGCTCGAGCGAACGTGGGGTAAAGCTAACAGCTTTTTCGCGGGTTCGGCGCCCTAACGTCACGGCGGGAATCGGCGGCACGGCCGCGTGTCCTACCCGGACCCGTCGGAGCCGGCCGCTAGGCTATCGAACAGCTGTTCTACTAGGTGGGAGCGGGAATGCGGGTGATGGGCGTCGATCCCGGCCTGACGCGATGCGGTCTGTCGGTCGTCGAAAGCGGGCGCGGGCGCTCGGTCGTCGCGCTGGACGTCGACGTGGTGCGCACCCCGTCGGACGCCCCGCTGGCCGAGCGGCTGCTGAAGATCAGCGACGCCGTCGAGCACTGGCTGGCCACCCACCGGCCGGACGTCGTGGCGGTCGAGCGGGTGTTCTCCCAACTCAACGTGTCGACCGTGATGGGCACCGCGCAGGCCGGCGGCGTCGTCGCCCTGGCGGCCGCCAGGCGCGGCATCGACGTCCACTTCCATACCCCCAGCGAGGTCAAGGCCGCGGTCACCGGCAACGGTGCCGCAGATAAGGCACAGGTCACCGCCATGGTCACCAGAATCCTTGAGCTGCAAGCCAAACCGACTCCGGCCGACGCCGCCGACGCGCTGGCGCTGGCGATCTGTCATTGCTGGCGGGCGCCGATGATCGCCCGGATGGCCGCCGCCGAGGCGATGGCCGCCGAGCAGCGACAGAAGTACACGGCCAAGCTGAACGCCAAGCTGAAGGCCGCGCGATGATCGCGTCGGTGCGCGGGGAGGTGCTCGAGGTGGCGCTCGATCACGTGGTGATCGAGGCCGCCGGCGTCGGCTACCGGGTGAACGCGACGCCGTCGACGTTGGCGACGCTGCGGTCGGGGACCGAGGCCCGGCTGATCACCGCGATGGTGGTCCGCGAGGATTCGATGACGCTGTACGGCTTCGCCGACACCGAGACCCGCGACCTGTTCCTGACCCTGCTGTCGGTGTCGGGGGTGGGGCCGCGGCTGGCGATGGCGACCCTGGCCGTGCACGACGCCGGGGCGCTGCGACAGGCGCTGCACGACAGCGACGTCAGCGCGCTGACCCGGGTCCCCGGGATCGGCAAGCGCGGCGCCGAACGGATGGTCTTGGAATTGCGCGATAAGGTCGGCGTCGGCGCGGCGGACGCACCGGCCGGTGCCGGCCACGCGGGTCTCAATGGCCACGCGGTGCGCAGTCCGGTCGTGGAAGCCCTTGTGGGCCTTGGGTTTGCGGCCAAACAGGCGGAGGAGGCCACCGACAAGGTGCTGGCCGACGATCACGACGCCACCACGTCGACCGCGCTGCGGGCCGCGCTGTCATTGCTGGGTAAGTCGCGATGACGGACGACTACGAGGACCGAGAGGTTCGGGAAGTCTCAGCGGCACTGGCGCCGGCGGAAGGCGACATCGACGTCAGCCTGCGACCGCGCTCGCTGCGCGAGTTCATCGGCCAACCGCGGGTGCGCGAACAGCTGCAGCTCGTCATCGAGGGAGCCAAAAACCGCGGCAACACACCGGATCACATTCTGTTGTCCGGCCCGCCGGGGCTCGGCAAGACGTCACTGGCCATGATCATCGCGGCCGAGCTCGGGTCGTCGCTGCGGGTGACGTCCGGCCCGGCGCTGGAACGCGCCGGTGACCTGGCCGCGATGCTGTCCAACCTGGTCGAGCACGACGTGCTGTTCATCGACGAGATCCACCGCATCGCCCGGCCCGCCGAGGAGATGCTCTACCTGGCGATGGAGGACTTCCGGGTCGACGTGGTGGTCGGCAAGGGCCCCGGGGCGACCTCGATTCCGCTGGAGGTGGCGCCCTTCACCCTGGTTGGTGCGACCACCCGGTCGGGCGCGCTGACCGGCCCGCTGCGCGACCGCTTCGGCTTCACCGCGCACATGGACTTCTACGAGCCCGCCGAGCTGGAGCGGGTGCTGGCCCGCTCGGCCGGGATCCTGGGCATCGAGCTCGGCGCCGAGGCGGCCGAGGAGATCGCCCGGCGCTCGCGCGGCACCCCACGCATCGCGAACCGGCTGCTGCGCCGGGTCCGCGACTTCGCCGAGGTGCGCGCCGACGGCGTGATCACCCGCGACGTCGCCAAGTCCGCGCTGGCGGTCTACGACGTCGACGAGCTGGGCCTGGACCGGCTGGACCGGGGCGTGCTCTCGGCGCTGACCCGCAGCTTCGGCGGCGGCCCGGTCGGGGTGTCGACGCTGGCGGTCGCGGTGGGCGAGGAGGCCACCACGGTTGAGGAGGTGTGCGAGCCGTTCCTGGTCCGCGCCGGCATGATCGCGCGCACGCCACGGGGCCGGGTGGCCACCGCCAAGGCCTGGACGCACCTCGGCATGACGCCGCCGGCGGGGGTCACCGGCCTCGGCCAGGCCGGGCTGTTCGACTAGCGGGGACCGCCCCGGGCCATTTCGCGGCCAAATCGTGACCTTTGCGCCGGGGCGGGCCCGAACGTTCGCCGGGCGCGACGTCCGGCCAGCTCAGACCGTCGGCGCCGCGGACAGCGCGGGCGCGCCCACCGCCCGCAGGAGACCGTTGCGTCGGCCCCAGCAAACATCAACCTGGGCCTGGCCGGTTACACCCAGGCGCCGTCGGGTAACCAGCCTCACACCAGACATACCTGTTTGAAGGAGGTTCCGATGAGGACCACGAGCCACGACTACGATCGCCCTCGCGCGCTGTATATGCCACGTTCCCGCGGCGCGCTAACCGGGTTACTCCTGATTCTTCTGGGTGCGTGGGGTGCACTCGTGCCGTTCTTCGGGCCCAACATCGACTGGGCGTACATGGCCGACCCGGCATGGACGTGGACCACGGCCAAAGGCTGGCTGGAGGTCCTTCCCGGCGCAGCGGCCGCGGTGGGCGGCTTGCTGGTGCTCATGTCCGGTAACCGGGCCAGCGCGGTGTTCGGCGGCTGGCTGGCGGTTGCCGGCGGCGCGTGGTTCGTGGTCGGGCGCGCGTTCGCGTCGACGCTCGGTATCGGCGACGTGGGTCAACCGATGGCGGCGACGGACCTGAAACGAGCCCTGCTCGAGGTCACCTACTTCACCGGCCTGGGCGCCCTGATCGTCTTCCTGGGCGGGGCCGCGGTGGCGCGTCTGGCAGTTCGCCACGCACGAGACGTCGTGGTGAGGGAACCGGCGCCGGTGGCAGGAGAGGCCGTCCCGGCGGCCGAACCGGCCATGTACGACGAGGGTCGCGTCCCTGCAGGAGCGCGGTCGGACACCATGGCGGCCGAGCCGGCGCCCCGCGGGCGCACGGGTGGCGGCCTGTTCCGTCGGCGCGCCGATGGCGAGGGTGGCGGCCTATTCCGCCGGCGCGCCGATGGCGAGGGTGGCGGCCTGTTCCACCGGCGCCACCACCACGCCGGCGCGTAACGCAGAATCCTCCAAGGCGGGAGGCCCCGGTAGCCCCGGCTACCGGGGCCTTATCGCGTCAGGCTGGCCCGGCCAACCGACGGTCGGTAATGTTCACCGGCCGAGATAAGCGAAATGTGGCCGCCGCCACGCGGGCCGCGACCAGCGAGGAGGAGCGATGATCACCACCGCGTTGGTGTTCGCCGCACTGGCGGCGTTGCTGCACGTCTACATCTTTGTGATGGAATCGTTGACCTGGACCTCGGAGCGCACCCGCGCCACCTTCGGCACCACCCCGGCCGAAGCCGAAACCACCAAGCTGCTCGCCTTCAACCAGGGCTTCTACAACTTGTTCCTGGCCATCGTCACCGGTGTGGGCATCGCCGCAGTTGCCCTGGGGGACATAGGGATTGGAGCGGCGCTGATCTTCGCCGGCGTCGGGTCGATGGCCGCGGCCGCGGTGGTGCTGATCGCGTCCGACCGCGACAAGGCGCGCGCCGCCGCGACGCAGGGCACCTTTCCGGCGATCGCCATCGTGCTCCTGCTGCTAGGCCTTCAGCAGTAACACCAGTCCCACCAGCCTCAAAAGCCACGGCTACCGGTGGCTTTCGCCTTCCTCGTGGGTTACTAGTGGAAGGCGCTGGGTAACCATCCCAGGCCGGAAATCGACCCGGTATTCAACGAGGGGATGTCATGAAATACGCAGAAGACGGCCAACCCCGCGGGCTGAGTATGCCGCGCTCGCGCGGCGCGGTCAGCGGATTGCTCCTGGTCATGTTGGGGGCTTGGGGGGCGTTAATACCGTTTGTTGGTCCGCACTTCAATTTCGCCTACACACCGGACCGGGACTGGGCATGGAGCACGGCCCGGGGCTGGCTGGAGGTGGCGCCCGGAGCGGCCACCGTGCTGGGCGGCCTGTTACTGATCGTCGCCGGCAACCGGGTCGCCGCCATGCTGGGCGGTTGGCTGGCCGTGCTGGCCGGAGCTTGGTTCGTCGTGGGCGGCCAGGTCGCCCCGTTGTTGGGAATCGGCTCGGCCGGTGATCCGATCGCCGCGACCGACCGCAAGCGCGCGGTGCTCGAGGTCACGTACTTCTCGGGTCTGGGCGCGCTGATCATCTTCGTGGGTGGCGTGGCGCTGGCGCGCACCGCCGTGCGCCTGGCCCGCGACGTGCATCCGGTGGCGGGCGAACCCGTCGCCGCGGCGCCGGGCATTGAGCCCTACCGGGATTCGGTCTACGAGCCGGCCGAGGTGTCCTCGGGCGCGCTGACCAAGCCGCGGTCCGCGGCGGACCCCGAGCCTAAGCGGGGATGGCGCAAGAACCGCGCCGGTGCGGGGGCCGGGGCTAACGCCGCGTACCTGCGCTGGCCGCACCCGCAGCAGTAGTGCGCCGGCCAATAGCAATCGCCCAGTCCCGCAACGGGACTGGGCGATTGCGTTTTGCCGTTAGAGCAGTCCGAGCAACTGCAGGTTGGTGATGTACTTGACGATGACCGGCGCCGACACATGCGGAATGTCTTTGTCGGGGCCGATTTTCGCTTCCTGCACCGCGGCGCGGAACACGTCCGTGGGTGCGATCGAGCCGTTGATCGGTTTCTCCGGCTTCTGGTAGTTGTGCAACAGCGGCAGCAGCGAGTACTGACGCTGCCGATCCGGCAGGGCCCGCAGCGAGGTCTCGAACCGTCGCAGCCACTCGGAGTAATCGGGGATGCGCTCGATCGCGTACCCGGCCTCGACCAGCCAATCGATGTACTCGTCGAGTCCGATGCCGTCGTCGTACGGGTTCATCACGTGGTACGTCTGGAAGCCGGTGTCGCTGTCGGTGATCTGCGTTCCCAGCGTCGAGATCGCCGCGGCGATGAACTCGACCGGCAGCCCGTCGTAGTGTGCTGGCTGCCGGTTGCCGTCGGCGTCGAGCTCGTAGAACGAACCGGGCGCGATACCGGTGGCGACCAGGCTCAGCATCAGCCGGGTGAACATGTCCGGCAGGTTGAGCTGCCCGGCATAGGTGGTGTCGGCCAGGATCATGTCGCAGCGGAACACCGTGACGGGCAGGCCGCACAGGTCGTGTGCCTCACGCAGCAACACCTCGCCGGCCCACTTGCTGTTGCCGTAGCCGTTCGCGTAGTTGTCGTTGATCTCGCGGGTGGCGCTGATCTGCCGGATGTCGGCGTTCTCGACGAACTTGCCTGGCTGGATCTGGTCGCCCACACCGATCGTCGACACGTACGTGTACGGCTTTTGCTTGGACGTCAACGCAATTCGGATCAGCTCCGCGGTGCCCAGGGCGTTGGGACCGAACAGCTCGCTGTACGGCAGCACGTGGTTCACCAGCGCCGCCGGGTCGACGATGACGTCGACCGTGTCGGCCAGTCGCTGCCAGGTCTGCTGGTCCAGGCCGAGGTTGGCCTCGCCCTTGTCGCCCGCGATGACCTCGAGGTGGTCGGCGGCCAGCTCCTGGTAGTGCGCCAGCAATTTCGGGTCGCCGCTATCGAAGGTCTTGTCCAGCCGGGCGCGTGCCTCCTCGTCGGACTTGGCCCGCACCAAAGCGATGACCTTGCCGTCGACCATGTCCATCCGCTCGAGCCACTCCAGTGCCAGGTAGCGGCCCAGGAATCCGGTCGCGCCGGTCAACAGCACCGTGCGCACCTCGCTCGTCGGCTTCGGCAGGCTCGGCGCGCCGGCCAAGATGGCCTCGTCGAGGAATTTGTCCAGCGTGAGGTCACTGGCGTGCACCGTCGTGGCGCCGCGTCCGTGCACGGCGGCGAACGTCGGCCGCTTGGAGCCCTGCCGCTCTGCCTCGATGTAGGTGGCGATGGCCGCCAGGTCGTTGGCCGGGCTGACGATGACACCCACCGGGACGTCGACGTCGAAGATCTCGCGCAACAGGTTGCCGAACGTCAACGCCGACAACGAGTCTCCGCCCAGATCGGTGAAGTGGGCGTCGGGGGACAGGTCGCTGGTCGCGGCCCCCAGCATGGCGGCTGCGGCCCGGCTCACGGTCTGCAGCACCGGCGCCTCGGCGCCGCTGCGGCGCAGTTCGGCCAGCTCGTTGGCCTGTCCGGCCGCCAGGTCGGCGTAGATCTGCTCGAGCCGTTCGCCGTAGTGCTGCTTCAGCTTCGGCCACGCCAGCTTGCGGATCCCGGTCAGCAGACCGTTTTCCAGCGTGAACGGGGTGGTCTCGATGATGAAGTCGCGCGGCACCTCGTAGGACTGCAGGCCGGCCTCTCTGGCGACCTTCTGCAGCGAATCGGCGATCTTCGGCTTGAGCGACTCAATGTCGTTGTCCGCCAACACCTCTTCGGTCGGCACCACGACGGCCAGCAGGTAGGGCTGGGCGCTGTTGCCGTAGACGTAGATCTGGCGGATCAGCGGGCTGTTGCCGAACACCGCCTCCAGCTTGGCCAGCGTGACGAACTCGCCCTGTGCGAGCTTGAGCACGTTGTTGCGGCGGTCGACGTACACCAGCCGGTTCGGAGCGATCTCGGCGAACACGTCACCGGTGCGGTAGTAGCCGTCGTCGTCGAAAACGTTGGCGGTGGTCTCGGCCCGCTTGTAGTAGCCGGGGAACATGTTCTCGGTCCGCAGCAACAGCTCGCCGCGCGGGTGCGGGCGGTCGGTGCCGAAGTAGCCCAGGTCCGGAACGTCGACAAGCTTGTAGTCGATCACCGGCGGGCGCTGAATCTCCCCGTCGAACAACACCATTCCGGCCTCGGTCGAGCCGTAGCCGTCCAACAGGTGCATCTGCAGCAGCGACTCGGCCCACTTCTTCAACTCCGGTGAGGTGGGCGCGGAGCCCGTCATCGCGAAGATGAACCGCCCGCCCAGCAGGTACTGACGCTGTTCTTCCAACACCGCGGCCTCGACGGTTTCGCGGTCCCCGCCGTCGGCCAGCCGGCGCTCGACCTGGCGCTGGAACTCACCGAACAGCGTCTCCCAGATGCGCGGGACGAAATTCATCTCGGTGGGCCGCACCAACTCGAGGTCCTCGAGCAGGGTGGACAGGTCGCTGCGCGCCGCGAAGTAGGCGGTGCCGCCATTGCCCAACGTGCCGTAGAGGATTCCGCGCCCCATGACGTGGCTCATCGGCATGAAGTTGAGGGTGATCGACGCGGCGCTCTCGCCGAACCAGTTCTTGCTGCCGCGCCGCCACATCTTGCCGACGTTGCTCTGCGGATACATCGCGCCCTTGGGGGCGCCGGTGCTTCCGGAGGTGTAGATCAGCAGCGCGAGTGAGTCCTCGTCGGTCAGCTGCTCGGGAACGGGAGGCAGGTCCTTGCCGCGCTGCAACACGTCGGCGAGCTTCTCGACGACCACGCCGGTGCCGGCCAGCCGCGCGACGGCGCTGTCCACGGCCTCGCGCTGGTCGTCGACCTCGGGCTGGTAGTCGAACACGACGAGCTCGCCGGGCAGGTGCTCGCCGGCCAGGATCAGCTCCACGGCGTCGGGCAGCTGATTGACGCTCGAGGCGATCAGGCTGGGCTCGGTCTCGGCCACGATCGGCAGCAGCGACGAGATCGCCGCGCTGGTCTGCAGCGGCACCGACACGGCGCCGATGGTGCCCAGCGCGATGTCGATGGTGGCGTAGTCGACGCTGTTGAAGCCCAGCACGCAGACGCGGTCGCCGGGGCTTACCGAGTCACTGGCCCAGGCGCGGCCGAGGGCCGAAACCCGTTCGCCGAGTTGGCCATACGTGACGGTCTCGAAGCGCGGGAGCAGCTCGGCCGACGTCCGTCCGGTCTTGGCGTCCTTGACGAACTCCACGACGCGCTGCGCCAGTGCGGGCCGGTCGGCGTAACCGTCCAGCACGGTCCGGATGATCTGCGGCAGCCGCAGCCCGGGCTGTTCGGTGGCAGCGGTGATCGCCGGGTCCGGTCGGGCGGCGGCGAACTGGGGGTCGTTGGCAATGAGTTGCTCGATGCGGCGCTCGAGTTCTTCGTCATGAATAGCAGTCGACATAAGAGGTCCCTTGCAAATGAAAGTTAGCGAGTCAATTTGCGCTGTCCGCGCTGACACATAGAACGTTAGCTAAAGTAACGGTATTCCACCATGATACGGCCCTTGTGGCGTTTGTGAGATTGCCCACGCCGGGTGCGGGCGCTTGGCCAGGCTTACAGGTCGCGCAGGAGTCCGCCGAGGATTTCGATGCCCTCGTTCAGCAGCTCGTCGCTGATGGTCAGCGGCGGCAGCAGACGAATGATGTTGCCGTACATGCCGCAGGTCAGGACGATCACGCCGGCCGCGGCGGCCGCGACGGTCAGCTTCTGCGTCAGTTCTTTGTCGGGCTCGGCGGTCCCCGACTTCACCATTTCGATGGCGATCATGGCGCCCCGACCGCGCACGTCGCCGATCCGGTCGTCGCCGGCCTGCAGGCGCAGCAGTGGTTCGGTGATCAGGCGTTCCAACTGCCTGGCCCGTTCGATCAATCCGTCGTTCTCGATCGTCTCGATGGTGGCCAACGCGGCCGCGCAAGCGAGGGGGTTTCCGCCGAAGGTGCCACCCAAGCCGCCGACGTGCGGCGCGTCCATGATCTGCGCCCGGCCGGTGACCGCCGACAGCGGCAGTCCGTCGGCGATGGCCTTGGCGGTGCAGATCAGGTCGGGCTCGATGCCCTCGTGCTCGCACGCGAACATGGCGCCGGAGCGCGCGAACCCGGTCTGTACCTCGTCGGCGATGAACACCACGTCGTTCTTGTGGCACCAGTCCAGCAGGGTGGGCAGGAAGCCCTCGGCGGGAACGATGAACCCGCCCTCACCCTGGATCGGCTCGATGAGCAGGGCGGCCAGGTTGTCGGCGCCGATCTGGCTGTCGATCACGTTGATGGTGCGCGCGGCGGCCTTTTCCCCGTCGGTGGCCAGTTCCTTGTCGATCAGGCCGTCCCGGTAGGGGTAGGACAGCGGCGCGCGGTAGACCTCGGGCGCGAACGGGCCGAAACCGCTCTTGTAGGGGGCCGACTTGGCGGTCAGCGCCATCGCCAGGTTGGTGCGGCCGTGGTAGGCGTGGTTGAACGCCACCACGGCGGGCTTGCGCGTGTACGCGCGCGCGACCTTGACGGCGTTCTCGACCGCCTCGGCGCCGGAGTTGAACAGCACCGAGCGCTTCTCGCCGGATCCCGGGGTGATCCGGTTGAGCGTCTCGGCGACGGCGACGTAGGACTCGTAGGGCGTCACCATGAAGCAGGTGTGGGTGAACTCGGCCACCTGCGCGCGCACCGCTTCGACCACCCGGGGTGACGAGTTGCCGATGGTGGTCACGGCGATGCCGGAACCGAGGTCGATCAGCCGGTTGCCGTCGACGTCCTCGATGATGCCGCCAGCGGCACGCTTCACGAAGACCGGCACCGAGACGTTCACCGCGTGCGACACCGCCGCCGCGCGGCGCTTGGTCAGTTCCAGCGATGCCGGACCGGGGATCTCGGTGACCAGCTGGCGAGTCTGCTCGAGGCTGGCCACCACATAACTCCTCCCCGCGGCGCGCGCGTCACGTCGCATCAAAAGCCTATCGACCTTGGCGCCCGCGGGCACTCCGTGCACCGTGGCGGTCGCCCGCGACCCGCGGCCTGCCAGACTGAACAGGCACACTGGACCGTTACGAGGTGCGCGACGCTCGAGTCGTACCGGCACCGTAGCCCCGATAATTTAGAACGAAAGACAGGCGCGTCCATGCAAAGTTTGATCCTGTTCCTGCCGTTCCTGCTCATCATGGGCGGGTTCATGTACTTGGCGTCGCGCCGGCAGAAGCGCGCGATGCAGGCCACCATCGACCTGCACGAGTCGCTGCGTCCCGGCGACCGGGTGCACACCACGTCGGGCCTGCAGGCCACCGTCGTCGCGATCACCGACGACACCGTCGACCTGGAGATCGCACCCGGCGTGGTGACCACCTGGATGAAGCTGGCGATCCGCGACCGGATCCTTCCCGACGACGACGAAGACCTGGCCGACGGCGACGACTCCGCCGACGAGGACTCGATCACCAAGGATTTGTGACGGGGATTCCCCACCGATCTCTGGACCGCTTGCGCAACGGGCAAGTGGGGGCCACGTAGGCTCTGTCCGGGGTAACGAACCGATTTTCGAGGAGATAGAAGGAACGTGGCATCGTCTTCGGCGCCGGTGCACCCTGCCCGCTACCTGTCGGTCTTCTTGTTATTGCTCGTCGGCGTCTACCTGTTGGTGTTTCTCACCGGGGACAAGCGGGCCGCTCCCAAGCTCGGTATCGACCTGCAGGGCGGCACCCGCGTCACACTGACGGCGCGCACCCCGGACGGCTCGAAGCCCAGCCGTGAGGCGTTGGCGCAGGCCCAGCAGATCATCGGCGCCCGGGTCAACGGGCTCGGCGTCTCCGGTTCGGAGGTCGTGGTCGACGGCGACAACCTGATCATCACGGTCCCCGGGAACGACGGCAACGAGGCCCGCAACCTTGGCCAGACCGCTCGCCTCTATATCCGGCCGGTGCTCAACTCGATGCCGGCCCAGAGCGCCGAGCCCAAGCCGCCGGCGCGCCAGCCCGCGGGCGGTCAGCCGGCACCCGGGCAGCCCGCACCCGGTCAGCCGGCCCCGGGGCAGCCAGCACCGGGGCAGCCCGCCCCGGGGCAGCCCGCTCCCGCTCAACCGGCCCCCGCTCAACCCGCTCCCGCCCACCCGGGCGC
>NZ_MBEI01000059.1 GCF_001953985.1 Mycobacterium colombiense
GGCGCGCCGCGCCCCCCCCCCGCCCCTCTCCCCCCCGCCGCCGCGCCCCGCCCCCTCCTCCGCCGCCGGAGGGCGGCGGCGCCACGGCCGCGTCGAACGGGCCGGCCGATCCGCAGACCGAGGACGAACCCGCCGTGCCGCCCCTTCCCCCCGGCGCGCCCGATGGGGTGGTGGGCGTAGCCCCGCACGCGACCATCATCTCGATCCGGCAGTCGTCAAGGGCCTTCGAGCCGGTCAACCCGCCGCCGGGAGATCCCTACTCCGATGAGAAGGTCAAAGCCGGGACGCTGAATTCGGTTGCGCGAGCGGTGGTTCACGCCGCGAACATGGGGGCGAAGGTGATCAACATTTCGGTCACCTCCTGCCTACCCGCCGCGTCGCCGGCCGATCAGCGCGCGCTGGGGGCGGCGCTGTGGTACGCGTCCACCGCGAAGGACGCGGTGATCGTCGCGGCCGCGGGTAACGATGGCGAGGCCGGCTGTAACAACAACCCGGCGTATGACCCGCTGGACCCGTCGGATCCCCGGGACTGGCATGAGGTCAAGATCGTCTCGGCGCCGTCGTGGTTTTCCGATTACGTCCTGTCGGTGGGTGCCGTCGACGCCAGCGGCGCCCCGCTCGACAAGAGCATGTCGGGTCCCTGGGTCGGTGTGGCCGGACCGGGAACCCACATCATGGGCCTCTCACCCCAGGGCGGCGGCCCGGTCAATGCCTACCCACCGTCGCGGCCGGGCGAGAAGAACATGCCGTTCTGGGGAACCAGTTTCTCGGCGGCTTACGTCAGCGGCGTCGCGGCGTTGGTGCGGGCGAAATTCCCGGAGCTCAGCGCGCATCAGGTGATCAACCGGATCGTGCAGTCGGCGCACAATCCTCCTGCGGGCGTTGACAATAAGGTCGGGTACGGGTTGGTAGACCCGGTCGCTGCGTTGACGTTCAACATCCCGCCGGGCGATCGGATGCCCCCGGGCGCGCAGAGCCGGGTCATCACCCCGGCCCCGCCGCCCCCGCCGGCCGACCATCGGGCACGCAATATCGCCATCGGATTCCTGGGGATCGTGGCCGCCGGTGTGCTCGTGTCCGCGATCGCCGCGCGATTGAGGAGGGCTCGATGAGGCCCGACCTGACCGGCTTCACCCGTGGGAGCAACCGCCGGGTGATCGGCGTCTGGGTCGTGTTCCTCCTGGCGCTCGTCGGCTGGTTCCTGGGCGGGTACATCGGCGCGGGTGTCGCCGTGGTGGTGGGGGTCGTGTTGGTCTTCGTGCGCTGGTGGGGCCAGCCGGCGTGGTCGTGGGCCGTGTTGTGGCGGCGCGGCCGGCGTCCGCTCGACTGGGCCGCTCCGATCACGGTGGCCAACAACCGATCCGGGGGCGGTGTCCGCGTGCAAGACGGCATCGCCGTGGTCGCGGTGCAGCTGCTCGGCAGGGCGCACCGCGCGACCATGGTGACCGGCTCGGTGACCGTCGAGACCGAAAACGTGCTCGACATCGTCGAATTGGTGCCGATGCTGCATCAGGCCCTGGGCCTGCAGCTCGATTCGGTCAGCGTGGTCACCATCGGATCGCGGCACGGCACCATCGGGGACTTTCCGCGAGTGTACGACTCGGAAATCGGGACACCACCCTACGCGGGCCGGCGTGAGACGTGGCTGATCATGCGGCTGGCGGTGATCGACAACGCCCAAGCCCTGTCCTGGCGCACGACCGTTGGCGCGGCGGCGATTTCGGCCGCTCAACGCATCGCGGGTTTGTTGCGCTGCCAGGGACTGCGGGCAAAGGTGGCCACCGCCACCGACCTTGTCGAGCTCGATCGCCGGCTCGGGTGGGACGCGGTGTCGGGCAACGCCCAGCGATGGAAAGCCATACGCGGAGAAGCGGGTTGGATGACCACCTACGCGTATCCGGCCGAGGCGATCACGTCGCGCAACCTCTCGCAGGCGTGGACGTTGCGCGCCGACGAGGTCATACAGAACGTGACGGTCTACCCGGACGCCCAATGCACCGCGACCATCACCGTGCGCACACCGACACCCGCGCCGACCCCGCCCAGCGTGATCCTGCGCCGGCTCAACGGCGAGCAGGCGGCCGCGGCGGCTGCGAACATGTGCGGTCCGCTTCCGCACCTGCGGGGTATTCGGCGCAGCCCACTGCCACCACAACTGGTCACCGAGATCGGACCGTCGGGTGTGCTGATCGGCAAGCTCAGCAACGGCGACCGGCTGCTGATGCCGGTCACCGATGCCGGTGAGTTGTCGCGCGTATTCGTCGCCGCGGACGACCCGATCGCCAAGCGGATCGTGATCCGCACCGCGGGTGCCGGCGAGCGGGTCTGCGTGCACACCCGCGACATGCCACGCTGGCTCAGCGTCCGGATGCCGGAGATCGCCGTAGTGAGCAGCTCGCGTCCCGCACCACGGACCTCAGTGAGCGTGGTCGAGTATGTTGCGAGACGCGGCAACAGCTTTGGGGCCACCGACAGCGGAGTCATCGAGGCGGCGATCTCGCCCACTCCGCGCCCGGCCACCGTGATCACGGTCGCACCCGCGGAAGCCAGACTCTCCGAGGGACAACGACACGGCTTCGAGGTGATCATCGAGCAGATCGGCCCGTCGGTGGTGAATGTCAGTGCAGCAGGAAAGAATTGGCTTGTCGAGATGGATATGTTCCGTGCCGAGAACCGCTACGTCAGTCTTGAGCCGGTAAGCATGTCGGTCGGCACGTAGCGCGTCGGTAAAGCGAGTTTGAGGCACAGTGTGATGAGCGCATGTAGCGGTTGCGGCGACAGCTCGAATCGACCGAAGGCGGCCGCCCGCAACTCCGGCGACCATATCCACCGTGCCCGGGATGGGGGACGTGATGGGTGATTTACAAACTGCCCGAAGGCATTTCGACCGTGCCATGGCGATCAAGAGCAGGCAGGGCCGGGCGGCGGCCCTACCCGAGTTCGCTGCCGCCACCGACGCCGACCAGTCGATGGCCGACGCGTGGCTGGGGCGCATCGCGTGCGGTGACAATGACCTGGCCTCGTTGCGGCAGCTGTACGCCACCAGCGAATGGCTGCACCGCGAGACCACGCGCATCGGGCAGACGCTGGCCGCCGAGATCCAGCTGGGTCCCTACATCGGCATCACCGTCACGGACGCCTCACAGGTCGGGCTGGCGTTGGCCTCCGCGCTGACGATCGCAGGCGAGTACGCCGAGGCCGACAAGCTGCTGGCCAACCGCGACCTGCTGGACTCGTGGACCAACTACCAGTGGCACCAGCTGGCCCGGACGTTTTTGATGTACCGCACGCAACGCTGGGCCGACGTGCTGTTGGCCGCGGCCGAGGAGCTGCCCGCGCACGCCATCGTCATGTCGGCTGTGACAGCGTCGATTTGCGCGCTGGCCGCGCACGCCGCCGCCCACCTCGGCCAGGGCCGGGTCGCCCTGGACTGGCTCGACCGCGTCGACGTGATCGGGCACACCCAGTCGTCGTCACGCTTCGACTCCGACGTGCTGACGGCATCGATCGGTCCCGCCGACATTCCGCTGCTGGTCGCCGATCTGGCCTATGTGCGGGGGATGGTGCACCGGCAGCTGCGCGAGGAGGACAAGGCCCAGGTCTGGCTCTCCAAGGCCACCATCAACGGGGTCCTGACCGAGGCGGCCAAAGAGGCCCTGGCCGACCCGAACCTGCACCTGGTCGTGACGGACGAGGAAACCATCGAGAGCCGCACCGACCGGTGGGACGCCTCGTCGGCCAAGAGCCGCGACGAACTCGACGATGACGCCGCCGCCGGCCGGCGCGCCGAGCTGTTGGCCGAGGGGCGCAAGCTGTTGGCCAAGCAGGTGGGACTGGCCGCCGTCAAGGAAGCGGTCGCGGCGCTGGAAGACCAACTCGAAGTGCGGACGATGCGGCTCGAGCATGGCCTGCCGGTGGAGGGCCAGACCAACCACATGCTTCTGGTCGGCCCGCCCGGTACCGGTAAGACGACCACCGCCGAGGCCCTGGGCAAGATCTATGCCGGCATGGGAATCGTGCGCCACCCCGAGATCCGGGAGGTGCGGCGTTCGGATTTCTGCGGCCACTTCATCGGCGAGTCGGGTCCCAAGACCAACGCGCTGATCGAAAAGTCGCTCGGGCGAATCATTTTCATGGATGAGTTCTATTCCCTGATCGAGCGCCATCAGGATGGCACACCCGACATGATCGGCATGGAGGCCGTCAACCAGCTCCTGGTTGCGTTGGAAGCCCACCGATTCGACTTCTGTTTCATCGGGGCGGGCTACGAAGACCAGGTGGATGCGTTCCTCACCGTGAACCCGGGTTTGGCCGGCCGGTTCAACCGCAAGCTGCGCTTCGAGTCCTATTCGCCGGCGGAGATCGTCGAGATCGCGCACCGCTACGCGACGCCGCGCGCCAGCCTGCTCGACGACGGCGCACGCGCAACGTTCCTGGACGCGGCGACGACCATCCGCAACTACACCACTCCCGGCGGGCGCCACGGCATCGACGCCATGCAGAACGGCAGGTTCGCCCGCAACGTCGTCGAACGTGCCGAGGGCTTTCGTGACACCCGGGTGGTCGCACAAAAACGCGCGGGCCAACCGGTGACCGTCGAGGACCTGCAGATAATCACCGCCGCCGACCTTGAAGCCGCGGTGCGCAGCGTGTGTTCGGACAACCGCGACATGGCGGCCATCATCTGGTAGTCGTTACGCCGGATCGAAGCGGAAGACGGCGAGCCGCCCCGCCAGTGCTTCGAATTCGTCAGCCGTTCCGTCGCGCACCATCCCCGACCGTTTCGCGAACGCCACCCCGACCGGAACTTCGGTGGGGAATGCCCGCAGCACCGGCCGGGCCTCACTGGCGGAGAGTTCGACGATCCGGACGGGGCGTGACCGTCGGCCCCGGCTGAGGGTGCCGGTGCCCGCGGCCCGGGCATTGGCCGCCCAGTCGGCGCCCGGATAGCCGGCCACCACGTAGAGGCCGCCCCGGAAATCAAAAGGCGTCATCGGGGTGCTGCGTGGTTGACCCGACTTGCGGCCGGGCACGGTGAGCACCATGGCGGGACCGGTTGGAATGCCGAGTCGTTGGACCGCCATCATGAACCTGTTCATCGGCTTGAGGTAGCGCGGGGGGCGCGGATCGGTCATCTCAGATTCCTACTTTCTCGTTGTCGAACATGCTGCGGTGTTCGGAGACCCAGTGCGCGAACGGAATTGGCGGACGGCCGAGGATCTTCTCCACGTCATCGGTCACCAGGGCGGGGTTGTCGAGCGTCTGGGCGAGCATGGCGATGTAGGCGTCGGCGAAGCCACTGCCGAAACCCAGGCCGATGAATCGTTGTCGCACGGCATCGGCGGGGATCTCGCGATACTGCAGCGCGCGGCCCAGGACACCGCCGATGACCTCGACCAGTTCCGAGTTGGTGAACGACCGGGGGCCGGTCAGCGGGATCCGCTGTCCGACAAGGTCATCGGCGAGCAACGCATGGGCCGCAACAGCCGAGATGTCTGCCTCGACGATGGGCGCCGTCGATGCGGCCGCGTATGGCCCGGCGACCACGTCGCCGGCGCGGATCTGTGCGGACCACATGCCGGCGAAGTTCGTCGCGAACACCGTGGGCCGCAGGCTCACCCAGGCCAGACCGGAGTCGACCGCGAGGCGTTCGACCTCCCTGTTGCGGTCCCCGCGAAACCGGGACGGCTGCCGGGCGACGTCGTCGTCGGCATTGATCGCCGACAGCGCGACCAGTTTGCCGACCCCGTCCCGTGCGCATTGCGCCACCACGTCTTCCAGCTGCCCACTCAGCGCCCGCGAGTTCAGGAACACCGCGGCGGCGCCGGGCAGCGCGTCGGGGGCCGAACCGAACACCTCGACCTCCGGGGGAAAGCCGGCCGGCGCCGGTTGCCGGGTGACCGCCCGGACGTGGGCTCCCGCGGCGAGCAGTTCGGTGACGAGTGGACGCCCGACGTTGCCGGTCGCGCCCGTGACGACGATGGTCATGATGGGGTTCCTTCCGTGAACTTCCTGCACTGCTGAAACGACGGGGCAAAAGGTGGGAAAGTTACATCGCACAATGTGTAACTTTTTGCCCCAGCAGATCGTCGAAGAGTCATGAACCAGTCGCCGTCAGCCAGCGATCAGGTCAGCGAGGCCTGGCGTCGGCACCGCCCATACCTGGTCAACCTCGCCTACCAGATGCTGGGCGACATCGGTGAGGCGGAAGACATTGCGCAAGAAGCCTTTCTGCGACTCTCGCGTGCCGACATCAGCGAGATCGAGGACACCCGCGGGTGGCTGACGGTGGTGGCGAGCCGCCTCTGCCTCGACCAGGTGCGTTCGGCACGCGCCCGGTACGAGCGCCCGGGCGACATCGAGGACCCACCCGCGCCGCGCCGCGTCGACCCGGCGGACCGGGTCACTCTCGACGACGAGATCCGCACCGCGCTGCTCGAGGTTCTGCGCAGGCTCAGTCCCGGTGAACGGGTCGCCTTCGTGCTGCACGACGTATTCGGCGTCCCCTTCGAGTCGATCTCGCAGACCGTGGGCCGCCCGGTCGGCACCTGCCGTCAGCTGGCGCGGCGCGCACGGTCCAAATTCGAAGCGGCGCAACCGAAGTTGGCCGACGTCGCGCCCGCCGAGCATCAGTTGGTGACCGAAAAGTTCATCGCCGCATGCGCCAACGGTGACCTTCAAGCGCTGGCTGCCGTCCTGGATCCGACGGTGTGGGGCGTGGGCACCATCCTCGCCGATCCGGCCCCGCCACCACAGATCAACCACGGGCCAGATGCGGTGGCCACCAACCTGTTGCGCTACCTGTGGCCGGACGTGACCCTGGTCAGCGGTCCGGTCGGGGGACCGGTGCTGCTGGCCTTCAGCGAGCGTCGCCTGTTCGCCGTCATCGTGCTGACGATCCGCGAATCCCGGGTGATGAAGATCGAGGCGATCGCCGACCCCTCGGCGCGGGCCTAGTTCTCAGTTATCCTTCGGCCGTTGGTCTTTCGCGCCGTCGGGGCGCGCCGCGAAGTAGCCGGCGATGGTCGCGGTGACTTCGAGGAATTTGCGGCGCGTGGCCGGGGCCATCTCGTGGCTCACGTCGATGACGCCGCCGGGCCGCAGGTGGGGGTCGTAGGGCACTTCGATGACCGGCCGCCCGTGATCGGTGAACTCGCGAGCCAACAACGCCCGGGTGCGCTTGTCGGCATGTCCGTCCGAATCGTTGAGCACCACGATGGTGTGTCGCAGCAGCATGTCCAAGCCCTGGTCTGCCAGCCACTCCATGGTCCGCGCGGCGGCGGACGCGCCGTCGGCCCAGGGCGAGGACACCACGATCAGCGCATCCAGGTCGCGCAGGACTTCCCCGGTGAGCGGCGAGTCCATCGTCGAGCCGCAGTCGACGACCGAGATCGTGAAATGGCGGTCCAGCCGCAGCGCGGCCTCCCGGTAGATCGCCGGATCGAGCACCCGGCGCGGTCCCGACGCCGGTTCGCCGGCGAGCACGTGCAGACCCGCGGCATTGCGGCCCAGCCGGGCCACCACGTCGTCGAACGACCGCAGGTTCTTGTCGGCGGTGAGCTCCCAGAACGAGCCCGTCGAGGCCGGATCGATGCGGCTGCTGAGCCGGCCGAAGGCGGTATCGGCGTCGATCGCCACGACGTGGTCCTGCTTGCGCAGTCCGGCGAACAGCGAGCCCACACTCGCGGCCACCGACGTCTTTCCCACGCCGCCCTTGCCCAGCACGCCGACCTTGCGGTTGCCGTACAGGCGGGTCCGGATGGCCGCCTCGAACTGGGCCTCCTGCTGCTGGGCGGGCGACGGGCCCGGGTTGATCAGGCCGAAGGTGAGCAGCCGCACGACGCGTCGCCAGCCGCGGTCGGGCAACTCATCCGCCTGGGGGAGACCGCCGTGGGCGCCGGTGCGGGGCGCCTGCGGCGGCTGTCTCTTATACAAATCTGA
>NZ_MBEI01000060.1 GCF_001953985.1 Mycobacterium colombiense
CTCAGGCGCGACATGCCGTCGGGTTGCTGATTGCCGAGCACCAGACCACGCATCCGGGCCCGGTCGGCGTCGGTGTAGTTGCCGTCGGGATCCAGGCAGTCCATCAGGCGCCGGGCGAGCGTGGCGAAGTGCTCGGGCCGAAATTCGGCGGCCTTGGCGGCCAGCTGCTGTTCGGCGTGCACACAGGTCTCGAGGTCGACGGACTCGGGCAACTGGTGAAAAAACCGCCGGATCACCGCCACATGATCGGCCCCGATGTTGCCGTCGCGCTGGGCCGCCGCAGTGGCGGGCAACACCGGCGCCAACGGCTCACCGGTCAACGCCCGGCGCGGCCCCAGATCGGCGGCCTCCGTGATGCGGCGGCCGGCCTCGGCCCGGCTGATGTGCAGCCGGTCGGCCAACGCCCAGGACAACTTGCCACCCTACTCGCTCGGATCCGATTGCGCGGCCACCTGGTTGATCAACTGGTGCCTGGGAGCCTGGAGTTTGCGAGTTTCACATTCGAATATCTCCAACAGCGCCAGACG
>NZ_MBEI01000061.1 GCF_001953985.1 Mycobacterium colombiense
GATGTGCTTGCTGCCGGCGACTTCTGGGGCGGTGCGGGTTCGGTGGCATGCCAGGAGTTCATCACCCAGTTGGGTCGGAACTTCCAGGTCATCTACGAGCAGGCCAACTCCCACGGACAGAAGGTCCAGTCCGCGGGCAACAACATGTCCGCCACGGACAGCGCCGTCGGGTCCAGCTGGGCCTGACACCTCGTCTCGACACCGGGGCCGCACACCACTTGGTGTGCGGCCCCGTTTTTCGTAGGCCGCAACGGCGCAAGCCCGATTTGTTGCCGGGCCGGCTATCCGGCCACCGGGGAACGCGGAAACAGCGCCGGGCGCAACCCGATTCGGTGCGCCCCACCGTCGGACTCGCGGCCGACCATCGCGCCCAGCGGCAGCTTGGAAATGCCCGCGCCGCTTGCCGGTGATGACACCGCGCCCACCGCCCCGGGTGCGGCGGCGTCGAAAACCGGCAGCGGCGCGACGGAGGAAACCGTCTCGGCCCACGTCGGCGGCACCGACAGGGTGCCGAGCGACGACGCTTGGCCCACACTCGCCGACGTCGTTGCGCCGAGTCCGCCCACCGGCCCAAGGCTTCCCAGCGCTCCCATGTCGCCCAGGCTTCCCAAGCCCGGGGCCGCGCCCCCTTCGGCGCCGATGATCGAACCCGCGCCCTCCATGTCGAGCCCCAGGCCGTACACGTCCATGGCGACCCCGGCGCCGTCACCGCCCAACCCGGCGCCGTCGGCGCCCAGGCCGGCAAAATCGGAACCCAGCCCGATCGCATCCGACGCCAGGCCGGCCGCGTCCCCGGACCCGGCGGCGCCGCCGAGCGCGGAGCTGGCGCCCTGCACCGCTCCCAGCCCGGTGCTCGCGCCCTTGGTGGCACCTTTACCGGTGCCCGACAAACTCGATAGCGCGCCGAGCGGGGCGGAGGCTCCGGACGACCCCAGCGACGCCCCGGTGCCCATCGCGGCCGGCGACAGCCCCGCGCCCGTCGAAGATCCCGGGGTGGACAGGCTCTGCAGCGCTTGCGGCACCGAGGACATCGCGTGCGCCGAGGCCGCCTGGGCGTGGCCGCCGGCCTGCGCCGCGGCCGCATGAGCGACCGCACCGGTCTGACCGGTCATCCCGCCGGGATTCGTCGTCTGCGGCGGTGGCGGGAATGCGCTGAAGGTCGAGGCGGTTGCCGAACTAGCCGCGTAGCCGTACATCGCGGCGGCGTCCTGCGCCCACATCTCGCCGTACTGCGCCTCGGTGGCCATGATGGCGGGGGTGTTCTGCCCGACGAAGTTGGTCGCGACCAAGGTCATCAGCTGAGCGCGGTTGGCCGCAATGAGCGGCGGTGGCACCGTCATCGCGTACGCGGTTTCGTACGCGGCCGCGGCGGCCCCGGCCTGCAGGCCCGACTGCTCGCACTGCTCGGCGGTTGCCCGCAGCCACAACACGTAGGGCGCGACGGCGGCCGCCATCGACATCGACGTCGGGCCCAGCCAATCGCTGGTCAGCGTGGTGATCACCGCTTCGTATCCGGCAGCGGCGACGCTCAGCTCAGCGGCCAGTGCGTCCCACGCCGCCGCGGCGGCCAGTAGCGTCCCGGGGCCCGGCCCCAGATACATCCGCCCGGAGTTGACTTCCGGGGGCAACGCGCCGAAATCCATTGTCTTCCTTAATCCTAGAAAAGTTTGCTGGACCGGCCGGACGCGACGAACGACGCCGGCCCGTGCGGTACCGCGCCGTGCGCGGCCGATTCATCGCCGCCGATCCGGGTCGGCACCGCGCTCAGTGTTCGGGACTTCGCGCAAGCGGGCTGCGCCACGAAAAACATGTCAATGCACCACTATTCGCAACACGATGTGACTTGAAAGGATGAAGATCGGGACACCGTCGTCCCCCGCCGCCGCACGATTTGAACACTCGACGGCATTCGCTGCACCGCAGCGCCCACGCTCTAGATGAAATCGATTCTGGCACCGTTGGTTTGGCGACCGCGACCATGTACCGGATCGCGTCCGTCAAGCCAACGACTCTGCATCCCAGTATTTTCGAATGCCGATTCACCTCAAGGCGACACACCCGGCACATAGAAAACACATATTTGAGCCGCACCGTATGCGATCAGGCGAACACGCTACATTTGAGAATTCTATGAACTCCGTGACAGTCGTATGTGTGGCTTGCCAGAATGTAGGAACATGACCGCAATGTCGGGAAACTCAGCCGCGCAGCGCCCACGCCAAGCCATTCTGGGGCAGCTGCCCAGGATTTACCGTGCCGACGGGTCACCCATCAGGGTTTTGCTGGTCGACGACGAGCCGGCATTGACCAACCTGGTGAAGATGGCGCTGCACTACGAAGGCTGGGTTGTCGACATCGCCCACAACGGGCGCGAGGCCATGGCCAAGTTCGACCGGGTCAGTCCCGACGTCCTCGTCCTCGACATCATGCTTCCCGACGTGGACGGATTGCGAATCCTGGAACGCGTCCGCCAATCCGACGCCTACACCCCCACGCTCTTCCTCACCGCGCGCGACTCGGTGATGGACCGAGTCACCGGTCTGACCGCCGGCGCCGACGACTACATGACCAAGCCGTTCAGCCTCGAGGAGCTGGTCGCCCGGTTGCGTGGGTTGCTCCGCCGCTCCGGCCAGCAGCCCACGCCGACGGCCGAAACCCTCAAGGTCGGCGACCTCAAGGTCGACAGCGCCAGCCGGGAAGTCACCCGTAATGGCGACCCGATATCGCTGTCCTCCACCGAGTTCGAATTGCTGCGCTTCCTCATGCGCAATCCCCGCCGCGCGCTGAGCCGCACCGAGATCCTGGACCGTGTCTGGAATTACGACTTCGCCGGCCGCACCAGCATCGTGGATCTCTACATCTCGTATCTGAGAAAGAAGATCGACTCGGGGCGGGAACCGATGATTCATACCGTCCGCGGTGTGGGGTACATGCTGCGGCCTGCGGAATGACCCGAGGCGTAGACACCACATCCGGGGGCTTTCCGCGGTGGTTCCCCCATTCGCTTCGGCGCCAACTGCTGTTGGGGGTGCTGGCGGTGGTCAGCGTGGTGCTGGTGACGGTCGGGATCGTCTCGGTGCTCAGCCTGCGCGGCTATGTCAACATCATGAGCGATGCCGATGTCGCCGAGTCCCTGGACGCTTTCAGCCACCAGTACACCAAATTCCGCAACGGCGAACATGTTTCGCCGCATCCCGGCACCACCCCACCGATCACACAGGCGATGCTGGAATTCACCGGGCAGACGCCGGGAAACCTGATCGCCGTGCTGCACAACGGCACCGTGATCGGGTCGGCGGTTTTCTCCGAAGACGAACCCAAGCCCGCGCCGGCCGACGTCGTCCGCGACCTGCAATCGCAGACCTGGAGTGACGGGCCGCCGCGCACGGAAATCCTCGGCAGGCTGGGACCTTACCGCGTCGATAGCACCGTCGTCGGGTCCGACGTCCTGGTGGTCGGGGTGTCGCAGAACCTCGCCGACCGCATCATCGCCCGCAAACAGCTCACCACGATCGTGCTCACCGCGGCGGCGCTGGTGATCACCGCCGGACTCACCGTGTGGGTGGTCGGTTACACGCTTCGTCCGTTGCGCCGGCTGGCGTCGATCGCGGCCGGTGTCGCCGCGATGCCGCTCACCGACGACGACCACCGGATCAGCGTCCGGGTGCCACCGGAGGACACCAACCCGCAAAATGAGGTCGGGATCGTCGGGCACACGCTGAACCGCTTGCTGGACAACGTCGATAGCGCGCTGGCGCATCGGGTCGACTCGGATCTGCGGCAGCGCCAGTTCATCACCGACGCCAGCCACGAATTACGCACACCGCTGGCGGCCATTCAGGGCTACGCGGAACTGACCCGCCAGGACAGTTCGGCGCTGCCGCCGACCACCGAATACGCGTTGGCCCGAATCGAGTCCGAGGCGCGAAGGATGGCTTCGCTCGTCGACGAGCTGCTGCTGCTCTCCCGCCTGGGCGAAGGGCAAGACCTGCAGACCGAGGACGTCGACCTGGCCGAGGTGGTCAGCAACGCGGTGAACGACGCGACCGTGGCGGCGTTGACGCATCACTGGGTCAAGGATCTGCCCGACGAGCCGGTCTGGGTGCGCGGCGATCACGCCCGGTTACATCAACTGGTCAGCAACCTACTCAGCAACGCGCGCGTGCACACCCCGCCGGGGGTCACTGTGACGACCGGAATCGCCTGCCGCCGTGAGGGTCCCGGCGCGCCCTACGCGGAACTGACCGTCACGGACGACGGTCCCGGCATCGACGCGGACCTGCTGCCCAAGTTGTTCGAACGGTTCGTTCGGGCCGACAAGTCGAGATCCAACGGCTCGGGCAATGGGCTGGGTCTGGCCATCGTCAGCTCGATCGTCAAGGCCCATCATGGTTCGGTCACCGCCGAATCCGACGAGAGCAGCACGGTCTTCCGGGTGCGGCTGCCGTTGATCTCGAGCTCCGACAAACCATCACGTTAACTCGCCGACGGCGATCCCGCTGAGCCTGAACTCTGTTGTTACAGAGGGTGATTGGCGACGTCAGTATTCTCTCGGCCCTGGCCGGTACGGCGCGGACCGGACGCCGCCGTCGGGGGCGTTAAGAAACCGTAAATGTGCCGTGTGCGCGCGTTAGGAAAGCGTCAACCGAACGCTCCGGCGGATGACACCAGAGTTAATTTCGAGCTGACCTTGGCGAGCAGGAGTGCGCTGTGGCTGGCTCGCCGAGGTCCTTTCGTATGCACGTGATGGGCGCGGGACGGAGAAATGATGGGCGTGGTGGTGTATCTCGTGCTGACCGTGGCGGTGTTCGCCGCACTCGGCCTGGCGCAGAAGTTGGTCGAGCGGCTGTGAACTACCAAAACGCGGTCGGCTTGGTGCTTTCCATCGTCATCGCGCTCTACCTCGGGGGCGCCCTGCTGTTCCCGGAGAGGTTCTAAGTGAACACGACAACGGCCGGGATCCTATTCCTCGTCGTCCTCGTCGCGGCGGTGGTGGTCGTGCACGTGCCGTTCGGGGACTACATGTTTCGCGTGTACACGTCGGAGAAGGACCTGTATGCCGAGCGAGTGATCTACCGACTGATCGGGGTCGATGCCCGTTCGGAGCAGACGTGGGGCGCCTACGCGCGCAGCGTGTTGGCGTTCTCGTCGGTCAGCATCCTGTTCCTGTTCGTATTCGAGCTCGTGCAGAACAAATTGCCGCTGCATCTGCATGATCCGGCCACGAAGATGACGCCCTCGCTGGCGTGGAACACCGCGGTCAGCTTCGTCACCAACACCAACTGGCAGGCCTACTCGGGCGAAACGACTCAGGGCCATCTGGTGCAGATGGCCGGCCTGGCGGTGCAGAACTTCGTTTCGGCCGCCGTCGGGATGGCGGTGGCCGTCGCGCTGGTGCGCGGGTTCGCCCGCAAACGCACCGGCGAGCTGGGCAACTTCTGGGTCGACCTGGTCCGCGGCACGCTTCGCATCCTGCTGCCCATCGCCGTCCTCAGCGCGATCCTGCTGGTGGCCGGTGGGGCGATCCAGAACTTCCACCTGCACGACCAGATGGTCACCACCGTCAACGGAACCCAGCAGACCATCACCGGCGGACCGGTGGCCAGCCAGGAGGTCATCAAAGAGCTCGGCACCAACGGCGGCGGCTTCTACAACGCGAACTCCGCGCACCCGTTCGAGAATCCGACCGCATGGACCAATTGGCTGGAGATCTTCCTGATCCTGGTGATCGGCTTCTCGCTGCCGCGCACCTTCGGGCGCTTGGTGGGTAACACCAAGCAGGGCTTCGCGATTGCGGCCGTGATGGCGACGCTCTATACGACCAGCACGACGTTCATGCTGTGGTTCCAGGTGCAGCACCACGGGACCGTGCAGACCTCGATCGGCTCCGCGATGGAGGGAGTCGAGCAGCGCTTCGGCGTCACCGACTCGGGGGTGTTCGCCGCCGCGACGACGCTCACCTCCACCGGGGCCGTCGACTCCACCCACGACTCCCTCACCAGCCTGGGCGGCATGATCGCGATGTTCAACATGCAGCTGGGCGAGGTCGCCCCCGGCGGCACCGGCTCTGGCCTGTACGGCATCCTCATGCTGGCGGTGATCACCGTTTTCGTCGCCGGGCTGATGGTCGGGCGTACCCCCGAATACCTCGGCAAGAAGATCACCCCGCGCGAAATCAAGCTCGCCGCAAGCTATTTCCTGGTCACCCCGTTGATCGTGCTGACCGGCACCGCGATCGCGATGGCGCTGCCCGGCCAGCGGGCCGGCATGCTCAACGGCGGACCGCACGGACTGTCCGAGGTGCTCTACGCGTTCACCTCGGCGGGCAACAACAACGGGTCGGCCTTCGCCGGGCTGAGCGCCAACACCGACTGGTACAACACGGCTCTGGGCCTGGCCATGGCGTTCGGCCGGTTCCTGCCCATCGTGCTGGTGCTGGCGCTGGCCGGGTCACTGGCCAGGCAGGGCAGCACACCGGATTCGGCGGGCACCTTGCCCACGCACCGCCCGCAGTTCGTGGGCATGGTCGCCGGCGTCACGTTGATTGTCGTTGCCCTCACGTTCTTGCCCATGCTCGCGCTCGGGCCTCTCGCTGAAGGAATCCACTGATGACCGCGACCGCGATCCACCCCACCGAGCGGACCCAGCCGGCGGTGTCCACCGGCAGAAAACGGGTGCAGGGCGGACTGCTCGACCCGAAGATGCTGTGGAAGTCCACACCGGACGCGCTGCGCAAACTCAACCCACGCACCCTGTGGCGCAACCCGGTGATGTTCATCGTGGAGATCGGCGCCGCCTGGAGTACCGCGTTGGCCATCATCGACCCGACGTGGTTCGCCTGGCTGACCGTGATCTGGTTGTGGCTCACGGTGTTGTTCGCCAACCTGGCCGAGGCGGTGGCCGAAGGCCGCGGCAAGGCGCAGGCCGAAACGTTGCGCCGCGCCAAAACCCAGACCATGGCCCGGCGGCTCAGGGACTGGGCGCCGGGCGCGCCCGCGGTCGAGGAAGCGGTCGCCGCGCCGCAGCTACAGCGGGGTGACATCGTCGTGGTCGAGGCGGGGCAGGTGATCCCGGGCGACGGTGACGTCGTGGAAGGCATTGCCTCGGTGGACGAATCGGCCATCACGGGCGAGTCGGCGCCGGTGATCCGCGAGTCCGGCGGCGACCGTTCCGCGGTCACCGGCGGCACCACCGTGCTCAGCGACCGCATCGTCGTGAAGGTCACCCAGAAGCCCGGGGAGAGCTTCATCGACCGGATGATCGCGCTGGTCGAGGGCGCCAACCGGCAGAAGACCCCGAACGAGATCGCGCTGAACATCCTGTTGGCCGCGTTGACGATCATCTTCGTCTTCGCCGTCGCGACCTTGCAGCCGTTGGCGATCTACTCCAAGGCGAACAACCCCGGCGTCCCGGATGGCCAGGCGCTCAACGCAAGCGGCGTCACCGGCATCGTGATGGTGTCGTTGCTGGTCTGCCTGATCCCGACGACGATCGGCGCGCTGCTGTCGGCCATCGGCATCGCCGGCATGGACCGGCTGGTGCAGCGCAACGTCCTCGCCATGTCCGGGCGGGCGGTGGAAGCCGCCGGCGACGTCAACACCCTGCTGCTGGACAAGACCGGCACCATCACGCTGGGCAACCGGCAGGCCGCGGCCTTCATCCCGCTCGACGGGGTCTCCGCCGAACAGCTCGCCGACGCCGCGCAGTTGTCCAGCCTCGCCGACGAAACACCCGAGGGCCGTTCGGTTGTCGTGTTCGCCAAGCAGCACTTCGGGCTGCGTGCGCGCACACCGGGTGAGCTGTCCCAGGCCCAATGGGTGACGTTCTCGGCCACCACCCGGATGTCGGGTGTCGACCTCGACGGCCACCAGCTGCGCAAGGGTGCGGCGAGTTCGGTCGCGGAATGGGTACGCGCCCAAGGGGGTAAAGTGCCCCAGCAGCTCGGCGAGGTCATCGACGGCATCTCGGCCGGCGGTGGCACCCCCCTGGTGGTCGGGGAAAGCCGCGACGGCGAAGCGGCGGTGCTCGGCGTCATCCATCTCAAGGACGTCGTCAAGCAGGGCATGCGCGAGCGGTTCGACGAGATGCGGCGGATGGGCATCCGGACGGTGATGATTACCGGCGATAACCCGTTGACCGCCAAGGCGATTGCGGACGAGGCCGGAGTGGACGACTTCCTGGCCGAGGCCACGCCCGAGGACAAGCTCGACCTGATCAAGCGCGAGCAGGCGGGCGGCAAGCTGGTCGCGATGACGGGCGACGGCACCAACGACGCGCCAGCCCTGGCTCAAGCCGACGTGGGTGTCGCCATGAACACCGGCACGTCGGCCGCCAAAGAGGCCGGCAACATGGTCGACCTCGACTCCGATCCCACCAAACTCATCGAGATCGTGGAGATCGGCAAGCAGCTGCTGATCACCCGGGGCGCGCTGACCACCTTCTCGATCGCCAATGACATCGCGAAGTACTTCGCGATCATCCCGGCGATGTTCGTCGCGCTGTTCCCCGGCCTGGATCTGCTCAACGTGATGCGGCTGCACAGCCCGCAATCGGCGATCCTGTCCGCGGTCATCTTCAACGCGGTCGTCATCGTCGCGCTGATCCCGCTTTCGCTGCGCGGCGTGCGGTACACGCCGAGCAGCGCGTCAAAGCTGTTGAGCCGCAACCTCTACGTCTATGGCCTCGGTGGCATCGTCGCCCCGTTCATCGGAATCAAGTTGATCGACCTGATCGTCCAATTCATCCCAGGGATGTCCTGACATGACGTTCTCGAATTTCGTCCGCCTGCATTGGGCGGCTTTGCGCACGCTGCTGGCGCTGACCGTGATCACCGGCCTGGCCTACCCGCTGTTCATCTGGGTGGTCGCACAGTTTCCGGGACTGCGTGACCACGCCGAAGGGTCGATTCTCACCGCCGACGGAAAGCCGGTGGGCAGCAGGCTGATCGGCCAGTCGTTCACCGACAAGGACGGCAACGCACTGCCGCAGTACTTCCAGAGTCGCCCCTCGGCGGCCGGCACCGGGTATGACCCGACGTCGTCGGGCGGCAGCAACCTGGGGCCGGAAAGCGTCGTCGACACGCCCGCCGATCCCTCGCAACTGGCGGCCGGCAAGTCCGCGTCGGACGCGGGTTTCAAGCCGAGCCTGTTGACGACGGTGTGCTCACGCAGCGCCGCGGTGGGCAAGCTGGAGGGAGTCGATGGGTCGCGGCCGTTCTGCACGGGCGGCGGTGTGGGTGCGGTGCTGTCGGTGATCGGCCCGCGCGACGGACGCGGCAACGTCACCCACCCGACCCGGGTGGTCAGCGTCAACGAGCCGTGCGGGTCGACGACTACGCCGTTCGTCGCCCTTTACGAGGGTGTGCGCGTCGGATGTGCCCAGTACGGCGAGGACTACACGATTGGGCAGATCCTGCCGATCCGCGGCGCCGCGCCGGCCGATCCGGCGGTGCCGGCGGACGCGGTGACCGCCAGTGGCAGCGGCCTGGACCCGAACATCTCGCCCGCTTACGCCGATCTGCAGGTGGCGCGGGTGGCCAAGGTGCGTCACGTCAGCGCAGATCAGATACGCGAAGTGGTCGCGCAGAACAGCAGCGGCCGCGGCCTCGGTTTTCTCGGTGAACCGTGCGTCAATGTGCTGCAACTAAATCTGCAACTCGACCACCGGTATCCGGTCACGAGTTAGCGGCAAGGGGGATGATGGTTGACGTGAGTGACGTCAGCCTCCGCGACCACCATCCCAAGCGCGGGGAGTTACGCATCTACCTCGGTGCGGCTCCGGGTGTGGGCAAGACGTACTCGATGCTGGGCGAAGCACATCGGCGGCTGGAACGCGGCACCGATCTGGTGGCGGGCGTGGTGGAAACCCACGGGCGGTCGAAAACCGCTGAGCTGCTTGAGGGCATCGAGGTGATTCCGCCGCGCCAGGTCGACTACCGCGGCGGCAGCTTCCCCGAACTCGACGTACCGGCGGTCTTGGCGCGCCACCCCCAGGTCGTCCTGGTCGACGAACTCGCGCATACCAATACGCCGGGCAGCAAGAACCCCAAGCGGTGGCAGGACGTCGAGGAACTGCTCGACGCCGGGATCACCGTGATCTCCACGGTCAACGTGCAGCACCTGGAAAGCCTGAACGACGTCGTCGCGCAGATCACCGGCATCGAGCAGAAGGAGACCATACCGGACTCGATCGTGCGCCAGGCGTCGCAGGTCGAGCTCATCGACATCACACCGGAGGCGTTGCGCCGCAGGTTATCTCACGGCAATGTCTACGCCCCGGATCGCATCGATGCGGCGCTGTCCAACTACTTCCGGCGTGGAAACCTCACCGCGTTAAGGGAATTGGCGCTGCTGTGGCTTGCCGACCAGGTCGACACCGCGCTGGCCAAATACCGGGCCGAGAACAAGATCACCGACATGTGGGAGGCCCGCGAGCGGGTCGTGGTGGCCGTCACCGGTGGTCCCGAGTCCGAGACGCTGGTGCGGCGCGCGTCGCGGATCGCCTCGAAGTCGACCGCCGAACTGATGGTGGTGCACGTCATCCACGGTGACGGGCTGGCCGGGCTGTCGGAGTCACGGATGGCCAAGATCCGGGAGCTGGCGAACAGCCTGGATGCGTCGATGCACACTGTGGTCGGCGACGAGGTACCAACGGCCCTGCTCGAGTTCGCCCGCGAGATGAACGCGACGCAGCTGGTGATCGGCACCTCCCGCCGGTCGCGCTGGGCGCGGCTGTTCGAGGAGGGAATCGGCCCGCGGATCGTCGAGCTGTCCGGGAAGATCGACGTGCACCTGGTCACCCACGAAGAGTCCAAACGCGGCTTCCGCGCGTCCTCGCTGGCGCCCCGCGAGCGGCGGGTGGCGTCGTGGTTGGCGGCCTTCATCGTGCCGTCGGTCATCTGCGCGATCACCGTGACGACGCTGGACCAATACCTGGATACCGGCGGCGAGAGCGCGCTGTTCTTTATCGGCGTCCTGTTGGTCGGGCTGTTGGGAGGTATTGCGCCCGCGGCACTTTCGGCCGTGCTGTCCGGATTGCTGCTGAACTACTTCCTGATCACCCCCCGGCACAGCTTCACCATCGCCGAACCCAACAACGCCATCACCGAATTGGTGCTGCTGCTCATCGCGGTCGCGGTCGCGGTGCTGGTCGACTTCGCGGCCAAACGCACCCGGGAAGCCCGTCGCGCCTCGCAGGAGGCGGAGCTGCTGACCCTGTTCGCGGGGTCGGTACTGCGCGGCGCCGATCTCGACACGCTGCTCGAACGGGTGCGCGAGACCTACGCCCAGCGGGCGGTCACCATGTTGCGCGAGCCCGGCGAGGAGGCCCGCGCCGCCGGCAAGAAGAGCGACGTCGTGGCCTGCGTGGGCCGCGACCCCTGCGCCACCGTCGATTCCGCCGACACCGCGATCGAGGTCGGTGACGACGAGTTCTGGATGCTGCTGGCGGGCAGGAAGCTCTCCGCGCGGGACAGGCGGGTGCTCGGCGCGGTGGCCAGGCAGGCCGCGGGGTTGCTCAGGCAGCGCGAGCTCGCCGAGGAGGCCAGCCGCACCGAGGCGATCGTCCGGGCCGACGAACTGCGTCGCTCCCTGCTGTCGGCGGTCAGCCACGACCTGCGCACGCCCCTGGCGGCGGCCAAGGTCGCCGTCTCCAGCCTGCGCGCCGAGGACGTCGCCTTCTCCCCCGCCGACACCGCCGAATTGCTGGCCACCATCGAGGAGTCGATCGATCAGCTGACCGCGCTGGTCGGAAACCTGCTCGATTCATCGCGTTTGGCCGCCGGGGTGATCCATCCGGATCTGCGCCGGGTGTATCTGGAGGAGACCGTGCAGCGGGCTCTGATCAGCATCGGCAAGGGCGCCACCGGCTTCTTCCGGTCTGCCATCGACCGGGTCAAGGTCGACGTGGCCGACGCCATGGTGATGGCCGACGCCGGCCTGCTGGAACGGGTGCTGGCCAACCTGATCGACAACGCGCTGCGCTACGCGCCCAATTGCGTGGTGCGTGTCAACGCCGGCCGGGTGGGGGATCGCGTGCTGATCAACGTCATCGACGAGGGCCCCGGCATTCCGCATGGGGCCGAGCACCAGATCTTCGAAGCGTTTCAGCGGCTCGGCGATAACGACAACACCATCGGCGTCGGCCTGGGGATGTCTGTGGCGCGGGGCTTCGTCGAGGCGATGGGCGGGACAATAACGGCCACCGACACCCCGGGAGGCGGACTGACCGTGATCGTGGATATGGCTGCGCCGCAAGCGATGGACGCGGTATGACGCGCGTTTTGGTGATCGACGACGAACCGCAGATCCTGCGTGCGCTGCGCATCAACCTCACCGTGCGGGGCTACGACGTGATCACCGCGTCCAGCGGGGCCGGCGCGTTGCGCGCGGCCGCCGAGCACAAACCCGACGTGGTGATCCTCGACCTCGGCCTGCCCGACATCTCCGGCATCGATGTGCTGGCCGGCCTGCGCGGCTGGCTCACCGCGCCGGTGATCGTGTTGTCCGCGCGCACCGATTCGTCGGACAAGGTCGAGGCGCTGGACGCCGGCGCCGATGACTATGTGACCAAACCCTTTGGAATGGACGAATTCTTGGCGCGGCTGCGTGCCGCGGTGCGCCGCAACACCGCAGCCTCCGAACTGGAGCAACCGGTCATCGAGACCGAATCGTTCACCGTCGACCTGGCGGCCAAGAAGGTCACCAAGAACGGCAGCGAAGTCCACCTCACTCCCACCGAGTGGGGAATGCTCGAGGTTCTGGTCCGCAACCGCGGCAAGCTGGTCGGCCGTGAGGAACTCCTCAAAGAGGTGTGGGGCCCGGCGTATGCGGCCGAAACGCATTATCTGCGTGTGTATCTCGCCCAGCTGCGCCGCAAACTCGAGAACGATCCCTCGCATCCCAAACATCTGCTGACCGAGTCGGGCATGGGGTATCGCTTCGAGGCGTGAGACTTGCGGCGCCTGTCTCGCGGCCGTCTGGGCCCCCGAATCACACCAGCCAACTCTGGCCTCCACGCGGGGTCGGTTAGTTAATTGCCCGCCTCATAGCGACAACTTGGCCGCCTCACGCAGCGCCAGCACACGCTGGTGGATCCGATGCTCGGTGCCGCGCGGCATCTACCCGGGTCTATACCGGCCCCGCCCGAGTCGCCGCACCCTGCCACGTTCGATCTCCCACCGCAGCGCATCCGAGATCGCCTTCGATGGGCGGCCCCGAACGCAAAACCTATGCCAGTCAAGCGCTTCGGTCAGCTCGGTGATGGTGGCCGGTCCATGTACCGCCAGCTGCATCGCCAGCACGTAGCGCAGCTCGATCCCTTTGAGTGAATAGCCCATCCCCCGACGGTCCCACCCGGGTACGACACCGACCGAGTTGTCGCTACGAGGCGGGCAAGAGACATGCCTACCTTTCCAGAGGCCAGTGGGGCGGATGTGACCTACCCGGCGATGGACAACACGATGCCGTCCAGGATGTCGTGCTCGCTGACCGTCAGCTCGTCGATGCCCGCACGGGTGCGCAGCTCGCGCGCCAGCTCCTCGACGACGATCGCGCCGCCGCCGATCACGTCGGCCCGGCCCTCGTGCATCGGCGGCAGCGCCGCGCGCTCGGCCCGCGTCATGCCGATCAGCCGCTCGCACACCGACAGCAGGTCACCGCCGGCGACACGCGAAAGATGAATTGCCGCAGAGTCATATGTCGTCATGTTGTGAGCCAGCGCGGACAGCGTCGTCATCGTCCCGGCCAGCCCGACCCAGGTCTTGGCCCCCGCCACGGGCACCACTCCCAGCGCGACCTCGAGTCGTTCGCGCACCACCTGCCGGGCCGCCGCCACCTCCTCGGGCGTCGGCGGGTCCGAATGCAGACAGCGTTCGGTCAGCCGCACGCAGCCGATGTCGGCCGAGTAGCTCGCCGTCACCGCGTCGCCCCCGACGACGATTTCGGTGGAGCCGCCACCCAGGTCGACGACGACGAAAGGACCTGTCGCACTGTCCAGCTCGCCGACGGCCCCCCGGAACGAGAGCTCGGCCTCTTCGGCGCCGGTGATCACCTCCGCGACCGCCCCGGGCAGCACCGCGCCCAACACCTCGGCCGTCATCGCGAAGAACGTGTCGCGGTTGGCGACGTCGCGGGCGGCCGACGTGGCCACCATCCGCACCCGCTGTGCGCCATGCTCTTTGATCAAGGCCGCGTAATCCGTGAGCGCCGCGCGGGTGCGGGCGATCGCGTCCGCCGCGAACTCACCGGTCGCGTCGACACCCTGACCCAGCCGCACGATCCGCGTCTCGCGGTGCACGTCGCGCAGCCGGCCGCCGTCGAAGTCGGCGATCAGCAACCGGATTGAGTTGGTACCGCAGTCGATTCCCGCGAGCCTGCCGTTCACCATTGGCCGGCCACCAAGATGCCGGCCATCGCGGGCTCGTCGGCCAGGATCGCCAGCGCCTCGTCGCCGAACGGGTTGACGCCGGGGCCCTTGGCCAGCGAATGGGCGATCAGCACGTGCAGACACTTGACCCGGTCGGGCATTCCGCCGCCGGAGAACGTGGTGCCCAGCGATTCGATCGCGTCGCGTTCGGCCAGATACGACTCGTGGGCGCGCCGGTAGGCGGCCGCCAATTCCGGCTCCCGGCCCAACCTTTCGGTCATTTCGCGCATCAACCCCGTGGTCTCCAGTCTGCTGGCGGCGGCCGTCAGGGCCGGATGGGTCAGGTAGTACAGCGTCGGAAACGGCGTGCCGTCAGGCAGTTTCGGCGCGGTCTTCACCACACCGGGTTCGCCGTTGGGACACCGGTAGGCGATTTCGAGTACCCCGCGCGGCTCACGCCCGAGCTGGCGCGCGACCGCTTCCAGGTCGGCACGATCAGCCACCGGGACCCGGGGGGCTCGGTGCGGGCACCGGGCCGGGTGATCCCGGTTCGGCGGGCGGGGCTTCGGGCGCAGGAACTTTGGCCGGCGGCAGGTGCGGGGCGTCGGCGATGGTGTGCCACAGCGACGTGTACCAGGGGTCGCCGTTGGCCGGTTTCGCCGCCGGAGATCCCGGCTGCGCGGGCTCGGCCGCCGACGGCGGAAGCTGAACCTGGAACGGGATGTCCCCGGGCTTGACGAAGCCGAGCCGCTCGCGGGCCTGCGCCGCAATGTACGCCGGGTCACCGAGTTTGGCCTTGCGCTGCTCCAAGTCCGCGACCTGACGGCGCAGCGCCGCTTCGCTGGCGGCCAGCTGATTCATCTCGGTGCGCTGCGCGAAGTAGGTGCGCACCGGTCCGGCGATGGTCAACGTCAGCACACAGATCACCGCGGCCAGCACCGCCGCGCGGCGCGCGGTGAATCCCAGCCGCTGCTCGGAGCGCTGCTCCACCGACTCGGCGGCCCGGCGCGCGATGGGCTCGACGACATGCTCTTGCTGCGTTCGGGTGGCGGTCCGGCCGCCCTGGTTCGCCGAGGGTGACGTTCGCGAAGACGGCTTGGAGGACGGCTTGGCCGTGCGGCGGCCCCGACCCGAATCGCCGGCCTTCCCCGGGCGTGATGCCGGGGAGCGCCGTTTCGAGTCGGGCCGCTTCGCGTCAGCCATGTCAGCCGTTGAACGTCAAGCTATTTCGCCTCCACGGCGTACCGCGGGAAGGCCAGATCGCCGGCGTAGCGCGCGGCGTCACCGAGCGCCTCCTCGATCCGCAGCAGCTGGTTATACTTGGCGACGCGCTCGCTGCGGGCCGGCGCACCGGTCTTGATCTGCCCGCTGCCGACGGCCACCGCCAGGTCGGCGATCGTGGTGTCCTCGGTCTCGCCGCTGCGGTGGCTCATCATCGTGCGATAGCCGCTGTGGTGGGCGAGCGCGACGGCGTCCAGGGTCTCGGTCAGCGTGCCGATCTGATTCACCTTGACCAGCAACGCGTTTGCCACGCCCTTGTCGATGCCCTCTTCCAGGCGCTCGGGATTGGTGACGAAGATGTCGTCGCCGACCAGCTGCACCCGCTCACCGATCGACGCGGTCAGGGTCACCCAGCCGTCCCAATCGTCTTCTGACAGCGGGTCTTCGATGGACACCAGCGGGTACGAGCCGAGCAGCCCGGCGTAGAAATCCGCCATCTGCTCGGCGGTGCGGGTGGCACCCTCGAACTTGTAGCCGGTCCCGTCGGTGAAGAACTCGGTGGCGGCCGCGTCGAGCGCCAGCGCCACGTCGGAGCCGGGCTTGAAACCGACCGACTCGATGGCGCGGCTGATCAGATCCAGGGCCGCGACGGTGCCCGCCACGTCGGGGGCGAAACCGCCCTCGTCGCCCAGGCCGGTGCTCAAGCCCTCCTTCTTCAGCACCGACTTCAGCGCGTGGTACACCTCGGCGCCCCAGCGCAACGCCTCGGCGAAGCTGGGGGCACCGATCGGCGCCACCATGAACTCCTGGATGTCGACGGCGGTGTCGGCGTGCGCGCCACCGTTGAGGATGTTCATCATCGGCACCGGCAGGATGTGCGCGTTCGGGCCGCCGAGGTAGCGGAACAGCGGCAGTTCGGCGGAATCGGCGGCGGCCTTGGCCACGGCCAGCGACACGCCCAGGATCGCGTTGCCGCCCAGCCTCGACTTGTCGGGCGTGCCGTCCAGATCCAGCAGCGCCTGGTCCACCAGCCGCTGATCGTCGGCGTTCAGGCCGATCACCGCCGGACCGATCTCGTCCAGCACGGCCTGCACCGCCTTCTGCACGCCCTTGCCGCCGTAACGCTCGCCGCCGTCGCGCAGCTCGACGGCCTCGTGCTCGCCCGTCGACGCGCCGGACGGCACTGCCGCGCGGGCAAACGTCCCGTCGATCAGGGCTATCTCGACCTCGACTGTCGGGTTACCGCGGGAATCGAGGATCTCGCGGGCCCCGACCTGCTCGATAATCGGCACTGAGTTCTCCTTGCGTCGTCGCCGGTGCGTGCATTTGCCGGTCAGCGATACATCCTGCTACAGCGGGTGGCCCTTCGCGTAAGCGGTCGCCCAATCGCGGACCGCCCGGGCGTAGACACCGGAGTTGTTGTAGGCGCGCAGCGCGGTAATCCAGCCGCGGGGCGTCGCGAGATCCTTTCCGCGCCAACACAGATACCCGGCCGCCGCGAGCGCGGCGTCGTCGATGTTGTCCGGGCTGACGCGGCCGTCGTTGTGAGCGTCGACACCATAGAGCCGCCACGTCTCCGGGATGAATTGCATGGGCCCCATGGCGCGCGTCACACCGTCTCCGTCGGTGACGTCTTCCTCCGTGTCCACAATGCGCAGCGTGCCGCCGCTGCCGTCGAGGCGGACGCCCCGAATCGGGGGGCTCACATCGCCGTTGGGGGCCAGCCGCGCGCCGCGGTAGGTGCCGTGGTGGCTCTCGACCTGGCCGATGCCGGCCAGCGTGGTCCACGCGATGTGACATTTCGGGTTCTCGACTTCGGCGACGCGGGCCGCGTAGGCGTAGGCCTCGAGCGCGATCACCGGGATCTCCAGTCCCGCCGACCGCTGCTGGGCCCAATCCCGCAACTGATCCGCGGGCCGGCCGCTGGCGTGGGTGTCCACCGCCGGCACCGGATCGCCGACCGGTGGCGGGACCCCGTCGGGGATGAACAGGCTGAGCTGCCAGGTGCAACTGGAGGCCAGCACGATCGCGGTTGCGCCGATCACGGCGGCCGCGCGCATCCAACGCCTCGGCGACACCATGCTTTTCTGAGCTCCCCTAAACTCGCCTGCACCAACTTCCGCCACACCATCGTCCCATGCGTTCGGCACCTGCCCGGTTGCCTCGGGCCTCGACGCACCGACCTCTCGCCGGTTTCAGCTAATGCCCGGTTAGCTGCTCGTCGTCTCGGCTAGCGCGGTCAGACCGACGTCGACCACGGGGATTCGCAACCTCATCCGTGATATTACCGAGCGGTCGACGACAATTGCGGCAAACATTCCGGTGATCGCTCCGACTCAATGGCCGAAAGTGCGAATTGGTACGCCGCGGCGCCGCGCTACGGGCCTTGCCGGCCCGTCAGGCGTCGTCGGCGGTTGCGTCGGCGGTGGTTTCTTCCTCGACCACATCGACGGACGCGTCGGCCTCGCTGTCGGTCTCGGGCGCCGGCTCCTGGAGCCGATCGTCGACCGCCGGTTCTTCGGTCGGCCAGTGCTCGCGCCACTCCTCCTCGGAGATCTCGCCGACCGGGGCGACGTCGAACTCCTCGGGAACACCGGTGCCGCGGCGCGCCGCCGCGATTGTCCGCTCGACTCCGCGGACCGTCTCCACGAATTCGAGAACGGCGCTGCGCAACGCACTTTCGGCATCGACGTCGGCCGACACCGAGATCGAGGTGACCGCCTCGGGGATCAGGTCCGCGGGCAGGCCCGCTTTGCCGGCACGCGCAATGACCTTCTGCGCCAACGCCAATGCGGGCTGTCCGGTGTGCACGTCGTCCATCACCGATTTGCGCGGCTTCTCGGCCGCCTTGCGCTCTTCCCACTGGGCCAGCTGCTCTTCGAGCGAAATCGATTGCCCGGCAAGCACTCCCGGAACACGGTTGCCCAGTTTGCGCATCAGGGTGGCGGCGACGTCGTCGATGGTGAAGGGGAACTGCGCGGCGTCCTCGGCGATGCGGGCGTGGAACAGCACCTGCAGCAGCACGTCGCCGAGCTCTTCACGCAACTGCTCGGCATTGCCCCTGCCGACCGCGTCCAGCAGCTCGTAGGTCTCCTCCAGCAGAAACCTGCGCAGCGAGTCATGGGTTTGCTCGCTCTCCCACGGCCCGGCGGTGCGCAGCTTGTCCATCATCGCCACGGCATCGACAAGCCGTTCACCGCGCGGCGTCTCGGGCGCCGAGATCAGCCGGGCCCCGGCCGCCAACCGCGCGACGACGGCGGGGTGGTCGGGGTCCGACGACAGCAGCACCGGGGCGTCTTCACCGGAGTGCACCGGGCGCGCCGCGCGCAGCGACCATGGCACCGCGACGGGCATCTCCTCGGTGTACTGGACCTCGCCGCCGAGGTGCTCGATGGCTTCGATGGGCACCAGCGAGGGACGGCGGGGGTCGAACAAGACGACGATCACGGGCGCCCCTCCTCTCCCCCGCACGCGGGAGGTACCCCCGCATCGCTTTCACGTTTTGCATCGTCGCGGGCGCGGATCACGCCTGTCGCTCCTCACTTGCCATCGATGCAGGTAGTTCACTCGTTATACCAATGTCTGTCTGCGGTTTGCCCTGCAGTGCCGTCACCAGGTTGGCGACCATCTGCACCAGCTCGACATCGCGCAGTCGCGGCGCGCCCACCCCGCCGGCCCGCGGGATGGGAACCTGCACGGTGGACGTCGTGGCGCGATAGCTCGCGGCCGGATACATCCGCTTGAGCCGCACCTGAGCCGAATCCGGCAGCGTCATCGGCGAGAGCCGCACGGTCGACGCCGACGCCGCCGATACCTCTGTGATGCCGGCAGCGCGGCACAGCAGCCGCAGCCGCGCCACCGCCACCAGCCGCAGGGCCGGTTCGGGCAGCGCCCCGTACCGGTCGACGAGTTCCTCCACCACAGCGTCGATCTCAGCGTCGGAGGCCGCCGCCGCCAGCCGCCGGTACCCCTCCAGACGCAGCCGGTCGCTGGCGATGTAGTCCGGCGGCAGGTGCGCGTCGACCGGCAGGTCGATCCGCACGTCCTTGGGCTCCTCGGCCGTCGTCACGGTCTGGCCGTCGGCGGCCGCCCGGTAGGCCTCCACCGCCTCGCCCACCAACCGGACATAGAGGTCGAAGCCGACCCCCGCGACGTGCCCGGACTGCTCGACGCCCAACACGTTGCCGGCGCCGCGGATTTCGAGGTCCTTCATCGCGACCGCCATGCCCGCGCCCAACTCGTTGTTCTGCGCGATGGTGGCCAGCCGGTCGTAGGCCGTCTCGGTCAGCGGCGAGTGCGGCGGATACAGGAAGTAGGCGTAGCCGCGCTCCCGGCTGCGCCCGACCCGGCCGCGCAGCTGGTGCAGCTGCGACAGGCCGAAGGTGTCGGCGCGCTCGACGATCAGCGTGTTGGCGTTGGAGATGTCCAGCCCGGTCTCCACGATCGTGGTGCACACCAGGATGTCGTATTCGCGGTTCCAGAATCCCTGGACGGTGCGTTCCAGCCGTTCCTCGGGCATCTGCCCGTGCGCGACGACCACCCGCGCCTCGGGCACCAGTTCCCGGATCCTTGCCGCCGTCCGGTCGATCGAGCTGACCCGGTTGTGCACGTAGAAGACCTGCCCGTCGCGCAGCAGCTCGCGGCGCAGGGCGGCCGCGACCTGCTTGTCGTCGTGCGGGCCGACGTAGGTCAGGACCGGATAGCGCTCCTCGGGCGGCGTCAGGATCGTCGACATCTCCCGGATGCCGGCCAGGCTCATCTCCAGCGTCCGCGGGATGGGGGTGGCGCTCATGGTCAGCACGTCGACGTGGGTGCGCAGCGACTTGATGTGCTCCTTGTGCTCGACGCCGAACCGCTGCTCCTCGTCGACCACCACCAGGCCGAGGTCCTTCCAGCGCACCCCCGTCTGCAGCAGCCGGTGCGTGCCGATCACCACGTCCACCGATCCGTCGGCCAGGCCCTCGATCACGGCCTTGGACTCCGCGCCGTCGGTGAACCGGGACAGGCCCTTGACGGTCACCGGGAACCCGGTCATCCGGTCGGTGAAGGTCTGCAGATGCTGGTCGGCTAGCAGCGTGGTGGGCACCAGCACGGCGACCTGCTTGCCGTCCTGGACCGCCTTGAACGCCGCCCGCACCGCGATCTCGGTCTTGCCGTAGCCGACGTCGCCGCAGATCACCCGGTCCATCGGGATCGGCTTTTCCATATCGCCCTTGACTTCGGTGATCGCGGTGAGCTGGTCGACCGTCTCGGTGTAGCCGAACGCGTCTTCCATCTCGGCCTGCCAGGGCGTGTCCGGACCGAACGCGTGGCCCGGGCTGGCCTGCCGCTTGGCGTACAGCGACACCAGCTCGCCGGCGATCTCGCGCACCGCGCGGCGGGCCTTGGTCTTGGTATTGGTCCAGTCGCTGCCGCCCAGCTTGCTCAGCGCGGGCGCCTGCCCGCCGACGTACCGCGACAGCTGGTCCAGCGAATCCATCGGCACATACAGCTTGTCGGACCCGCCGCCGCGCTTGCTCGACGCGTATTCGAGCACCAGGTACTCGCGGCGGGCGCCGCCGACGGTGCGCTCGACCATCTCGACGAACCGGCCGATGCCGTGCTGATCGTGCACCACCAGATCACCGGCGGTGAGCGCCAACGGGTCAACGGTGTTGCGCCGCTTGGCCGCCAGGCGCTTGCCCTCGACGGCCGCCACCCGGCTGCCGGTCAGGTCGGTCTCGGTGATCACCACCAACGTGGCGCCGGGAATGATGACGCCGTCGTGCAGCGGCCCCTTGAGCACACCGACCACGCCGGCCTTGGGTGCGGCACCGGATTCGAGCATGGCGGCGGGGGTGTCGCATTCGGCCAGCCGCTCCACCACGCGATGCGCGGTTCCGGTGCCTGGTGCGACGACGACGGCGTAGCCGCCGGTGCTGACGTGCGCGCGCAGCATCGCAAAGATGCCGTCGATGTCGTGCTGGTGTCCCCGAGCCGACGGCGCCGAGCGGATATCGAGTTCCACGGCCGACTCGTCGGACAGCTGGCTCAACGTCCACCACGGATGCCCGGCACGGGCCGCCGCGGCCCGCACCTCGTCGAGTTCGGCGAATCCCGACCCACCGAACTGCGCCACGTCGACCGGGGCGTCAGTACCCAACGCGGCGACCGACCACGACGCTTCGAGGAATTCGCTGCCGGTCTTGATCAGGTCGGCGGCCCGGGTGCGGACCTTCTCCGGATCGCAGAGCAACACCGGTGTGCGCTCGGCCAATTGGTCGGTCAGCAGCACGTGCTCGCCGGGCCGAAGCACCGGCAGCAGGGCCTCCATGCCGTCGACCGCGATGCCCTCGCCGATCTTGGCCAGCATGTCGGTGACGCTGCCGGTGATGGCGGGTTCGGTGGTGCGGTGCCGGGCGGCCAGCTCGGCGGCGCGCTTCCGCACCTCATCGGTCAGCAGCAGTTCGCGGCAGGCCACCGCGATCAGGGTGTCGACCTCGATCTCCGGGATGGAGCGCTGATCGGCGACCGAGAACATCCGCATCTCGCTGACCTCGTCGCCCCAGAACTCGATGCGCACCGGGTGCTCGGCGGTTGGCGGGAAGACGTCGAGAATGCCTCCGCGCACGGCGAATTCGCCGCGCCTGCCGACCATGTCGACCCGGGTGTAGGCCAGCTCGGCGAGCCGGGTGATCACGCCCTCGAATTCGATCTCCGTGCCGACCTTCAGCGTGACCGGTTCCACAAGGCCCAACTGCGGCGTCATCGGCTGCAGCAGCGAGCGCACCGCGGTCACCACCACCTGCAGGGGCGGACCCAGCCGGGCATCGTCGGGATGGGCCAGCCGGCGCAGCACCGTCAACCGGGCGCCGACGGTGTCGACGCCGGGCGAAAGTCGCTCGTGCGGCAGCGTTTCCCACGACGGAAAGACCGCGACGGAATCGCCGAAGACCCCGCGCAGTTCAGCGGTCAGGTCGTCGGCTTCGCGCCCGGTCGCGGTGACTACCAGCAGAGGTCCCAACCGCGCCAGCGCACTGGCGACGAATAGCCGTGCGCTGGCTGGACCCACCAGGCTCAATTCGGCAGGCGAAGCGGACGCGCTGTCGATCAACTGCTGGAAGGTCGGCGCGGTGAGCGCCAATTCAACGAGCCCCGCGATCGGGGTTTCTGGGCGAGCAGCCCCCGGTGCGGTCATGATGAATTCCATTCTAGGGGCCCTCAACGACAGGGCCGGACACACCGAACCACGTCAATATTGAGGTCGCCGCCGTCAAGGGATCGTAAGAAAGGCACCACCCGAATACCCGCGCGCGCAGGTTGGATTCATGACATTGCTGGACATCCTGCCGTCGCTCGGTCAGGCGGCTTCCCCGCGTTTCGACCCCGCCATCTGGCCGATCACCGCCCACCCCGACGAGGAGGGCAGGCTGTGCGTCGGCGGTGTACCACTGGCCGATATCGCCGACGAGTTTCACACCCCGGCCTACGTCATCGACGAAACGGACTTCCGGCAGCGCGCCCGCCGCTACCGCAAGACGCTGCGCGGCGTCGAGGTGGTCTACGCGGGAAAGTCGCTGTTGAGCACCGCGGTGGCCCGCTGGGCCCGCGAAGAGGGCCTCGGACTCGACGTCTGCTCCGGCGGCGAGCTGGCCGTCGCCCTTGCCGGGGGAGTCGACCCGGCGCGCATCGTCATGCACGGCAACGCGAAATCGCCCGAGGAGCTGCGCGAAGCGGTGCGCGTCGGCGTGGGGCGCATCGTGCTGGACTCCGGCATGGAGATCGCCTACCTGGCCGGCCTGGCGCAACGGCGCCAACGTGTGCTCATCCGGGTGACTCCCGACATCGACATCCACGGTCACCGCGCCGTCACCACCGGGGTCAGCGACCAGAAGTTCGGGTTCACGCTCCACGGCGACCGCGCCGACGTCGCGGCCCAGCGGGTGCTGTCGCACCCCATCCTCGACCTCGTCGGCCTGCACTGCCACATCGGCTCGCAGGTCGCCAACCCGGCCCTGTACGGCGAGGCGATCCGCCGGATGATCGCCGCGATGGCCGATATCCGCGCCCGGCACGGCGTCATACTCACCGAGCTGAACATCGGCGGCGGGCATGCCATCCCCTACGTCCCCGGCGATCGCGAGCTGAATCTCGAGCAGCTGGCCGACGTCATCGAGAACGCCCTCGACGAGGCCTGCGCCGCCGAGCATTTCCCGCGGCCGCAGCTCGTGGTGGAACCGGGTCGGGCCATCTGCGGCCGGGCCGGGGTGACGCTGTATCGGGTGTGCTCGATCAAGACCCACCCGGGCGGACGCACCTTCGTCGCGGTCGACGGCGGCATGAGCGACAACCCGCGGGTGTCGCTGTACGGCGCGCAATACACGGCCGTGCTGGCCAACCGGCATTCGCTGGGACTCAAGCACAAGGTCACCGTCGTGGGCCGGCATTGCGAGGCTGGCGACGAGATCGCCCGCGACATCGAGCTTCCGGCGGACCTGCACCCCGGCGACCTGCTGGCGGTGGCCTGCACGGGCGCCTACCACCACAGCATGGCGTCGAACTACAACATGGTCGGGCGCCCCGCGCTGGTCGCCGTCAAGGACGGGCGGGCCCGCGAACTGGTTCGCCGGGAGACCGTCACCGACCTGCTGGCCCGCGACTGCGGCTAGCTACTCGTCCTGCAGCCGGGGGTCGGCCTCGAGGTGGGTCAGCCCGTTCCACATCAGGTTGACCAGGTGCGCGGCCACCACTTCCTTCTTGGGCTCGCGGGTGTCGAGCCACCACTGCGCCGTCATCGACACCGAGCCGACGAGCGCCTGCGCGTACAGCGGCGCCAGCCCCGGATCCAGCCCGCGACGGGAGAAGTCGCCGGCCAGGATGGAGCTGACCTGGTTGACGGCGTCGTTGAGCAGGCTGGAGTAGGTGCCCGAGCTGATCGCGGCCGGCGAGTCGCGGATCATGATCCGGAAGCCGTCGGTGCGCTCTTCGACGTAGGTGAGCAGCGCCAGGGCGACCCGTTCGACGCGCACCCGGGACCGGTTGTTGGTCAGCGACGAGGTGATGCCGTCCAGCAGCGCCGACATCTCGCGGTCGACGACGACCGCATACAGGCCTTCCTTGCCGCCGAAATGCTCGTAGACGACCGGTTTGGACACGTTGGCGCGCAGCGCGATCTCCTCGATCGAGGTGCCTTCGTATCCGCGTTCGGCGAACAGCGTGCGCGCGATGCCGACCAGCTGTTGGCGGCGCTCGGTGCCGGTCATCCGCGCGCGCGGCGCCCGCACCTCTTTTTCCACCTTGTCCGGGTCACGATCCAGCACGGCCACGATGTTCAGCGTATCGGTCAACCGCCGACAAGCGGCCCGCATCGTCGTCAGACTAGAGTCTTGGTGGCGCGGTCGGTCTCAACCGCCGCTCGCCGTGGGTTAGCGATCCGTCGTGGTGTAATCGGCAGCACCTCTGATTTTGGTTCAGATAGTTCAGGTTCGAGTCCTGGCGACGGAGCTTCGATTGCATGTTGCGATATCCCATCGTTTTTTGCCTTCACCGCAGCTGAAGTGACACGCTTGACGGCGTGTCGGCGCTTCCGCGCGCAGCCCGCGCGGGACAAACCCAAAAGGAGGGTTGATGTCGTCTCCTGGTGACACGGCGGTCCTGGTGCTAGCGGCCGGGCCCGGCACCCGGATGCGGTCGGACACCCCGAAAGTCCTGCACACCATCGCTGGGCGCAGCATGCTGTCCCACCTCCTGCACGCGATCACCAAGGTGGCTCCCCAGCACCTGGCCGTCGTTCTCGGCCACGACCACGAGCGGATCGCACCGCTGGTGGCCGACTGGGCCGACGCGCTGGGCCGTCCCATCGACGTCGCGCTGCAGGACCGGCCCCGCGGCACCGGCGACGCCGTGCTGTGTGGCCTGTCCGCGCTGCCCGCCGACTACGCCGGGGTCGTCGTCGTGACGTCGGGCGACACCCCGCTGCTGGACGCCGACACCCTGGCCGACCTGATCGCCTCCCATAGCGCGGCGCCGGCCGCGGTCACGGTGCTGACCACGACCCTGAGCGACCCCAGCGGCTACGGCCGCATCCTGCGCACCCAGGACAACGAGGTCATGGCGATCGTGGAACACGCCGACGCCACGCCCTCGCAGCGCGAGATCCGTGAGGTCAACGCCGGCGTCTACGCCTTCGACACCGCGGCGCTGCGCTCGGCGCTGAACCGGTTGAGCTCCAACAACGCCCAGCAGGAGCTCTACCTGACCGACGTCATCGCCATCCTGCGCGGTGACGGCCTGGCCATCCACGCCCGCCACGTCGACGACAGCGCGCTGGTCGCCGGAGTCAACAACCGCGTCCAACTCGCTCAGCTGGGCGCCGAACTCAACCGCCGCATCATCGCCGCCCACCAGATGGCCGGCGTCACCATCGTCGACCCCGCCACCACCTGGATCGACGTCGACGTCAGCATCGGTCGCGACACCGTCATCCAGCCGGGGACGCAGTTGCTGGGCCGCACCCAGGTCGGTGGCCATTGCGTCGTCGGACCGGACACCACCCTGACCGATGTCAGCGTCGGCGACGGCGCCTCGGTGGTCCGCACCCACGGGACCGCGTCGTCGATCGGTGCCGGTACGACCGTCGGGCCGTTCACCTACCTGCGGCCCGGCACCGTGCTGGGCGACGACGGCAAGCTCGGCGCGTTCGTCGAGACCAAGAACGCCACCATCGGCACCGGCTCCAAGGTGCCGCACTTGACCTACGTCGGGGACGCCGACATCGGCGAACACAGCAACATCGGCGCGTCCAGCGTGTTCGTCAACTACGACGGCGAAACCAAACGGCGGACCACCATCGGCTCGCACGTGCGCACCGGCTCGGACACCATGTTCGTGGCGCCGGTGACCGTCGGTGACGGCGCCTACACCGGCGCGGGCACGGTGGTGCGCAACGACGTCCCGCCCGGGACGCTGGCGGTATCCGCGGGTCCACAGCGCAACATCGAAGGCTGGGTGCACCGCAAGCGCCCGGGCAGCGCGGCCGCGCAAGCGGCCGAGGCCGCCGAGAAAGCCGCTGGTCAGGGCCCCGCGGAGGGCTCCGCACCAAAAGCCGAATAGACACCGTGAATTTGCTACCTGGCAACCCGGCCACATTTCCGTACGATTCGCTTCGTACGATGGGGCCTTCCATCCCCCACCCCGATTTGGCGAGGGCAGTGCGTTGAGCCACGACTGGACCGATAACCGCAAAAATTTGATGCTCTTCTCCGGCCGTGCGCATCCGGAGCTGGCCGAGCAGGTGGCCAAGGAGCTCGACGTCCATGTCACGGCGCAGACCGCGCGGGAGTTTGCCAACGGCGAGATCTTCGTGCGGTTCCACGAATCGGTGCGCGGATGCGACGCCTTCGTCCTGCAGTCGGCCCCGGACCCGGTGAACAACTGGCTGATGGAACAGCTGATCATGATCGACGCCCTCAAGCGGGGCAGCGCCAAGCGGATCACCGCGGTCATGCCGTTCTACCCGTACGCCCGGCAGGACAAGAAGCACCGCGGCCGCGAGCCGATCTCGGCTCGGCTCGTCGCCGACCTGCTCAAGACCGCTGGCGCCGACCGGATCGTCACCGTCGACCTGCACACCGACCAGATCCAGGGCTTCTTCGACGGTCCGGTCGACCACATGCGCGGGCAGAACCTGCTGACCGGCTACATCCGCGACAACTACCCCGACGGCAACATGGTGGTCGTCTCGCCCGACTCCGGCCGGGTGCGCATCGCCGAGAAGTGGGCCGATTCGCTGGGCGGCGTCCCGCTGGCCTTCATCCACAAGACCCGTGACCCGCGGGTGCCCAACCAGGTGGTGTCCAACCGCGTCGTCGGCGAGGTGGCCGGACGCACCTGCGTGCTGATCGACGACATGATCGACACCGGTGGCACCATCGCCGGCGCGGTGAAGCTGCTGCGCGACGAGGGCGCCGGTGACGTGATCATCGCGGCCACCCACGGGGTGCTCTCCGATCCGGCCGCCGAGCGGCTGGCGGCCTGCGGCGCCCGGGAAGTGATCGTGACGAACACCCTCCCGATCGGCGAGGAGAAGCGTTTCCCGCAGCTGACGGTCCTGTCCATCGCGCCGCTGCTGGCCAGCACCATCCGTGCCGTCTTCGAAAACGGTTCGGTCACCGGGCTTTTCGACGGGGACGCCTAGATGGCTGGCAAGCCAGACGACGCCGTTATCTTCCACAACCCACGCTGCAGCACCTCTCGCAAGACGCTGGACCTGTTGCGCGACAACGGCTTTGAACCCACGGTGGTCGAGTACCTGAAGGCCCCGCCGACCCGCGCCGAGCTGGTGAAGATGATCCGCGATGCGGGCATCGACGTGCGCACCGCGACCCGCAAGCGCGAGTCGTTGTACGAGGAGCTCAATCTCGCGGACGCGACCGATGACCAGTTGCTCGACGCCATGGTCGAACACCCCATCCTCATCGAACGACCCTTCGTCGTCACGCCGAAGGGCACTCGCCTGGCCCGCCCGATCGACGCGGTCCGCGAGATTCTGTGAGCCGGCTCGGCCGCCGCGTGGCCGCTGCCGCGATGGTTGCGGCGGCCTTCTCCGCGAGCGGCTGCGCACCGAAACCGCCTGACTACCAATCGATCCTGTCGAAGACCCCGACGACCACGACCACCAAGCCGGCGGAGAAGCCGGTCCCCCTGTCGCAGTATCTGCAAAGCATCGGCGTGACCGGCGAGCCGGTGGCACCGGGATCGGTGCCCGACCTGACGGTGTCGATCCCGACTCCCCCGGGCTGGTCGCCGTTCACCAGCCCGAACATCAGCCCGCAGACACTGATCATCTCCCAAGGCGGCAAGTTTCCGACGGCACGGCTGGTGGTGTTCAAGCTGAACGGTAACTTCGACCCGGCCCAGGTGATCAAGCACGGCAACGACGATGCGCAACTGTTCCAGAACTTCAAGCAGCTGGACGCCTCGGGCGCGCCCTACAACGGCTTCCCCTCGTCGATGATCCAGGGCAGCTACGACCTCGACGGTGGCATGCGGCTGCACAGCTGGAACCGCATCGTCATCGCGACCGGATCACCGCCGGCACACCAGCGTTATCTGGTGCAGCTGACCATCACCGGCTTCGCCAATCAGGCGGCCGCGCAGTCGAGCGACATCGACGCGATCATTCACGGATTCGTCGTCGCGGCGAAGTGATTCAGGCGTGCCGACCGGCCTCTTGGACGAGCTGAACGCGCGACGTCAGGCCGAGCTTCGCGTAAACGTGGGTCAAATGCGTCTGCACCGTCCGGGGTGAGATGAACAGCCGCGCGCCGATCTCCTTGTTGCCCAGTCCTTCTACGACCAGGCGCACCACATCATGCTCCATGGGCGTCAGCGATTCCCAACCGCTGGCTGGGCGTTTGCGTTCGCCGCGACCACGTTGCGCGTACGCGATGGCTTCCTCGGTGGACAGCGCCGCGCCCTCGGTCCATGCGGCATCGAAGTCGTTCGGGCCCAGCGCTTCCCGCACCCCAATCACCGCCGCGTCGTAGTCGGGTTGGTACATCGGGAAGCGGAAATGCCCCATCGTGTCTCGGATGGCGGCCCCGGCGCCCAGCAGGCGCGCCGCGTGCGGATGATTGCCATTGTCGGCGGCCAGGCGGGCGAGACATTCCAGGGCGTCGTCGACGTGTAGATATCCCCGAGTGCGGGACGCGACCGTGAGGGCCTCGTGCGCGTCCCGCTCCGCGGTTCCAGCATCGGCTTCAGTCATCGCGATATAAGCACGCGCGATCAGCGCCGGTATTCGTTGCCAACCCGGGACGATTGTGACGTTTTCGTCGGCCCAGCGGCGCGCGGCCGCCATATCACCGCTTGCGTGGGCCGCCTGGGCGATGGGGTTGGTGGACCGGGTGAAGACCTCACGCAGTGAATTCGTGTGCTTCCAAGCGGTCTCGCTGAACTGAATGGCCGCAGCACCGTCGCCGGAAGCCAAAGCGGCATCAGCAAGGACCGCGTACACCGTGTCTTCCGCAACTCCACCCAGCGACTCCGCCGCCGCCCGTGCCGACAGGGCCGCTGCGCGCGCGGCCGGGCCATGCCCTTGACGGGCCAATACCACCCCGTGCACCAGGAGTCCGTACGCCTCCATCACCGCATCCCCGGCTTCTGCGGCCTCCGCGGCCAATGACCGTGCTATTGCAGCCGCGTCGGCAAGATGCCCCTGCTGCATGAGGGCGACGACGAGCCAAGTCCGGCAGTTTCGTGAGTAGAACCGATCGCCGAGCACGTCGGCGAGCTCGCGCCCCTCTTCGGCGGCGGCACGCGTCGGCGTCGGCTCACCCCCCATAGCGCCCGCCGTCGCCTGGTGGCTCAAGATTTTGCACAGGGCCCACCGGTCACCGGCCGCGCGGACGAGTTCGCCGGCTTGGGCGAAGTAGGGCTGAACCACCTCCGCGTGGTAGACGGCGCTCATTCCGCAAGCGATCAGGCCACGGACGATGAGCGCCGGATCATCGAGTTGGCGAGCCACATCCAGCGCTTCCGTCGCCGTACTCAATTCCGTTGGAAGGCCCAACCAGGCGGCGAGGAACTGGCGCTCGATCACCGCCGCCACCCGCACCGCGGGCGCGATCGACGAGTACCCCTCATCCTTCAAGATGGCGTCCAAACCCGCCAACGCCTCACCGATGCGCCCGCCCCGCAACCACAATGGCTGCAGCGACAGGACGAGCCGCGTCGCCGTTTCGAGGTCTGAGTTCTCCCGGCTCCAACCAAAGGCGGTGCGCAAATTCTCGATTTCGCTTCGCGCCCAACGCAATAGCGGATCAACACCAGCAAGCCCCTGCGATTCAAACGCGACAGCCCTGGTGTTGTAGTAGTCGCGGTGGCGAGTTCGCACCCGATCGGCCTCACCGGATTCACCGAGTTTTTCTTGCGCATACTGGCGAACCGTTTCCAAAAGCCGGTACCGCATACCGTCGCAGGTGTCATCGGTGACTACGAGAGATTTGTCCACCAACAAGCTCAATTGGTCCAGCAACTGGTACGTTTCGGCATCGCTATCGGCGCCGACCGCCTGGGCGGCATCCAGATCGAAGCCGCCGGCGAAAGCCGCGAGCCGTCGAAACAAAACCTGTTCCGGTTCGGTGAGGAGCGCGTGCGACCAATCCACCGAAGCACGTAGCGTCTGCTGGCGGCGTACCGCGGTTCGCGCGCCTCCGGTCAAGAGGCGGAAGCGATCATGCAAGCTCCCCACGATCTGGCCCAGCGACAATGCCCGAACTCGCGCCGCGGCAAGCTCGATGGCCAGCGGCATGCCGTCGAGGCGGGCGCAGATCTGCTGCACAATCGCTTGGTTTTCCTCTCCCACCGAGAATTCGGGGCGCGCACGCCGGGCGCGATCGGTGAACAAATCGATGGCCTCGTCTTCAAGAGACAGCGACGGCACCCGCCAGCTCAGCTCGCCGGGTACCCCGAGCGGCTCACGACTGGTGGTCAGGATCGTCAATTGTGAACACGCCGCCAGTAATTCGATGGTCATGGTCCCGCACGCATCGAGCAGATGCTCACAGTTGTCGAGTAGCAGTAGGGCTTTCTTCTCGCTGAAGAAACGTACGAGCAGTTCCATGGTCGAACGGCCGGGTTGATCGGGCAGGCCCAGCGTGCGGGCCACGGTCACCGGCGCCACGGCCGAGATGGCGATCGGCGCCAGGTCGACGTACCACAGCCCATCGCAGAACTCACCGGTCAGGCGGGAGGCGATCTCGACTGCAAGCCGGGTCTTTCCGGCACCGCCGGCCCCGGTCAGCGTCACCAGCCGGTTGCCGACGACCAGTTGCCACAGCTCCTCCATTTGCGCCTGCCGTCCGACAAAGCTCGTCAGCTGAGCCGGAAGGTTATGGGACACAACAACCGTACGCACCCGAAGTGGCGGGAACTCGTTGCGCAGATCCGGGTGGCACAGCTGCACAACACGTTCCGGGCGCGGAAGATCCCGCAGTGGATGGCTACCCAGATCGGCGAGCCACACGTCGTCTGGCAACCGGTCCACCACCAACGACTCGGTCACGCCGGACAACACCGTTTGCCCACCGTGCGCCAGATCCCGAAGCCGCGCGGTCCGGTTGATCGTCGGACCGGCGTAATTCGCGTCGTCGCGCAGCTGGATCTCGCCGGTGTGTATCCCGATGCGCACCTGAATCGGTGCCAACGGGGCGCGCTGCAGCTCCAGCGCACAGGCCACCGCGTCGGACGCCCGCGCGAACGCGGCCACAAAACTGTCGCCCTCACCCTGTTCGAGCGGACGCACCCCGTCGTGGGAGGCAACCGACTCGTTCACGGCCTTGTTCAGCCGGGCCAGCGCGTCGGTCATCTGCGCGGGTTGGGTCTCCCACAACCGCGTCGAGCCCTCGACGTCGGCCAGCAGCAATGTCACCGTTCCAGTCGGCAGCAAATCGCTCACGCCCAAATCGCTCCAGGTTAGCGCCGGATTCTCCGCATGTTGGCTCATGTTAGCCAGCATCGTGTCCTCGACGGGGCAAAACATCGGCCAGAACGCGCAGATCCACCCTCGCCGACCGCGCGGATCTACGACCCCCTGCGCGCACATATGCGCGTAGCGGCGGATGGTCTTGCCCGCTCGCCGCCGGATAGTCGACTCAACCCGACCGAGGAGAACCCGATGACAATCGCCCAAACGGCCACCCGCCCGAACGCTTTCGACGCCGGATTGCCCGTCATTGCCTATGACCACCTCACCGACCCGGACGAGGCGCACCGCATCATCGACCGTGCCCGCGAGCAGTCGCCGATCGCGATCGGCCCGCACGGGCCGGAAGTCCTGAGCTACGGGCTGGTCCGGACCGTATTGCGCGACAGCAGATTCGTCACCGCGCGCGGCCTCGGGCTCGACCTGCAGGGCGTCGCCTCCGGCCCACTGTGGGACCGGGCGATCAGCAACATCCTCGGGCTCGACGGCGAGGCGCATCACCGGCTGCGCCGGCTGGTGTCCAAGGCGTTCGCCCCCCGGGGCGCGGAGCGGCTGCGCCGTCTGGTCGTCGAGATCATCACCGGCCTGGTCGAACCGCTCACCGCCGTGGGCCACTGCGACGTCGTCGTCGACATCGCCCGCCGCTACCCCACGCCGGTCATCTGCGCGCTACTGGGCGCACCGCCCGAGGACTGGCACTTGTTCAGCGACTGGACCGACGACATCAAGAAGATCTTCGATTGGAACGTCGCCGAAGACGGCCCGGCGATCCTGGCCGCGTGGGAGCACCTCGACGCCTACCTCGAGGAGCTGATCGCGCGGCGGCGCGCATCGCTGTCCGACGACCTGATCTCCGAGCTCATCCGCTGCGAAGACGACGGTGATCGGCTGACCCACGACGAACTACTGATGCTGTGCGCGACCCTGCTCGGCGCCGGTACCGACACCACGCGCAACCAGCTGGCCGCCGCGGTGCAGACGCTGGCCGATCACCCCGACCAGTGGGCGTTGCTTGGCCAGCACCCCGAGCTGGCGGCCGGCGCGGTGCATGAGCTGATGCGTTACTCCCCAATCATTTTCGGCACCATCCGCCAGGCCGCCGAGGACGTCGAGCTGGCCGGGTTCTGCATTCCCGCCGGCACCTTGGTGCTCGCCAACACCGCCGCGGCTAACCGTGATCCGAGCGTGTACGACTCACCCGACCGGGTCGACATCACCCGCGACGACCCGCCGGCGATGCTCACGTTCGGCGGTGGAGTGCACTACTGCCTGGGCGCGCACCTCGCGCGCCTGGAACTGACCGAAGCGCTGCGAGTGATCACCGAGCGCATGCCCCATCCCCGCCGAACCGGCCCGGCCCCGTGGAAGGCCGTCAGCGGAATCACCGGGCCCATGACCCTGCCGCTGGAGTTCGATGTCGCTACTGTTCAGTCATGACTGGCTGGACCGCCGCAGATCTACCGTCGTTCGCCGAACGAACCGTCATCATCACCGGTGCCAACAGCGGGTTGGGCGCCGTGACCGCCCGCGAGCTGGCGCGACGAGGGGCCACGATCATCATGGCCGTCCGCAACATCCGCAAGGGCGAGACGGCCGCCAGCCGGATGGCCGGCCAGGTCGAGGTGCGAGAGCTCGACCTGCAGGACCTGTCGTCGGTGCGCCGGTTCGCCGACGGGGTGGGCAAGGCCGACGTGCTGATCAACAACGCCGGGATCATGGCCGCCCCCTTCGCGCTGACGGTCGACGGCTTCGAGACCCAGATCGGCACCAACCATCTCGGTCACTTCGCGCTGACGAACCTGTTGCTGCCCAAGCTGACCGATCGCGTGGTGACCGTGTCGTCGATGGCGCACTGGCCCGGGAGCATCAACCTCGACGACCTCAATTGGCAGAACCGGCGGTATTCGCCCTGGCTGGCCTATAGCCAGTCCAAGCTCGCCAACCTGCTGTTCACCAGCGAGCTGCAGCGCCGCCTCATCGCGGCCGGTTCCCCACTGCGGGCGCTCGCGGCCCACCCCGGCTACTCGCACACCAACCTGCAGGGCGCCTCCGGCCGCAAGCTGGGCGACACGCTGATGTCGGCGGTCACCAGGGTGGTCGCCACCGACGCCGATTTCGGCGCCCGGCAAACGCTGTACGCGGCGTCCCAGAATCTGCCCGGCGACACCTTCGTCGGGCCCCGATTCGGCCAGCTGGGCCGCACCCAACCCGTCGGGCGCAGCCCGCGTGCCCGGGATTCGGCCACCGCCGCGGCGCTGTGGTCGCTGTCCGAGCAGCTCACCAAGACGCAGTTCCCGCTCTGAGCCGCTGATCCCATCGGTCACGTCCGCCACATCGGTCCCTCGGCGGGGTCGATAGGCGTTTTGCCCGCCTTCGCGCGACAACGGGGTGGACCCCCGGCCCGCCCGGCCTGCCGGCGGGGTGGGCCACCGGGCCCAGCCGGCCTGCCGCCGATTTGTCGCTCAAAGGTGGGCACTCGCAACATGCCCCGGGGCGAGTGACGGGTGTGACTCAGGCCCGGCACGGCGGCCGCCGAATTTCCCCTCTGAGGTGCGGATGCGCTAACCTGGCCGGGCGTCACGGCGAGGGTGGCTGGCTGGCCAGCACCGTTATCGACGGAGACCGACGAACGTCGCGATCCTGGCCGTGCCCCGAACACGAGCGAGCACACAGGAGCGACACGATGGCCAAGCAAGCACTCAACCAGTTGAAGGTCGCCGTCCGCGGCGAGACCGGCAAGGGTGCGTCCCGGAGAGCGCGCCGCGACGGCAAGATCCCGGCCGTCCTCTACGGCCACGGCACCGACCCGCAGCACCTGGAACTGCCCGGCCACGACTTCGCCGCGGTGCTCCGGCACGCCGGCACCAACGCGGTGCTGACTCTCGACATCGACGGCAAGGAACAGCTGGCCCTGACCAAGTCGCTGGACATCCACCCCATCCGCCGCACCATCCAGCACGCCGACCTGTTGGTCGTGCGGCGCGGCGAAAAGGTCGTCGTCGAGGTCCGCGTCCTCATCGAGGGCGAGGCCGTGCCGGGCACCCTGGTGACCCAGGACGCCAGCGCCATCGAAATCGAGGCCGACGCCCTGTCGATTCCCGAGCAGCTGACGGTCTCGGTTGAGGGCGCGGAGCCCGGCACCCAGTTCACCGCCGGACAGATCACCCTGCCCAAGGGCGTCACCCTGATCTCCGACCCGGACACCCTGGTGGTCAACGTGGTCACCGCGCCGACGGCCGAGGAACTCGCCGAAGAGGGCGCGGGCGAGGTCACCGAGGAGGCCGCGGCGGTCGAAGGCGAAGAGGAAGCCGAGGCCGGCGAAGAAGAGGCCGCCGAGGCCGAGTCCGAGTAGGCGGATCACAGCGTGGCCGAGCCGTTGCTGGTTGTCGGCCTGGGCAATCCCGGAGACAACTACGCCCGGACCCGGCACAACGTGGGGTTCATGGTCGCCGACCTGTTGGCGGCGCGGATGGGTTCGAAGTTCAAGGCGCACAAGCGTTCCGGCGCCGAGATCGTCAGCGGCCGGCTCGCCGGGCGCTCGGTGGTGGTGGCCAAGCCGCGCTGCTACATGAACGAATCCGGCCGTCAGATCGGCCCATTGGCGAAGTTCTACTCGGTGACACCGGGCGACGTCATCGTCATCCACGACGATCTCGACTTGGACTTCGGGCGTATCCGGCTCAAGATCGGTGGCGGTGAAGGCGGCCACAACGGCCTGCGTTCGGTTGCTAATGCCTTGGGCAGCAAGGACTTTCAGCGGGTTCGCATCGGGATCGGCCGTCCGCCGGGGCGCAAGGATCCGGCGGCGTTCGTGCTGGAGGCCTTCAATGCCGCCGAGCGCGCCGAGGTTCCTACCATCTGCGAACAGGCCGCGGACGCCACCGAGTTGCTGATCGAACTGGGGCTAGAGCCCGCGCAGAACAGCGTCCACGCCTGGTAGCCCGGCCGGCCCTTACTGCGTGACCAGGCTGACTGAGGTCGACCGGCGCAGCTTGCCGGACGGCGTCTTCGGGATGGTCCCCGGACCGAGCACCACCACGTTGCGCGGCCGCACATCGACCTCGGCCACCACCTCTCGGGCGACCTGGTGCTCGATGCGACGCACCTCGGCCTGGTCCTGGAAGGCGTTGGACTCCACGGCCACCGCGAACGTCTCGCGGGAGTGGCCGGCGTCCAGCCGCACCGCGACGGCGCAGCCGGGCCGCACCCCCTCGACACGGCAGGCGGCGCGCTCGATGTCGGTGGGATAGATGTTGCGGCCCGCCATGATGATGACGTCCTTGACGCGGCCGCAGACCACCACGTGGCCCTCCTCGGTCAGGTAGCCGAGGTCGCCGGTGTCGTACCAGCCGTTCTCGTCCTGGGCCGAGATGAAGCCGCCCATGGTGAGGTAGCCGGGCGTCAGCGACTCGCCGCGCAGCTCGATGACACCGACGCCGCGGGCGGGCATCACGTCGCCGTTCTCGTCGATGATGCGCGCCTCGAGGTCGCGCAGCAGCGGGCCGAGCGTGGCCAGCCTGCGGGTGTTGCCCTTGGTTGCGGGTACGGCGCGGCGCAGGGCGGCCAGCAGGTCGGCGTCCACCTCGTCGACCACCAGGCCGGCGTTGCACTCCGAGAACGACACGGCCAGCGTGGTCTCGGCCATGCCGTAGGCCGGCAGAATCGCCGAGGGGTTCAGGCCGAACGGCTTGCCGGCGTCGAGCAGGTCCTCGACGTCGGCGGGCTCGACGGGCTCGGCGCCGGACAGGGCGAACCGCAGCGTTGACAGGTCGAAGTCGCCGGCCTTGGCGTTGCGCCGCAGCCGCTTTGCCAGCAGCGCGTAGGCGAAGTTGGGCGCCGCGGTCATGGTGCCCTTGTACTTGTCGATGAGCTTGGCCCACAGCAGCGTGTCGCGCAGGAAGTCCATCGGCGTGACCTTGACCAGCTCGGCACCGAAGTACATCGGGATGGTGAGGAAGCCGACCATGCCCATGTCGTGGAAGCAGGGCAGCCAGCTGACCATGACGTCCTTGGTGACGTCGTACTGGGCGCCGATGAACATCGCCTCGGCGTTGGAGTAGATGTTGCGGTGGGTGATCTGCACCGCTTTGGGGGATCCGGTCGAGCCACTGGTCAGCTGCATCAACGCGAGCGCATCCTCGCCGACCTCGACGGGTTCGATGGGCTCCGCCGCGAGCAGATCGGCGACGGTGACGACCTTGATGCCCTTCTCCTCGAGCACCGGGATGGCCACCAGGAACGGCTCGGAGATGACGACGGCCTTCGCCTCGATCATGCCGATGACGTTCATGGTGTCCTCGGCCCACACGGCCAGGTCCGTGCGCGGCGTGGGCTGGTGCAGCATGGTCAGGCTGGCCCCGCGCATCCACAGGCCCTGCGCCGTCGGCGCGATCTCCACCGGATAGCCGGCGAGCACGCCGACCGAGTCGTCGGGCCCGATGCCCGCGGCGGCCAGGCCACCCGCGATGCGGCGCGCGCGCTCGTGGACCTCGCCCCAGGTGTGGCGGACCGGTTCGTGGGGTTCACCGGTGACCATGCCCGTCGTCACGGACCGGGCATTGCGGTACATCTTCTCGGTAAACCTGCTCACAAAAGCCTCCTCGGTTCCAGCCCTCGTCCCGATGCCCGGAATCTCATGTTCCGCCCGCCGGGTAACTCTTCGCCGCAAGCACGCAAACACGGTTGGGCGGCGGTTAGGTCTCGGATCGATGACGCGTCCGCCCCCGCCGCGATGCGGCGGCGCCCGATCACCCCATAAGCACGAATCGGGCCGCAGAAACCTTGCCCGGCCCGATGCATTGATCGCCCGCCGGAACACCCGGCGGACGATGGAATTAAGTGATCTTGCTCAACGCTTCCCGTCACCGCGCATGATCTTAAACTCCTCTTAGGGTGGCGCCAAACCAATGCGCGAATTGGGGTGCTTTTCACACCGCCAAGAGTGGCGTCACACCTCGGTCGGTGTGGGGACCACCCGAGCGCCCACCACCGGCCCGCTGGCGACCCGCACCGTGCGGCACACGCCTGCCCCCGACACCTCGGTGCCGACGTCGACCGCGGCGGCCGCCGACGAGCACAGGAAGGCACACGTCGGGCCCGACCCGGACACGATCCCGGCCAGCGCCCCGGCCGCTACGCCGGCGCGCAACGTCCGTCGCAGGGCGGGGTGCAGGCTCACCGCGGCCGCCTGCATCTCGTTGCCCAACAGCGGCGCCAGCTGCGGGGCGTCGCCGGCGGCCAGGGCGGCCAGCACCGGTCCGGGAGCGGGTAGCCGGGGCGGGTCCCCCGCCTCGCGCAGCCGGTCCAGTTCGGCGAAGACGGCCGGCGTCAGCAGCTCACTGTCGGCGAACGCCAGCACCCAGTGGAACGTGTTGCGGGACAACACCGTCGCCAACTCCTCGCCGCGTCCGGTGCCCAGCGCGGTTCCGCCGTGCAGCGCGAACGGGACGTCGCTGCCCAACCGGGCGGCCAGCGCGCGCAGGTCGCGGCGCGGAACGTTGAGTTCCCACAGCGAGTTCATCGCGACCAGCACGGCCGCCGCGTCGGCGCTGCCGCCGGCCATTCCGCCGGCCACCGGAATCGACTTGTCGATGATGATCGACACATCCGGTGCCCGGCCGACGTGTTCGGCCATCAGCTCGGCGGCCTGCCAGGCGAGATTGCGCTCGTCGGCGGGCAGCTTCTCGGCGCCCTCGCCGACGATCTCGAGCGAGAGCACATCGGCATTGCGAACCGTCACCTCGTCGAGCAGCGAAACGGCCTGAAAGATCGTGTTCAGCTCGTGATAGCCGTCCTCGCGGCGGTCGCCGACCGCCAGGTAGAGGTTGACTTTTCCGGGAGCCCGAACGGTGACCGACCCGGTGGGCACCCAAGCCGCGGCGGTGTTGCCGTCAGACGCTGACACGGCAGCAGACTATCGCTGCTGAGAGCCAACCACACGCAACGGCGCCCCGGCGGTCCCCCGTCAGCCGGCCGACGCCCCCTGCTCGGCGCTCCGCGGAGTCGTCTCGGCGGCGCCGTGGGGGCGGTCGGCGGATCGCTGCAACAACCGCACGAAGTCGTCGATCGAGAGCGTCTCACCGCGGCGGGCGGGGTCAATGCTGGCGGCCAGCAACCGATCCGCCGACTCGTTGCCCGAGCCGGCCCAGTCCACGAACGCGTTGCGGCAGGTCTTGCGCCGCTGCCCGAACGCGATGTCGACGAGTGCGAACACCTCGCGACGGAACGCCTCGTCGGCGGGCCACGGCGAGGTCGCGTAGCGGTCGATGCGCACCAGCCCGGAGTAGACCCGGGGAATCGGCCAGAACACGGTCGGCGACACCATGCCGCAACGACGAACCCGGCCGAAGAAGCGCACCTTGACGCTCGGCACGCCGTACTCCTTGCCGCCCGGCTCGGCGGCCAGTCGCTCGGCGACCTCGGCCTGCACCATCACCGTCACGGTGTGAATGGACGGGAACTCGGCCAGCAGGTGCAGCAGCGCCGGGACGGCGACGTTGTACGGCAGGTTGGCGACCACGGCGGTCGGCTGCACCACCAGGTCGTCGCGGCGCAGGGTCAACACGTCGCGGTTGACCACCGTCAGGCGCTGGCTTTCGCTGGTGGAGTGCTCGGCGACGGTCTGGGGCAGCCGTTCGGCCAGCACCGGGTCGATTTCGACGGCGGTGACGGGCGAGCCGCGGTCGAGCAACGCCAGGGTGAGCGACCCGAGGCCGGGCCCGACCTCCAGGACGTGGTCAGACCGGCTCACCCCGGAGGTCGAGACTATCCGGCGCACCGTATTTGCGTCGTGGACGAAGTTTTGGCCCAGGGATTTCCGTGGCCGAAATTCAAGTTCTTTGGCCAGCCGCCTGATCTCGGTACGCCCGAGTAGCCGGATGGTCAGCGTGCACCAGCTCTTCCGCTGCACACTGGCCACGCACCCCAACCCTGGCGCTCTCGGGTCACCTCGGCAACGGTGATCTGCTCCTCGCGGGTGGCCAGGTCGGCGCGCGACGCGAACCGCAAACCGCCGTTGCGCTCCCACGTGCCCTGGTCGAACTGCACACCGCCGTAATACCCGTTGCCGGTGTTGATAGCCCAGTTTCCACCGGCCTCACAGCCCGCGATCGCGTCCCAGATGGAACCGTCGCTGACCGGAGGCACCTCGGTGCCGGGCTTGGTGCCGATGCGGACCACGGAGTCGCGGGCGGGCGTGATCACCGTGTTGGCGATCGGCAGCCGGCCGGTCTCGACGCCGTTGACGGTGGCCACCGAGAAGGTGACGTCCTGCGTGCCCGGGCTGCCCGGATCCTCGACGACCTGGCGGCTCATGTTCATGCCCGGATCGTCGATGCGACGGGCGTTGGGGGGCAGCGGGATCCGCTCGGTCACCTGCTGGATCCGGTTGCGGGTCACCTGGACTTCCATCCCGTCGACGATCGGCGCCGTCGCGGCGGGCACCACCTGGTCGCTGTCGAGCAGCGGCGCGCCGGCGGCGCTCAGCAGGCCGGCGACGTTCGGTGCCGCCAGGTGCACATTGCGGATCGCGCCGGCGTCGTTGATGCGGACGGTCTTGGCGCTGACGACGGGCAGCGCCATTCCGGCCAGCGGAACGCGGCTGCCGCGGTTGGCCGCGGCCGGGGCGGTGTCAGTCATCGCCAGCTGGGCCAGCGCCTCGTCGACGGTCGATGCGGTGGTCCACACCTGCTTGGTGTCATGGCCGTCCAGCGAGATCTGCAGCGGACGGCTGCGCCGCAACACGATCTTGCCGGCGTCGTGCACCGCGACATCCCCGGCGGGATACAGGTCGTCGCGCTCGTCGATGGCGAAACCGTTCTCCTCGACGACGTCGATCACCCGGGACTTCATGGTGGTCACCTGCATCGCGACCCCGTCGACGGTCAACGTCACCGTCTTACACACCGAGACCGCGTATCCGCCCGCGAATGCCAGGACTACCAGCAGCCCTCCGACTACGAGCCGCAACATCGGCGACGGGGACTGATGAAGTTTTGTCAATACACTCAACGCGCGCTACCCAACCCTCAACAACCCACTCATTCAGCAGCAAGTCACAAATTAAGGGCCCATAAGGCCCTACCGTTCGATCACAAGACGGTAACGAACCGGTCACTGTCGGGCAACTCCGACGCGGCGAATTTAAACAATTCGCCAGGTCGTTTACGTCACACGGTGACCAATCCGTACACCCGTCGAGCATTGCCCGTGGTTATCTCGGCCAGCTCTTCCGGGCGACGATCCACCAGTTCGGCGATCGCGCGAACAGTATAAGGAAGGCAATACGGCTCATTCGCCGTCCCCCTATACGGATGGGGCGTCAAGAATGGTGCGTCGGTCTCCACCAGCAGCTGTTCCGGCGGTATCAAGGGGACGGCTTCGCGCAGGGCGTGCGCGTTCCGGAAGCTCGCGGTGCCGGACAGGCTCAGCAGCCATCCGGCGTCCACGCAGCGGCGGGCCATGGCGGCATCCGAGGAAAAGCAGTGGAAGATCACCGCGTCCGGGGCGCCCTCGGCCGCCAGCACGTCGAGCACTTCTGCGTCGGCGTCGCGGTTGTGGATCATCAGCGGTTTGCCACACCGCTTCGCCAGGTCGATGTGCCAGGCGAACGCCTCCCGCTGCACGGCCGGCTCGGCGCAGCCGTCCAGGCGGCCGGGCCAATACAGGTCCAGGCCGGTCTCGCCGACGGCCACCACCCTGGGGTGGGCCACCAGTCGCTCGATTTCGGCGCGGGCGGGGTCGTCGAGCGCGCCGGCCCGGGTCGGGTGCAGGGCCACCGCGGCGTAGACCCGCGGGTCCCACTCGGCGGCGCGGGTGACCCAGCGCGCCGAGTCCAGGTCGTCGGCGATCGTGACGACCGCACCCACCCCGACCGCCGCGGCGCGGTCCACGATGGCCCGCACCCCCTCGGCGTCGGCGGCGCCACACGCATCCAGGTGGGTGTGCGCATCGACGAGCGGGCTCAACGGCTCGGGGGCCGGGGGCGGCCGGCGTTTGGAACTCACGCGCACACAATAGGTCGCCCCCAAATAAGGTTGGGGGCGATGAGGCCCTATTACGTCACCACCGCGATCACCTACCCCAATGGCGATCCGCACATCGGGCACGCGTACGAGTACATCGCAACCGACGCGATCGCCCGGTTCAAGCGGCTCGACGGGTTCGATGTGCGGTTTCTGACCGGCACCGACGAGCACGGCCTCAAGATGGTCGAAACGGCGGCGGCCGAGGGCATCCCGACACCCGAGCTGGCGCGGCGCAACTCCGATGTGTTCCAGCGGCTGCAGGAGCGGTTGAACATCTCCTTCGACCGGTTCATCCGCACCACCGATCCCGACCACCACGAGGCATCCAAGGAGATTTGGCGCCGGATGTCGGCGGCCGGTGACATCTACCTGGACACCTACTCGGGCTGGTACTCGGTGCGCGACGAACGCTTCTTCGTCGAATCGGAGACCAAACTCCTCGAGGACGGGACCCGGCTGGCCGTGGAGACCGGCGCGCCGGTGACCTGGACCGAGGAGCAGACCTACTTCTTCCGGCTCTCGGCCTACACCGACAAGCTGCTAGCCCACTACGAGGCGAACCCCGACTTCATCGCGCCCGACGTGCGGCGCAACGAGGTGGTCAGCTTCGTCTCGGGCGGGCTGCGCGACCTGTCCATCTCGCGCACCTCGTTCGACTGGGGCGTGCAGGTGCCCGAGCATCCCGACCACGTCATGTACGTCTGGGTCGACGCGCTCACCAACTACCTGACCGGGGTCGGCTACCCGGACACGGAATCCGAGCGGTTCCGGCGCTACTGGCCGGCCGACTTGCACATGATCGGCAAGGACATCATCCGCTTCCACACCGTGTACTGGCCGGCGTTTTTGATGTCGGCCGGAATCGAGCTGCCGCGTAGGGTTTTCGCGCACGGGTTCCTGCTCAACCGCGGCGAGAAGATGAGCAAGTCGGTGGGCAACGTGGTCGACCCGATCAACCTGATCGAGGAGTTCGGGGTAGATCAGGTGCGCTATTTCCTGCTGCGCGAAGTGCCCTTCGGCCAGGACGGCAGCTTCAGCGAAGGCGCCATCGTCACCCGGATCAACTCCGACCTGGCCAACGAGCTGGGCAACCTGGCCCAACGGTCGTTGTCGATGATCGCCAAGAACCTCGATGGGGTCGTCCCCGAACCCGGTGAGCTGATTGCCGCCGACACCGAGTTGCTCGCCACGGCCGACGGGCTGTTGGAACGCGTGCGGGCCAGCTTCGACTCGCAGGCGATGCATCTGGGACTGGAAGCGATCTGGCTGATGCTCGGCGAGGCCAACAGGTACTTCTCGGCGCAGCAGCCGTGGGTGTTGCGCAAGAGCGAGTCCCAGGCCGATCAGGAACGATTCCGCACCGTCCTGTACGTCACCTGCGAGGCGGTCCGCATCGCCGCACTCCTGGTGCAGCCCGTGATGCCCGAATCGGCCGGCAAGCTGCTGGATCTGCTCGGCCAGCCGTCAGAGCAACGCGCGTTCGCCGCCGTCGGCACGCGCCTGGCTCCCGGCACGGCGCTGCCCGCTCCCGCGGGTGTGTTCCCCCGCTACCAGCCAATTTCCGAAGTCGAATGATCGCAACGCTCAAAGGCCGGTGAGCAGCGGCCAACGACGCGGACAATTCGATTGACAATTCTGCGAGTTCGTCGACACGGCGAATACTTCTGCGCCGCTTTGGACAAAAGCGTCCAACATAACTTCTCGCATGGACCATAATCTTCGGTGTGGAACGACGCCAGAACAGGCAACAGAGCCAATCGCCGATGACGACCCTGAAGGAGCTGCCCGCACTGGTGGTGCTGGAGCGGATCCCGGTTCCGGTGCTGGCCATCGGCGATGACGGCAGTATCTTGTTCGCCAACACCGCATTTGCCGACATGATGGGCTACGAGCCGGACGAGGCCCTGTCGCTGCGGTTCGAACAGATCTTCCATCAGGCCCCGGCGTCGGATTCGCTGTTGGCGACTGTCCACGCTCTGGCGAACATGGTCGTCGAACTCGCGCACAAGGACGGCTCGGTGGTGCGCGCGATGATGAGCAAGTCCGCCGTGCGGCGGGCCGACGATCAGTTTGCCCTCGCGGCGTTCCAGGATCTGACCGAACAGCTCTGGGAAGAAGCGCGCTAGCGTCCCAGTCAGTGGCGCGAGGCAACGGCCGTCGCGCGCCGGCGGGGCAGGCCGCCGGAGACCATGAGCCGGAAGTAGTCGAACGAGGAATTGCCACCCACCGCCAACCGTGGCAATGCCAGCGGGTCGCAGCGGCGATCGGCGAAGCCCGGCGCGGTGGACAGCGCCCAGCGCACCCCACGGCGGCGCAGCGCGTCCATGGCTCGGGCATCGAAATCCTGCGGCCGGCCGTTCGGGTAGGCGAAAATTGTTGGCGCCAGCCCGGTCTCACGTTCCAGCGCCGCGCAGGAGTCGGCGATCTCCTGCTCCACCTTGTCGTCGGCGCACCGCGCGAGGATGGGGTGGGTGACCGTGTGCGGATACAGCGTCACCAGAGGATCGGCGGCCATCCCCCGCGCTTCGTCCCAGCTGAGCATCCGGAACGGACCGGGGTCGCCGTCGTCGCGGTATCCGAGTGCGGCCAGGACCTCGTCCAGCACCTCGATGCGTTCCGCGTCGGCAAGGTTCTTCAACCCCTCTACGGCGGCGACGTAGACGGCGCCACGTTTGGCGCTGCCGTCGAGCGAGCGCGTCCCCAATCCCAGTGCGGCCAAATCAACTTCGATGGCACTGCTGCGGGCGATCGCGAGCCACAGCCGGTCGGGCCACAAGGTTGCGCCGGTACCGATCGGGCCCGTCGCGAGGAACACCGCCGCGGGCAGGTTCAGCTCGCGCAGCACCGGCAGCGCGTGTGTCGCGAGGTTTCGGGTGCCGTCGTCGAACGTGATCGCCAGCGCGCGCGGCGGCAGCGTCCCGGCGGCAAGGCATGCGAGGGCCTCCTCGAGCGGCAGGACGTTGAAATGCTCACGGACGTAGCGTAATTGGCGGCGATACAGCTCTGCCCCGTTGACATGCCAGCACGGCGGCGACAGCGGGTGGTCCTCCACGCCGTGGAACATGACGATGGCGAGCACATCGCGGTGCCGTCGCCGCGCCAGCGCCGGAACCCCGGCGGCGCACAGTAATCCGGCCGCGATGTTCTTGACGGCCGGGCGCATCAACGCGCTCCTGACCCGTGCCATCAAGCGTCAAACCCTATTGGCGCCGCCATGATTCGCGTCTCACGCGCCACAGGATCACCCCGGCGCCGACGATGGCCACGGCGACCCAGCCGGCGCCGAACCACCACAGCCAGTCGAGGTCGGAATGACTGCCGGATCCCGCGGCGGACGCGCCGGCGGCCAGCGGCGGATGGTCGACGGTCACCGGGTCTTGCCCGGGCACCGATACCACCGCAACACCTTTGAGTCGCTGCCAATGCTTGTTGTTGTCGCTGTTGAGCCACCTGATCAGCTCGTCGAGCTGTCCGGGCGCTCCGTTGGACGTCGCGACCAGCAGTGACCGGCCGCGGTTGAAAACCGTTTGAAGAGAGGCGAACCGCAGCACGGGGTCCAGCGTGAGCTTGGCCGGCTTGTCTCCGGGCCCTACAGCGCTGACCGTGATCGGGCCGCTGGGTCCCGCGGCCACCGGGAGCACCACGTCGGATTGGTTCCACCCGTCGGCGGAAATCAGTAGCGCGGGATCCGAGGAATCGATCGCCTGTTTGACGCTGGTGACGGTGGTGTCGATCGGGATCGAGCTGATTCGCTGCAGGCCGATCATGATGTCGAGCGCGCGCACGGTGTCGATGAACGAGTGCTCGGCGATGCCCACCTGGACGTGGGGCATCAGGGTTTGTGGCACCGATTGGAAGCCGTCCGGCACCGGCGGCGCGGCGGGACTGCTCTCAACGGTGCTGTCGCCGTTGACGTTCAGCGTGAGGAGCTGGTTTCCGGGCCCGGCGGTGTAGAAGTCGCCGCAGTGTCCGACATTGCTCGCCACATCGAGCACCAACTCAAGGTTGGTGTAGCGCTGCAGCAGCCGGTCCGGCACGTCGACCCAGTGGTCGATGGTGCCATGACCGTCGGTCGGCCAGTGGTCGATGGTCTCCGGGCCGATCGTTACTGCGATCTGGCCGACGCCGTTGTTCGACGTCGGAGTGTATGACCCCTGCAGATGCACCCGCACCGAGTGAATGGATCTACCGAATCTGGTCTGGTCCACTCCGATCGATACCCGCGGCTGCAAAGAGGTCGAGTTGGCGAAGGGCTGCCCGAGCTCGCGCAGCGAGGCCGTATTGCCGGGTAGTTGCACTTTGGGCTTGGGTGAATCCAGCGCTGCCTTGGACGACAGCGCCAGATCCGACAGGTCGCTGAACAACACGGCGGTGTCCGACTCGTCGGTGCGGTTCAGTGGGCCCGAAATCAACAGCCACGGCACGCCGGAGGAACCTTGCAGCGAAAGCCCGTTGTCCGGGCCCTCTTTCACGACGACCTGGCGTTCCAGCGACTGCGGCGGGGCCGGCGGCGAGTTCTGCCCTTCTGGCAACGGGATCACCGTGATGTCGGGGGCCTGCTTGCCGTAGTGCGCGGCGGCGGAGGTTGCGAGCCGAATTGCCGTGTCGGACTCGGCCGTCGACGGCGATTGCGGCAGGTAGATGCTCAGCTTCCGCAGCACCGGCGGCAAGAAATGCGACACCGTGGTGGGCGGCAGTTCGGTGCCGGTGTAGGTGACCGTTCCATTGGTCAGACGCAGCGGACTTTCCTGGTACAAGCAGAATCCGTCCAGCGGAACAAGGTATGCATGCACCGTCACCGTCAGCCAGTTGTCGTTCACTTCCGCACCGGCCAACGGGATGGCGATCTGTGTCTGATCGGCGGTGGGCAGGTTCAGCCTGGCAAGCGTGCGATCGCCCTGCGTCACGGTGATCATCCCCGACCGCAGATTGATCGGCAGTTCGACCGTCGTATTCAGAGCGGCGGGGGTCAGGCCATGTAGCACCGGCACGGTCAGCTGCTGGCTGCTCGTCAGCCCCCAGAATTCCAGGGTCGGGGCGGAGCCGACGTCAAGCAGTGAGAAGGTCGTCGTCGAATCCGTCGATGGGGCCGGGTCGGCCGGCGCACCCCATGATGCCGGAGCACTCATCAGCAGGAGTCCGACAACGCCGGCCAGTGCAATTGCTCGGCCGAGAGATTTCCGGTAGATCACCGGAACAGTATGCATTGTTGAATGCGCTTCAACCCCAATAACGGAATCGTCGCCGTGGCGGCCGCGAAAAGGTATCTGGCGCCACCTCTTCGAGATCGGCCACGCCGACTTTCGGGTGCTATTCGGTTTCCGATTGCGCCGCGGCCTCTTCGCGGGCAGCCCTGGCCGCCGCGTGACGCATTCCTTCGCGGCGCAGGAATTGCTCGAAGTAGGGCAGCGACGCTTCCGAGACAACGCCGGGCAGCAGCAGGTTCCATATCTGATGCAGGCGCGCGGTGGGGTCGCCGGTGATGTCGCCGATTCTGCCGTGGCTGGATATGGCATTGGCCACCAACCGGGCCCCGAAGATGGTGCCGATGATCGACGCGCTGAGCACGTCGGGGTCGATTTCGCTGCGGAGGTCGCCCTCCTTGATTGCGCGGCGTGCCTCTTGCGCCGTCTCCAACATCAGGTTCGCGAAGAAGCGCGACGCCGCCCCGTTGAATCCGCTTAACGCCGTGGCCAATTGCGCGGCCGCGCGGGCCATTCTGTCCGAGCTCAACACCTCGACAATCGTGAATGTGCCGTGCAGCAGGTTCTCCAGCCCCGGCGACGACGCCCCGCACACATTGCGGAAAGCGCTCAGAAGTGTGTCCGAGCCTTCCTCGATGATGTTTGCCGCCAACGATTCTTTCGAATCGAAGTGGTGATAAAGAGCGCCCTTGGTCATTCCCGTGCGCTCGATGATGGTGCTCCATCCAGCGGCGGCATACCCGACGTCACCGAACACTTCGATCGCGGAATCGAGGATTTTTCGGCGAGTGGCTTCAGAGCGGACTTGGCGCGCCATTGTGCACGCACCTCCGGAGTCTCATCGGATGCGCAGATCGCTCATCGGGTTTCACCTTGCTCGCAAGACGGCCCACAGTATCAGCCGCCGCCACGGCGAGCCCCCTGCGCGACAACCACCCGGTGTTGCCGACGCTAGTCGACATCCGCGGAACTGGTGTTGATGGCGAGCGCCGCACGCCGCCTGAGGAATTGGCGAAAGTATTCGGTGCGGTCCGGCTGCAGGACGCCGGTCAGGAGAAGGGACCAGCACTGCTCCAGGTCGCGCAGGAATCGTTCCGGTTCGTCCAGATTGCTGGTCTTCCGCAGGCCCATGTGCAGCGAGACCATCAAGCGGCCGATGTCCTGTGGGTCGCACTGGTCATTGATGTCGCCCTCGGCCTTGGCCTGCTCGGCGACCCTGGCCAGCGCTTTGATCCATTGATCGAACAACTTCTCCTGCAGCCCGTCGGCCAGGCCGACCGATTCCATCAGGTTCAGCCCCGACCTGACGACATCGGTCTTGATGTCCTTGATGGCTATCAGATAGGAGAAGTCGATCAGCGTCTCGAGGCCCGAGAGACCGCGCGACAGCAGCTCTTGCACGGCTTCGGCGCCGGATTCGGTCTGGCCGTCGATGATCGCGACCGCCAGCGCGTGCTTCGACTTGAAGTGGAAGTACATCGCGCCCTTGGTCAATTCGGCCTCGGCGAGGATGTCGTCGAGGCCGACGTCGTGGTACGGGCGTCGGGCGAACTGATGAGACGCGGCCCGCAGTATCTGCTGCCGGGTCGCATCGGCTCGTCCATCAGTCGAGTGGGTCGTCATCGCAATCGAGAACTCGGATTCCCCGCAGCGCGAGTTTTGACGCAAAAGTCCAGGCCGAGGCTGACGTCGCGGGCAGCGTCACCCGCCACCACGTCGACAAACGCCTTGCTCAAGCAGGGCACAACTACCTCGGTTCTTCAGGGTTTTGGAGCGAACACGCACCCCGCGTCGCTCAAAGATATCCAGTCCACTCCTGAGGTTAGCAGTCATACGGCTGTCCTGGTTGACGCGCGCGTAAATACCTGAGGTCTGGATCACACGTTCTTGTCAAACCATTGGTATGTTTTGTACGCTATTGTCAGATCGTCAGTTTGGAAACAGCCTAAAGATCGTCTCGACCGTCTGCACCGCATAAGGGGAAGCACATGTCGTTCGTCAGGGCGAACAGCTGGTCACAGGTCTCACGCGACCCCGAGACCGCAGCTGACCTGCGGTTTATCGACGCATCCCCGATCGTCTGCACCCCCTCCGCCGCCACCACCGCCTCGGCCCGCCTGACGGCCACGGTCTGAAATGATCGATTTCGGAGCGCTTCCGCCAGAGATCAACTCCATCCGGATGTACACGGGCCCCGGCCCGGTGTCGCTGATCGCCGCCGCGGTGGCCTGGGACGGCTTGGCAGCCGAACTGCATGCCGCATCGAGTTGCTACCGCACCGTCATCGCGGGGCTGACCACCCAGCGGTGGATGGGTCCGTCGTCGCTGGCGATGGCCTCCGCGTTCGCGCCGTACATGGCCTGGACGGCCGGCGCCGCCGCGCGGGCCGCGGAATCGGCCGGTCAGGCCAGGTTCGCCGTGGAGGTCTACGAAGCCGCCTTCGCGATGACCGTCCCCCCACCGGCGGTCGCCGCCAACCGGGCGCAGCTCGCAATGCTGGTCGCGACCAACTTCTTCGGTCAGAACGCGGCGGCGATCGCAGCCACCGAGGCGGAGTACGGCGAGATGTGGGCGCAGGACGCCGCGGCCATGTATGAGTACGCCGCGGGCTCGGCGGCCGCGTGCTCGGTGACCCAGTTCAACCCGGCGCCGAAGGTGACCAACGAGAGCGGGATGGCCGAGCAGGCCGCGACGGTTGGGCGGGTCACCGCGCAAAGCGAGCAAGCGAACCTCGCCCAGGTGGTGTCCAAGGTCCCCACCACGCTGCACCAGCTTTCCTCGCCGATGAAGTCCAGCGTCTCCCTCCTGACCGACACCGGCAGCGACGTCGGCACCACCCTCGGCACCGTCGGGAACACGGCCACCGACGCGGGCACGTCGTCGATCATGACGGGCCTCGCGTCGGGCATACCGGGCGCCATTCCCAGCGCTTTCTCGGCGGCGGCGACCCCGCTGTATGGGATGTCCTCCATCCTCGGCATGGCCCAGACCGCGCAGGGGCTGGCGAATGCCGCCAGCAGCGGTGCCATGGCCGCGGCGGGAACCGCGGCGTCCGGCGTCGCGAGCGCGGCCAGTTCGGGTGCGGGTGCACTCGGATCGCTCGGGTCGGGCGTGTTCGGCAGCCTCGGCAGCGCCGCCTCGCTGGGGCCGCTGGCCGTGCCGGCGAGCTGGACGAGCGTCATCCCCGCCGCCAACAGCGCCGTTTCCGCGTTGCCCGCCATCAACCTCGCGGGCGCGAATGTGCCGCCGAGCGTCATGGGTTCGCTGCCGCGCCTTGCCGCCGCGTCGGGCAAATCGCTCGGCCCCCGCTACGGCGTTATCCCGACCGTGATGACTCGCCCGCCGGCTGCCGGATACGCGTAAGCCAACGCATGAGCGCAAAGGTTTTCCAGGCCCGGTACAGGAGAAGGAGCGGTAAGTGAAGTACACGCCCACCAAGGTCGCCGGGGTGACAATCATCGATCTCGAACTTCACCGCGACCATCGCGGGTTCTCATCACGGACGTTCTGCGCCAGGGACTTCACCGATCACGGGCTGAATTTCGATGTCACGCAGACCAATATCGTCTTCAACTACACCCGGGGCACCGTGCGCGGTCTGTACCGTCAGGTGCCGCCACACGCCGAGGCCAAGCTCGTCCGCTGCACCCGCGGAGCCATCGCCGCCGTTGCGGTCGATGTCCGTCCCGACTCGCTGACCTATGGCGACCACGTGATGGTCGAATTGAGCGCCGACGACCACCGGACGCTGTACTTGCCGCCCTACGTTGCGCACGGCTTCCAGACACAGATCGACGACACCGAAGTCAGCTACCAGGTCAGCGGGGACTACGCGATGACCGACGAGCAGGGGATCCGCTGGGACGACCCCGAATTCGGCATCTCGTGGCCGATTCCGGTCACGGTCATCTCCGAGCAGGACGCGAGCTGGCCCTCACGCAAACCCAGATTGGTTCCAGTGGAGCAGGTGGCAACATGCATCAGTCGGTAATGATTCGCAACACCGTGGACATCCTGCCCAGCCGGCGACCGCTGAAGCCCTGGCCCGCCGGCATGACCGCGTTGCATCGTGGCGACACCAACGGTTCTCCGGTAACCGCGGGTCCGGCACCCTCGGCCGGTGGCAACGTGTTACGGCGCTGGCAGGATCAATATTCGCAGCATTTGCGAATCAGCGACTCGGTGATCGTCTGCGCGTCGGTGCTGCTTGCTCAGTACGTCCGGTTCGGGGAGATCGCGAACACCTCGGGCTACACAGACCCGATGATGACGCTGTTCTCCTTCCTCTTCGCGGCGCTGTGGCTGTCGGCCCTCGCGGTATTCCAGACGCGCTCGAGCCGGATCATCGGGTCGGGGATCGAGGAGTACCGGCGGATCGGCACGGCATCCTTCTGGACGTTCGGAATCATCGCGATGGTCACGCTGCTCGCGAAGGTCGATTTGGCCCGCGGCTATCTGGCCATCGCGCTTCCCGTCGGGACGCTGGCGCTGCTGGGAAGCCGCAGCGGGTGGCGCAAGCACGTCAACCGCAAGCGCGCCGAGGGCCATTGCCAGACCAGGGTTTTGGCGATCGGAGACCGCCAGGCGGTGACCCACCTCGCGCACGAACTGGCGCGCAACCCGCTGGCCGGCTGCGTCGTGGTCGGTGTCTGCATCCCCGGGTACGGTCCGGACCGCGGCAACACGCTGACGATCGCCGGGCGGGAGATCCCGATCCTGGGCGACCAGACCCACGCGGCTACCGCGATCGCCAGCTGCGGCGCGGACACGGTGGCACTGACGCAGACGGATCACTTTGGGATGCACGGGATCAGGGAGCTGATGTGGCAGCTCGAGACCATGGACGTCGACCTGGTGGTGTCTCCCGGCGTGATGGACGTGACCGCGGCGCGCTTGACGCTGCGCCTCACCGCGGGGCTGCCCCTGCTGCATGTCGACAAGCCGCAATACGAAGGGGCGCACCGCTTTCAGAAGCAGGCCTTCGACTTCGTGTTCTCGCTGGCGGCGCTGGTCGCCACCGCACCGCTTCTCATCGCCGCTGCCATCGCCATCAAGCTGACCAGCAAGGGACCCGTCTTCTACCCCTCCGAGCGGATCGGCGTCGACGGAAAACCGTTCACGATGCTGAAGTTCCGCACCATGACCGACGGAGCGGACACCCAGCTCGAGCAACTGCTGTCGCTGAACGAGAGCACCGGCGGCATGCTGTTCAAGATGCGCGACGACCCCCGGATCACGCCGGTCGGCAAGGTTCTGCGCCGGTACAGCATTGACGAGCTGCCCCAATTCATCAATGTGCTCAAGGGAGACATGAGCGTCGTGGGACCGCGGCCTCCGTTGCAACGCGAGGTCGACAAGTACGAAAGCGACGTGAGGCGGCGGTTGCTGGTCAAGCCCGGAGTCAGCGGATTGTGGCAAGTGAGCGGCCGTTCGGACCTTTCCTGGGAAGAGTCGGTGCGGCTGGATCAGTCCTACGTCGACAACTGGTCGATGTCAGGTGATCTGGTGATTATCGCCAAGACGGTGAAAGCGGTTCTCACGAGCCACGGGGCCTACTAGGCTCGCGTGCCATGACCGAGCCGACGGCACCCGATGCGATGGTGCCGTCGGTGCCGCTCACGCGGATGGCTCACGCGTTCTCGATCCAGTTGATCTGCCGGGCTCTCGGCATGCTCGCCTCGGTGGTCTCGGTAGCCATGACCGCTCGCTATCTGGGACCGGGACGCTACGGCCAGCTCTCCATCGCCGTTCTCTTCATCGCCATGTGGACCAGCCTGGCCGATCTCGGCATCGCCACGGTGATCGTGCGCCGGGTGACCTCCGGCCGCGGCGATCTGGAGCGCCTGGTGCGCATCAACAGCGGCCTGGCCCTGATCTATTGCGTCCCGCTGGCAGTGCTGGCCGCCGTCTCCGGGTTGGTCATCTATCACGACCCCGAGGTGCGAGTGATGCTCGTCGTGCTCTCGGGAGCGCTGCTGATGCAGACCGTGGTGACGCGCTTCGAACCGGTATTCCTGGCCACCGTCCGGTTCTCGGCGGTGGCCATCTCCGACGTCGCCGCCCGAACGGGGACCCTGGCCATGGTCGCCTGCCTGGTTGCAATGCGGTCGGACGTCATCTGGTTCGCCGTCGCGCAGCTGATCCCGCCTGCCGTGCAGCTGCTGATCCAGGGCGCCGCGGCGACGCGGCACATCTCGGTGCGCCCGATCTTCGCACCGCGGGAGGCGGCCGACCTGTTACGGGAAAGCCTGCCGCTGATCGGTTTTCTGGTGGTCGGTCTGCTGTACTGCCGCGCCGACGGCGTGATCCTGTCCTTGCTGAGCACGCATTCCGAAGTCGGGGTGTACGGGCTGGCGTTCACGATCGCGTTCAACACCATTGTGGTCTCGTTGATCTTTCACAAGTCGACGCTATCGACAGCCACCGAGCTGTTTTCGCGTGACGTCGCCGCGTTCGCGGCCTTTCTGCGTCGCAGCGTCGAGCTGATGTGCTTCGTGGCGGTGCCGGTCGCGGTGGTGGGCGCGCTGCTGTCGGGACCACTGATCGCGTTCTTCGGCGACAGCGAGTTCGTCGCTCGCGGCACGCCGACGCTGGCGTTGCTGTTCGTCGCGGCGGCCCTGCGATTCGTCGGCGGCACGCTCGGCCAAGGATTGGTGGCCAGTCATCATCAGCGGATCTTGTTCTGGTTGACCATGGCCACCCTGGTGCTCAACGTCGCACTCAATCTCAGCCTCGCCGGGCGGTACGGCGCGGTCGGTCCGGGCGTCGCGCTGGTGTGCACGGAGTTGTTCAACATGGTGGTCAGCACCTGGTGGTTGCGCCGTCACTGCGGCTACCGTACGCCGGTGATGTTCGTGCTGCGATTGCTGATCCCCACGGCGGCGAGTGTGGCTGTGACGCTGCTGCTTTCGGGGCACCATGTCATTGTGGTTCTGATCGCCGCCGCCGCTTCCTATCTGGCCACCAGCGCGATCGTCGGCCCGATCGGCTGGTCGAGCTTGACCTCCCTGCGCGCGAAACAGCTGGCGGCGTGAAGCGCACATCGGATCGGGCGTATCTGAAGCGCCCGATCGGCGACCCGACCAGTTTGCCCACTACGCGCTCTACGGCGGTGCTGATCGTGAACCGTCGCGGCGACGAGTCGCTGGAGCGCTGCCTGCGCAGCGTCGCCGAGCAGTTGCCCGCGCAGCCGGTCTACGTCTACGACAACTCCGGCGGCGCTGATCCCGAGCACGCCGAACTGATCGCGAAACACCCTGCGGTGCAATGGGTATCGGGGCCAGGCACCATCGGCTTCGCCGCGGCGTGCAACGCGCTGGTGGACCACGCGCCCGTCGACGCAGACCTGCTGGTGCTCGATCCCGATGCCCGCCTGCTCGGTCCGCTCACCCGCACCCTGGAGTTGCTTCGCCAGCCCCAGGTCGCTGCGGTCGCGCCGCTGGTGCGTGACCATACCGCACCCGGTCGGACACCACGTGGCATCGCAACCCGGTGCCCGACAACGGTTTTGAGCACCGACTGCCTGGCGATCAACCGCGCGGCCTGGAACGCCATCGGCGGCTTCGACGAAGAATTCTTCGGCTACGGCGAGGCCGCCGACTGGCAGGCCCGGGCCCGCGCGGCGGGCTGGAGCGTGCTGCTGGCCGACGAACTCGGCGCCGAACGCGCCCCGGCGCCGCCCGATGAGGGCGACGCGCGGCGCGATCGGGACTTGCAGCGGGCCGGCACCGCGCTGCTGCTCGAGCATCAAAAAGGTGTGCACCTTGCCGACACGTATCTGGCCGCCACCACCCTGCTCGACCGGTTGCGACGGCCACAGCGCGACGCACGCAGGGCCGCACGAAGCCGACGCTCGAACCTGCCGACGATCGTGATCACCACCAACCGCCTGGTCTACGGTGGCGCCGAGCGGCAAAAGGCCTTGCTGGCAACGGAATTAGTCCGCCGCGGCTTCCCGGTCACCATCGTCTGCGTTCAGCGGCTCGGCCCGCTGATTTCGGAGATCCCGGATGCCGTGCGCGTCGTGCGCCAGCCCTGGTGGGCGCCGATCGTCGACATCACCAAGGGCCCGGCGGTGGTTGTCACCGGCGACACCAACACTGAGGTCGGATTCGGCAGTTTGTGGCGCGCGGCCGGTCGAAACCGGCGCTGGCTGGTTGCGCCGCACGTCCCGCCAGAGGAGGGCCGGCCCATCTACTCGCGGCCATTGACCGCGGCGATGCGGCGTGCTGACGGCTTTATCGTATTGGCACAAAGACATTGGGATATGTTGATCGCACAGCATCGGCTCCGGGGAAGGCGATTCATCGCACCCAACGGCGTCGCCGACATCGGCGAGCCGAGCCCTCGGCATCGGAATGCCGCCGAGCCGCTGCACCTGGTGATGCTCTCACGCATCGTCGAGCACAAGAACCCCCATCTGCTGATCGAGGCGCTGAGCGAGCTCGACGGGATACCTTGGCGGTTATCGATTTTCGGTGACGGACCCGATCGGGAAAGACTGCAGGCAGCGACGCCCGCCGGCCTGGGCGAGCGCGTCCAGTGGCGCGGATGGTCGGCGGGGCCCGGACCGGCACTGGCCGATGCGGATCTGCTGTGCGTGCCGAGCCGCTCCGAGGCCTTCCCGGTGGTGATTCTCGAGGCGATGTCGCGAGCCATACCGGTTGCGGCGTCGGCGGTTTGCGCTGTCCCGGAGATGCTGGATTTCGGCAGGGCCGGATTCCTGGTCGAGCCCGTGTCGGTCTCGGGCTGGCGAGAACAGCTGTCCCGAATCCTGGCGGACCCGGGTGCGCTGCCGTCGATGGGACGACGTGGCTACGAGCGCATGCGCAAGCACTACACGGTCGAGGCAATGGCCGATGCCTACCTCGATGCGATCGGGGCCGTGCTGTGAATTCGCCCCGGGTACTTTGGCTTTCGCCGTGGACACGACCCGCGGTACGCGTGCAGGCCGAAGCCCTGCTGCGCCACGGCGCCGACGTGCTGCTGGTGACCTCCGACCAGCACCCGGAGTCCGATGCCGCACGCGATTACGAATTGGTGCTCGACCCGCGATTCCGCACCGCCGCAACGTGGCTCCCGACGTGCAAGGCCTGGCGCCGCATCCGCGAATACCGGCCCGACGTCGTGATAGCCGAACTGGTCCGAGATCCCCGCTGGATCGCGCTGGCCGGACGAGTCCCCCGCATCCAGGTGGTGCACGACGATCGGCCACACGATCCCGACGAACTGACGCCGGCCTACGAACGTGCGGTCTTCGACCGCTGGGGCGCCCGTTCGGCGGCCACCGTCACCTACAGCGACTACGTCGCGGCCGCCGTCACCGCGCGCCGCGACATAGCCGGAACGCCAGTGCATGTCGTCCCACTGGCCAGCGACCTCGACCTGGAGCGGCTCCCACCGTTCGTGGGTCCTGAAGGACGCCGTGATTTCGTGATGTTCGGCCGCCTCAACCCGTACAAGAACGCCGAGGTGGTGCTGGAGGCCTGGCAGCGACATGTGCTCGGGGGCGGCTGGCGCGGAGACAACCTGGTGCTCATCGGCGGCGGGTCACTGGATGCGACCGCCCTGCCCAAGCACACGCGCTGGCGCAACGGCAGCTTCCGCTACGCCGATGTCATCCCGGCGCTGGCCGCCGCGAAAGGTTCGATCGCCCACTATCGGCGTGCTTCACAAAGCGGCGTGCAGGTGCTCTCCATGCAATTGGGCGTCATGCCGATCGTGTCCACCGCCGGCGCGCTACCCGAGTACCAGCCGCCGGGTTGTCCCCCCGTCGGTATCGACGACGTTGCCGGGCTCGCCGCCGCGTTCGACGCCCTGGCCGACCCGAATGTCGCGGCGGCGCAAGGAGCCGAGGCCGCGCGCCACTACGCGCAGCGATGCTCCGTCGACCTGGTCGCGGACCGCTTGCTGGAGGTCATCGCACAAGTGACGGCCGGTCGGCGCTGACCGGAAACGCTCAGGCCAGCCCACGCCAGAACGTCTCCAGCCATCCGGTCAGCTCGCGGGCCCGTCCCAGCGCATCGGGCGGTGCCACCCGAGACCGCGTCGCCGCGATCGCCGCCGGAAGCTCCTCCGTCTCCCGGACCACGGTGGCCAGGCCGCCAGCCTCCAGCTTCTCGGCGAACGGCAGCTGGTGCTCGTCGACGTGCTCGCCGAGCCGCGAGCGACGGGGCACCATCACCGGATGCTTGCCCTGCTCGATGCACAGCAAGGCCGATCCGGCGCCGGCGTGGGTGATGGCCACCGACGCGGACCGTATCTGTTCACAAACGTCCCCGAAGGACAGGAAGCGCTCGAACCGGGCGTGCCGCGGCTCGTAGCCGCAAGTGCCGAGCTGCACGAAAAAGTCCTCCCCCGCCGTGCCGGCCCGGGCCAGCTCGTCGACCGCGCGCGCCAGCCGGTCGAACGGATGCACCTCCATCCCCATGATCACGAAGATCACACGATCCTCCCGTGATATTCCGTGCGGGGAATGCGGTCGACCAATTCGGGCCATTGCACCAGAAACCGGGAGGCGAAAGGCTTTACCATCCGGGCGGTGAGGGACAGCTCGGTGATGCGGGTGATCGACTCCACGAAGACGGTGGGAATCCGCAGCAGCCAGGCCAGCCAGAGGAAGGGGGCGGCCACACCCGATCCGGTGGTCAGTATCATCGCGGGCCGGTGGCGGATCAGCAGCCGCAGCGCCAGCACCAGATTGCGCAGTAGGTTGGGGACATTACGCACGGTGGGGTGCGCCGCCCAGTGAATCTCCTTCTCGTCGCGCAGCAGGTACCGGGCGTCGGCGGTTGGAAAACTCACCCAAAACCGATCCTTGTCCTGCCAGAACTCCCGCAGGCAAAACATTTCGTAGATATGCCCGCCGGAGGACGCAATGAGGAGCAGGCGGCCCATGTCCTCCCTCATCTCAGGCGCTCGCGACCAAACTCGGCCGCACGACAACAGCTTTCGCTCCCGCCCTCGGAGCGCGGGGCGCGGCGGCAGCTCAATGGTAATGAACCCGGCCTCGCCTCAATTGCGTTCTGGCAGATACCAACGAAACTTGCCGCCCCCAGGGCGACGGCAACGAGATCGACGAGATCGCCGAAATCAACAACCCACCGATGCTAACGTCATCACCGTTGCGTTGAGCGCCCCTAATGCAGGCGATCTCACTGCGTACGAGGACAGGGATGCCCGTATGTCTTGATAGGCGTCGGCGCAGCAATCGACTGCGCGGCGGCCGTGCTGCGTCCGCGCACCGGGCGCCGACATCTCAGCAACTCCGAATCCCTCCTGCCCCTGTGGCTCGACACGTTCGCCGCACACGTCGCCGCGGGACTCGAACGAAGCGTGAAAGGCGCACACAATGATTCGAACGGCCCTGGTCGGCCTCGGAAAAATGGGCCTGTCGCATCTTGCGATCCTGCGGACGCACCCGGACCTCGACGTGGTGGGTATCTGTGATTCGGCCGGCTATGTGCGCGATGTCCTGTCCAAATACACCGGCCTGAACTGCTACGACGACTTCGATCGGATGCTGGCGGCCACCAACGCCGACGCGGTTGTGGTCGCCGTCCCGTCGAGGCTGCATGCACCGATTGTCGAGAAGGCGCTGACGGCTGGGGCACACGTCTTCTGCGAGAAGCCGTTCGTGCTCGATGTGAAGGACGGCGAGCGCCTGGTGGCCCTGGCGGAGAGGCGTCGGCTCGTTACCCAGGTCGGCTATCACTGCCGCTTCATCGGTTCTTTCCAGGAGGCGGCGCGGATCGTTGCTTCCGGCGCACTGGGGCGCATCCACCACGTGCGCGCCGAAGCGTACGGCCCGGTGGTGCTCCGGGAGAAGGGAAGCACCTGGCGCGGCGTGAAGGCCGAGGGTGGCGGCGCCCTTTACGACTACGCTTGCCACGCCATCGATCTGATGAACTTCGTGGCCGGCGTGCCGCATTCGGTCGACGGGGTCGTGCGCCACAGCGTTTTCTCGCGCGACGTCGACGACGAGGTCTACTGCACCATGCGTTATTCCGACGGCGCGACCGGACAGCTGTGCGTGAACTGGAGCGACGAAAGCTTCCGCAAGATGTCGACGAAGGTTTCGGTGTGGGGAACCAACGGCCGCATCACCGCCGACCGCCAGGAGTGCCAGATCTACCTTCGTGAGGCACACCCCCAGCTCCCCGAGCTCGCCAAGGGCTGGACCATCCGATACACGACCGACCTGACCGAGGGGGTTTGGTATTACCTTCGCGGCGAGGAGTATTCGGCGCAGATCGACTACTTCGCGGACAGCGTGAAGCAAAACCGGATGGACGGCGAGAACACGTTTCGCTCTGCGCTCGACGTCGATCGAGTGGTCGACATGATCACCGGCGGCACGGGCAGCACGGTCTCCGTTCCGCCGCAGGGGGCGGTGAACGGATCCCCGCGCGGCGCATTCCGGCGTGAGATCCTCGCGCGCATCAAAAGACTCGCAACCTCGAAGGCGTCGTGACCATGGACCGTGTGCTTTTCGGTGACAACCAGTTCTTCGGCGTCAATCACATGTCCGAGGACAAGGCACGGGCACAGGCGATACGCTTCCAGCATCTCCCCGCTGTGCTCGCGACGCTGGACGACGCCTATCGGGAAGGCATCCGCACGTTCGTCTGCACCACCCATGACCGCGTTGGTGAAATCTGTGATCACTTCCGCGCCAACCGTACCGAATACCCCGACTACGTCTTCTACCCGTGCATGCCGTACGCGCACAAATACGCCAATGCCGTGACCGAGTTCGGAATCGTCGAGGCGCTCCGAAAGTTCTTGCCCGACAACGGGGCCGTCAAATCGATGGTCAAGGGCGGCGTCGCGATCGCAAGCAAGGACGTCGAGCCCTTGATGCAGCTGTTGGTCGATGCCGAGATGAAGATGTTCACCGGAATGTCGACGCCCATCATCTTCATCCAGAACGTGGTCACCGACCTGCTGCTCGGGCTCGGCATGGACGAGGCCTTCCGGCTGTTCTCCGACCACGTCAGGCTCAAATACACCGCCGAGCCGGGCTTCATCACGATGAACCTGCCCAGGCTCCTCGATGCGCTCGATAGGCAAGGCATCGAAAACCCGATCGTCTGCGCCAATTTCAATAAGATCGGCTTCCGGATGTGCGGGGGCGTCGAGCTTTACGAGAAAACCATCCGCGAACGCCAGTGCCGACTGATCGCGATGTCCGTCCTCGCCTCGGGCGCGATCCCGCCGCGCGAGGCGATCGAGTACGTCTGCCGCCAACCGCAGATCCAGTCGATCGTGTTCGGCGCGTCCAGCCGCGCCAACATCCAGCAGACGAAGTCCCTCATCGACGACTTGTGGCAAACGGCGACGTGATTCCTGCGCCAGGCGTGCGCCATGCCCGGTCAGTGCCTGTTCGCGTGGGTCCCGAATTCGGGAGGGCCACTTGCCTTTCGAGCGTTCGCAAGGCGCCGGGCAAGCCGTACCCCTAACGCGATCCCGACGAGCGTCGGGTTGGCCTGACTAGACGTCGGTAGCACCGACGTGCTCGCGACGTGCAGCCCGCGGACCCCGTGCACCTGCAGCTGCGGATCCACGACGCCGTCCCGCGGCGAGGTCGACATCCTGGTGGTTCCCGCCTGATGGAAGCCGGTCCGTTGCGCCATGAACGCACGCACCGAGGCCTCGACGTCGTCGGTCAGCCACTCCACGTAGCCCACACCGTGGCGACGCAGGTGCTCGTCGATCGCGACGATGGCCTTGCGCACGCTCTGGTAATCGGCCTCGGAGAAGTGCATGTGGGTGCGAATCCGCCTCATGCCCAGAGCATCCCGCTCGTCAGTCAGCTCGACGCGACTTTCCCAGTGCGGAAGATGCTCACCGTGGTACTGGAGCAGGTAGCGGTTGTCGGCGCTCTTGATGAAAAATCCCGGCGCCTTCCTGCCCTTGCGAAGAAACCGGGCGTAGCAGAACGCAATCGCGAACCCGATCGAGGGGATCAGGTCTAGCACAATGTTGCGCAGGTGCGCGACGATTCGCGGCGACCCGTCCGTCTTGGTGTGCGCCTCACGAATGGCCCCGGCGAGTAGGAATCGGCCTACTGGCGAGATGAGGGTCAGAAAGACGCCAGACAGAATCCCGCTCCCGTGGCTCGGGTCGCTGATCGGCGGATTCACCAACCAGACTGCGGCGTTCGGCATTCCGCATTCGCGCAGCAGCTGCGGATCGAAGGTGAAACGCCGGCGAACGTACACACCGTCGTTGTCCCGTTCGTACGCGTAGCGGACTTCGTCGGTGGTGAATTGCACGCGCGCCACCCGACTCTCGACGTGAGCCATGTACCACCGACCCAGGTGCCCGCCCGCATTTCCCAGCCCTCCGGGATGATGGCGGTCCGACGCCAGCAGCAGCCGGGTGGCCTCCAAACCACCGGTTGCGATGATGTAGTCCGCCGCGACGACTCTCCCCCGCCGGCCGTCAAGCGTCTTGACCACGAGGTGATCGACGCAGTCACCGGCCTGCGCCGTCACGATTTCGGTGCAGGTGAGACCGGTCCACAGCGTGAGACCGGAAGTGTCCCGCAATGCCGTGCGGTATTCGCGACCGAAACGCGTTGGCAGGGCCCAACGCTCCAGGTCGGTGGTGCGCACCTTCTCGTCGGGCAGTCCACCGATCATGTCTCGGTGCGCGATTTCGGGGATATCGCGCGCGTTGAATGCCGCCCGGCCGCAGGCCGCCCAGTCGCAGGCCCGTTGGAGATACGGCTCGACGTCGTCATGCCCGATGGGCCACGGCGCCTGCGCGGTGATGGGTCGAGCCTCGAAATCGATGGGATCGAACTTGACACAGCGCCCGCCCCAGAGTGCCGAGGTTCCTCCGACCTGCCGGCGGACGGTGAGCTCACTGCGGGAGTGGAAATAGTCATCCTGGCGAGAATCGAACGTCGACAACTCCTGCGCCGCCCTGTCCACGCGCTCAAGACCACTTTCGATCAGCGCCACCTGCACGCCCGTCGCCGCCAGCTCGAGCGCTGTCGCGATGCCGATCGGGCCGGCCCCGACGATCGCCACGTCGGTCTCGATCGTCATGTCGGGCGCGAAGTCCGCCACGCCGCGGATCACGCGGCAGCTCCCTCTCGAAACTCCTTGACAAGAGCGAGGAACCGGGAGACGGTCTCCGCGTCCGGCGGCGACGAGACGGCCGACGCCGCCGCGGTGACCCGTTGCGGCCTGGTGCTGCTGTAAAGGATCGCTGGGCAACCCGTTGCGGCGGCGGATGATCCGAGGATCAGCGTGGAAAGCGCGCCGGGAGCAAGCGGATCGGTCTGCAGGGCCTCGCGCCAGCGTCCGGCCAAAGCCCGGTCGGTCTGCAGCGCTCCCGCAAGTTTTCGGTACGGCCCGCTCAGTACGCCGAAGGCCAGGTCGGCGGACCGCGGTGCCGGATTGAGGAGATCGCTGCGAAGCTGACTTACCCCTTGGGGCGCGAAGGTCCGAGCAAAATCCACGTCGAGCCCCTCATCCTGCGAGACGCCCCAGGCGCGAATCTTGCCCTGCCGGCGGGCGCGTTCGAAGAATTCGCGGAGTTCGTCGAAGGCCACCATGTCGCCGGGCCGCGGGGCGTGGACGAACAAGATGTCGACATAGTCGACACCGAGCGCCGCGAGGCTCTGGTCGAGGCTGCGCGCCGCGATGGCCGCGTCGTACCAGCGGGCGGTCAGCGACGGTGCGTGGCGCCGCTTCACGGTGCGGCGGAGCGTGGGCGTTTTCCGGAGCAAAGCTCGTGCCGGGCCTTGGAATCGAGCCAGGCGGCGCGCCGCGCCGCCCACATCGAGGCCGAACTTGGTAGCGATCGTCACGGTCTCACGCTCGACCGAGCGCAGGAACACCCCCAACTCTGCCTCTGCCCTACCCAGGCCGTACATCCGCGCGGTGTCGAAATGGGTGATGCCACCGGCCAATGCGGCGGCCAGCACGGCCATCCGCTCTTTCCGGGAGGGCGACTGCATCAAGGAGCCGCATCCGAAACCGATTGCACTGACCGTCAATTGCGGTCCCTGGAGCTCAACTCGCCGCAATGCCACAGCCCTCGTAGATCTGGCGCAGTTGCGCATCGATGACCCCGGGGCTCCGGGTGGCGGCGACGTGCTCCTGCCCGCGCCGCCCGTCACGCTCAGCCAGCTCGGGGTCGCGCAGGTACCGCCCGATCGCTGCCGCCAATGCGGGCACGTCGCCGACCGGAACGAGCATGCTCGGGTCGGGTGCAATCTGGGCGGTGCCGCCGACAGGAGTCGCCACAAACGGTCGCGCACCGGCGAGGGCCTCGGTCAGGATCATCGGCATGCCCTCGGCAAAGGACGGGAGCACAACCACGCGTACCGACCGGAGCAGCTCGCGCACGTTATCGGGATGTACCGGGTCTTCGACGGTCAGCCGTTCTATGCGGGGCGGAACGTAGTCGTCGATGGGACCGACTATGCGACAACGCCCTTCGATGCCCTCGGCGAGAAGTAATTGCCAGGCCGCAACGAGCCGGTCGACACCTTTGCGCCGACCGATGGTGCCCGCGAAAAGCGCCACCGGCGGCGTCGAGCCGGCGCCGGGAGCATCTCGATCGATCGCGATCGGGTTGGCCACGACGGTCACCGCCACCGTGGGCGCCACTTCGGCAACGACCACACGCGCTTCCTCTGACAGGACGACCACGTGGTCCGCGTGCTTCAACGTGGAAACCACAAAGCGGGGATGCGCTCGGGCGAACTCGGGAAAGTCGGAGCCGTGCAGGGTGACGATCACTCGGAGGCCGCGCGCTCTGGCCAGCCGGATCAACGAACCTTCCCGCAACCACGCTCCGCCATTGGACATATGGAAGTGAGCGATGCTCGTGCGAGCGCGCCCCGCCAGAACAAGGCCCGCGCGCGCCGTGAGAATAAGGCTCTTCAGGTGCTGGTGCGGGCCTGCCCATGTCGAAAGGACGCGGATATCGTCGGCGCCAATCCCGTTGTCGCGGATGGTCCGGATCACGGACTGAGTCCCGCCGACGCTGTACATGTCGGGCCCCACGTGTGTTACCGCGATCATGTTCGATCCGCTGCGAAGTCGCACACCCGCAAGTTCCAGATGGGCGTGGGCAAGAAGACGGTCAGCACGAGCGCGATCAGCTGGACGTAGCGGTGCCGGCATCGGCATGAGCGGTCGGCCCGGGCGTAGGAGTCGACGCGGGGTCGACGACGGCCGGGCTCTGATCACCGCTCCTGCGCCGCAGGCCGGCGAAACCCATTGCGGCACCCAACGCCAGGCCCAATCCCAGTGCGTCCATCGGCATCTCCGGCAACGGCCACACGGCAGATATCGCCAGGAGACCGGCGGCGACCGCCGCGCTGATTTTCGCCGGTCCCGGCGCACATCGCAGCGCCAATATGACCGGCGTGAGCGCGAATAGCGCGAACACCGCCATGCCCAAGGCCCCGGCCTTGGCCAACCACCAGAGGTAGAAGTTGTGGGAATAGGCGGGATACAGGTAGAGATGGAACTCGTCGTCCCCGGTAGGCGGTTGATACACGTAGCCGAGCCCGTGGCCGAACACCGGGGCGGCAGCGATGGTCTCCTTGAGCAGGTTGATTTCGCGCAGTCGTTCCAGCGCCGAATCATCCACCGCCAGTGCGCTTGACGTCACCCCGCCCAGCACGCGCTGATTGAAGGCGGCGTACTGATCGCTGAGCCATGCCCCGGTCTTCGAGCGTTGCAACAAAAACAGCGATCCCGGCACCGTCGCGGCGATCACGGCCACGCCGACCGCGGCCGCCGCGACCGTGCGCCGCACCGCTACCCAGCTCAAGCTCCCGACTAGAGCTACGCCGGCCGCCACCCCCATCGAGATCAGCGTGTTGCGGGAGAAGGACAACAGCGAAATGCTCAGCGCCGGTGGGCCCAACGCGAGATACATTGCGGGCCTGACGCGCCCGACGATCGGGGCGGCGACCAGCGCGGACAAAATGGCGGTGGCCGGCGTCTGCGTGGACAGGATGATTCGAACGGCCTGGCCGGCGCCCGTGGTCCCTTCCAGACTTTCCGACCGGCCGGCCAGCCGGATGGCAAACAGCGAGCTGACAATCGCCATACCCGCCGAAAACCACAGGATCGCGATCATCACCCGGATCGAGAATTTGACGTGGCCGCCGTAGACGACAAGTAGTGCCAACACGAAACCGATGGCCATCTCGATCATGGTGGACGATTCACGCATCACCACGAGGGCAGCGTGTCCCGTTTCGAATCCGGTGATGGTCGACCACGCCACCGTGAGCACCAAAAGCCCCGGCAACACGAAATCGTACGGTCGCGGTCGCACGGATGGGATCAGATAGCAGATGGCAAGCAACGCAGCCACGTGATACGCGTAGATCGTCACGGGGCCAAAGACTTTTCCGACGTGCAATCCCTCTGGCAGCGCCGCGAAGGCCCCGAACAGCGTGACCGCCACCATCCCTTCGGGCTTCACCCAGTACACGACCACGCAGAACAACGCGGCAGTCAGCAGCACCCCCTCGGTGGTTCGGCGCACCGAGAGCACGCCGAACACGAAGCACCCGAAGACGAAGATCGCGAGCAGAGTTCCGTCCACTGCCAGGCGATGACGAGCCCGCAGGTACAGGTTCACGCCGACCCGCTGGCCTTTGACCGGTAGGCGCGGTCGGCCGCCCTGATGTGCAACGACTGCCGCGCGTCGATGAGTACGGTGCCGACAACGTGCGCCCCCGCCGAGCGCAGGGCGGTCAGCGCGTCCTTGAGTTCGTCGGCGGTGGTACGCCGCGCCCGCACCACTACCACCGTCGCATTGACGGCGCCGGCCAACAGGCCGGCATCAGCCGTGGCGAGGACCGGCGGGCCGTCGACGACGATCCGATCAAAGCGTGACGACAGCTCTTGGAAGACTCGGTCGATCACTTCCGGCAAATAGGCGCTGGCAGGCAAACTTTCGCGGCGCGCGGACCTGGACGCCAGAATGAACAGCCTTGAGATCGGCGTCGGCTTCACGGCTTCGCTGGCGATGTCGGGATTGGCCAACGCGTTGCCCAGCCCCTCGCCTGATTCGACCCTCAGCAATCCGGCGAGCACATGTCGGCGGCTGTCGCCTTCGACAAGCAGTGTGTCTTCACCCATTTCGGCGAGGGCGAGCGCAAGGTTCATCGCTGTCGTTGTCGCGCCTTCGCCGCCGAACGGCCCGGTCACCAGCACCCGGCGGCCGTCCGGCCCTATCGCCCTGAGCAACCGGGTGCGCAGGCCGCGCACGGCATCGTCGGATGCGGTGTCGGTGCCGAACCGCGGAACGCTGCCCCGCTTTCCGGGCAGCTCCGCTAAAGTCGGCAGCCCCGAGACGCCTTCGAGCTTCTCGCGGGTGCGGATGGTGCGATCACCGGCCTCGCGGGTCAGCGCGACCGCGATAGCAAGGAGCAACCCGGCGATGAACCCGATCGCCATGTTTCGCATCGGCACCGGCGAAACCGGAACTCTCGGTACGCGGGGCGGCTCGACCACTGTCGCCCGGGCCGCCGGTATCGGCTTGCCCGTGGACTGCGCAGAGACCGGCACGTCCGGGGGCTGTCCCGACGGCGGGGCTGTCTCAACACCCTCGGTCCGCGGTCCAGCGGTCACCGCTTGGCCGGCACCGGTCGCACCCGCAGCCGGACTGAGCGTGGGAAGGATCGCGCTGAACTGATTGGCCATCGCACCCGCCAGCGCGGCGGCGCGCGCCGGATCGGTGTCTTTGACGCTGATCGTGAAGAGCACGGATTTCGGAGTGTATTTCACTTGGGTTTGACTCAGCAGATCGTCGGCGCTGGTCGGAAGCTGGAGCTGGCGTATTGCGCGCTCGGCCACGATGTGTCCGCCCGCGATTTGGGCATACGACGACAACCGTTCTTGTGCAGCCTCCGTGCCGCTGTATAGCTCATTCAAATCGGTCGCACCCGAGAACGAGATGAGGACCGTGGCCGAAGACTGGTAATGCTTCGTCTGCAACGCCGTAACGAACGCGGCGCCGATCGTGCAGGCCAGCAGCGCGGTGATCGCGAGCTTCCAGTGCGCGCCGAGTATCCGGACGAAGGTACGGAAATCCATCGGCTAATAACCTTTCTAAAAGCTCATGACGCGAATAGCGTCATACAGATTTCCCAGCACCGGCCACGCATATCCACTGCAGATTATGCAGCATCATCACCCGGGCATTGCCGAAATCGCAGTGCTGCGGTGCGGGCAGGTTTTCAGCGGTAAGCCAGGACCGGCAAGCGAAGTGGCATTCCCGCTGTGGAGTATCAGGGTGCAGTCGGCGCATCGCGCGGCAGGTCGAGCGTCGCCAATGGGTAGCATCCAGAGCCGTCGCGACCGCCGCGGGCCAGCCGCATGGGCGGATAGTTCACCACATGCGACGCGCCCGGCTTGTGCTGTTGCCATTCCACCGCGGCGCACAGCGTGTAGTGCCCCGGCGCCAAGCCCGCCAAGTCGACGTGAACGGACTCGGTGGATGCGGTCGGGACGGGGTCCTTACGGGAGCCGTCTCCGAGTTGTCCTTGGATTAACGACTTCAGCGTCACCGTCGCCGGAAGCGAACGGACCACCGCCCCCGAGAAATCGACCAACCGGTAGCCCGGGACCCAGTTCTCCGTTGCCGCGGCGGCGCCGAAATTCGTCCAGGTGACCGTCAGCGTCGCCTTGCCGTCGCTCACCGATTGCGACCCCTGCCCCGCCTCGACCGAATACCGGTATCCGGCGACGACGTTGGCGTGGGCCCACAGCAGGTATAACGCGCGGTCCATCGGCGTGGTGGCATCCACGGCCGGGAAGTTGTAACTCGATGTCATCGACACGTGGTACTTGACCACGTCGTCCAGGCCCTTTTCGTAATAGGTCCGCGGATCGGTGCCGTCGGGCAGCTGGCACCATTCGGTGATCACCAGGGCCGAGGCCATCCGGCTTCTCAACGCGCTGACCAGTGGATCCTTCGACTGCACATAGTGCGAGCCGTCCTTCTCCGCCCATGCGGGAAGCGGTGCCTGGACCCCGAGGCAATCCGCGCGGATGCCCACTGGTGCAGACAGTTTCTTCGTGACATCGTCGGCGATCAGTTGACGGACAATCTCCGGGTTCAGCGCCGTCGTCACCAACTGTGTATGCGGGAAGGCGTTTACAGTCGCCGCGACCAGCTGCCGGATCGATTCGGCAGTGATGCTCTGGTCGCGAAACTGGCTGTAATACCCGAGTTTGGCGACGCTCTCGTCGGGTGCGGGTCCCGGCGCACCCAGCGTGTCGCGCAGATACGAGATGTGATTCTCGCTGAAGTCGCCGTAACCGGAGAACTCAAAAACGCTCAGCCGCTCGTCGCCGTCGTAGCGGCGGCCCAGCGCGCTCAAGAGCTGACCGAAAGCATTCAGGTAGTTCGGATCATTCCAGTTCGGAACGACCTGTGTCACTCCGGCGGTCCACCAATAGCGTTGCGGACCGGTGTAATTGGTAGCCGCCGGGCGCATCCAGTCAGGCATGGCGATGTTGGTGTTGTTCGCATAGGTGTTGTCGCAACAGGAGTTGTAGGCGACAACACGCAGGGTCAGCCGCATGTTGCGACTGGCCAGCTTGGCCAGGGCGTCATCGATCACGCTGAAGTCGAACCTGCGATCGTCAGGAGCGTCCGGTGGCAGGGTGCTCGGGTCGGTGGGCTGCAACTGTCGCCACGGCACGCGCAGGCTGGCGTCAAACGACCCCGGCCACGCCGGATAGCCATGCTGCGCGCGATTGCCTTGCGGGAACAGCGGTTGCAAGAGATCTTCATACTGACCGCGCAGCGGATTCGATACGTCCTGTACCGACAGCGGTATGGCCGGACTGCCAATCGTGGTCAGCGGCGAAGGGTCACTGCCACGACCGCATCCGCTCAGCACCAGCGCCAGGCACACGCCAACGATAAGGATGTCCCGTTTTCGATTTGTCCGGACCATGATGTCTTTCGCTAAACCACGTTGGGCGACAACGGCTCGCGGTAGGCGAGGAACGACATCGGCATGCACCGGCCGGAATGCACCGTCTGGATCAAACGCATCGACTGCTACCTCTCTGGCGGTTCGCGTTTCCTGCCGTCGTCGCCCCGTTGACCGACGTCTCGTGGTGGTGCGGGATGTCAAGGGTTACAACAGGCTATAGCCCACACCCGGGCCGCACCGGCAAATCCGGGTGCCTTTCCCGAGGCACGTCGTTTTACAGGAGCGCTTCTTACATCGCACACGTCTCGCCTGCGCGTCGACTAAGCTGATGGCTCGCAAATCGGGCAGGAGATCATCGAAGATGGCTGTCGCAGGCTCGGTCAAACGTCGGCTCGCGCCTGCGGTCAAGCAACTCGCACCGCGCAGGTTCTGGCGGCGAAAATTCCGCATCCTGCAACGCCTGGGGCAATCCCGCCCGGACATACAACTGGTGGCGTCGCTGTGCGATCCACACCGGATCTCCCTGGATATCGGAGCCGATCTCGGCGAGTTCACGATCGCGATGCTGGCGTCGTCACGATCGGTGATCGCATTCGAACCGCGGCCGGCCCAGGCCCGCGATCTGGCGTCGATGTTCGACGCGGTCGGCGCCGCCGTGCAAGTGGAGGCGGTGGCTTTGTCGAATGAGCCCGGCGTGATGACCATGCGGGTGGTCGCATCCGAGCCGGGCCGCAGCACGATCGAGGCCGGCAACACCCTGGGCGACGTGAGTGACGGCAAAATTGAGAGCATCGGCGTTCCGGTCAGGCGCCTCGACGATTTGCGTTTAGGGGACGTCGGCCTGATCAAGATCGACGTTGAGGGCCATGAACTCGCCGTGTTGCACGGCGCCACAGAGACACTCACACACCACCGCCCCGCGATTGTGGTGGAGGCCGAGGAACGCCATCACCCCAATTCCGTCGCCGAGATCAGCGGGCTCCTGCACGGCCTCGGCTACGCGGGTTACTTCGACCTCGGTGGCGTTCGGCGGCCGATTGCAGACTTCGACCCTGTCCGGCATCAGGATCCGGCCAATGTCGGCAGTCAGGACGACGGTTGGACGGGCCGCGGCGTCTACGTCAACAATTTCGTCTTCTTGCCAGAGAATGTCTGAGCGGCCGCTAGGTCGACCCCATCGACGATGACTCGCGATCGGCCAGAAACGGCATCGGCATCCAGCGCGCCGACAGTAACGCTTGCATCGCATCGCCGGGGATCGGGCGCGACAACAGGAAGCCCTGCGCCCGGTGGCAGCCGTGTTGCATCAAAGTCAGTGCGGCAGCGGGTGTCTCGACGCCTTCGGCGACCACTTCCAGGCCGAACGCCTCGGCCAGCCCGATGATCGCGCGGACGATGGCCAGGTCACCGGCGTTGCTGCCCACGTCACGCACGAACCCGGCATCGATCTTGAGCATGTCCACCGGAAGGGACTTCAGGTGGGACAGAACGGCATAACCGGTGCCGAAGTCGTCGATGGCGATCTGCACGCCCACTTCCTTGAGCTCCGCCAAGGTCTTTCGCGTGGTGTCGATGTCGTGCACCACCGCGCGCTCGGTGATCTCCAGGCACACCGACTCGGCATCGATGCCGAACTCGCCGATGGTCTCGGCGACACCTTCCACGAAACCGCGGCTGATCAGCTGAATGGGCGACACGTTGATGCGCAGCATGGCGCCCTGCCCGACACCGTTGGCCCGCCACCCGCTGAACTCGGCGCAGGCGCTGCGCATCACCCACCGGCCCAATTCCGCGGCCAGGTTGGTCGATTCGGCCACACCGATGAACGAGTCGGGCAACAGCAGTCCCCGCACCGGATGACGCCACCGCACCAGCGCCTCGGCGCCGACGATGGCGCCGGTCCACAGGTCGACCTCGGGCAGGTAGTGCAGGAGCAGGCCTTCGCTTTCGATGTCGCCTTGCAGGTGCAACTCGACGTCGTTGCGGAAGGCCCGTTTCAGCGACATGTCGTCGGTGGACACCGCGGTCTGGTTGCCGCCCGCGCGCTTGGCCGTCAGCACGGCCTCGTCGGCTCGCCGGAGCAGGTCGGCGCAGTCATCGGTCCCGGGCGTGCCCACCGCCAGCCCGATGCTGACGGTCCGGCTGATCACGTGGCCGCCGATGGTGAGGCGGTCGCACAACATCGCCGACAGGCGACGCGCGAAGGCCTCGGCCTCCTCCGAGGACATCGGCTGGTGCGGGATCACCACGAACTCGTCGCCGCCCAGCCGGGCGATCATGCTCTGGCTTCCCGCGCACTCCTCGATGCGTTGCGCGAACATCCTGATGAACCAGTCGCCCGCGGAGTGGCCGAGGTAATCGTTGATCGGCTTGAGCCGGTCGAGGTCGAGGTAGAACACCGCGACGGGTCCGGGGCCGCCGGCCGCGAGCCGCTCGGTCAGGTGCGCGACCAACGCGCGTCGGTTGTAGACGCCGGTGAGGTCGTCGTGTTCGGCGAGATGGCGGAGCCGTTCCTCGGCGGCGATGCGGGCCTGCAGCTGAGCGAACAGCGCGGCGACCGCCTCGAGCGTATTGATCTCCTCGTGTTTCCACTTGCGGGCGCCGAACTTGACGAAGCCGAGCACACCGGTGGTCGCGTCGCCGGACACCAGCGGCGCGACGGCCAGCGACGGCGACACCGGTGCCTTGCCCTGGTTCAGCGAGCGGCGAATCCAGCCGTTGGGCTGATCCGGCCGGGTCACCACCGGCTTGCGGGTGCGCTCGCACTGGGCGAGCACCGACTCGGTGCCGTCCAACTCAAGATCGGCCACCGGATCCGGATCGGCGGCCTCGGTGCGCCGTGGCCACTCGGCCACCGACACCGAGGCCGGGGCGTCCTGGGCGTGGTGACGCAGGAAGCTGGCGTCCACATCGAACTGCTCGACGAGCTGCGCGAGAACCTTTTCGCTGACCTGAGTCGCGGTGGACGCCGTGGCCTCCATCAACTGGGTGGCAACGGAGGTGACCACCAGGTCCAGGCTGCGTGGCACAGGTCCTCCGATACGGGCACACTCGGCAACCCGTCCGAATACCCATCGAAGGGGTCCGATAGTTCGCTCGGTTGTTTGCTGGTCGAACTTCGAACCGCGCGGCGACGAGGCCGAAATTCGTCTGGAAACGGTATCACGCACGGCCCGGTCGATCGGGACTTACGAAAAGGTGCCTGCGGGCGCCGCGGCGCGACGGATCACTGACCGTTTGCTGAAGCCGCGTCGCTCGGAATGTCAAGTGTGGCAATCGGGTACAGCCCGGAGCCGTCGCGGCCGTCCCGCGCCAAGGCCATCGGGGCGTAGTTCACCACGTGCGAGGCGCCCGGAATGTGCTGTTGCCATTCGACCGAGGCGCGCAGCGTGTAGTGACCGGGCGCCAGGCCGGCGACGTCCACCTGCACCGACTCGCTGGCCGACTCCGCAACCGGCTCCTCACGCGACTGGCTGGATTCGTCGTGGACCAGCCTCTTGAGGTTGACCGTCGCCGGCAGGCTGCGAACCACCGCGCCCGAGAAGTCCACCAGCTTGTAGCCGGGCACCCAGCGCTCGGTGGCCGCCGCCGAGCCGTAGTTGGTCCAGTCGACCGAAATCGTCGCCACCTTGCCCTGGATCGACTGCGATCCCGGCTTCGCCTCGACCGAATACCGGTAGCCGGCGGAGGTATTGGCCTGGCTCCACAACTGAAACAGCTTGGGGTCCATCGCCGACGTCGCATCGCGGTCCGGGAAATCGGCGCTCGACGTCATCGACACGTGATACCGGATGACGTCGTGCAGGCCCTTTTCGTAATACGACCGGGCATCGGCTCCGCTCGGCAGTCGGCACCATTGGCTGATCACCAGCGCGGTCATCAGCCGCTGCTTGATCGCGCTGACCACCGGGTCGTTGGACCGCACGTAGTGCGAGTCGTTGGCCTCGGCCCATTCCGGCAGGGGGGCCTGCACGCCGAGGCAGTCGGCGCGGACGCCGACCGGTGCCGCCAACTTCTTGGTGACGTCGTCGGCGAACAGCTGGCGGACGATCTCCGGATTCTGCGGGGCCACCACCAGCTGGGTGTGCGGGAAGGCGTTGGTGTTGGCCGCGACCAGCTGCGCGATGGAGGCCTTGGTGATGCTCTGGTCGCGGAACTGGCTGTAATAGCCCAGCTTCACCGCGCTGTCGTCTGGGGTGGGGCCCGGCGCGCTCAGCGAATCACGCAGGTAGGCGAGCTGGTTCTGGCCGGAGTCCCCGTATCCGGAGAACTCGAACACGGACAGGCGCTCGTCACCGTCGTAGCGGCGGCCGAGCGCGGCCAGCAGCTGGGTGACGCCGTTGAGGTAGTCGGGGTCGTTGAAGTTCGGCACCACCTGGGTCACGCCCGGGGCGGAACCGTTCGCCGGCGCCGGATAGCTCGCGGCCGACGGGCGCAGCCAGTCCGGAATCGCGATGTTGGTGTTGTCGGCGTAGGAGTCGTTGCAGCAAGACTTGTAGACGTACACGCCCAGGGTGAGGCGCATGTTTCGGCTGCCGAGCTTGGCCAGCGCGTCGTCGATGGCGCTGAAATCGAACTTGCGGTCGTCAGGTGCGTCGGGGGGCAGCGTGCGCGGGTCGACGGGCTGCAACTGCCGCCACGAGACGCGCAGGCTGGCGTCGTACGACGCGGGCCAGGCGGAGTATCGCTGCTGCGCCGGATTTCCTTGCGGGAAAAGCGGATTCAGCATCTCCTCGTATTGGCCGCGCAGCGGGTTGGGTATCTCCTGCGCGGTGGGCGGGATGGCCGGGCTGACCATCGCCGACAGCGGCCCGGGGTCGCTTTTGTCACCGCAGCCGCTGAGCACCACCGCCGCGCACACGACAGCGGCCAGCGCACGTTTCCTCAATGAGCACACCATGTGACGTCAGATCGCGCCCGACGACAGCGGCCCGCGCGGGCTCCGCGACCGCGCCGACGCCGGCGCGGCGCCCGGCCCGGTCAGAGCTGTCATCGTCGTCAAGGTTGCTTCTCCCGATACACACCGATGCGCCCAGAACTGGCCCCATATTTCGCGCGTTCCAGTGGTGCGTGCAGGCGGCCCGGGGCAGGCCACGAATGGCGTAGCGCAGCGTATCACGCGCGTTTCGGCATGGCTTCGCCGCAGCTCAGCGGGGGTGCACGCGGTAAATCGCCCTCAGCGCCGGTGCCGCGCAGTGAGACGGGTCACAATTGCGGGCGAGCCTGTCACGCTCGGCGGGTCTGCGGTGTCTCAAGGGCACAGGTCCTCGCGAAAAGGAGACAGCCATGAAGGCCCCGCAAAGAACCCATGTCGTCGTTGTCGGCGCCGGATACGCCGGAACGCTGGCGGCCAACCATCTGCGCCAGCGCCCGGACATCGACATCACCGTGGTTAACCCGCGACCGGTCTTCGTCGAGCGAATCCGCTTGCACCAGCTGGTTGCCGACACCGGCACGGCGACCGCCGACTACGCGACGCTGCTCGGCGAGGGGATCCAGCTGATCGTCGACTCGGTCGATCACATCGACACCGCCGGCCGCCGGGTCGCGCTGGCCTCCGGCGCCGAACTGCCCTACGACTACCTCATCTACGCCGTGGGCAGCACCGGCGCCGCGTCGACGGTGCCCGGCTACGCCGAATACGCGCATTCGGTCGCCGACCTGGAAAGCGCGCAGCGGCTGCACTACGCGCTCACCGATCTGCCGCTGCCCGCAGCCATCACCGTGGTCGGTGGCGGGTTGACCGGGATCGAGACGGCCGCCGAGCTCGCCGAGGGCGGGCGCCCGGTAACCCTGGTCTGCGGCCCGGTGCTCGGTCCGTCGCTGAGCAAGCGGGGCCGGCGCTCGGTGGCCAAGCGGCTGCGGCGCCTGGGTGTCAACGTGCTGGAGTCCGTGGCGGTGGCCGAGGTGCGCTGGGATGAGGTGGTGCTGACCGACGGCGTGGTGCTGCCCAGCGCGGCGACCATCTGGACGGCCGGATTCGCCGTGCCGGACCTGGCCGCGCGCAGCGGGCTGCACACCGACCCGATCGGTCGGCTGCTCACCGACGAGACGCTCACCAGCATCGACGACGAGCGCGTCGTCGCCGCGGGTGACGCCGCCGCGCCATCCGGCCAGCCGTTGCGGATGAGCTGCCAGGCCGCCGGCCCGATGGGCGCCCAGGCCGCCAACACCGTGCTCGCTCGCATCGCCGGCGACACCCCCGCGGCGCTGAGCCAGGCGTTCGTCGGGCAGTGCGTCAGCCTGGGCCGCTCGCACGCCACGTTCCAGATGGCGCGCACGGACGACACCCCGGTGAACATGTTCCTCGGGGGTCGGGCGGCCGCTTCGCTCAAGGAAGCGATCTGCAAGGGCACGGTGTGGTCGATCCGCCGGGAGGCGGCCAAGCCCGGTTCGTATCGCTGGATCAAGGGCGGCAAGCGGCCCGCACAGTCCCCGGCCGACGCGGAGGTCCTTGCGCGATGACGCGAGCACCGGCCGGCAGCGAGCACGCCGAACGGTTCACCCTGCTGCGGCCACTGCTGTTCACCATCGCCTACGAGATGCTGGGCTCGGCGACCGAGGCTGACGACGTCTTGCAGGACAGCTATCTGCGGTGGGCGGCGGTCGACTTGGCGACGGTGCGCGACACCAAGTCGTATCTGGCCCAGCTGGTCACCCGCCAGGCGCTGAACTCGCTGCGGGCCGGTGCTCGCCGGCGCGAGGATTACGTGGGGCCGTGGCTGCCCGAGCCGCTGCTGCTGGACGAGCAGGACCCCTCGGCCGACGTCGTTCTGGCGGAGTCGATTTCGATGGCGATGCTGGTGTTGCTGGAGACGTTGACTCCCGACGAGCGGGCGGTGTTCGTGCTGCGCGAGGTGTTCGGGTTCGACTACGGCGAGATCGCCGAGGCGGTGGGCAGGCCGGCGCCCACCGTGCGGCAGGTCGCGCACCGGGCCCGTGAACACGTGCGGGCCCGGCGCAAGCGCTTCGACTCGGTGGACCCCGAACGCAACGCCGAGATCACCGCGCAGTTCCTGGCCACCGCGGCCGGCGGCGACGTGGAAGCGCTGATGACGATGCTCGCCCCGGACGCCACCTGGACGGCCGACAGCGGCGGCGTGGTGAGCGCCGCCCGCCGGCCGGTGGTCGGCGCCGAGAAGGTGGCCCGCGCGATCGCCGGCTTGATGCGCCGGGCCGCGGCCATGGCCACGCTGCGGGTGGACATAGTGACCTGCAACAGCGCCCCGGCGGTGTTGCTCTACCTCGGCGAACAGCTCGAGGGCGTGATCACGCTGGAGATCGCCGCGGGCAAGATCACCAACTTCTACGTGATGCGCAACCCGCAGAAATTGGCCGCCCTGGCCACCGCGCGCGACATCAGCCGCGGCTGAGCGTGGCGATCGCAAACGCGGCGTAGCCGGGTGCAGCGGGTCGCCACCATCCGACCAGCGGCTGGGCGCCGCGGGTGCGAAACGCCGCCGCTCTGTCAAGCTAGGGCTGTGCGAATCGACCGGCTCGGTGATCTTGGCGCCGCACCCCAGGTGCTGCGCGCCGTGGGTGACGCCACCCACCGGCTCGGTCTGCCGCCGCCGGCCGCGCTGACCGGCGAGTGGTTCGGTTCCCTGGCGGTGATCGCGCCGAGCCTGTCGGTGCGTCCGGTGCACGCCGACGACGTGTTCGCGGTCCAGGCGTCGCGGACGCCGGAGCCGCACGCGGTGGGCGGCGGCTGGATCGGTTATCTGTCCTACCCCGACCCCGGCGCCGACGCCCACCCCAACCGCATTCCCGAGGCCGCCGGCGGCTGGACAGACTGCGTGCTGCGCCGCGACCGCGACGGGCACTGGTGGTACGAGAGCCTCTCCGGCGCGCCGATGCCGGGGTGGCTCGACACCGCGCTGGCCGCACCGGCGGCCGCGCCGGGCGAATGCCACATCGATTGGGGCATCGCCGACCGGGCGGCGCACCGCGACGGGGTGCTGGCCTGCCTGGAGGCCATCCGCGCCGGCGAGGTCTATCAGGCCTGCGTGTGCACGCAGTTCACCGGGACGGTGACCGGCGCACCGCTCGACTTCTTCACCGACGGCGTCGCGCGCACCTCCCCGGCCCGGGCGGCCTACGTCGCCGGCACCTGGGGCGCGGTGGCGTCGTTGTCCCCCGAGCTCTTCCTGCAAAGGCGCGGCACCGTCGTCACGTCCAGCCCGATCAAGGGCACCTTGCCGCTGGATGCCTGGCCGGCCGCGCTGCGCGCGTCGGCCAAAGAGGTCGCCGAGAACATCATGATCGTCGACCTGGTCCGCAACGACCTCGGCCGGGTGGCGGTCACCGGCACGGTGACCGTGCCCGAGCTGCTGGTGGTGCGGCGCGCCCCGGGCGTGTGGCACCTGGTGTCGACGGTGTCCGCGCAGGTCCCCACCGATTTGCCGACGTCGGCGCTGCTGGACGCCACCTTCCCGCCGGCCTCGGTCACCGGGACGCCCAAACACCGTGCGCGACAACTACTCTCGCAGTGGGAGCCGAATCGTCGTGGAATATACTGCGGCACAATAGGATTGGCCTCGCCCGTGGCGGGCTGCGAGCTGAACGTCGCAATCCGCACCGTCGAATTCGATGCCGCGGGCGCCGCCGTGCTGGGCGTCGGCGGCGGGATCACCGCCGACTCCGACCCGGACGCCGAGTGGGCCGAATGCCTGCACAAGGCGTCCCCGATCGTCGGGCTGCCGTCCATCGCCGCCGCGTCCCCGGCCGGCTGACCGCGGCTCAGCCGCGCCGGGACTGCAACACCGCGTCGTAGAGCTGGCGCGAACGCACCCCCGGATGGGCGGCGGCCACCTCCCCGCAGGCGTCCTTGATGCGGGTGCCGCCCGCGACCAGCTCCTCGACCTCGACGACCAGCGACGGCAGGTCGGCGCTCGGGGTGGCGCCGGCCAGCACCACGGTGATCTCACCGAGCACGCCGTCGTCCGCCCACGCCGCCAGCTCGGCAAGCGACCCGCGCACCACCTCCTCGTGCACCTTGGTCAGCTCCCGGCAGACCGCCGCGCGGCGCGCGCCGCCGAGCCGCTCGACGGCGTCCTGCAGGCAGGCGGACAACCGGCGCGGCGATTCGAAGAACACGCAGGTGCGCCGCTCGTCGGCCAGTGAGTCCAGCCAGGTCCGTCGCGCCGCCTTCTTGCGCGGCGCGAATCCCTCGAAGCAGAACTTCTCGGCCGGCAGACCCGACAGGGCCAGCGCGGTCGTCACCGCCGACGGCCCCGGCAGGCATCCCACCGGCAGGCCGGCCTCCACACACGCCGTCACCAGCCGGTAGCCGGGGTCGCTGATCAGCGGCATCCCGGCGTCGCTGACCACCAGCACCATCGCGCCCGCGCGGATCGCCTCGATCACCGACTCCACCCGGGCGTTCTCGACCTGGTCGAACATGCTGATCACCCGACCGGCGATCCGCACCTCGAGGGCCTTGGCCAGGGTGCGCACCCGTCGGGTGTCCTCGGCGGCCACCACATCGGCTCGGGCCAGGGCGTCGAGCAGGCGGGGGGAGGCATCCGACGGCTGGCCCAGTGGGGTCGCGCCCAGCAACAGGCGGCCGGTGGTCATGACCGACAGCCTACGATCGACGTGATGACCGCCCCGCCCCGCGAATCCCCCTTGACCACGGAGGGTGCCGACCAGGAGCGCGTGGTGCCCGTCGTCAGCCCCGGACCGCTGGTGCCGGTGGCCGATTTCGGCCCGACCGATCAAATCCGCGGCTGGGTGGTGACCGGCGTGATCACGCTGGTGGCGGCGGTCACCCGGTTCCTGAACCTGGGCTCACCCACCGACGGCGGCACCCCCGTCTTCGACGAGAAGCATTACGCGCCGCAGGCCTGGCAGGTGCTGCACAACCACGGCGTGGAAGACAATCCCGGGTTCGGCCTGGTCGTCCACCCGCCGGTCGGCAAGCAGCTGATCGCCCTCGGCGAGGCGATCTTCGGCTACAGCGGCATCGGCTGGCGGTTCACCGGCGCACTGCTCGGCATGATCATGGTGGCGCTGGTGATGCGGATCGTCCGGCGGATCAGCCGCTCGACGCTGGTCGGTGCCGTCGCCGGGGTTTTGGTGATCTGCGACGGCGTCAGCTTCGTCGCCTCGCGGACCGCCCTGCTCGACGGCATCCTGACGTTCTTCGTCGTCGCGGCGTTCGGGGCGCTGATCGTCGACCGCGACCAGGTACGGCAACGGATGCACATCGCGCTGCTGGATGGCCGCAACGCCGACACGGTGTGGGGACCGCGGCTGGGCGTGCGGTGGTGGCGCTTCGGCGCCGGGATCCTGCTCGGATTGGCTTGCGGCACAAAGTGGTCCGGCCTGTACTTCGTGCTGTTCTTCGGGGCCATGTCGCTGGCATTCGACGTGGCCGCGCGGCGCCAGTACCAGGTCACCCGGCCCTGGCTGGGAACGCTGCGACGCGACCTGCTCCCGACCTTGTACGCGCTGGCCGTAATGCCGGTGTTGGTTTACCTGGCCAGCTACGCACCGTGGTTCGCCTCCGAGACCGCCATCGACCGGCACGAGGTGGGCCAGACGATCGGCCCCCATTCGCTGGTGCCGCTGCCCGATGCCATCCGATCGCTGTGGCATTACACCGCCAAGGCGTTCCAATTCCATGCGGGCCTGACCAATTCCGCCGGCAACTACCACCCGTGGGAATCGAAACCGTGGAGCTGGCCGATGTCGCTGCGGCCGGTGCTCTACGCCATCGATGAGCAGAACGTCGCCGGATGCGGCGCGCAATCGTGCGTGAAGGCCGAGATGCTGGTGGGCACCCCGGCGATGTGGTGGCTGGCCGTGCCGGTCCTGGTTTTCGCGTTGTGGCGCACGCTGGTCCGCCGCGACTGGCGTTACGCCGCGGTGCTGGTCGGCTACTGCGCCGGCTGGCTGCCCTGGTTCGCCGACATCGATCGGCAGATGTACTTCTTCTACGCGGCGACCATGGCCCCATTCCTGGTGATGGCCATCGCGCTGATTTGCGGCGACATCCTCTACACCCCGGGCGCCCCGCCCCGGCGGCTGCGGCTGCGCGCGAACTCGGAGCGGCGCACGCTGGGGCTGATCGCCGTGTCCTGCTACGCGGCCGTGGTGGTGACCAACTTCGCGTGGCTGTTCCCGATACTGACCGGTCTGCCGATTTCGCAGCAGACGTGGAACATGGAGATCTGGCTGCCCAGCTGGCGCTGAACTTCCTGCGCCGAGATCGCCATGATGGCTGTGCTTCGGCCCCCGAGCACGACCATGACGGCAATCTCGGCGCTGTGTCAGTGTGGGTACGCATCATAAGCGCGTGGCGAAGGTCTTTCTCGGTAGCGAGGCGATAGCGTGTGGCGGGCTGACCCGCGGCCAATTGCGTTGGAACTACCGGCGAATCCACCGAAACGTCTACCTTCCGAAATGCGGCTCGAGGTCGCTGCGGGACAACGTCAACGGAGCGTGGCTATGGTCTGGCCGTCGGGGAATCGTCGCTGGCCGCGCCGCCTCCGCGCTGCATGGGGCCAAATGGATCGACGAGTCCACACCCGTAGAGATCATCGGGCCGTTCAACCATCCGCCACCCGGAATAGTCGTTCGCCGTGAACGAATCAGTGCCGAAGAATTCGTTGACCTGGACGGGCTACCGAAACCGTTGCGCCACAGCGATCCCGGTACGGCTAGCTACTCGTGGGTAATTCTGCGCCTCACCTTCCCCGGCTTGGGATGCCGCTATTGCGAGTTGGGTGGCGTGGCTGCGCGACGCCGGCAAGAGCGGCGCGACTATCAAATTGCGCCGTGTCCACCTGCGGACGGTGGCCGGCCTCTCCCGCACTGTTCGGCCTGATCAGCTGACGTGGGATGCGATAGTAATGATGGCTGACCGGCAGCAGTGGTCGTTTCACTATCGTTGCGACTTGCGCACCTCGCTGGCAGTTTCTACCGATGGGCTGTGCAGACGGGGTTGACACGATGCGACCCCGTTGGGGAGACGCCGAAAGATCTGATCGGCAGCCAAATACTGAAGGTCCGCCTTAATCCCGATGAGCTGGCCGCGCTCAACAAAGTCGCCGAGCACCGAGGGTTACCGGCGGCGAGCGTGGTGCGGCAGCAGATCCTGCGGCTACTGGCCGAAGATATCGGCTATTCACCTGTGAAGCCAATCCACACCATCTGGATGGCCGCCGCGCGCCTAGCGACGCCCCGGTGGGCGTCGGGTACCGCCTCGGTGAGCCCGCACATCTGCGTGACGTCTCACCGGTCTGCTGTGGGCTTGTCGCAGACTGGCGCGGTGTGATCGGCGCCGGAGCGGGCGCGCGGTCCGGGCCGAAAGGGCCTGTGCGCGCGATCGCGGGTTGCGCAGCGGCACAGGCTTCGGACAACGTCACCGTTCGATTATGGGCAACCGTTTGATTCACAGTGTTTTAGCGGGAGTGCTGTGGGCGGAGGGGCGAGCAGCAGGTTGCCGATTCCTTCCGCAGCGAGCCGATACGGCACCGGGGAACCCCGGGCGTTGGTGCGCGGGCCAGCGTCAAGTGTGGTGGTGATGAGGAGCGAACCGCTGGCCCGGCTGACGGCGGCGTCCATTGACAAGTACCAGGCCTGAGTCGCCGTCGATCGCGATGACGTTACTGTTGACGAAGCGTGGCGATCGAGCCGTGCGCACAGGTCGCCCCAATTGCGTTCCCTCCGAAGGGGTGTCGGGGGAGACCTGGTTGTTAGTTCTGCCTCGAAGAAGGCGTTGTTGGATCAGTCGGGATAGTTGGGAAACCATCCTGGTATGCCACGTGCGGCCATGTCGAACCATTTGGCGAAGTCGTGGCGGTAGCGGAACACGAGGTCGTGGCCTACTAAAGTTCTCTGCAGAGTTTGGAGCTCTTCTTTTGCAGCTTTCAAGGGCTCGTCCCAGATGGAGTCCCCTTTCTTGGCTGGGGCCCCCTTCTTTCTGTTTTCAATTTCACGTGCGTATGCCTCAACTGCTGGGAGTTCCCGGAGGAATGCACGTATTTTTTTGCGCGCCTCGTCCACTGTGGGAGGTATCGCCAGTTCGCCCTGTGCGGGAGGTTGATCCGTGCCGAGCCATCTTCGGAAGCTTTTAGTCCATATGTCGGTGTCTACGTGACTCATTTCCGCGTAAAAGGTTGTGGCGTAGTCGTTGAGCAGTTCGATGAGTATCCGAGCGCGGTCTCCGGTATCCACTTGAGGCTGCGAGTAATTCACCTTGTCCGCCTGGGTTTTTATTGATGCGACAATGCTGAACTTGTGTACTGACGCGTCCTCTGCGGCTTCGTGCGTCTTTTCAATGGTCGGCAAATTCCAGGCTTTCTGCAGGACCGTGTCGTAGCCGTCGTTATTGCGTCGGGTTAGGAGGAACGAGGGGATCGCGAGGCGTACCTTGTTGGTTTTGCGCGCCCTCCTGCAGGTTTTACGCACCTTGCCGGTTCTGCCGCCTCGTTTATCTGCGATCTGGGGGTAGGCTCCCGTTCCGCCCTTTGCTGGCTGCAGGCCATGTTCGATGAGCGCATCGACGACCTTGGAGTCGACGTCAAGGACCGTGACCGCGTTTGGGTTGTCGTAGAGGAATGTCTCGCGCAGGTCGCGCACGGACAACTGCGCGTCGAGCTCGCTGTCGCAGCGGAATGTACCCGAATTGATGATGGCAACGTCGGCCTTCGCCTCCAGCCGCACGCACTCGGCGACAAAGAGCCCGAAATTTGTGGGGCGTCGCCGGATATGGCCGTCGCGGGCTTCCAGTTTGGCTGTGTATCGCCGGAAATCGAGGACGGGCACCTTGTCATCGGCTTGCGCCACAGCCGCAAGCGCCGTTGTGACATCAGCCTCGTCCTGCGGTGCAGCCTGCTCGTGGTCCCCGTATCGCAGTGTGTAGGCGATCATGTCGGGAATGCCGAGCCCCTCGGGAACGAAGTGTGTTTGCGTGAGTGCTCGGTAGAGATCGGCGAACCCGGTGTCGGGCTTGGCATGCTTGATGCGATCTCGCAACACTTTGCGGTCCCAGTCGGAGGCAGGCAGCAGGACAGCCTCTAGGTCCTGCGGGTACTGAAGTGTTCTGGACTCTCTTTGCTGCAAGTGTCCGTAAGCTCGCCAGACTTCGTTGACAACCGACTCCCCGCCGGCCAGCAGCAGCATGACTCGCACGGTTTCCGCATTGGCGAGGTTCTTCATGACATAGACGTCTTTGTCGTCCTCGATCCATTCGATGTCGTGGTCGTGGCCACCGAGGATGTAAGTGCGTGGCATGTCGGGGATCTGCCGTCGCAACTGTCGATCCTCGTTCTGCGTGGCGTGGGTGAGCACGATGCGAAACGGGACGTTGGTGTTGTATTCCCGTTCGAGGGATTTCACCGTTTTCAGCCACTCGATCACCGCTTCGTTCGGCGGAGTGAAGCGCCACTTAGCCTTCCGGTCGGGGTCGAACGTCCCATGCCAGGCTGAAACGATCGGGTCAGGGTCCGGGTCTGGACTCTCGAAGCTTTCATGGACGTCGGCTGAAACGACACCCGTGAGCGCGACGCGAGCGGGAGGATTGCGGTCGTCGTGTGGCCAGATCACACGTGTGCGTACTCTGTCGCCGTCTTGGGCGATGAGGCCGGTCGGGTCAGATGAATTCGCCAGAAGCACCTTGAACTTCGCCTCCTTGAGGCGAGTCGCGAGCACCTCTGCGCCATCGTCGAACTCGTGGTTTCCTAGTACGCAGTAGTCGACTCCTACCTTGTTGAGGAGCTTGACCACCGCTTCGCCATGGTCCTTCCGACCGAGAAGGGACGGACTAAGGAAATCACCGCTATGAACGACCAGGAGCAGGTTTTTTCGTGTGACCTCTTCAATGTGCGTCCGCAGTCGATTCACGGTGGCGATGATTCTGGCGAAACCCGGCAGATTGCGCTCGGGGCGATCTTCAATCAAGTACGTGTCATTGAGGTGCACGACGACAGCCACGAGGTCGTTCTGGCGGCGGCTAATCTCCCGCAGTACTTCGTCGAGCATATTCCAGAGCTCGCTTGTGGATGTTTCAGTCATGCGCTGATTCAACGCCGGCTGGGGCATCCGCTGATGTGTTTCGTCTGATTTAGGACGAGGCGTCTGGTTTGTCCCTCGAGCTGCGGCGCCGCCGTTACCGATGATTACGCGTTGCTGGTCAGCTGCCTGGGGGTGGATCCTCTTGATATGCCAGGCGCTGACCTATCGAGCATTCGCTTTCTGGGGTGGTTGCGACGTCGGTGCGGCGTTTGCGCATCTCGATCTGTGAGCGTCCTAGTACGCGCCGGAGCCAAGCCGCCTCATAACGTCGTGGGCTCTTTGGTCGGTTTCGGGAAAGCCGGCCGTTGTTGCCCGCGGTTGCGGATGTCTTCGTGCATCGCACACCGGGCCCCCGGCACTCTTGATGCCCAGATTGCTTGAGCTGTACCGATCCTGTCGAAAGCAAATCGCAAACGCTTAACTGCGGTACGTTCAGCAGCTGAGCCTATGGGGTGGGTGCAGCAGGAAGGGCCTTGACTGTGCAGTGGTGGGACTTTTCACTTCTCGGTGCAGCTGGTGGGGTCCTAGTGGAGGTGTTGGTTGTCTTCCAGGGGATGATCCAGTGGCAAACTGCGCGGCGAACGCCGTTGGGGCGAGTTCGTCGCAATCCCCCGCCGCTAAGGCGTTTCCTTGATGTGCCGGCGCATGCCTGGATTTGCGTAATCCGAGCGCTGTTGGGCGCTGGCGGGGCAGCGGTTTTCGGAGCCAGCGGACAGATAACGGGAGTGGTTGCGGCGGTGGCGGTCGGCTATGCGGCGCCGACATTAATAGGGCAGCTCGGCAGTGTTGGGCAGGCACAGCTCGGAGGGGGGACTGCGGCCAGAGCTGACATGGTTTCGACTGACGGTGGCGGGCTGGTTGATCGAGCGGCCTTCGAAGCGCCGGGGGGTGCTGATGACCACTGATGCGCTATGGCGTCGCGTAGCGACCGGCGTGTTCAGCATGCAACCGACGGCCTCGTTGGCTGCCGGAGTCGGCGCGCAAGAGCACCGGCAGCAGTCGATGGTGAGCCGCGTGGTTAACGGCCTTTTTTCGGTGCAGCCCGCCATGGCGGCGGTGGGTCCGCCCGTGGCTACTGCCAGTGATGAGGCTGAGTTCAGCAACCTCGAGTCATTGGGCGACAAGGTGGTTCCGGAGCAGGCGCCGTTTGGCGGGGAAGTCATCGACTTTGGTGCCTTCGCGGCGCGTCGGCGGTCCGCGGAGTCCATACCTCAAGGCGAGGCCACGCTTGCCGCTGCCGATGAAGAGTTGTGGCAACCGCATGTAACGCCGGTCGAGGATCTGGGGCTGGTATTGACCCGTGTTCTCACTGAGCGCGATGAAACGCTGTTCGCGCTTGAGGCTGAGCCCGGGGGGGCAGCCGGAGTCGGCGACGTCGTTTACGTCCGGTTTCGCGATGAACGACGGCGACGGTACCGAGACATCCTAGTTCCGTTGCTGCGCGACGATTCCGGCTTCGTGGTCGGTGATGTCGTTGTTCCCGGCAACCATGTCTTAACCGCCATCGAGCCGCTGGCTGTCTTGACCGTGGCGGACATACCCACCCAGCTGGCGGGGGCCGTCAGCGACTCCGTGCGGCTGTCGTCGGTCACCGGCCGAAACGCGTGGCGGCAACTAGTGGGCAAACTGCCTGGCGACCACCGCATCCGAGCCGCAGTAGAGACAATGCTGCAATGACGCGGACGAAGGACCCGCACTCCGACGATCGTGCGCCGTCATCGAAGTCAGATCTGCTCCGTTTGATGCGGCTTCGAGGTGAATTAACTGGCGCTCAGCAGCTTTGGATCGAGCAGTGCCGCAATGCGGTGAAAGACGGTGCGGGGCGTACAGGCACGCTGTTGGCGCCGGGCAGTGACGAGTACCGGGCGCTGGCCCAATCCCATATGGCCGTTCCGGGCGGCGAACACAAAGAACCCAATGCAAGCGGCGGTACTCGCGATCAACATGTGCCAAGCCCCGAACTGGCGGCCGGCCAGGCGCTGGCCGATATCGCTAAGGGCCTGACTGGCGGTTTAGAGCCGGGCCCGGCTTGTGCCGCGCTTCTTACGGTCACCGACGATGCGTGGCTTCATTCGGTCGGAACGCAACTGCTGCCAGCCGCTTCCTCGTTCCTAGCCGGCAGTCAACCTCATCTTCGGGAATTGGTGTTGCATCTCGTCGGCCAGGGTGGCCACGAGGGCCGCGGATTTGGGATTCTGATGGCGCTGGAATTGGCTGCACAGAGGCCGAAAATGCTGCGCTCGGCAAGGATCCCAGTGTTGTTCGCCAGCCAAGATGCCGAGGGTCGCATCGGCAAAGCTGGCATTCTGCGGCTAGAACTGTTGCGAGAGGGCCCAAGCGGACTGCACCCCGACCCGGCCAACATGGCGTTTCTGCGTGTCGATCCAGCAGTCGTCGCCAGCTTGCTCAACGCATGGGAGAGCTCAGACCTGCGAGAGAGCGATGCCTGCGTCGTATGGTCGGTGACCGTCGAACGGGCAAATCCGGCGCGGATCATCACCGGGTCGTCAATGGGAGCTGCCTGCGCCATTGCCCTCGATGACCTGGCGCCGCGCTGGGTTCGGCTGCGCCGGCTGCGTCCGCGCAAGCTCGCCAACGACTGCACCGCGACAGCGGGACTGTCGGGCCGCGAGCTAACGCCGGTGACCCACTACGGCGAAAAGTTCACCGCCGCTCAGCAGCATTCGCTTCGAGTCGTCGTCGCCGCTGATGCCGTGCCCACCGCGCTCACGCAACGTCCGGCGGGATACCCAGCGGAGCGCATACTCGGTGCGAAGACCCTCAGCGAGGCGATCAAACTTACCCGCACCGCGATCAACCCTGCCTTGTATGCGGTGGCGGCCAGTGTCCTTGTCATCGCCCTGGTGTGCGGCGCCGGCGGATACCTGTGGTATCAATCGAGCCTTCGCGGCGAGCGGGCCACCGTCGCGGCGTCCTTGGCCACCAAATCCGGCGAGCTCCTCAACCGGGATTCGCGTATGTCTGCATTGCTTGCGTTGGCTGCCGATCGACTCAATTCCACGCCAGCCAGCCGCAACGCAATGACCAACGCGATCCAAAATAACCAAGCCATCGTGGCTTCCGCGCCTGCGGCTCAGGGCGGACCGGTGACCGCGGTGGCCGCGGCCAGCGACGTGCTGTTGACCGCCGACCGGTCACCCACGGTGAAAGTCTGGACGTTGTCAACCATGAAACCGTTGGGGCAGATCCAGCTGGACATGGCGCCGTCGGGCGTCGTCGCCGCGCCGTATGGCGACGAGTTCGCGATCGCCACGTCGACTACCCTCGGCATCTATCAGGGCGCCAAGGGACGAGTTCCCACGTTGGTCAAGTCACTGCCCACTCCCGCGTCGTCACACAACACCCGCACTGCACTGATCGGACCCTTCTACGACGACGAGACCGGCGCGATCGTCCTCATCGATGGTGCCGGCGATGGTCTGTACTGGTCGCCCAAAAGCAATGCCGGCATTCCCTTTTCACTGCCAACCTCGGGCGGCGTCGTGGCTGCCGGGGGGTTTCGCCACGTCTCGGGGGGAGGGGATGCACGGCACTGCTCGGTGCTGGTAGCGACGGGCCAACAACAGCTGCTGCGGCTGACGTTCGCAGACGGCGAATCCCAGTCCGATCAGTCGCCGCCATCCCCGCAAGTCGAAACCGTCGTGCCAACCGGCGAAGTGCGGGCCCCCATCGTCTCGGTCGCCTACGGTGACCTGGCCACAAACGGTGATTCGGCTGCGATCTTGATCGGAACCGAACATGGGATTCAGCAGTGGGATCCAAACAGGTCGATGACGGTGTCGTTTCCGTATGCAGGCCTGGCCGAGCAGGCGATCCAGATGCTGCCCAGTTGGGGTGGCGGTACGACCGTGGTCACGCCGAGCGGTCTGAAGCTGCTGAATCGCTATGGGGTGACTGCATTGAACAACACCACCGGCGCCAGCACAGCCACCGGGATCGTTAAGTCGGTCGCCCGGGCGGAAAAGTCCCAGTTGGTCGAAGGTCGCAGCGATGGCCGCGTCGTCGTCCTGGACCCACTGAATCGTCGGCTCGGGCTGGAAGACCGGCCTAAATCGAACGTGGTGAGCTTCGCCGGAAGCAATATTCTGCTCACTACGTCCTCCGATGGTCCTCAACGGATCTCCAGTCTGCACGTATCGTCTGTGTCGCCACCAACTCCAAATTCAACCGGCACGACTGACCCGGCCTACAAGCAGTACGCGCTTCCTCAGTCCAACGGCACCGCACCGTATGTGAACGACGCCGTGGCGAGTGACCGAGTTATCGTCGCCTCTGGAAACACCAATACCAACAAAACGGGAAAGATTTGGGTGTGGGACCGGGAGAGCACCAATCTCGTTCGAGAGATTGACTTTTCGGCATCCGGTGACCGCACGGGATATGATCTCGTCACCTTCGTAGCCATCGCACCAGCGCTCAATCGCATCGCTGCGCTGAACCTGCGGTTGGGCGAGGTCGGGATCTGGTCGACTACCGATTGGCAACGCGTGGCGACCATCCGCGTGCGCCCGCCGGAAAATTTCGATGAAACCGCCGCCACGACAATGTCATCGAGCGCCGACGGCTCGGTTTTGCTAGTCCAGGTCAGCGCACAACGCCAAGAAGACAGCCATCAAGTCCTCATCGACCTCGCACACAACAACGCAAGCCGTGCCATTCCGATTGGGGGCCGCACAGTGCTCGCCCCTGACGGCCAACGATTCGCCGCGATGACTCATGGACAAGACCTCGCCGTTTACACACTCGACGGCAAGCAGATCGGCGAGACCTTCGATTTGAAGACCGACATCCAGAATGTGGCATGGCGCCCGGATGGACATGAGGTTGCGGTCAGCTTGCCCCGAGCGCGCCAGATCGTGTTCATTAATCCCGAGACCATGCAGCCCGAGGGGCCCCCATGGAACTCCTTGGACCAGACCGAGCCCTACCGCCAAGCGTGGAGCACAGATGGCAGCCTTCTTGCCGTCACGACAGCGATCACGACGAACGATGGCCGTATTGTGCCCGGCCCGGTCGAGATATTCCGGCCACACGTCATCGACTGGAGGGGCGCGTTGTGCGCGATCGCCGGCACCGACATGACCGACGCCGAATGGGAAGCCAATGCTGGCACGAGTCTGCGGCGCCCCGAGCTATGTTCGTAAACACTGGGAAGCTTGGTCCCGGTGATTCTCGTTACTGAGTCGCATCGCTAACCAAGTTTGCGCACGTTCTCGATGGCGACCACGGCGCCGGTTACCCGTATGTCACCGGTCATTTTGACGGTGCCACAGCACGCCGGCTCTCCCGGACCAGTGGTGACCCACGAAACGTGAACCAGCCCACCGGAAATCGACAGATCCGTCACATACTCTCGGCCGCCTTTGGTGACATCACCGAGGTCGACGCCGCCGAGCCGGGTCGGGCCCGGCGCGTAGACCTGGACGGTCGCCGGCCACGACACACCGCCAGCAGTACAGGCAGTCACCAGGGCGCCGTCGCCGACTCCGTCGCCAGTGACATCCCCGAACGCGACTAACGGCGTCTGGTCGTTGGCGGACTTGTTCGCGATGGTCACGAAACCGGTCGAAGGATCTTGCAGTGGCAACGTACCGTTGACCAACGTGCCGGCGTTGTGCCTGCACAGGCTCGGCACCGGGGCCGACATGAGGTCGTCTAACCCTAGTCCGGGACTTGGTGCGTGCGATGAGGATCGTGGGGCCGTGGCGCTCGTGCCATGAGCGCCGCATGCCGAACCGGCTATGGCCGCCGAAAGCACTGCGACCACAGCCGTCCAACTTGTCGGGCGTGTATGTGCCCGCGTTTTTGCCATCGATCCTCCGGTGGTAACGCCATTGAGCCTTTTGTTGCCCCCCAGGCTGGCATATCGGTGACCTCTGTGCCGATGTTTCGGCGGACCAACGTCGATTGGCTGACCGGCGATCTGTGCGCGCGATCAAGTCCGGTGTAGCACCGCAGAGTCGCCGCGGTCAGGACTAGCTCAGCGTTGACCCTCGTGGCCTGTACGTGGGTTGAGACGGTGTACCGCAGCCTTTGCGGCGGTCGTTGATCGTGACGCCGTGTTGCGCGCCAGGTTAGGTCGCGGCGTCGTTGGTGTTGCCGCTCTTGGGTCTCGCGAGCTGGTCTGCGAGGTCTTGGGCCAGCGCCACCATCGTCAGTGTCGGGTTCCACGAACCGCTTCGCGGCCACAACCCGCTGCCGGTCAGGTAGACGTTGTCGACGCCATGTGGACGGTAATCCTCGCCGACGACACCGTTTTGTGGGTTGGAGTCGATCCATAGCGTCGAGCCTTCGTGGACGAGTCCTGAGACTCTCCGTTCTTCGACTGAGGGCTCGGTGGAATTCCAGTCTCCGGCTTCGGCGCTGCCGTGCCAGTATTGGATCGCCCCGGCGCCGTTAGGAGACAGCGCTTTTAACATCTCGAATGTCGCTTGATCCATGGTGTCCCAGGTAGCGGCGTCGGTCTCATTCGCCAAAACTTGTAGGGTTGCGTTCGTCGTCGGGTCGTGGTCGTCGTGATTTTTGCGCATCCAATTGTTGGCGTTGTGGTGGTCCAACTCACCAAGTACGGCGCAGACGAAAACCAGGTAATCCTTCGACGTTTGCAGCTGTTGTGGTGAGGCGGTTGCCACGACGTCGGGCATGTAGCGCGCGGCTCGTCGCGCGTTCACCTCGGGTTCAGAATCGGCAAGGACTGAAAGCTGGACGTGGTATTGCTTTTGTGAGTGTGGATCGACCCCAGCAAGGTATATGGCGGCCAACTCCATCGATGCCAACTGTGCATCAAATTCGAAGTGGGACCTTGGTATTCGTGCGGTGATGGCCGTGATGAAGTGGGCCGTGAATCTCGCTCCGACGTTGCGTAACTTCGGAAACGAATTCAGCAGCAAGGTAGTGGGTGGCAGAGCGCTCATGGCGAGTATGAGCTTGGCTGATCCGAGGTTGACTACTCCGCGGCTGGTGGCCAATGCGGTTGCACACCCACCTTGCTGAAGGATTCGTTGAACAACGCACTCGCATACTATGTCTAACGGCGAACCCTTGCCTGCGAGGGCGAGGCGGCCTTGGCGAGACCAGAGGTCCAAGAGCGGCCCGGGTGTGGAGAATTTAGCGAAATCTAGCCCTTCTTGGATTCCGGCCCCGACCGCGATCGGCGCGGCCATGACTCGTGTCGCGGTGGGTACTTGGTTGAGCTTGGATTGCAGCATCTGTCCGAGTTTTCGTTGCATGACGCCATAGACGGGCCGTTGGCCGGCGACAATCGACATCGTCGATTCGTCTAGGTTGTCATCGATCCGATCGGCCGGCACGACGTTGAGGAGGCGTTCGGCGTCGTCAAAGTTGCGTCGTGCCGCGTCAATGACTGCTGGCGGCCAATCGACCATCTCTTCGGACGTGGGTCGGGGACACCAGGAACTCCACATGATGCTTCGGCCACCGAAGAAAGGAACGATGCCATGTTGCCAGGAGATTCGGCCGGCCGGTTGACGTGCGGTGGCCGCTGAGAGTGTCCAGGGGAACGTCTCGGTCAAACCCCCGAGGGTGTACCGGTAGGGCAACGGTAGGTTCTGAAAGTGTGCGGGGAGGAAATAGGGACCACGCTCGATGACCAATATTCGCGCGCGTGAATCATGGTGCAATGCGCGGTCGATGAACGCCAGGGCGCACGGTCCGCTGCCGACTACCACGTAGTCGTATCGCTCGCGCTCTCTGGCGCGTTTCCAGCCTTCCTTGGAGAGGAAAAATACGTGGTCCATTACTTTTTGAGCGGTGGGCTCTTGGGGTCCTGGAGCCGGGAACCCGTGGTCGAAATTGGGCGACGACGCAGCAGATACCATTCGGTACAACCCCCTTGGACGCTTCCCCGTCGCTTTCCGGGGCGTTTCGCTTAACTTTGGGATGACTCATACGTTGCCTGCGCGGCCGCAAGCTGGCAGGAACGACGACCCGCGCCGACGAATGCCCGACGCGCGTCGCTGACCCGATCGATCTGCGGGCGCTACCTGAAAATGGTCATATTAGTTATTGGCGGCCCGAAATGGGTCCATAATCAGTGCACAGACTGGAGCCGGCGTAGTCGGTGCCCCAGATGCAGTTTCGGTTGGCCGGGCAAGGTCAGTGTGGACGCTGAAAGCGGTGTCCTTTATGTGCCACTCGTCAGAACGTTGGTAGGGGGCCTAGTCCACCGGACAAGCCTTGCGCGGCCAGCGACTCTGACAGGTCTGTTGCCATCTGGCCCGCGCCAGTCGGTGACAAACGACGATGTTTTAGACGACTATCGGCGATGCCGCGCAGCGGGCTGTGCGGCCGAATTCGAAGGAGAATTCTCCGTGGAGACACCGGCGCCCCAACTGCGAGATCTGCTGCGTGACGACGTTACTCACAGTGCCGAACCTCGCCCTATCGATGATCTGCTCAAGCGAGCTGCGAAGAAAGCGCCCAATAGTCTGCAAGCCGCTGCCGAAGAGCTTTGGGACTTGATCCAATGGGGTCAAGTCGAGCTCACCCCGGATGGGCGCATCGGCAAGCCACAACAGACGGGAAGCACTAAATCTCAAGATGACCGCTCCAAGTTGCAGCGCCTGAGGGATGAAAGACATCACCCCGAGGAGCAGGCAAGTGGTGTGCGACGAACTGAGGGGCGAATTGACCGAGACAGGATCTTGCAGTCGTATGCATTTCGCCGGTTGGAGGGCGTGACTCAGATCGTGACGCCCGACCAGTCCGGTCACTTGATGCATAGCAGACTTACCCATTCGCTAAAAGTCGGGCAAGTGGGCCGGCGGATCGCTGATGAATTGATTCAACGAAAAATTGACGAGGATCAGATCGCGCAGGGGGGCGGGCTTGACCCGGATGTTGTTGAAGCAGCGGGCCTCGCCCACGACATCGGGCACCCGCCGTTTGGTCATGCTGGGGAGAAGGTGCTCGACCAATGGGCAAGGAATCACAAACTTCCGGACGGTTTTGAAGGTAACGCCCAATCGCTGCGGGTCGTAACGCGCCAGGAAGCCCGGTTTTCTAACACGCACGGCATGAACCTCACCAATGCGACTAAGTCGGCAATAATCAAATATCCGTGGGCGCGGGACACCCGTAGCAAGAATCGGGATTCAAAGAAATATAAGAAGTTCAATGCCTATGCTGATGACCTTAAAACGCTTAAGGATTCGCGGAAGGCCGTCGGGTTGACGAACGAGGAGCAGACACTCGAGGCGTCCATCATGGATATTGCTGATGACATCACCTACGCGCTGCATGATCTCGAGGATTTCTATACGGGGGGGCTTTTTCCCCGCAATCACGTCGTCGCCGTTTTGGACGACTACTCACGACAGTTCGATTTGGGAGATCAGGATTCTGAGGTCCCGGTGACCAACCAATACTTGGAACTTGATGAGTACGCGAGGGAATCACAGTTCAAGCGGGAGCTCTTTGACCAGGCTGTGGACCGAGTGCGGATACTCGTTCGGTATGGCATGTATCGGTATTTCGATGGGTCCAGGGGCGCGTTCGCGCTGATCCGAACGGCTTTTGCGACGCGCATTGACGCCTACATCCGGGACATCTACATACCGGACACAGGGCCTGCCGTCGCCAAGCTCAGCGATGACCACTGGTATGAGATTCAGGTGTTGAAGTGGCTGACCCGAAAGTTCATCCGCGACAAGTCTGAGCTAGCGATAACGCAATTAGGCCAGGGGCGTCTGATGGAGGAAACCTTGAACAAATTGTTTGAGTGGTGTTCAGATGAGGCCACGGAGTTGAAGCTGCCCCCCGCGCTGGCAGAATTGACGAAGGCAAAGACAGACGCAGACCGGGCTCGGGGAGTGGTGGATTACGTGGCTTCGGGGACAGACGCCCAGTTGATTTCGCTTGCGAACTCGCTAAGGGGCGCAGCTCCGCCGTCGTCCCTTTTCTTTGTGTAGGGAGCAGGAGCTTCGAGCACTCAGAGAGTTGGGCCGGCTAATTTTGGGGTCCGGTGGCGACGGAGGCGGTGTAATACTCGACATTGGTCCTGGGTGCGTAGCTCGCTAGGACTGCTTGGGTGGCGCTCAATTGGCCTGCTCGCGTGGGCACTTCGACAAGGACGCAGCGCTCAATCGCCTGCGCACTGCCAGGAGGCCGGCGCATGTTCATAAATGCTAAGGCGGAGCCGAGTGGGGAGAGGCTGGGATTGTAGGCGGCGTTTTCAGCGACTCGCCCGGGATAAGTTGTGCCGTCCTTCAGCTGTACTGCGACTCCCGCATAGCCACTGTTGTCGAGGTAGGGGTTGTAACTTTGCTGGGCTGCTGCCAGTGCTTGCGCGATGAGTTTATCGTTTGGGTTTCCAGTTTCTAGCGTCAGGGTGTGCTCGCCTAGTGCGGGGTCCATTAAGCCGCCACGAAGCCCGAGGTCTGAGGGCCCGAATGGGGCCGGGAGGAATTCTGTTAGGGGAGTGGATTCATAGGACGACGGGCTGAATTGATTGGTGGGTGAGAGGATCTGCAACTGCCTGGCCGTGACCAGCTCGTATAAAAATTGGCGGCAGTATCCGCACGGAGGGGCGCTGATCGCCAGCGATTGGATCCCTGACTCATCACTGAGCCATGCATTGTTGGTGGCTGCCTGCTCGGCGTGAATGGTGAAGCTCGGTGCCATACCGCTGAACTCAATGTTGGCGCCCAAATACAGATTGCACCAGCGGGTGTTTGCTGTCGGCATTCCTGCCGCGACGGCCCCGACCTTATAGTCTGATATTGAGGCCACCGCGTACTGCTGAGCTACCGGCAACAGGTTTATCATGAGCCTACCGATTTCGTTCTCGTTGCGGACAAGACGTTGCACGGTCTCTGCGTGCAGCATGCCTCCGTGGTTCCACATTGCGTCGATGTCGAACCGCATGTGTTCAGGGAATCGTGCGACCGCCTGCTTCCAACTGGCCGTGCGTGTGTCGTCGGACAATTTGAACTCCCTGTCATCAAATCCTCGAGCGTATCCCAGTTGCGTCCTCGCGCTCTTGGCACTCGTCACCAATCTGGCGCGGACTGCATTTGATCTGGCTCGGCACCTACCGCGGGGACTAGCAGTCCCCAACTCGACGCGTTGTCCGCGCGACCGGTGTCACCGCCGCCGACGCAACTCCTTTGATCGCGGCCCATAAAGGAGCGAGAGGCGTGCGTCAGTGCCGAACGGCCTTCTTGCTGATGGACCGCGGTGCGCAATCGCCCAAAGAAAGCTGGCTGCGACTCGTCCTCATGGATGCGGGCTTACCTCGCCTTGCCACGCAGATCCGAGTCACCGACGGCCGCTCCGTGGCTTATCTGGATATGGGCTGGGAACAGCCGATGGTGGCAGTCGAGTACGACGGCGAACCACATCGCACCGACCGAAGCCAGTACGTGAAAGACATCCGGCGAGCCGAGATGGTGAGCAGACTCGGCTGGAACGTGATCAGGGTAATCAACGAGGACCGGCCCAATCTCATCGTGCAACGCGTCCGCGAGGCGCTGACGCGCCGTTCGTCGCCGAGATTGCCGTGAGGGGGTGCTTCGGCCCCCGATCACGACCATGACGGCAATCTCGGCGTTATCTCTCAGGGCAGCAGGTCGCGGGCGACGGGACAGGACATGCACCGGGGCCCGCCGCGGCCGGTGCCCAATTCGGATCCGGCGATGGTCAGCACCTCGATGCCGGCGTCCTGCAGGCGAATGTTGGTCTGCACGTTGCGCTCATAGGCGACCACCACGCCGGGGGCCAGCGCCAGCGTGTTGTTGCCGTCGTCCCACTGCTCGCGCTCGGCGACGACGGGATCGAGCCCCGTATCGATGACCCGCAGCTGATCGATCTCCATCGCCTTGGCCGCGGCCTCCAGGAACGGGGCCTCGTCGCTGATCGCGACTCCCTCCGGCGTGCGCGCAATGGTGAACGCCGACAACGTGTCGACGATGTTGGCGTACATCACCACCGTGTCGGTGTCGACCATCGTGCACACCGTGTCCAGGTGCATCTGGGCGCGCCGCTGAGCGATCGGCACCGCAAGCACCGTGTTGGCCAGGTCGTCGTCAAACAGGCTGCGGGCCAACGCTTCCGCGCCGGCGGGCGTGGTCCGCTCGCCGACCCCGACGGCGACCACGCCGGGCGCCAGCAGCAGCACGTCACCGCCCTCCACGGGGGCGGTGCGCGACTCGTAGGCACGCCGCACGCCGGTGAACCGCGGGTGATGCGCGTAGATGAGGTCGGTCAGCGACGCCTCGCGGATGCGGGCGCGCAACGCCAGCGTCGGGATCACCACCCGCTGGCCGATCCAGATGGACGAGTCGCGGGTGAAGACGAGGTTGGGTAGCGGTTCGATGACGAAATCGCCGCCGTGGTGCATGCGCAGCACCAGCGACACGTCGGTCCGGGTGTCGGGGGGTAACTCGTTGAACGTCATCCCGGCCATCAGCACCTGGGCCAGCCGGGCCGGCTCGAGCCCCCGCAGATAGCCCGAAAGTTCTTGCGCCAACGGCACTCCGAGCCGTCGTGCGTCCACGGCGGCCGCGACGCCCTGCATCCGGGCGGCTCCGCTGTGCGTCAGCGCCTCGGCGAGCAGGTCCGACAACAGCAGCACCTCGATGCCGCGGGACCGCAGCAGCGCGGAGAACTGGTCATGCTCGTCCTGCGCGCGCGCGACCCACGGCAGGCCGTCGAACAGCAGCTGGTCGACGTTGCGCGGATGGAGGCGGAGCAGCTCGGCGCCGGGGCGGTGCAGGATGACCACGCGCAGCGCGCCGACCTCGGAATTGGTGCCCAGCTCAACAACACCCACAGCTCAACCGTAGCGGCGCCGAGCCGCGGGGTCCCGCCACACGCCCGTCGCGCGCCCCACGCGATCGAACGGATGTGCGATAAACTCGGTCGCGTGGAGATCGCGGTTCAAGGCTCCCTGTTCCAGCACACCGAGCGCAGGCAACTCGGTGACGGCGCGTTCATCGAGATCCGTGCCGGCTGGCTCACCGACGCCGATGACCTGCTGGACGCCCTACTGTCGACGGTTCCGTGGCGCGAGGAGCGCCGGCAGATGTACGACCGGGTAGTCGACGTGCCACGGCTGGTGAGCTTTCACGACCTCACGGTGGACGAGCCGCCGCATCCGGAGCTGGCCCGGCTGCGGCGCCGGCTCAACGACATCTACGCCGGCGAGCTCGGTGAACCGTTCACCACGGTCGGGTTGTGTTGCTATCGCGACGGCTCGGACAGCGTGGCCTGGCACGGCGACACCATCGGCCGCAGCAGTTCCGAGGACACCATGGTGGCGATCGTCAGCCTGGGCGCCACCCGCTCGTTCGCGATGCGCCGCCGCGGCGGCGGCCCGTCGCTGCGGCTGCCGCAGGCGCACGGCGACCTGCTGGTGATGGGCGGATCGTGCCAACGCACCTGGGAGCACGCGGTGCCCAAGACGACGGCATCCGTCGGCCCCCGGGTGAGCATCCAGTTCCGGCCGCGCGGCGTGCGGTAAAACGTCAGGTGCGCACCGCGGACACGGCTTTGACGAGCAGGTCGCGCGCCCGCTGGGTGTCGACCGGGGCGACGGGCTGATTGGGAAGCACCAACGGGTTGGCGATGACGATCACCTGGTAGTCGCCGAATGCCGCCGAATAGTCGTACAGCTCACCGGTGCGTGGACCGCCCGGTGTCAGCGCCTGCATGACGCGATGCACGCCCAGCGTGCGGGTGCTCTCGATCTGCGGCACCTCGACCACCTGGACACCGCCCCGCATCTGCGGCCCGGTGAAGGTCACCTTGTTGCAGTCCTTCCCGGGGTCGTTGAACGGCAACGCTTTTGAGGTCTCCAGCGCGATCACCACGAACCGGTTGCCGCGACCCTCGGCGGTGACCGCGGACATGTTGCCCTGCAGGTCAGCCGGCATGTCCGGCCCGGCCGCCACTTTCGCGCAGTTCGCCGGGTCGAACGTCAACCCGTCGGGCAGTTTTCGGCCCGCCAGCAGCTTGGGATCGATTCCCCGTTCGCTGATGTCGCTGACCTTGAACTCGGGTCCGAAGCTGGACTTCACGTCGACGACCTTGCTGATGTCGACCCTTGCCGAATGAGTGGCCGAAGAGCAGCCGGCCAGGACGCAGACGGCCGCGACCGCGAGCAACATCTTGGACATCGTGGCCAATCTACCCAAGCGGGTAGCTCAGCTGCGCAACGTGGACACTGTTTTGGCGAGCAGATCCGCGGCGAATTGCGGCGGCAGCACCGGAAGCGCGGAACCCGGGTCGGTGGTCAGCGTGGTGAACGCGTAGTAGTTCCCCAGGTAAGCGGTGAATGTGTAGGTGCGCGAATCTATTTCGGTGCCCGATTCGACGGAGGACTTCACGTCGGCCACCATGCCGACGGTGTCGACGCCATCGACGTGCGGCGGGTCGGTGAGGTGGACGTGCACTACGGTGCGCCCGGCGGACTCCGACCACTGGGAACACGAGGTGAGCAGGTCGTCCGGGAAATCCACCGGCTCAGGCAAAGCCACCACCACCGCGTCGACGATGCCGCCGCTCCCCGATCCCGACACGCCCTGCGCCGACTGGTCGCGCCCATTCCCGGGATCGGCCAACGTCCCGCACTTGGCCGGCTTGGCCTGCAGGTCGTCCCCCAGGCTCCAGATCACCCTCGGCGAGGCCGCGCTGGGGATTCCGGTGGTCACCTCGTAACCGGGCGGCAGGTCCCGAACGACCCGCTTGATGTTGGCGGGGTTGACGGCAACGGCACTGGGCGGAGCGGGTTTCGTGGGTTTGGCCGACGGCGCGTGTGCCGGTGAGTGACCGCACGCGGCGATGACCGCCGTGAGCACGGCGGCCAGCGACGGGCCAATCCAGAACGGCCGCATGAGGAGTTGATAACACAAGATCGGGTCATACGTTCGGAACCGCATCCGTCACACGGGTACCGGTCGGAAAGGACCAGGCGATTCCCAAACGTGCTAGCGGATGCGCCAGCGGATTCCGAAGTCACCTCATGGTGCGGAGACTGGCCGCCGCCCGCGCCGACTCAGCCGACCGCCGCGATCACCTGCCGGGCGACGCGCTTGATCTGCTCGGCCTCCTCACGCCGCAGGTGGCGTGGATGGGGCACGTCGATCACGGTGGTGATGACGCCGATGTCTTCGCGCTGCCAGACGGCGCCGTAGCGGTCCATGATCGCGCGCATCGGCCCGTTGTCGGAAAGCATTCGCGCGGAAAACCTTTCGACGCCGTCGACCTCGGCGGCGATGGACAGCGCGCTGATCAGGAAGGTGCCGATGCCGCGACCCTGATAGGCGTCGGCGACGGTGAAGGCGATCTCGGCGACCGTCGGGTCGTTCGCGTCGCGCACGAAGCGCGCGTCGGCCACCGGGTCGCTGCCGTCGGTGACCACCCACACGAAGTGATCGACGTAGTCGACCTCCGACAGGTAGTGCATCAGCGCCGGGGTGGGAAGCCGCGGGGTCATGAAGCGCCGATACAAGGTGTCGCTGGAGAAGTACACGTGTCCGTGCACCGTGCGCTCGCTGTCGCCGGGCAGCACGGGGCGCAGCAACAGCAGCGTGCCGTCGCGCACGCGGATCGGGATCGGCGTGATGAACGCGGCGAGACGCTGGCGCACGGTGCGCAGCAGCCGCGGCGTGATGCCGGGGATGTGCACCAAGCTGGCGAAGGCCCTGGTGTCACCGATCCAACCGGTCAGCGGTTCGGCGGTGGTCACCGTCGCGGTCCGGGGAATGTCACGCAACAGGGCAATCTCGCCGACGATCATGCCCGGGGACGCATGCTCGACGATCACCACGCCGTCGTCACCCACATGGGTGATCTCGGCGGTGCCCGAGGAGATCAGCAGAAACGAAACGGCCTGCTCCCCCTGCCGCATCAGCACCTGGCCGGCCGCGGCGTGCAGTGGCTGCAGGCGGCCCGCCAGCGGGGCGAGGTCTTCAGCGGGAGCGCCCTTGAAGATGTCCATCGTCGCCAGCTCGTCCACCCGGGCGCCGGTCAGTCCGGCCACCGCTATGGACCGCCGCCCGCAGCATCGCGACAGCGCTCTGCGCGTCGCGGTGATGCCATGACCTGCCCGCCTGCTTGCCGTCGTCTACCGCCCGGGCCGAACCCCCCGGATGCGGTCGGATGTTGCCAGGTTATGAGCACCGTTGCGGCTGCGGCAAGTGGCCTCAGCGCGCCACCTGGGCATTCACGATGAGTTCGACGGCGGCGGCAAGGTCGTCGACCACGAAGTCGGCGTCGACGGCTTCGTCGCCGCCCCGGTGGAGCAGGATGGTCGCCGTTCCGGCCGCCCTGCCCGCCATCATGTCGATGTCGGCGTCGCCGATCATGACGGACTCGGCCAGGTCGAAACGGTGCTCTCGCGCCGCGCGCACCAACATGCCGGCCAGCGGCTTGCGACAGTCGCAGCTGTTCGCCGCGTGCGGACAGTGGTAGGCGGCATCGAGCCGGGCGCCTTCGCGCGCCAGCATTTCGGCCAGGCGCCGCTGGGTGGCGGCGAAAGCTGCTGGGTCGGCGGTCTTTTCCGATAGCCAGCGCTGGTTGGTCACCAGCACGGTCCGCAGGCCCGCGGCGTTCAGCGTGGCCAGCGCCTTGGCCGCGCCGGGCAACAGCACCAGCTCAGCGGGTGTTCGGATGTATTCGCCCTCGGCGGCCTTGACGTTTATCGTGCCGTCCCGGTCCAAAAGCACGGTGCGCACGGTGCGCAGGTCGGGTGCGGCCATCGTCGACGTCAGGCCGGCCTGGGAAACAGTGCCGCTTCGACCATTTCGCAGATGGTGTGGCCCAGGTGCAGGCATGCCTCCTGGATCCGCCCGGTGTCGTGGCTGGGCACCCGGATGCAGATTTCGGCGACGTCGGCCACCTTGCCGCCGCGCGCGCCGGTGAGCGTCACGGTCGTCATCCCCGCCTGGCCGGCCGCCTCGAGCGCGCGAACGACGTTGGGAGAGTTGCCCGATGTGGTCAACCCGACCACCACGTCGCCGGGCCGCCCCGCGGCGAGAACCTGACGAGCGAACACCTCGTCGTAGGAATAGTCGTTGCCGATCGCCGTGATCGCCGCGGTGGCGTCGGGCAAGCTGATCGCCGCCAGGCCGGGCCGGTCAAAAGCGAAGCGGCCCATCAGTTCGGCGGCCAGGTGGCCGGCGTCTTGCGCGGACCCGCCGTTGCCGAAGAAGATCACCTTGCCGCCGGCGCGCAACGCGCCGATGATCACGCGGGCCACCTCGACGGTCTGCGCGGCGAGATCGCCCTGCTGCATTTGTTGCTTGACCGCGATGGTTTCGGCAAGCCGCTGCTGCACCAGCTCCACACTCGGCGGGACGACATCGGACTCGGTCAGGCCTGCCATGTGGTCAATCCCTTGCTCTCGAACGCGAATTCGGTGATCATGGCGCCGGCGCCCTCGAGGGCTTCAATGAGTCGGTGCTTTTTGGCGAAGTCGCAGAACAGCAGGATGTATCCCCCACCACCCGCGCCGGTAAGCTTGCCGCCCAATGCGCCGTTTTTCCGGGCGAGGTCATAAAGGTCGTCGATGCGCTCGTTGGTGATGTAGGGCGACATGCGTTTCTTCTGATTCCAGGCCTCACCGAGCAGCGCGCCGAAGTCGTTCAGCTTTCCGGTCAGCAGCGCCGCCTTCATCGCGACCGCCAGATCCTTCTGCGCCCGCAGCCCCGCCAGGGTGTCGTCGGAACCCGTTGTGGCACGCCGGGTTTGGTCCTCGATCACGCGCGCGGAGTCCCGGGTGATGCCCGTGTAGCACAGCAGCAGGCTGAGCTCCAGCTCGAAGGCCGTCTCGTCGCGGATCCGCAAGGGGTTGACGATCACCCGGTCGGTGAACTCGATGAAGTTGAATCCGCCGAACGTCGCGGCGTACATGTCCTGCAGGCCGCCCGCGATGCCCAGGTCGTCGCGTTCGATGGCGCACGCCAGCTGGGCGGTCTCATACTCGCCCATCGGCACCCGATAGTGCTCGGCGAGCAGGCCGGTGAGCGCGACCATCATCGTCGACGACGAGCCCAGCCCCGACCCGGGTGGAGCGCTGGACCGCAGCACCAGGTCGTAGCCGTCCGTGCCGTCGCGGCCGAACCTGCGCACGGCGGCCTTGATCAGGTCGAGGCTGCCGTCGTAGAGGATCTCGCTGTCCAGCGTCATTTCGTGCGTGGTCTTGAAGTCCACCGACTCGATGCTGACCCGGCGATCGGTGCGCGGCGCGAGCGATCCCTGGGCGTAGCGATCGATGGTGGCCGACAGGACGCAGCCACCTTCGGTCGTCGGGAACGGCGGGACGTCGGTGCCGCCTCCGGCGAACGAGATCCGCAGCGGCGCTCGGGCGCGAATTCGTGGGCGTGTCAAGGGGATTCGCTTTGTACCGGCAGCGATTTGGCAGAGACCACACCCGCCACGTGCTATCCCATCGTTTGGCGTCCTGAAGCGCCGCCAGCCTAACAGGCTGACCAGCGCGTTCGCCGGGTTTTCAGGTGATCTTTTGACTCGGCTCCAGCACGAAATCGACGACGACCGCGGCCATGTCGTCGATCGCCTGGCGCGCGATCACCTCGTAGCCGTGGGTGCTCAGCGTGGGCAGGCACAGCAGGCCGGCGCGGGCGGTCAGCCCGCTGGCCTTGGAGTGCGACGCGTCGGATTCGAAGGCGCCCAGCGCGGCCGGCTGTGGGGACAGCTTGCGGTCGGTGGCGATTTTCAGCAGCCGGTCGGCGACGCCTTTGTCGTAGACACATAGCGCGTCGCTGTAGCCGATGATCGGGCCGCCGGTGACGGTGGTGTTGTACTCGCGTTCGGTGGGGCCGACTTCCAGGGCCAGGGTGAGGTCGCCGGGCAGGGTGGCACTGGCGTAGGTACCCCCGACCCCGCCGATCTCTTCGTTGGTGGTGAATACCAGGTACGCATCGTCGGCGGGGCGTTGCCCGCGCTCGCGGAGCTGGCGTGCGGCGTGCAGCAGGGCAGTCACCGCGGCGCGGTCGTCCATGAAGTAGGCGCCGACGTAGTCCCCGATCTCGACGACCGATCGCTTGCTGCGTTCCATGCAGACGCGGGTGCCGGCGTGCACTCCCGCTGCGGTCAGCTCGTCGGTGCTGCGGCCGGTGAACACGTACACGTGATGCCAGTCCAGCGAACGGTCACCCTGATCGGGCTTGGTCTCCCAGATCCGCGCGCTTTCCTGGGTGGTGTGCTCGGAACCGAGAGTCAGTACGGCGGTGAGGGTTTCGTTGTCGCCGAGCACGGCGACCGGGCCCAGCCCGAAATTTCCCGGGTACATCGTGCCCAGCTGCGTCAGATGCAGTGTGCCATCGGGTTCTACGCGCTTGACGATCATGGACAGCTCGTCCATGTGCGCCATCACCCGGGTGGCGGTGCCGGGAATGGCCTCAGTGCGGTGGCGGTGGTTGGGCGCCCCGGCATCGCCGGCCGAAGGATTGGCGGCAACGTAGCCGATCAGGTTGCCGGCGTCGTCGGTCCACATGTCGTCGACGAGGGGTTCCAGCTCGCGGGCGATGACCGCGCGTACCTCGTCCTCCTGCCCACACGGCCCGTAGGTCCACAACAGTTCTTGCAATAGCTCGTCGGTGTAGTCACGATCGCGGTGCGCCATCGGATCCTCTCCGCTTCGGGTTCAAAGGATCAGTACCCACGGCGGTCCGCGGCTACCCGACCGGAAGCAACAACGCTGTTCAGGCCAGCGCGACGCCGAGTTCCTGCGCGAACACCTTGATCATGTGCTGGACGGCGATTTCGTTGCGTCCGATGATCATGTGGTCGTGCTGGCCGTGCCGGACGCCCTCGCCGCACTGGGGCAGCATGGCGAAGTCCTCGTCGCGCACGGCCGCGTGCACCCCTTCGAAGACCGTGTCGTAGGCCGCTCTCATCTCGTCGTTGGTGGCCGGGATGCGTCCCATCCAGCTGTGCCGGACGGTGCAGCGGGTCGGTTCACCGGCGGGCAGCATGTCGATGATCTCCACGCCCACCGGGCTGTTGGCCAGGATGAGGTTCGGATACACCCAATAGATCACTCCCATGTTCGTCGAGGGGTCCAGCGACGCCGTGGGGTCGGTGTCCGCGTTGGTGATCCAGGTGAACGGAAAGCCGATGCGGTGATGCTTACCGAATTCGTCGTAGACCATCGTGTTGGCGAGGGTGTTCTGCCCGATGAGGCTCTCGCCGTGCACGTACGGGAAGTGATATCCCTCGGCGAACGCTTCCAGGGCGCCCTTCCAGGACACCTCGGACGTGAATTCGCGCTGCGTGTGATAGCCGTACGACTCGTAGTTCCACAGCGCCAGTTCGGTGCCGAAGTCACCGAGATGGTCGTCGAGATCAATGGTCGCGCCGGCGGTCAGCACCGCCCAGATGAAGCCGTGCCGCTCCTCGGACGGCAGCTCCACCAGGCCGTAGTCCTTGGTGTCCATCGAATCGAAGCCGGCCTTGCCCGGGACGGTGAACAACTCGCCGGTGTTGCGGTACGTCCAGGCGTGATACGGGCAGACGAACCGCGAGGCGTTGCCCGAGCCGCAGGCCGGCATCGCGCCGCGGTGCCGGCAGTAGTTGAGCAAGACGTGGCTGGCGCCGGTGCGGTCGCGGGTGACCAGCAGCGAGTCGCCCAGCACCGAGCGCACCACGTAGTCATTCTTGTTCGGCACCTGCGCCGACGGGACGATGGCCAGCGGCACCCGGCGCAGGATCTGCGATTCCTCGATCTCGGTGATCTTGGGGTCGCGGTAGTAGTGCAGCGGCACCCGCAGTTCGCGTTCGGCCAGGTCGGTCGTCTTGTCCAGGGCGTGACGCAGGCCCCGCCGCGTCAGCGTCTCGTCGGTGCCGCTCACCGGCTTGTCGATCGTCGTCACCCTGGGCTCCTTCGCCTCGATGCTTCGGACCATACAATCATTATCGTTTGTATTGTCAAGACCGGCGGCCGGTGTGTGCGACGATCACGCCATGCGCCGGCACGGCTGGTCGGGTGACATCCCGGCCGATGACGATGAGGCGGTCGCACGCATCCTGGGCGCGACCCGCAGCGCCATCGACGCGCGAGGAACCGTGAGCGTCTCCGAGGTCGCGTCGACGCTCGGCGTGACGCGTCAGACGATCTACCGGTATTTCCCCACCCACGAGGCGCTGCTCGGCGCGACCGCACTGTCCGCGGTCGACGGGTTCCTGGATCGGCTTGCGGCGCACCTGGGTTCGATCACCGATCCCACCGAGGCGGTGGTCGAGGGCATCGCCTACACGTTCGAGCAACTCGCGCACGACAAGTACCTCAGCCTGGTGTTCCAGCCCGGCAAGGCCAGCGCGTTCACCGCGGGCGTCACGTCCGACATGGCCATTTCGTTCGGCCGGTCGATCCTGCAGCGATTCGACGTCGATTGGGCCGCAGCGGGATTCGCCGGGGGCAGGCTCGACGAGCTGGTCGAGATCATGCTGCGCACCGTGCAGTCACTGATCGTGGACCCGGGCCGTCCACCGCGCACCGGACGGGAGCTGCGACGGTTCCTGGAGGACTGGATCGCGCCGTCGGTGCGCGCGCACGCCGCCGTCGAGCGGTGAGCCTGACTACCTACCCGTGAACCGCGGCGCCATCGCCGCGAATCACTCAGAGAATTTAGAGCACCGCCCTCAGTGGGGCTCAGGGGTGTCGAGGGCCCCAGCTGATTTCGTCAGACTGCCTCGTCCTCGACGTCCGCCGCAAAATGGTTAATGCTTGGACGCAGATGTCGCAGTAGCTCCTCACCGGAGAACTGCAAGCGATCGGCCTCGGTCAGGAAATCAGACTGCGAGGCCGAGGATTCGTAGACCGATCGGGCGTCCTTCACCGCCCTCGGCTCGCGCACCGCCTTACGCTTCTTCAGGCGCATCAGTTCGGGATGCATCTTCTTCCGCTGTGAGGGAGGGACCAGCGCACCACGGTTGAAGGCCCTCATACCGAGCTTGTCCGCGACCTCCCGGACCTGACAAGTCTGCAAGCGGTAGCGCCACGCGATTTGCGAAATCGTGTACCACCCACGTGGCATCCGCCAGACCCAGCCCGCCACGGTAATCACCGTCAACACGGTCGCCAGGGTCGCTTCAGGGCGAAACGCCTTTCCGGAGAACATGATTGCCGCGATCCCGACTACCAGCATGACGACGACAGCTGACACGAAGAAAATCTGAGTCGGGCTCACGCCGCCTCCTTGCGTTCCATCGCGAGTATGTCCAACGGTCTCAGAACCGACGGGCGGTGAAATCGCGACACGCCGTAGCGTCACCGACTCGAGACCGGCTCTGGCTCCGTCCGGGATGGCCGCTGCAGCGATGGCTTAAGATCGGACGAAGTGACAGCCAACTGCCGGTTATGCCGGCCTAAAGCTGATACGGAGGGGGCAATGCCCGTCAGCATCTCCAGCCCGAGCGTGTTCGATGCGGGCTTGCCGACCATCGAGTACGACGTCGCCACCGCCACACCCGAGCAGGTCTATCCGCAGCTGTTGGCGGCGCAGCGACAAGCACCGATCGCGCTGGGGCCCTATGGACCCGAGGTGCTCTCCTACGCACTCGCCCGAACAATGTTGCGGGACAATCGGTTTCAGATCCCACCCGGGTACATCCTCGCCATCCAGGGCATCACCTCCGGCCCCCTCTGGGACAAGGTCGTCAACTCGCTGTTGGGCATGGAGGGCGCCAAACACCAGCGCGTCCGCAGTGTCGTGTCCAAGGCGTTCACCCCGCGCGCCGTCGAACGCCTGCACGCCACGATCACCGAGGTCATCGACGAACTCGTCGAACCGATCAGCCGCCTTGGTCACTGCGACGTCGTCACCGACATCGCGCGGCCCTACCCGGTGCCCATCATCTGCGCGCTGCTCGGCGCGCCCCGCGAAGACTGGCAACGGTTTTCGCTGTGGGCCGACGACATCTTCAGGGCTTTCAACTTCACCTTCACCGCCGATGACGAGCCCGGCGTGATGCGCGCGTGGGGCGAACTCGACGACTACGTCGACGACATGATCGCCCGGCGTCGCCACACCCTGACCGACGACCTGCTTTCCGACCTCATCCGCGCCGAACACGACGGGGACCGGCTCGACGCCGGAGAGCTGCGCATGCTCGCCGCCGCGCTGCTGCTCGCGGGCACCGACACCACACGCAACCAGGTGGCCGCCTCCATCGGGGTGCTCTGCGAGCACCCCGACCAGTGGGAGCTCTTGCGCAACACACCCGAGCTGGCGATGACCGCCGTCGAAGAGACCATGCGGCACTCCCCGATCGCCACCACCTTATTGCGTGTCGTGGCCGAGGACGTCGAACTCGCCGGGGTCCACTTCCCCCAGGGAACGCTGGTGTTCGCGAATACCGCTGCGGCCAACCGTGATCCAGCGATCTACGACGATCCCAACCGATTCGACATCACCCGCGAGGGATTGCCGCCCGTGCTCAATTTCGGCGCCGGCGTGCACTACTGCCTCGGCGCGAACCTGGCGCGGCGCGAAATCGCCGAAGCGCTGAAAACCGTCACCCGCCGAATCGCGAACCCCCGCAAGAACGGACCGTCACCCTGGAAGCCGGTCGTGGGCCTGAGCGGGCCGGCGAGCCTGCCCATTGAATTCGACACCTGACGGGCCGACTCATGGCGCTGTTGTTACTGGTCCTCAAGGTTGCGCTGCTCGCTCTCATCGTCGGAGGCACCGTCGCCCTGATCGCCCGGGGAGTCGGACGCGCGGGACGCTGAGGCGCCCTTAATCCAGGACTACCGTGGTCCCCCGACCCGGCACGTGGGTGATCGACCGGCGGTTTATCGGCTCGGATTTGAAGTCGACAGGTCGCACCCGTGCGGTGCTGAACAGTGCGCTAAGCACAATCCGCATCTCGCATTCGGCGAAAGTCGCGCCAAGGCAACGGCGCACGCCCCCTCCGAACGGAATCCACGTGTACGTTCCCGCCCGGTTGTCGAGAAACCGCTCGGGACGAAACTGCTTCGGGTTGGGGTAGACGTCGGGACGTCTGTGCATGAGATAGATCGATGGTGCGACCTTTGCCCCGGCGGGCAATGAGAACCCGTCGACCTCCATCGGTTCTGTGAGCCGTCTGCTGACCAGGGCGAGCACTGGCCGCAGCCGGAGTGTCTCCTTCACCACGGCATCGACGTACCTCTGGCCGTCGCCGGATTGCGTCTCTTCGACAAGCCGCGAATGCACATCCGGATGACGGATGATCCGCTCGACTGCCCACGCCAGTCCCGATGCCGTTGTTTCGTGGCCTGCCAATAGCAACGTGACGAGTTCATCGCGAATCTCTTTGTCACTCATCGGGTTACCGTCTTCGTGCTTGGCCTTCAACAGCATCGACAGGACATCTGTGCGGCTACCAAGATCCTCTTGCCGTCGGCGAGTGACGATCTCGTCGTGGAGCAGCCGATCCACTTCGGCCAGCAACTTGTTGGTGAGCGCGGTCCTCAGCTTTTGGGGACCGGCGACCAAGAGAAACATCTGCGCGACGGCATGAGTGGTGAGAGCGAGCATCCGCTGCAGCGCGTGGCGCAGCCGGTCCATGCTCTGCCCGCGCTCAAGGCCGAACACGAGATGCAAGATGACTTCGAGCGTCAACGCTTGCATCCGAGGGTGCAGCCGCACCGGCACACCACGCGGCCAGCCGGCCATCTCGGCCTCCACGATGGCGGTCATCGTGGACATATAGTTCTGCAAGTGGCTGCCGCGAAAGGCGGGCATGAGGAGGCGGCGCTGTTCTTTGTGCGCGTCGCGGTCGAGCAGCAGGACCGAGTTCTGGCCCACCACGGGCAGCAGGATGCGGTTCGCTTCCCCGGCGAGCGCCAGTTCCGGAGGCGTGGTGAAAATCTGCCGCACCGCATCTGGGTGCGAGACCATCACGATCGGTCCTTCACGCACCAACTTCATGGTGAACGTGTCGCCGTATCGGGCGGCGGCGCGCTCCATGAATTCCCACGGCCGCGCTATCCACTCGGCGGTTTGCACCGCCGTTGGTAGTCGAGGACCGGGTGGCAGGGTGCTGGCAGCCATCTATTACCCCCAATGGGGACGGCGCGCGATGGGTTGCTTCGAGCACAGCAACTTTATGTGCTGAGGCGGCCGACCACCAGAGCCTCGATGCGTTCGACGCATCGACGGGCGAGCGGATGGTTCAGCGGACGACTGCTGGAGCTGCTGCGGACGCACTGCCGACGGGAGGACGGAGAGAAGTGGCGCTGGGCCGTTCGAGGCGCCGCGGGCCAGCCCCACCCCGACATGAGCAGAAATCGCGACAATGCGTTGTCAGCTAGTGCCATTCTTTGGGCATGCCTGATGACCCGCATGTTGTCCTCATTCACGGCAACTGGTCGCGCGGAGAACAGCTAGCCGCGGTCCGCGCTGCCTTCAACGAACGCGGCTATACGGCGCACACTCCGACGCTGCGCCATCACGAATTGCCGATCCACCAGGGCGCCGCCAAGATCGCGTCCTTAAGCCTGCGGGACTACGTTGACGACCTGGTGGAATTCGTCGGTTCGCTCGAAGCACCACCGCTATTAGTCGGCCACTCGATGGGCGGCCTACTTGCGCAACTGGTCGCTGCGCGCACACGCCACACCGGGTTAATAGCCGCATGTCCCGCTCCGGCGGCGGGCATCGCCGGTTCGACTCCTGCGAATAGGCGCATGTCGATGCCCTGGTTCTTACGATTACGGCCGTGGGCAAAGCCGGTGCCTCCTCCCTCGTTCGAGCGATTCCGGCAATGGGTGGCCAACACGCAATCGGAAGTGACCGCACGCGAGATATATGACGGCCTGGTCTGCGAATCCGGGCGAGCGCAATGCGAGATGCTCCTCGCGGTCCTCAAGCTTTCCAGGGCAACCTATGTAAACGCCACTTCAGTGAACACGCCGGTACTAGTGATAGGAGGCGAGTGCGACTTGATCGTGCCCGCAGGAGTCTTGCGTCAGACAGGGGCTCAGTATCAGCACGCTGACGTCGTCCACATACCGAAATCCGACCACATGATCTTCTCCGGGAATTGCCTGCCTATAACCATGAGTCACATCGACGAATGGCTTACGAAGAACCAGCTTCTGCCAAGGCGCGGTACAACATCGCCCTACTGACGCCCACAGCGCCAGCGATTGAGCCGGCCGGTTCTCCGCTGGCGTGCATTCGCTGCGCCAAATTCGCACATGCACCCTGAACTGCTCAAACGTGGTGGAGCTAAGGGGAATCGAACCCCTGACCTACTCGATGCGAACGAGTCGCGCTACCAACTGCGCCATAGCCCCTGACCGCTAGCAGGCTACCAGCCGCGGCACCAACTACCGAACTGCCGGGACTATTCGCCGACGGCGCGGGGCAAGTCCCGCGGCCAGCCGAAGGTCCGCATGGCCATCGCGTAGTCCAGGTGCTCGAAGACGGGGTCCTCGTCGTCGATCTCCAGGACCACCGCGCCGGGGCGTCGCAGCCGCGACGGGACCACGTCGTAGTCGCGGTCGTAGGCGTTCTCGACGCCCATCCGCGCCCGCGCCATCCGCTTCATCCGGCGGTTGCGCACCTTCTCCTCGATGCGCGTCTGGCGCCGCAGGTAACCCAGGTACATCAGGGTGATCGCGGTGGCCGTGCCGCACACCCACCAGGCGGTCGGCGAGATCTTGAAGGCCGCGGTGGCCGAGCCGATCAGGACGACCGCCATCACCATCAGGACCTTCTTGCGGAAGGCGTACTTGCGGGCGCTGACCGCGGCGGCGGTCTTGTTGTCGAACCTGCGCCGCCTCGAGGCGTTGCGCGGCATCGGCGCCGGCGCCTCCTCGTCGACGTCGTCGGCCTCGGCGGCGGGCTCCAGACCGGACGAGTCCTCGACGTACTCGTAGCTGTCTTCGTCCTCGGTCTCGTCGCGTTTAGCGACGGCCTCGGTGTCGGCCTCGTCCTGTTCGATCGGCTCGATGTCGGCCGTCTCCGGCTCGGCCGCAGACGCGTTGGCCCCCACCGGAAGTACGTGGGAATCCTCGACCACATCGACGTCGAGGTAGTCGGGCTCGGCGGGCTCGGCGACGGCCATCCTCATCACGACCGGGCGCCGGCGGCTCAGCTCGTCGGTGTCGGCGTCGTCGTCCGCCTCGTGGTCGCGGTCTTCATCCTCGGAGAAGTCGCGCTCCTCGTCGAGGTCGGTGTCGGCAGGCTCTTCCGGCGGTGTCCAGTTGGGATCGCTGCGATGCCCGGCGGCCGGACCGCTGCGCTTGATCAGCCGGGAGTTGCCACCACCGTTGAGCACCCGGGTCGCCAAAGCCACGTCGCTGGTGCGCCGCACCGCATCGCGCTTGCTGACGAGCATCGGCACCAAGACGAACAGCCACAGCACCACGAGCGATATCCACAACAAAGACTGCGGGATGCTTGGCATGATGACCTGCTCTCTTCGGTGTCCATCCCCCGCGAAGCCCATTGGTGGCCAACGCGGCCGGGTCGTACTGACCAGGACAATTACACACCTGTAATTTGCCTCTCACAAGCACCACGAGTCACTCGTGTCGCGCCAGTCCCAGAATGGCAACGATTCGGACTCCCCCGCGAGCCGTCGGAGACTCCCGCACGGGACGGCGAAATCCCCGCCTCTTGCGAAAAGCCGTCACACCCAGCTGGCGTTACCGGCGCGGACCAGGGCCGATGCCACCGATCCGTCCACCTCTTCCACGGTGATGGCCATCAGCAGGTGGTCGCGCCACGCCCTGTCGACTTCCAGGTAGCGCTGCAGTAGGCCCTCCTGGCGGAAGCCGACTTTGGCCAGCACGGCCCGGCTCGCGGCATTCTCCGGGCGCACGGTGGCCTCGACCCGGTGCAACATCACCGGGCCGAAACAGTGATCCAGCCCCAGCGCCAGCGCCGCGGTGGCCACGCCGCCGCCGGTGGCCGATCGCGGCACCCAGTAACCGATCCACGCCGACCGCAACGCGCCGTGGGTGACATTGCCGATGGTCAGCTGGCCGCAGAAGTGGCCGTCGAGCTCGATGACGTAGGGCAGCATCCGCCCCTGTCGCGCCTCGGCGCGCAGACCGGAACACAGCGCAGGCCAGGCCGCCACCGCATGACGGGTCGTCCAATCGCCCTCGGAGCTGGGCTCCCACGGTTCGAGATGCGCACGATCGGTCAGCCGGATCCGACTCCACTGCGCGCCATCGCGCAGCCGCACCGCCCGCAAGCGCACGACGCCGCCCGGAACCCGCAGTGGCCCAACGCTCATGGGCCACCCTGGATGACGGGAATTGGCGCGCAACAGGTTCACCGTGTGTGCAGTCTTTTCGCTCAGCCGCGCTGAGCCAGGAAGGCGACGTCGACGATCTCGCCGGTGCGGATCTGCTCGGCGCCGCTGGGCACCACGACCAGACAGTTCGCCTCGGCGAGGGTGGCCAGCAGGTGCGACGAGGCGCCCGGGCCGCCGCCGAGCGCCTGGACCAGATACTCCCCGCTCTCCTGGTCGCGCATCAGCTGGCCGCGCAGGAAGCCCTTGCGTCCGGCCACCGACGTGATGGGCGACAGCGTGCGCGCCTGCACGATGCGACGCATCGGCTGACGCTTGCCCAGCGACAACCGGATCAACGGCCGGACCATCACCTCGAAGACCACCAGTGCGCTCACCGGGTTGGCCGGCAGCAGGAAGGTCGGCACGCCCTCGCGGCCCAGCTGCCCGAAACCCTGGATGGATCCCGGGTGCATGCCGACGCGCACCACCTCTATCTCGCCGAGCTCGGCGAGCACCTGGCGCACCGCCTCTGCCGCGGCGCCCCCGACCGCGCCGGCGATCACGATCACCTCGGCGCGATTGATCTGGCCCTCGACGATCTCGCGGAGCTCGCGGGGCCCGCCGCTGACGATCCCGACGCGGTTGACCTCCGCGCCGGCATCGCGGGCCGCCGCGGCCAGCGCATAGGAGTTGACGTCGTAGACCTGCCCGTTGCCCGGGGTGCGCGAGATGTCGACCAGTTCGCCGCCCAGCGCCATGATCGTCACCCGGGGCCGCGGGTGCACCAGCACCCGCTCGCGGCCGACCGCGGCCAGCAGCCCGACCTGCGCCGCACCGATCACCGTCCCGGACCGCACCGCGACGTCGCCGGGCTGGACGTCGTCGCCGGCGCGGCGCACATAGGCGCCCGACGGGGCGCCGCGCAGAATCCGCACCCGCTGCGTCCCACCGTCGGTCCAGCGCAACGGCAGGACCGCGTCGGCCAGGGTCGGCAGCGGCGCCCCGGTCTGCACGCGCACGGCCTGTCGCGGCTGCAACCGGCTCGGGGTGCGCGACCCCGCCTCGACCATCCCCATCACCGGCAGCACCAGGCCCTCGCGCCCGTCGCCCTCGCCCGATTCCTCGAACGGCCCTGGCAGACCCTCGCTGCCCACCTCGCCGACACCGAGGACGTCGACGCTGCGCACCGCATAGCCATCGATCGCGGCCTGGTCGAAGCCGGGCATCGGGCGCTCGGTCACCACTTCTTCGGCGCACAGCAATCCCTGCGCCTCGGCGATCGCCACACGTATGGGCCGCGGGGCCACCGCGGCGGCGGTGATCCGGGCCTGCTGCTCTTCCACCGAACGCACAGCGCGCCTCTCTGCCTTCGGGCCGCGCATGGGGCGACCCGCTCACTGCGCAGGCGGGGCATCCCCGCCCGGGACCGCTACGCGTTCCGCCGGGCCGCCGTCGTCCGCCGGCCGGGTCAGCGCCCGGCTACTGCTCGGCCAGACCTAATCGCGCCACCAACCACTGCCGCAAATCCGGGCCGTAGTCGTCACGATCCAATGCAAAGTCAACCGCAGCCTTGAGGTAGCCGCCAGGATTTCCCAAGTCGTGTCGAGATCCGCGATGCACGACCACATGCACCGGGTGGCCCTCCGCGATCAGCAACGCGATGCCGTCGGTGAGCTGTACTTCGCCGCCGGCCCCACGCTCGATGCGGCGCAGCGCATCGAAGATGGCGCGGTCGAGCACGTAACGGCCGGCCGCGGCGAACGGCGACGGCGCGTCCTCGGCCCGAGGCTTCTCGACCATGCCGTTGACCTTGAGCACGTCGGGATTGTCGTCGTCGGGAATCGGTTCGACGTCGAAAACGCCGTAGGCGCTGACCTCTGCGGGCGTCACCTCGATGGCGCACAGCACCGTGCCGCCGTAGTGCGCGCGCACCTTCGACATCGTGCCCAGCACGCCGGTCGGCAGCACCAGGTCGTCGGGCAGCAACACCGCGATGGCGTCCTCGTCGTCGGCCAGCCGCGACTCCACGCAGCCGATCGCGTGCCCCAGGCCCAGCGGCTCGCTCTGCACGACGGATTCGACCTTGATCAGCTGCGGCGCGCGGCGGACCTTGTCCAGCATCGCCGTCTTACCGCGCTCCTCTAGCGTGCTTTCCAGCACCAGGTCTTCGACGAAGTGCGCGACGACGCCGTCCTTGCCCTCCGAGGTGATGATCACCAGGCGCTCGGCACCGGCCTCGGCCGCCTCGGCGGCCACCAGCTCTATGCCCGGCGTATCGACAACCGGCAACAGCTCCTTGGGGACCGTTTTGGTCGCCGGCAAGAAGCGGGTACCGAGACCCGCGGCGGGCACGACTGCTGTGCGTGGCACCACCACGTTTGGGCTTGACATTGTTCACACGATAACCCGCATCCGCCTCGCCGAGTCGATGTGGCGCGGGCAAAGACCGGGCTGTCATGGTTAACGGATGGCGACCACCAGCAAAGCCGCGTTGCGCGAACAGCTGCGTGCCGCCCGGCGCCACGTTGCCGACGACGTACGCGCCACCGAGGCGCGGCAGCTGTGCGAGCGGCTGGAGGCCCTGGAAAGCATTGTGACCAGCGACAGCACGATCTGCGCCTACGTGCCGGTGGGCACCGAGCCGGGGTCCATCGAGATGCTCGACATGTTGCTGCGGCGCACCGAGCGAGTGCTTCTGCCGGTTGCGCGCACTGCGGCCGACAACACGCCGCTGCCGCTGTCCTGGGGCGAATACCGGCCCGGCACGCTGACCACCGGGCGGTGGGGGCTGCTCGAACCACCGCAGCCGTGGCTGCCGTCATCCGCCCTGGCGCAAGCCGGCGTGGTGCTGGTGCCGGCCCTGGCCGTCGACCGCCGCGGCGCGCGGTTGGGCCGGGGCCGGGGTTTCTACGACCGCTCGCTGGGCGGCCGCGACCCGGCCGCGCGGCTGATCGCGGTCGTCCGCGACGCCGAAGTGCTCGACGAAGTACCGGCCGATCCGCACGACATTCCGATGACCCATGCGCTCACGCCGCGACAGGGATTGATCGATCTCGATGGGCGCTGATGGGAATGAGTCATGTCACGTGGCGGTTCTAGCACTTGAGACGCTAGAGTGCTAACCAGATTGCAATCATCCGGAGGTTTTTGTGCCGACTTACAGCTATCAGTGCACCGAGTGCGACGATCGCTTCGACATCGTGCAGGCCTTCACCGACGACGCGCTGACCACGTGCAAACACTGCGCCGGCCGGCTGCGCAAGCGCTTTAACTCCGTCGGCGTCGTGTTCAAGGGCAGCGGCTTCTACCGCACCGACAGCCGCGACTCCGGGAAGAAGTCGTCGAGTTCGAGCAACGGCTCCTCGTCGAGCGACTCGGGGTCCAACGGCTCGAGCCCCAGCGACAAGTCGAGCAGCAGCTCGAGCGACAAGTCGAGCAGCACCACCGCATCCACCGCCGCCGCGACCAACTGACGGTTATCCACACCGGCCTTGCCGGGCGTGAGCCCGAGCGCCGGGTAACGCCTAACGTTGCCGCGTGGGCGAATCATCGCTGAACCCAAGCCTATTGAGCCGGGTATCGCTGTGGTTGCGCCCGGACTGGACTCGCACCGTGCTGGCGCGCCGCGTCGCCGCGGGCGGGCTGGTGGTGCTGGCCGGGATCGCGACGCTGCGGTCCAACCCCTCCGGTGACTATGCGCAAGTCGTGGTAGCCGACCATGACCTGCATCCCGGCGCCGCGTTGACTCCCGCCGATGTACGGCTCGAAAAGCGTTTGGCGGCAACCATTCCCGACGGGGCACGAGCCGACCTGGGCGCGGTGGTGGGTTCGACGCTGGCCGGCCCGACCCGGCGTGGTGAGGTGCTCACCGACGTCCGGTTACTGAGCAGCCGGTTGGCGGAGTCGACGGCCGGGCCGGGCGCCCGCATCGTGCCGCTGCATTTGGCCGACGCCGCCCTGATCGACCTCGTCCGGGTCGGTGACGTGGTCGACGTGCTGGCCGCGCCGGCCAGCGGTGCGCCGGACAACTCCCACGCGGCGCCCAAGGTGCTGGCCACCGACGCCGTCGTAGTGCTGGTGTCGGCCAAAGAAAAGATGCAGGCCGCCGACGGCGACCGCGTAGTGTTGGTTGCGCTGCCGGCTCGTGTGGCGAACACGGTGGCAGGGTCGGCGCTGGGCCAGACCGTGACGCTCACCCTGCACTGAGTGCCTGGCTGTTGTTGGTCTGCGAGTCGACAGCTAACTCTGTCCAGTCCCAGAAAGGCCATCCCCAATGCTCAAAGGGTTCAAGGAGTTTCTCTCGCGGGGCAACATCATCGACCTGTCCACCGCGGTGGTCATCGGTACCGCTTTCACCGCCCTGGTCACGCAGTTCACCGACAACATCATCAAACCGCTGATCAACCGCGTCGGCGTCAATCAGCAGTCCAATTTCGGCATCCTGCGGATCGGTATCGGGGGCGGTCAAGCCATCGATCTCAACAACGTTCTGTCGGCCGCCATCAACTTCGTGATTATCGCCGCGGTGGTGTACTTCCTGGTCGTGCTGCCGTACACCACACTGCGCAAGCGCGGTGAAGTCGAGCCGGCCGACGACGCGCAGGTCGTCTTGCTCAAGGAGATCCGCGACCTGCTCGCCCAGACCAACGGCGACTCGTCGGGCAGGCACGGTGGCGTGAGCACCACGCCGCCGCCGGAGCACGGTCCCCGCGCGGAAGCCGAATCGAAATAACCCTCGCCGACGTCACCGGCTGGGCTAGCGGCGGAGCTTAAATCTCCAGGCTCGACAGCTGCCCGATGATCTGGGCCGCCAACGGATTCAGCGTCGCCATCCCGTCGCGCACGGCGTAGCGGGAACCGGCCAGGTTGACCACCAGCGTGCTGCCGGACACCCCGGCCAGACCGCGTGACAATCCCGCATCGATGATGCCCGCCGACAGGCCCGAACCGCGGATAGCCTCTGCGATACCGAGGATTTCGCGATCCAGGATCTCGCGGGTGGCCTCCGGAGTGACGTCGCGCGGCGTGACGCCCGTCCCGCCGACCGAGACGACCAGGTCCACCCCGCCGATCACCGCGGTGTTCAGCGCGTTGCGGATCTCGATCTCGTCAGCGGCGACCGCGACCACACCGTCGACGACGAATCCCGCCTCGGTCAGCAGCTCGGTCACCAGCGGACCGCTGTGGTCCTCGTCCCCGTGAGCGGTGCGATCGTCGACCACCACAACCAAAGCCCGGCCAACTACCAATTCCGCACCCGTTTCCATGGGGGCAACCGTATATCCGAGCTCAGACAATCCCGTCGCCGAGGGTTCGTCCACCTTCACTACTGATCCGCCTTCCCGAGGGTGACTGGCAATGTCCGGCTGCCGCCACCAGCGGGATCCTGGAACGTCAGCGAGATCTTGTCGCCGGGCGCCTTGGATCGCACCGCCGCGACCAGCGCGTCGGCGCTGTTGATCGGCCGGTCGTCGACCTTGGTGACGACCACGTTCTTGGGTACGCCCGCGGATGCCGCCGCGCCGCCCGCGACGACATCGACGACCTTGGCGCCGGGGGTGCCCTTGTCGTTGGTCACCTGCACGCCGAGCGAGGCGTGAGACGCCTTGCCGGTGGCGATCAGCTCATCGGCGATGCGCTTGGCCTGATCGACCGGAATCGCGAAGCCCAGGCCGATCGAACCGCTCTGGGCATCCGGCGAGTCGGCGCCCAGCGTGGCGATGGCCGAGTTGACGCCCACCAGCTGGCCGTTCATGTTGACCAGCGCGCCACCGGAGTTACCGGGGTTGATCGCTGCGTCGGTCTGAATCGCGTCCAGCACCGTGTTCTGGTTGCCCGACTCACCGGTGGTCGACACCGGCCGGTTCAGCGCGCTGACGATGCCGGTGGTCACCGTGCCCGACAGACCCAACGGCGACCCGATCGCGACGACCGGCTGGCCGACGCGAAGGTCCGACGAGGAACCCAGCGAGATGGGCGTGAGCCCGGACATGCCCTGCACCCGAATCACCGCGATATCGCTGGTGGGGTCCGCGCCGACCACCGTGAACGGTGAGGTGCGACCGTCAGAGAAGGTCACCGTCGTCTTGGCCGTCGGGGCGCCGGCACCGGCGCCGCCCGGACCACCCGGGATGCCGGGAGGCGCGGGAGCCGAGGGCGGAGCGCCCGGAGCGCCGCCGGGCCCCTTGGGCGGTCCCGCCGCGGCGGCGACCACGTGGTTGTTCGTCAGGATGAGCCCGTCGGTGGACAGGACGATGCCGGAGCCCTCTTCGGACTGACGCCCGATGTCCGTCTCGAGCATCACGACGCTGGGCACCACCTTCGAGGCGACCCCCTCGACGCTGCCAGGCGGCATGTTCGCGGCCGGGACGCTGGGCGCCGCGCCGATGACCCGCCCGCCGCCGTTCCCGGTCGCGTGCGTGCCGAGCTCGACCGCCGTCGCCGCGGCACCGCCGATACCGGCCGACACCACCGCGATGGCTACTGCGCCGACGACCAACAGGCCTGTGCGAGAACGTTTTTGGGGTTCCGGTGGGACAGGCATTCCGGGCAGCATGCCGGGCATCGGACCCGTGCCGGTGCCTCCCGGGATCGGGCCCGCGCCGGTTCCGCCGGGGATCCGACCCGGCCCGGTGTTGCTGAAGGGCTCGTAGGGCGGACGGAACTGCGTGGTCGGCGTTGACGAGGGCTGCGACCGATAGCGCCAGTCATATTGCTGGTTGTACGGCTGCTGTTGTCCCGGGGCGTAGCCGGAGGACCCCGCATGGCTCGGGACGTGCGCAGGCTGATTCGGCGCGGGGGGGTATCCCGGCTGCTGCGGCGGTGGCGAATACCTCGGGTCATTCGTCATGTCGCTAAGTCGCTCTTCCTCTATCTCAGTGTTTCGGCAAGTCGACGGCTGGGTTCAACAGTAGCCGCAGACCTACCTTGCCCGCGCGGACTGAGAGTCCACTGAGATAACGTTCGCCGATTCCCGAGAGTTCGCCTCGTCGGCCGCCGCCGCTTTAGCGTGGTCAGTCGCCGCGTCTACCTGGTCGGTTTGCGGCTCGCCGGCCGCAGTGGAATACGTCGAGGCGGGCAAGGGCCGGCCGGGCAGCAGCACATAGAAGGACGTCCCCGGGGGCTGGCCGCCCGGAACGGTGTCCTCGACGCGCAGCATCCCCCCGTGGTTGAGCACGACCTTTTTGACGATCGCCAGCCCAAGTCCGGAACCCGGCATCGCGCGTGCGGTCATCGAGCGGTAGAACCGCTCGAACACCAGGCGGCGCTCCTGGGGCGGGATGCCGGGGCCGTGGTCGGCTATCACCAGTTCCGCGTGCGACGGGTCGAGCTGGCGCATCGTGACGCCGACGTGCCCGCCGGGCGGGCTCCACTTGGCGGCGTTGTCGAGCAGGTTCAGGACCGCGCGCGACAACCCGGCGGCGTCGCCGTACATCTGCCACGGCGTCACATCGACGTCGAACTGAATGTCGTTGCGCCGCCGCCTGACTCGCTCCAGGCTGCGATCGATGACCTCGGACATGTCGACTTGTTCGTGCACCACCTGGCCGGCGTCATCGCGGGTGAGGTCCACCAAATCGCCTACCAGCGTTGACAATTCCTCGATCTGCGCGATGACATCGGTGCGTAGGTCGACCATCTCCTGCTCGGGCAGGCGCGGCGCCCCCGGCTCCATCGCGGCCATCAGCAGCTCGACATTGGTCCGCAGCGACGTCAGCGGCGTGCGCAGTTCGTGCCCGGCGTCGGTGACCAGCCGCGCCTGCCGCTCCCGGGACTCGGCGAGCGCGCGCAGCATCAGGTTGAACGACTCGGTGAGCCTCGCCAATTCGTCGCTACCGAACACGGGAATGGGTCTCAGGTCGTCGGTGCGCGCCACCCGCTCGGCCGCCTCGGTCAGCCGCGCCACCGGGCGCAGCCCGGCCCGGGTGACCATGCCGCCCGCGACCGCGGCGACCGCCACACCCACACCGCCGACGATCAGCAGCACCCAGCGCAGCCGGTTCATCACCGCCTCGGTGGGCTTGAGGCTCTTGGAGATCAGCAACGAGGTGCCGTTCTGCAGGTGCACCGCGAGGATTCGCTGATCGCCGGCGGTGCGCCGCGACATGAACAAGTCACCGTGGATGACCGCTTTTTCCGGCGAGCCGACCGGCAGGGTCTGACCCGGCTGCTGGGCGGTATAGATCGCGTGGCCCGGGTTCACCAGCATCGCGTTGACGTCGGAATACGCGGTGCCCTCGATCGCCTTGCCCGGGTCGGCGGCCAGTGAACCGCTGGCGATCAGCAGTTGCGCCCGGCTCTGTAACTGATTGTCGATGTCGCTGTACAGCGCGGCCGAGATCACCGCGTAGACGGCGAAGGCCATCAACACGACGACCATGGCCACCATCGACATGGCCAGCAGCATCACCCGCCACCGCAACGACAGGGATGGCGTTGCGCGCAACGGTGGGCGCATCGGTGGACGTTGAGGCCGGGGGAACCGGATCATCGCGGGACCCGCATCGTCACGGGGGCGTCTCCCGAAGGACGTAACCCACACCGCGCACGGTGTGGATCAGCCGCGGCTCACCATCGGCTTCGGTCTTGCGCCGCAGATAGCCCACGTAGACCTCGAGCGCGTTGCCCGAGGTGGGGAAGTCGAATCCCCAGACCTCCTCGAGGATGCGGCTGCGGGTGAGCACCCGGCGCGGATTGGCGATCAGCATCTCCAGCAGCGCGAATTCGGTGCGGGTCAGGCTGATCCGGCGCTGTCCGCGGGTGACCTCGCGGGTGACCGGGTCCAGCGTCAGGTCGGAGAACGTCATCGCCACCGAATCGGCGTCCTCGTCCTCCGGCTTGGTGCGACGCAGCAGCGCGCGCATCCGGGCCAACAGCTCTTCCAGGGCGAACGGCTTCGGCAGGTAGTCGTCGGCGCCGGCGTCCAGGCCGGCGACCCGCTCCGACACCGAATCGCGCGCGGTGAGCACCAGGATGGGCAGGTCGTCACCGGTGCTGCGGAGCTGACGGCACACCTCGAGGCCGTCCAGGCGCGGCATCATCACATCCAGGACGAGGGCATCGGGCCGCTCGTTCGCGATCATTTCGAGGGCTTCGACCCCGTCATGGGCCAACTCAACGGAGTAGCCGTTGAAGGACAACGACCTACGCAGCGACTCGCGCACGGCGCGATCGTCGTCAACGACCAGTATTCGCACGGACCCTAGTTTCGTCCCACCGCCTGAGACTGACCTGAGAGGCGCGCCGGGAGGGGCCTAGCGGCGGGCGCAAGCGCGGCGAAGCCGGGCGCAGCGGGCCGCCGCCATCAGGCCTAGCGGCGGTCGAGGTCGATCAGACCGAGGCGGGCCGCCTTGAGCAGCCGCCGGGGCACCTTGTGCCGCTGACCTGCGACCGTCACACCGACGAGTTCGGTCTTCTCGGCCTTCCACTGCGCGCGCCGGCTACGGGTGTTCGCGCGCGACATTCTGCGCTTGGGTACGGCCATGGTCGGGCCTAACTCCTCAATGTGGGACTTGCAGTTCCGGCATGTCGCGCGGCGTGGCCGGTGGGCCGAACGGGCGACGATCGCACATCAGGATAGTCGCTGGTCCGCCTATGGCCAAAATGGACGCCCGCGCGCCGATCCCCTGCCCGCCGGGCGCGCCGCGGCCACCCCGTTCCGAAGTGGGATCCTTGACGTGACACCGCCGGTACCCGCTAACCTACCGGTTGGTTGGTTGGTCCGAACCGGTGAATCCCCGAATGGAGGACAGGCATGGCCCCTGCTTCCGGCGCTTCCGGCGCCTTGGGCAGTTCCGGCGCCGTCCGGATCGCGAACTGTTCGGGGTTCTATGGCGACCGGCTGTCGGCCATGCGCGAGATGCTCACCGGCGGCGACGTCGACTACCTCACCGGCGACTACCTGGCCGAACTCACCATGCTGATCCTGGGCCGCGACCGGATGAAACACCCCGAGCGCGGCTATGCCAAGACGTTTCTGGCCCAGCTCGAGGACTGCCTGGGCGAGGCCCGCGACCGTGGGGTCCGCATCGTCGCCAACGCCGGCGGCCTCAACCCGGCCGGGCTGGCCGACGCGATACGCGCGCTGGCCGAGCGGCTAGGCATCGACGCCCGGATCGCCCACGTGGAGGGCGACGACCTGTTGTCGCGTGCGGCCGAACTCGGCCTGGGCAGCCCGCTGACCGCGAACGCGTACCTGGGGGCCTGGGGCATCGTCGACTGCCTCGAGGACGGCGCCGACGTGGTGGTCACCGGCCGCGTCACCGACGCGTCGGTGATCGTCGGGGCCGCCGCCGCGCACTTCGGGTGGGAACGCATCGACTACGACCGGCTCGCCGGCGCCGTGGTCGCCGGCCACGTCATCGAGTGCGGGGTGCAGGCCACCGGCGGCAACTACTCGTTCTTCACCGAGGTCGGCGATCTCACCCACGCCGGTTTCCCGCTGGCCGAGGTCAGCGCCGACGGATCCTCGGTGATCACCAAACACCCGGGCACCGGCGGCCTGGTCAGCGTCGATACCGTCACCGCGCAACTGCTCTACGAGATCACCGGGGCGCGCTACGCCAATCCCGACGTCACCGCCCGGATGGACAGCGTCGAGCTGTCGTCCGACGGGCCCGACCGGGTGCGCATCAGCGGGGTACGCGGCGAAGCCCCGCCACCCACCTACAAGGTGTCGATGAACAGCATCGGCGGGTTCCGCAATTCGATGACCTTCGTGTTGACCGGGCTGGACATCGAGGCCAAGGCCGACCTGGTGCGCCGGCAACTCGACGCCGCGCTCACCGTCAAGCCCGCCGAGCTGCAGTGGTCGCTGGCCCGCACCGACCACCCCGACGCCGACACCGAAGAGGCCGCCAGCGCCCTGCTGCACTGCGTCGTGCGCGACCCCGATCCTGCCAATGTCGGGCGCCAATTTTCCTCCGCCGCCGTCGAATTGGCGTTGGCCAGCTATCCGGGATTTCACGTGACGGCGCCGCCGGGCGACGGCCAGGTGTACGGGGTGTTCACCCCGGGATATGTCGCGGCCGATCAGGTGCCGCACGTCGCGGTACACGCCGACGGATCCCGCGTCGACATTCCCTGCGCCACAGAGACTTTGGAGCTATCCCCGGCCGCCACGCCGCCGCTGCCGGAGCCGCTGCCGGCCGGCCCGACCCGGCGGGTGCCGCTGGGCAGCATCGCCGGGGCGCGCAGCGGCGACAAGGGCGGCTCGGCGAACGTCGGGGTGTGGGTGCGCACCGACGAGCAATGGCGATGGCTGGCCAACACTTTGACCGTCGAGCTGCTCGAGGAGCTGCTGCCCGAGGCGGCGGACTTCGACGTCACCCGCCACCTGCTGCCGAATCTGCGGGCGGTCAACTTCGTCATCGACGGCATCCTCGGCCAGGGCGTCGCCTACCAGGCTCGATTCGATCCCCAGGCCAAGGGGCTTGGCGAATGGCTTCGCGGCCGCTACCTCGACATCCCGGAGAGTCTGTTATGAGTATCTGGAACACGCCCGAACGCGAACAGCTGCGAAAGACGGTGCGCTCGTTCGCAGAACGCGAGATCCTGCCCCACGTCGACGAGTGGGAGCGCACCGGTGACCTGCCGCGCGAATTGCACCGCAGCGCCGGGGCCGCCGGGCTGCTGGGAGCGGGCTTCCCCGAATCGGTCGGCGGCGGTGGCGGCGACGGCGCCGACGCGGTGATCATCTGCGAGGAGATGCATCAGGCCGGAGCGCCGGGCGGCGTGTTCGCGTCGCTGTTCACCTGCGGCATCGCGGTGCCGCACATGATCGCTTCGGGCGATCAGCGGCTGATCGAGGAGTTCGTCCGCCCGACACTGGCCGGCGAGATGATCGGCTCGCTGGCCATCACCGAACCCGGCGGCGGTTCCGACGTCGGGCATCTGAGGACCTCGGCTGAGCGCGACGGTGACCACTACGTCGTCAACGGCGCCAAGACGTACATCACCTCCGGGGTCCGCGCCGACTACGTGGTCACCGCGGTGCGCACCGGGGGTGCCGGCGCGGGCGGGGTTTCGCTGCTGGTGGTCGAGAAGGGCACGCCGGGCTTCGAGGTGACCCGCAAGCTGGACAAGATGGGCTGGCGGTCCTCGGATACCGCCGAGTTGTCCTATACCGACGTCCGCGTGCCGGTGACCAACCTGGTCGGCGCCGAAAACAGTGGCTTCGCCCAGATCGCGCAGGCCTTCGTCTCCGAACGCATCGGCCTTGCCGCACAGGCGTATTCGAGCGCCCAGCGGTGCCTGGACCTGACGGTGCAGTGGTGTCGCGACCGCGAAACGTTTGGCCGCCCATTGATATCGCGGCAGTCGGTGCAGAACACGTTGGCCGAGATGGCCCGTCGCATCGACGTCGCCCGGGTCTACTCGCGCAGCGTGGTGGAGCGCCAGCTCGCCGGCGAGACCAACCTGATTCCGCAGGTGTGTTTCGCCAAGAACACCGCCGTCGAGGCCGGCGAATGGGTGGCCAACCAAGCCGTCCAGCTGTTCGGCGGCATGGGCTATATGGCCGAATCCGAGGTGGAACGCCAATACCGGGACATGAGGATCCTGGGCATCGGCGGGGGAACCACCGAGATCCTCACCGCGCTGTCCGCCAAACTGCTGGGATTCCAATCATGACCGTGCTGCAGTCCACCCTCGACTCTGAGGCCCCCGTCTTCACCGACGCGGCGGCGGCGGCGATCACGAAACTCGAGGAGATCGACACCGAGCTGGCCAATGCGCTGGCCGGCGGCGGGGCCAAATACGTTGAGCGCCATCATGACCGCGGCAAGCTGACGGCGCGCGAACGCATCGAACTGCTCGTCGACCAGGACTCGCCGTTCCTGGAGCTCAGTCCGTTGGCCGCCTGGGGCAGCGCCTTCAAGGTCGGCGCCAGCACGGTCACCGGCATCGGCGTGGTCGAAGGCGTGGAATGCATGATCGTCGCCAACGACCCGACGGTCAAAGGCGGCACCAGCAACCCGTGGACCCTGAAGAAGATCCTGCGGGCCAACCAGATCGCGTTCGAGAACCGGCTACCGGTCATCTCCCTGGTGGAATCCGGCGGCGCCGACCTGCCCACGCAGAAGGAGATCTTCATTCCGGGCGGGCGGATGTTCCGCGACCTGACCCGGCTGTCGGCGGCCGGGATCCCCACCATCGCACTGGTATTCGGCAACTCCACCGCGGGCGGTGCCTACGTCCCGGGCATGTCCGACCACGTGGTGATGATCAAGGAACGTTCCAAGGTCTTCCTCGCGGGTCCCCCACTGGTGAAGATGGCCACCGGTGAGGAATCCGACGACGAATCGCTCGGCGGCGCCGAAATGCACGCCCGGGTCTCGGGTTTGGCCGACTACTTCGCCGTCGACGAACTCGACGCGATCCGGATCGGCCGCCGCGTCGTCGCCCGGCTGAACTGGGTCAAGCAGGGGCCGAAGCCCAAACCGGTCACCGCGCCGCTGTTCGACACCGAGGAACTCATCGGCATCGTGCCCGCGGATCTGCGCATCCCGTTCGATCCGCGGGAAGTGATCGCCCGGATCGTCGACGGCTCCGAATTCGACGAATTCAAGCCGCTGTACGGGTCCTCGTTGGTGACGGGCTGGGCCCAGTTACACGGCTATCCGATCGGCATCCTGGCCAACGCGCGCGGCGTGCTGTTCAGCGAGGAGTCCCAGAAGGCCACCCAGTTCATCCAGCTGGCCAACCGCTCCAACACGCCACTGTTGTTCTTGCACAACACCACCGGCTACATGGTGGGCAAGGATTACGAAGAGGGCGGGATGATCAAGCACGGCTCGATGATGATCAATGCCGTGTCCAATTCGACCGTCCCGCACATCTCCCTGCTGATCGGCGCGTCCTACGGCGCGGGCCACTACGGCATGTGCGGCCGCGCCTACGATCCGCGGTTCCTCTTCGCGTGGCCGACCTCGAAGTCCGCGGTAATGGGTGGCGCCCAGCTGTCGGGCGTGTTGTCGATCGTCGCCCGCGCGGCCGCCGAGGCGCGCGGCCAGCAGGTCGACGAGGAGGCCGACGCGGCGATGCGGGCCGCGGTCGAGGGCCAGATCGAAGCCGAGTCGCTGCCGCTGGTGTTGTCCGGGATGCTCTACGACGACGGGGTGATCGACCCACGCGATACCCGCACGGTATTGGGAATGTGTCTGTCCGCCATCGCGAATGGCCCGATCAAGGGGACGTCGAACTTCGGCGTCTTCCGGATGTGAGCCCCATGATTACTCGAGTTCTGGTCGCCAACCGGGGCGAGATCGCCCGGCGGGTGTTCGCCACCTGCCGCCGGCTCGGCCTGGGCACCGTCGCCGTCTACACCGATCCCGACTCCGGCGCGCCGCACGTCGCCGAGGCTGATGCCCGGGTGCGGCTGGACAAGACCAACGACTACCTCAACGCCGCGGCCATCATCGCGGCCGCCCGCGCCGCGGGCGCCGACGCGATACACCCGGGCTACGGATTCCTCTCGGAGAACGCCGAATTCGCCGCCGCCGTCCAGGACGCGGGGCTGACGTGGGTTGGCCCGCCGGTGGATGCGGTGCGCGCGATGGGCTCCAAGATCGAGTCCAAGAAGATGATGGCCGCGGCCGGCGTGCCCGTGCTCGATGAGCTCGACCCCGATACCGTCACCGAGGCGCAGCTGCCGGTGCTGGTCAAGGCCTCCGCCGGCGGCGGTGGCCGCGGCATGCGGGTGGTCCGCGAATTGTCAGCTCTAGCAGACGAAGTCGCCGCGGCGAGCCGCGAGGCGCAGTCCGCCTTCGGTGACCCGACCGTGTTCTGCGAACGCTATCTGCCCACCGGGCACCACATCGAGGTTCAGGTCATGGCCGACACCCACGGCACCGTGTGGGCGGTCGGTGAACGCGAATGCTCGATTCAGCGCCGCCACCAGAAGATCATCGAGGAGGCCCCCTCGCCGCTGGTGGAGCGCACACCCGGCATGCGCGCCAAGCTGTTCGACGCGGCAAGGCTGGCCGCGGAAGCCATCGGGTACACCGGAGCCGGGACGGTGGAGTTCCTGGCCGACGACGACGGCGAGTTCTACTTCCTGGAGATGAACACCCGGCTGCAGGTCGAACACCCCGTTACCGAGGAGACCACTGGGCTCGACCTCGTCGAACTGCAGCTCGCCGTCGCCGACGGCGAGCGTCTCGACGGGCAACCGCCCGCCGCCCAAGGACATTCGATCGAGGCGCGGCTGTACGCCGAGGACCCGGCCAAGAACTGGCAGCCGCAGGCCGGCCTGGTGCACGCGTTCGGTGTGCCGTCGGTCCGGACCGAGTTCAGCTCGCTGGGGCACCGGACCGGGATCCGGCTGGATTCCGGCATCGTCGACGGGTTTGCCGTGTCGATCCACTACGACCCGATGCTGGCCAAGGTCATCTCCTACGCCCCGACGCGCCGGCAGGCGGCGCTGGTCCTCGCCGACGCGCTGGCCCGCGCCCGCGTGCACGGGGTGCGCACCAACCGCGATCTGCTGGTGAACGTGCTGCGGCATCCGGCGTTCCTCGACGGTGCCACCGACACCGCGTTTTTCGATTCCCACGACCTGGCGCGGCTGGCGGCGCCGCTCGGCGACGCCGCGGTGGTGCGCCTGTCCGCCATCGCGGCCGCGCTCGCCGACGCCGCACACAACCGCGCCGTCGCCCCGGTGTTGGGTGCCGTTCCCAGCGGCTGGCGCAATCTGGCGTCGGGTCACCAGGTCAAGGACTATCGCGACGACCAGGGTGACGAGCATCGGGTTCAATACCGGTTCAGCAGAACCGGATTGGCACTCCCGGATGACCCCTCGGTGCACCTGGTGTCGGCCACCGCCGATGACGTCGTGCTGCGGGCCCACGGCGTCGACCACAGCTTCTCGGTGCGGCGCTACCGTACGGGCGATTCCGACGTCTACGTCGATTCCGCACGCGGACCCGTGCACCTGATTGCGCTGCCGCGTTTTCCCGAGCCCGGCTCGACCGTCGAAAAGGGCTCGCTGGTGGCACCCATGCCCGGCAGCGTCATCCGGCTCGGTGCCGCGATCGGCGACACCGTCACCGCCGGCCAGCCACTGATCTGGTTGGAAGCCATGAAGATGGAACACACCATCGCCGCCCCGGTTGACGGGGTACTCGCCGAACTCAACGTCAAGACCGGTCAGCAAGTCGAAGTCGGCGCCGTGCTGGCAAGAGTGGAAGCGCCGCAATCAGAAGGGGATCAAGCATGACCGACACCAGCTTCATCGAGAGCGAGGAGCGTCAGGCCCTACGCAAATCGGTGGCAGCGTGGGCAGCCAACTACGGCAGCGAGTACTACCTGCGCAAGGCCCGTGCCCACGAGCACACCGACGAACTGTGGTCCGAGGCAGGCAAACTCGGCTTCCTCGGGGTCAACCTGCCCGAGGAGTACGGCGGTGGCGGCGCCGGAATGTACGAGCTCTCGCTGGTCATGGAGGAGATGGCGGCCGCGGGTAGCGCGCTACTACTGATGGTGGTCTCGCCCGCCATCAACGGCACCATCATCAGCAAGTTCGGCACCGAGGAGCAGAAGAAGCGCTGGATCCCGGGCATCGCCGACGGCACGCTGACGATGGCGTTCGCCATCACCGAGCCCGACGCCGGCTCCAACTCGCACAAGATCACCACCACCGCCCGCCGCGACGGCAGCGACTGGATCCTCAAGGGCCAGAAGGTCTACATCTCCGGCATCGACCAGGCGCAGGCGGTGCTCGTGGTGGCCCGCACCGAAGAGGCCAAGACCGGCAAGCTGCGCCCCGCCCTGTTCGTGGTGCCCACCGACGCGCCCGGATTCACCTACACGCCAATCGAAATGGAACTGATCAGCCCCGAACGCCAGTTCCAGGTCTTCCTCGACGACGTTCGGCTGCCCAGCGACGCGCTGGTCGGCGCCGAAGACGCCGCCATCGCACAGCTTTTCGCCGGGCTCAACCCCGAACGCATCATGGGCGCGGCGAGCTCCGTTGGGATGGGACGGTTCGCCCTCAACAAGGCCGCCGACTACGTCAAGACCCGCCAGGTGTGGGGCACGCCGATCGGCGCGCACCAGGGCCTGTCACATCCGTTGGCGCAGTGCCACATCGAGGTCGAGCTGGCCAAGCTGATGCTGCAGAAGGCCGCCACCCTGTACGACTCGGGCAACGACATGGGCGCGGCCGAGGCCGCGAACATGGCGAAATACGCTGCGGCCGAGGCGGCCACGCGGTCGGTGGACCAGGCGGTGCAGTCGATGGGCGGCAACGGGCTGACCAAGGAGTACGGCGTGGCCGCGATGCTCACCTCGGCCCGGCTGGGCCGCATCGCCCCGGTCAGCCGCGAGATGGTGCTGAACTTCGTCGCGCAGACATCGCTGGGCCTGCCCCGAAGCTACTGATGACTGGGTCTTTCTCATGACAAGGCTCGTCGAATACGCCGGACCCGCCGACACGGGCGGCCCGTACGCGCGGCTGACACTGAACTCACCGCACAACCGCAACGCCCTGTCCACCACGCTGGTCAACCAGTTGCACCAGGGCCTGCGCGACGCCTCGGCGGACCCGGCCGTGCGGGTGGTGGTGCTCGGCCACACCGGCGGCACCTTCTGCGCCGGTGCGGATTTGAGCGAGTCAGGCGGGGGCGGCCGAAGCGGGTCGCCACCGTCCGCATACGACATGGCCCTCGAGCGGGCCCGCGAGATGGCCGCCTTGATGCGGGCCATCGTCTCCTCGCCGCTGCCGGTGATCGCCGCGATCAATGGACACGTCCGTGCCGGAGGATTCGGTCTGGTGGGTGCCTGCGATATCGCGATCGCCGGCCCGCGCAGCACCTTCGCGCTGACCGAGGCACGGATCGGCGTCGCCCCGGCGATCATCTCGTTGACGCTGCTGCCGAAACTGTCGGCGCGGGCGGCGGCGCGTTACTACCTGTCCGGCGAGACGTTCGACGCGGCCCGGGCGGCCGAGATCGGATTGATCACCGAGGCCGCCGAGGACGTCGACGCCACGGTCGACAAACAGGTCTCCGACATCGGCCGTGGTTCGCCGCAGGGCCTCGCGGCCTCCAAGGCACTGACCACGGCCGCGGTGCTGGACGGGTTCGACCGCGACGCCGAGCGGCTCGCCGAGGAGTCGGCCCGGCTGTTCGTGTCCGACGAAGCGCGCGAAGGCATGCTGGCGTTCCTGGAGAAGCGGCCGCCCAACTGGATGAGTTAGCCAGCCGAGAAGTTAGCCAGATGTCAAACAAAGGGCCCGGCCGGATGTCCGGCGGCGCGGCGCGGGCCGGCGCAAGGTTGCAGTTTAGCCAATCCTCTTGCAGCAAAACCTGGACGTCGTAGGCTCGTGGGTGATGAGCAATTCAACGCAACGGGATGCGGAGGATAAGCGCGGCGAGCCGTCGCGCGCGGCTGACACTGATCGCATCCAGATTGCGCAGTTGCTCGCCTATGCGGCCGAGCAGGGCCGCCTGCAGCTCAACGATTACGAGGACCGCCTGACCAAGGCTTATGCGGCGACGACGTACGAGGAACTGGATCAGCTGCGGGCCGATCTGCCGGGGACGCCGATCAGTCCGCGCCGTGGCGGCAAGCCCAATCCGGCGCCGTCGACGCTACTGCTGGCATTGATGAGCGGCTTCGAGCGCCGCGGCCGATGGAACGTCCCGAAGAAGCTCACCACCTTCACCCTGTGGGGCAGCGGCGTGGTCGATCTGCGCTACGCCGACTTCACCTCGACCGAGGTCGACATTCATGCGATGTCGATTATGGGTGTGCAAAATATTTTGCTGCCGCCCGAGGTCAACGTCGAGGTGCACGGCCGCGGCGTGATGGGCAACTTCGACCGCGCAGTCCTCGGGAAGGGCACGCCCGGGGCGCCGACCGTCCACATTCGCGGCTTCTCACTGTGGGGCGGGGTCGGCATCATCCGCAAGGCCCGTCGGCCACGCGGCTAGCAGAACGTTTTAGTCAGGCACGTAATCGAACGTGTCGGGGTTGGGGCCGTTGCGTCCCGACTCACCCTTGTTCAGCCCGGAGATCGTGTCCATGTCGGAGTCGTCCAACTCGAAGTCGAACAGCTCGAAATTTTCTTTGACCCGTTCCGGCGTCACTGATTTCGGGAAGACGATGTCGCCGCGCTGAATGTGCCACCGCAACACCGCCTGCGCGGCGGTTTTACCGCGGCCCTCGGCGACGCGGTTGATCACCGGGTCGTCGAGCACCTTGCCCTGCGCGATGGGCGCCCACGCCTCGGTGGCGATGCCGTGCTCGCGCCCATAGGCCCGGACTTCGTCGTTGCCAAAATAGGGATGCACCTCGATCTGGTTGACCGACGGGACGGTGTCGGTCTCGTTGGCGAGCCGATCCAGATGTGCGACTTGGAAATTCGACACACCAATGCTGCGGGCGCGTCCGTCGCGCGCGAACTCCTCGAACACTTTCCACGTCGAGACGAAGTCGCCGTTGTAGAGGGTGGGCAGCGGCCAGTGGATGAGGAACAAATCGACGTAGTCGGAATCCAGCTTCTTCAGCGTCTCGTCGAAGGCGCGACGCGCATCGTCAGGCTTGTGAAATCCGTTGTTGAGCTTGCTGGTGACGAAGACATCGCCGCGGTCCAGACCCGCGTCGCGAATGCCTTGCGCGACTTCCTTTTCATTGCCATACATTTCGGCCGTGTCGATGTGGCGGTATCCGATCTCGAGCGCCGTCTTCACCGCCGCCGCGGTCTCGTCGGGCTTGATCTGGAACACCCCGAAACCCAGCTGCGGAATGCTGACCCCGTCATTGAGTTTGATCGTTGGAACCTGGCTCATACGTCTCCTCCTTCTCCAAGTGCCTGTACCCAGTCCAAGGCACACCTATCCCGAGACCGGGGTCTGCCAAGCCGGCGGTCAGCGACGGCGAGACCGCAGGTAGTCGCCCACCACGGCCGCTCCCAATCCGTCGAGATCGGGCACCACGACCCGTCCCTCGACCCGCCGGGCGACCTGGTCGATGAACCGGGCCAGGCCCGGGTCGCTGCCCAGCCGGAAAATCGTGATCTGGGCACCCAGCCGCGCCATCTCGTCGAAGCCGCGCACGGTGTGGGCGACGGTCCGCGGATGCGGCGGATAGTCGAAGAACACGGTCGTGCCGTCGCCGTCGAAGTCCTCCAGGTGCGCGGTCGGCTCACCGTCGGTCACCACCAGCACCACAGGCTGTGCGTTGGGATGCCGGCGCAGATGGCGACCGGCCAGTGCGAGCGCGTGATGCAGGTTGGTGCCCTGCTCGTAGACGCCCTCGAGGCCGGTGAGCTCGGCGGCGGTCACCGTCCGGGCGTACCGGCCAAAGGCGATGATCTGCAAGGCATCCGAACGAAAGCGCGTGCACACCAGGTGGTTCAGCGCCAGCGCCGTCTGCTTCATCGGCAGCCAACGATTCTCCATCACCATGGAGAACGAGGTATCGACCAGCAGCGCGACCGCGGCCTGCGTACGCGTCTCGGTCTCGGAGACCTCGACGTCGTCGACGGTGATCTTCAACCGCCCGTCGGGGCCGTCCAGGGTGGCGGTTCCCGATTGCCGCAGAACGGCATTGGTCAACGTGCGGGAGATGTTCCACGGCTCGGTGTCGCCGAACTGCCAGGGCCGGGTGGCACCGGTGAGTTCGCCGGCCGCCCCCGCACGCCGATGGTCGCGCTCACCGCGGCGACCGGAAAGTTGTTGTGCCACATCGCGTAGCGCCGTCTCGCCGAGTCGGCGCATGGCCTTCGGCGACAGCCGCCACTGGCCGTCGGAGCCGCGATCCAAGAACCCCTGATTGACCAGCGCGCGTTCCAATTCGGCGAGCGTGCGGGCGTCGACGGCGGCCTCGTCACCGAGCTGGCGCGCCAGCGCGTCCAGGTCGACGTCGTCCATCGTGGCGCCCGGATAGCTCTGCGAGAGCTGCTCGGCCAGTTGCTCCAGCTCGGCGATGTCGGACAGCGCCTGGGTGCCCTCCCCCATCCCGAACGGGTTGTCACCGGAGAACTGCTCGGAGCCGCTCCAGTCCTCCCCCGGCCGCGCCGCCTGCAGGTGCGCGTCGAGGCGGTTCAGCGCCTGCATCAGCGACGGCGAGCCAAAAGCCTGCTGCGCCAAGGCATCCAGCTCCGCGCGCTGCTCGGCGCTCAGGCTGTTGCGGAAACGCTGCGCGGCGGCGGCGCGCTTGGCCAGGGAGTCCAGCAACTCATCGACGTTTTGCGGGTTCTCCGGGAAGAACTCGCCGTGCTTGTCCATGAAGTCTTCGAAGTCTTGCTGGGTGTCCTCGCCGCGAGCGTGCTTGTCCAGCAGGTCGTTGAGGTCGTTGACCATGTCGTTGACCCGCTGGCGATCCTCGTCGGTCGCGCCTTCCAGCGCCTGCTTCATGCCGGCGAAGCGTTGGTCGAGCATCTCGCGGCCGAGCAGATCCTTGATCTGGTCGTACTTTTGGCGCGCCTCGCCGCTGCGCCAGTTGTAGTCGGAGAGCTCCTGGACGGCCTTGGCCGGTGACGACGGCAACGCGTCCAGTTGCAGTTCGCCGAACCGGGCGTCGTCGTCGAGCGCGCGCGCCAGCTCCTTGCGTTCGGCGAGCACGGCCTCGTCCAGGAGTTTCTTGATCTCCTGCAGGGTTCCGTCTAAGTTGTTGCGCCGCAACAAATCCCGTCGCCGCCGATTGGCTTCGGCGGCCAGCCGGTCGGCACCGGGCATGTTCTTGGTGCCGCGGCGCAGCAGCTCGGACAGCGCACGGCGCGGCGACGTGCCGGCCATGACATCCTGGCCGATCTGTTCGAGCGCCTCGCGCAGATCCACCGGCGGGGCCAGCGGGTCGGGCCCGCCGGTGTACGCCGAGTAGCGCGAGGAATGCCCTTTAGCCATAGACGGTTTGACCCTCCCCGGATACCTTGTCGATGCGCTTGGCCAGATACAGAGCCTCGAGCGCCAGTTCCAGGGCCGCGGCGCGTTCGCCTTCCGACTGCGCCCCGACCTTGGCCGCGATCTTGTCCACCACGGGCAGGTTCGGGACCGCGGCCAGCACGTCCTTGGCCGACACCCGCTCCCCCGTCGTCACGGCCGAACCGCCCTCGACCGCGCTCACCAGCGAACCGACGTCGATGCCGCCCAGCACCCGCGACGCGGTGTCGGCGGTCGCGCGGCGCAGCAGGTGTTCGAGCACGGCCTGCTCGCGGCCCTCCTCGCCGGACTCGAATTCCAGCTTGCCGCGCAGGACGTCGATCACCGTGCCCAGGTCGACCACCCGGGCCACCGGATCGGTCTCCCCCAGCACCGCACCGCGATGCCGCGCGGCGGCGGCGACGGTCTCGGCGGCTGCGATCGCGAACCGTGCCGACACCCCGGAGCGTTGATCGACGGAGTTGGACTCCCGCAGGTAGCGGGCGAACCGCGCGATGACCTGCATCAGGTAATCGGGAACCTGGGCCGACAGGTGCGCTTCCTGCGCGATCACGCCGACTTCCGCGTCGAGCTCCAGCGGGTAGTGGGTCCGGATCTCCGCGCCGAAACGGTCTTTGATCGGGGTGATGATGCGGCCCCTGTTGGTGTAGTCCTCGGGGTTGGCGCTGGCGACCACCAACACGTCCAGCGGCAGGCGCAGCGTGTAACCGCGGACCTGAATATCGCGTTCCTCCATCACGTTGAGCATCGACACCTGGATGCGCTCGGCAAGGTCGGGCAGTTCGTTGACCGCGACGATGCCGCGGTGCGCGCGCGGGATCAGGCCGTAGGCGATGGTCTCCGGGTCTCCCAGGCTTCGGCCCTCGGCGACCTTGATCGGGTCGATGTCGCCGACCAGGTCGGCGACGCTGGTGTCCGGGGTGGCGAGCTTCTCGGTGTAGCGCTCGCTGCGGTGCTTCCATTCGATCGGCAGGTCGTCGCCCAGGGTGGCGGCCTTGCGGATGGACTCCGGCGTGATCGGCGAGAAGGGGTGCTCACCCAGTTCGGCCCCGGCGATCACCGGCGTCCACTCGTCGAGCAATCCGGTCAGCGCGCGCAGCAGCCTGGTCTTGCCCTGGCCGCGTTCACCGAGCAGAACGAAGTCGTGGCCCGCGATCAGCGCGCGCTCCAGCTGGGGCAAGACGGTGTCGTCGAATCCCAGAATGCCCGGCCAGATGTCATCGCCCTCGGCCAGTGCGGTGAGCAGATTTTCGCGTATTTCCTGCTTGACTCCCCGTTCACGATGACCGGCGGCACGCAGTTCGCCGACTGTGCGGGGCAGGTTGCTCGGTGACGTCACCACTCCACGCTACGACGCGCGCTCAGACGAGTCATGCCAAGGGCGTTCAATACACGCTTATTGACACCCGCGTCGCACACCGTGGCTAGTGCGCGAAGTGACGCGCCCCGGTGAGATAGAGCGAAATGCCGGCGTTGGCGGCCGCCGCGGTCACCTCGTCGTCGCGCACCGATCCGCCGGGGTGCACGATCGCCTTAACCCCGGCGCCGGTCAGCGTCTCGAGTCCGTCGGGGAACGGGAAGAATGCGTCCGAGGCCGCGACCGCGCCGCGCACCCGGTCGCCGCCGCGTTCGACGGCCAGCCGCGCGGCATCGACCCGGTTCACCTGACCCATGCCGACGCCGATGGTGGCGCCGCCGCCGGCGATCACGATCGCGTTCGATTTCACGGCGCGACAGACGCGCCAGGCGAACACCAGGTCGGCCAGCGTCGCCGGATCGGCGGGTGAGCCGGTGGCCAGCGTCCAGTTGGCCGGGTTGTCGCCGTGCGCGTCGAGTTCGTCGCGCTGCTGCACCAGCAGGCCGCCGCTGATCGGCCGCAGCTCGGTGCCACCGGTCAGCGGCTCCGAACCCACCAGCACCCGGATGTTCTTCTTGCGGGTCAGCACCTCCAGGGCGGCCGGCTCGTAGGCGGGCGCGACGATGACCTCGGTGAAGATGGTGCTGACGTACTCGGCCATCTCTAGGCTGACTTCGGTGTTGGCTGCGATGACCCCACCGAAGGCGCTCAGCGGATCGCACTCGTGCGCCTTGCGGTGTGCGTCGGCGACCGAGGCCGACGAGATGGCGATGCCACATGGGTTGGCGTGCTTGATGATTGCCACGCAGGTCTGCTCATGGTCGAAGGCGGCCCGCCACGCCGCGTCCGCATCGGTGAAGTTGTTGTAGGACATCTCTTTTCCGTGCAGCTGCTCGGCCTGCGCCAGCCCGGGCCACGCGCCCGGGTCGCCGTACAGCGCCGCCTGCTGGTGCGGGTTCTCGCCGTAGCGCAGCATCGCCGAGCGGCGCCAGCTGCGGCCCAGCCACTTCGGGAAGGTCGTCGGCGGGTGTTCGGGAGCCAGCGTCGACTCCATCCAGCTCGCGACCGCGATGTCGTACTCGGCGGTGTGCTGAAACGCCAGCGAGGCCAGCTTTTTGCGCTCGGCGAGGGTAAAGCCGCCCTCGCGCACCGCGGCGAGCACTCCGTCGTAACCCTGCGGATCGGTGATCACCGCCACGCTGGGGTGGTTTTTCGCGGCGGCCCGCACCATCGACGGGCCGCCGATGTCGATCTGTTCGACGCATTCGTCGATGCTCGCCCCGGAGTCGACGGTCTCGGTGAAGGGATACAGGTTGACGACGACGAGCTCGAAGCCCGCAATCCCGAGTTCCTCGAGTGCGGCGGCGTGCTCGGGCTTGCGCAGGTCGGCCAGCAGACCCGCGTGCACGCGCGGGTGCAGGGTCTTGACGCGGCCGTCGAGGACTTCGGGAAAACCGGTCAGCTCCTCGACCCGGGTCACCGGAATGCCTTTGTCGGCAATGACCTTCGCGGTGGACCCGGTCGAGACGATCTCCACGCCCGCACCCGCAAGGCCCTGGGCGAGGTCGACCAGCCCGGTCTTGTCGTACACGCTGATCAAGGCGCGCCGGATCGGCCGTTTGGCGTCTTCGCGCCAGTCGTCGGTGCTCATCGGTTCGTAGCCTTTCGTCCGATCGTCGCTGTTCTCCCGACCAGGGTCAGGCCGCCGGTCGCGATCGCGGCCACCACGTCCACCAGGAGCTTGCGTTCGGTGACTTTGATGCGTTCATGCAGAGTCTCTTCGGTGTCGCCGTCGAGCACCGGAACGGATTCCTGCGCCAGAATCGGCCCGGTGTCCGTCCCGGCGTCTACCAGGTGCACCGTACAGCCTGTGACCTTCACACCGTAGGCCAACGCGTCGGCCACTCCGTGCGCGCCCGCGAACGCCGGCAGCAGCGCGGGATGGGTGTTGATGACGCGGCCGTAGAACCGCGAAAGAAACTGCGGCCCAAGGATTTTCATGAATCCGGCGGAGACCACCAGGTCGGGCGAGTGCGCGGCGGTGGCCTCGGTGATGGCCGCGTCCCAGGCATCGCGATCCGGGTGATCGCCGAGCCGGACGGTGAACGCGGGTACGGACGCGGCCGCGGCGATGTCGGTGGCCAGGCAGTCGCGGTCGGCGCCGACGGCGACGACTCGGGCCGGATAGTCCGCGACGGCAGACGTCAGCAGTGCATTCAGCAGCGACCCGGTGCCCGACGCCAGCACCACTACCCGTGCCGGTGCGTTCGGGGGCACATGGAGCGGTTCGACCACATCGGCGAGCCTACTGGCGACGTCATCGCCGCGACGATCAGGCTGGCCGCAGGGAAATTGCCCGCCTCTGAGCGACAATCACCCGGGGCGCACCGCGCTTACCGCGGTTGTCGCTACGAGGCTGGCAAAAGCCCTAATCCCCGGAATCTCGCTCGGGCTCGGCCCGGCCGGGTTCGGCGGGGGGTGGCTCGTCGTCACCGGCCGGCGCGTCGGGTTCGGTGGCATCGGCAGCGGCGGCATCGCGAGGGGCGGCCACATCCTCCGGAGGCGCGTCGTCCGGAGGCACATCGGCCGGATCCGCTGGGATCGCGCCCTCCCCCTCGGCGTCCTCGGGCAGCCGATCGTCGTCGAAAACGCCCGCGAAGTCCGCGGGTTCCTCGACAGCCGGGACGGGTCCGGGCCTGGGCTTGATCCTTCGGGGCCGACGCATGATCCCGCCGCTCATCACCACGGTGATGCCGCCGACGACCGCGAACCAGAAGAAGACGCCGATGAGCAACGCACCCTGGTCCACGCCGACGTGGCCGAAGTTGCCCAGCTGGCCGCTGCCGGCGTACGCGAGCAACGACATCACCAGCATCCCGCCGACCGCGGCGACCAACAGCTTGGCCGCCGCCGGCAGCAGCGGCAGCGCACGCCGGGCGCATTGCTGGCCGACCGCCACGCCGGAGGACGCGCCGATGATCAGCAGCGCCACCCAGACCGGCCCCAACGGTGGCCTGGGGACCGCGGCCAGCACCGGCAGGGCCGGGATATCGCCACCGAACACGGTGAACGAACTGAAGGTCGCGAACCCGATATGCGCGCTGGACCCGACGGCCATCGCCGCGGTGCCCACAATCACGTTGGGCGCGTACAGCATTGACAGCAGCGTGAGGCTGAATTCGCCGAAGATCGAATCGGTGATGCCGTAGAGGTCCTGCATGGTCGACCAGTGCACGACCAGCGACCCGGCCGCCACCAGGCCGGAGAGCCCCAGCAACGCCAGCAGACCGGCGGATGCGGCGCGCACGGAGTCGCCGAGCCAGAACGGCAGCGACGCCGCCGCCAGCGCGCGGGGCCCCACCCGGGACCACACGCCGATCCCGGCGCCGGCGGCATGAACCACGAGCACGCTGAGGAACGCGCGCAGCGCGCTAGGTGTTTGCAGCTCGGTGATTACCGAGGACGCGTCGTGGATGATCGCCAGGGCGATCGCCGCCATCAGCAGCGGACCGCCCAGCGCCGAGGCGACGACCCAGCGAACGACCAGCCACGACGAGTGGGGCGTGGTCGCGCGCGCCGTGCTGCGCGCGGTCGCCCAGATCATCAGCAGGACCGGCAGCAGCGGCATCACACCGAGTTCGCGGCCACCGATCGAGACCGGGACCTGGTGCACGCCCAGCCACATGCTGGCGATGGCGCCCAGCGCGCCGGTCATGTCGCTGTTGGCGATCAACAACTGGATCAGCGTGACCGCGGCGATGATGACCAACGCCACCACTGCCGGCGCGAACGCGACCCTGACTAGGTCACGCGCCTGGCGAGCGCCCGCTGCCCGGTTGTCCTCCACCCGTGTCACTCTGGGGCACGTCCCCGACTAGGCGCGACAGCGCACGGTTAGGAGGGCGCTGGCCCAGACGGTGACGATCCCGACTGCTGCTCCTGGCCGAACTGCTGGCCCCCACCCTGCTCGGAGAAGTTCGTCGTCGCCGAACCGGCATCCGATCCGCCGGTGTTCGGCGGCGGGCTGAAGCTGGGGAAGCCGGTGGGCGGCGTGGACGGGCCGTGCTGCTGCGCGGAGTGTTGGGGACCGGACTGCGGCGACGGCTGAGCGCCGAAACCGCCGGTCGGAACGCCGCTCTGGGTGGGAGCCGCGCTGGGCGAATAGCCGCCGTACTGCGACCCGTATCCCTGCGGCGACTGCTGTTGGCCCCCGTGCTGGCCGCCCGCCTGCTGTCCGTAGTAGGGCTGCTGGCCGTACTGGCCGTATTGCCCGTACTGGTTGTACTGCGCGTAGGGGTCGTACTTGGGCCGCGGCGCCGGTGCGGTGATCACGCCGGACTCCAGCAGGACCACGACGACCGCGGCGATCGCCTGCAGCACGACGGCCGCCACCAGTGGCCACATCGCCCAGCCGATCGCGAATCCGGCGGGCAGGTTGATCGTCTCGGTGATGGCCAGCAATGCAGCCAGGACCGCGATCACGGCGACGATTCCCGGGTAGTTCTTGGTCTTCGGCAGCAGGCCGAGCCCGGCCAGCAGCGCGGCCAGTACGGCGACCACCACCGCGGTGCCGGCGTCGCCCGCGCGCCCACCGATGCCCGGGCCGAGGTCGGCGCCGATGGTGAAGGTTGGACCGAAGTTCAGGAGGTAGGCCGCCAGACCCAGCACGACCACCGCGATGTTCAGGAAGAACGGCAGCTTGCTCGTTCCGTCGTCGTCCTTGGCGAAGGACGGTGTGGCGCCCGCATAGCCGCCGCCGGGTTGCGCCGGCGGGTAGCCCGGGCTTCCGGGAGAGTAGGTCATGGCTCCTCCTGTTGCTTCCAGTGCCTTGAACTGCCTAGCGGTCGCCACGGTTGCAGTGCAACGCTGTGCTTCCAGGCGCCTCGCTGTGTTAGCGACGCGGTCGATCACCCACGCTAGCGCACGTGCGGCAACCTGTGCCGCCGCCACTGGCTTGGACGGTGCGACCCACGCCGGCGGCGCCGCGAGCCCCTCGCGAGACGGTCCGTGTCACAACGGCTTGCCCAGCAGAGGTAGAACACGTTCTAATTCTCTGCATGGATTACGGCCTAGTGCTTTTTACCAGCGATCGTGGCATCTCCCCGGCGAAGGCCGCGAAGCTCGCCGACGACCACGGCTTTCAGACCTTCTACGTGCCAGAACACACGCACATTCCGGTGAAGCGCGAGGCGGCTCACCCCACGACGGGGGACGAATCGCTGCCCGACGATCGCTACATGCGGACACTAGACCCATGGGTAAGTCTCGGTGCTGCGTGCGCGGTCACCTCGCGGGTGCGGCTGTCCACCGCGGTGGCCCTGCCGGTCGAGCACGACCCGATCACCCTGGCGAAAAGTATTGCCACCCTTGACCACCTGTCGGGCGGACGGGTCAGCCTGGGCGTCGGATTCGGCTGGAACACCGACGAACTCGCCGACCACAACGTGCCACCGGGTCGGCGCCGCACCATGCTGCGCGAATACCTCGAGGCGATGCGGGCGCTGTGGACCGAAGAGGAAGCCCAGTACGACGGCGAGTTCGTGAAGTTCGGTCCCAGCTGGGCCTGGCCCAAGCCGGTGCAGTCGCACATCCCGGTGCTGGTGGGCGCCGCGGGCACCGAGAAGAACTTCAAGTGGATCGCCCGCAGCGCCGACGGCTGGATCACCACTCCGCGCGACTTCAACATCGACGAGCCGGTGAAGCTGCTGCAGGACACCTGGGCGGCGGCGGGCCGCGACGGCGCCCCGCAGATCGTGGCGCTGGACTTCAAGCCGGTGCCCGAGAAGCTCGCCAAGTGGGCCGACCTCGGGGTGACCGAGGTGCTGTTCGGGCTGCCGGACAAGTCCGAGGACGAGGTCGCCGCCTACGTGGAGCGGCTGGCCGGCAAGCTCGCCGCGCTGGTCTGACAACGATTCATAGTCGCGAGACATAAACCACGGCGACCGCCGGCGGCGTGTCGTCTGCGTGGTTTATGTGTCGCGCAAGGACCGCGGCTTCAGGCCAGCGTGGCCCGGTTGTCCTTCTCCGTCGGCCGGACCACGATCGAAGCCCCGAGCGGCTCGCCGTCGCTGAGCAGGCCGACCAGATCGGGCTCCTCGCTCAGGGCCAGGAAGCGACTGCCGTCGCCGTCGAGCCGCCCGACAATGAGGCCGGTGCGCACCGGCCAGTCGTAGCGCACGGTGTAGGTCTCGATCGTGGCCGGGCCGTCGGCCTTGATGCTCACCGGCATCTTGGGACGGGCGGCGACCTCGGCGCGCAGCGTGGCGCTGTTGTCGGGCTTCCAGTTCACCGGCGTGGTGGAGTACACGCCGACGGAGTACTTGCTCATGATCCCGCCGTTGGCGGCGACCAGGCCGAATTGCCCTGGGAGATCGCGCATTTCGCTGACCGTCTCGGCGATGCCGTGCAGTGAGTAGTTGTTGCCTGGTCCGCCGAAGTACGGCAGGCCGCCGGTGAGCGTCAGCCCGCGAGAATCGTCGGTGGCCAGACCCATCCCGTCGCAGAAGTTGAACACCGGCACCGGGAAGCAGCTGTAGAGGTCGAAGGTCGAGACGTCGTCGATGCCGATGCCGGCCCCGGCCAATGCTTCCCGGACCGCCAGCACCGAAGCCGAGTTGTGCGTCAGGTCAAGGCGGTCGAGCAGCGGCTGGTCCACCATGTCGGCGTGGCCGTGCAGGAACACCCAGCGTTCCTCGGGCACCCCGAGCCGGCGGGCGGCGCCCACCGACATCAGCAGCGCGGCCGCTCCCTGGTTGACCTGGTCGCGGGCCACCAGCAGCCTCGGGTACGGATCGCAGATCATCCGGTTGGACGCGGTGACGGTGATCAGCTCGTCGACGCTGCGCTCCACCGGGGAGGACGCGAACGGGTTCTTCGCCGCAACCTTGGTGAACGGGGCGAACAGCTCGCCCATCTGGCGGCGGTAGTCGGCGACGCTCAAGCCCAGCCGGGCGCGGCGCGCGTTCTCCAGCAGCCCGTACTGGGCGGGCGCTCCGATCAGGCCGTGCGCGACGGTGTAGTCGTCGAACAGTCCGTCGTAGCCGAAGCCCCGGTCCTCGAGGGAACCCTCGACCGTGTCGGAGTGGTCCGGCTTATCCCGGTCGGCGAAATACCGGATGCTGGAGGTGTTTTCGGAGCCGAAGATCATCACGACCTCGGCCTCACCCGAGGCGATGACGCCGGCGAACTCGGTGACCAGATGCTGGGGGCCCTGGCCGCCGATCGGCTCGAGAATCGCGCGGGCCGGTGCGGCGCCGATGCGCTTGGCCACCGACCGCGGGTAGTTGTTGGACTTGCCCATCGGCGCGGGCGTGCGCCCGGAGAGCTCGAACTGCCGGATCGCGGCGACGGTGTCGATGGCCGCGGCGACCGCGCTGGCGTCGGCCCCAGCGTCATGCAGAGCGGCCTGCGCCGCGGCCGTCGCGAGTTCCACCGACGACATTCCGCGGTAGCCGGAGTCCTCGATGCGCTCGGTGAACTGCCCTACCCCGACGATGACGGGGGTGTTCGGGTCGAGATTCATAGACCCACTATCTACTGAGGGCCGGGCCCCGGCCAAATCCGGGGCCCGCGCAGCCTTCCGCGCTACAGGCTCTGCAGAATCTCCCGGGCCAGCGCGGCGGTCTCCGACGGGGTCTTGCCCACCTTGACGCCGGCCGCCTCCAGCGCTTCCTTCTTGGCGGCCGCGGTGCCCGACGAGCCGGACACGATGGCACCCGCGTGACCCATCGTCTTGCCCTCCGGCGCGGTGAATCCCGCGACGTAGCCGACGACCGGCTTGGACACGTTGGCCTTGATGTAGTCGGCCGCACGCTCCTCGGCATCACCGCCGATCTCACCGATCATCACGATGACCTTGGTGTCGGGGTCCTTCTCGAAGGCCTCAATGGCGTCAATGTGGGTGGTGCCGATCACCGGGTCGCCGCCGATGCCGATCGAGGTGGAGAAGCCGAAATCGCGCAGCTCGTACATCATCTGGTAGGTCAGGGTGCCCGACTTGGAGACCAAGCCGACCGGGCCGGGGCCGCTGATGTTCGCCGGGGTGATGCCGGCCAGCGCCTCGCCCGGGGTGATGATGCCGGGGCAGTTCGGCCCGATGATGCGCGTCTTCTGGCCCTTGTCGACGTTGTAGGCCCACGCATAGGCGCTGTCCTGCACCGGAATTCCCTCGGTGATGACGACCAGCAGCGGGATCTCGGCGTCGATGGCCTCGATGATCGCGTCCTTGGCGAACTTCGGCGGCACGAAGACGACCGACACGTTGGCGCCGGTCTCCTTCATCGCCTCCGCGACGCTGCCGAAGACCGGGAGCTCGACGTCCTTACCGACGGGGTCCACGTGCGACACGGTCGTGCCGGCCTTGCGGGCGTTCACGCCACCCACCACCTGGGTGCCGGCCTTCAGCATGAGCGCGGTGTGCTTGGTGCCCTCACCACCGGTGATGCCCTGGACGATTACCTTGGAGTCTTTGTTCAGGAAGATCGACATCTCTTGTGTCCCTTACTTGTTCGCCAGCTCGGCGGCTTTGTCGGCACCGGCGTCCATGGTCTCGGCCTGGATCACCAGCGGGTGGTTGGCGTCGGCCAGGATCTTGCGGCCCTCGTCGACGTTGTTGCCGTCGAGCCGGACCACGAGCGGCTTGTTGGCCTCGTCGCCGAGCATGTTCAGCGCGGTCACGATGCCGTTGGCGACCGCGTCGCAGGAGGTGATGCCGCCGAACACGTTCACGAACACGCTCTTGACCTGCTTGTCGTTCAGGATGACGTCAAGACCCGCGGCCATCACCTCGGCGGACGCGCCGCCGCCGATGTCGAGGAAGTTGGCCGGCTTGACCCCGCCGTGCTTCTCGCCGGCGTAGGCGACGACGTCGAGCGTCGACATCACCAGGCCCGCACCGTTACCGATGATGCCGACCGCCCCGTCCAGCTTGACGTAGTTGAGGTCGTGCTCCTTGGCCTTGAGCTCCAGGGGGTCGGTGGCGTCGCGGTCCTCGAATTCGGCGTGGCCGGGCTGACGGAAGTCGGCGTTGGCGTCTAGCGTGACCTTGCCGTCCAGCGCCAGGATCTGGTCCTTCGGGTCGCGCACCAAAGGGTTGACCTCAACCAGGGTGGCGTCCTCGGCGACGAAGACCTCCCACAGTTTGTTGATGGTGATCGCGGCGGCGTCGAGCACCTCGGCGGGCAGGTGGCCCTGCTCGGCGATGGAACGCGCGGTCGCCAGGTCGACACCCTTGACGGCGTCCACCGGAACCTTGGCCAGCCGCTCCGGCTTGGTGGCGGCCACCTCTTCGATCTCCATGCCGCCCTCAACCGAGCACATGGCCAGGTAGGTGCGGTTGGCGCGGTCGAGCAGGAAGGAGATGTAGTACTCCTCGGCGATGTCGCTGGCCTCCGCGACCAGCAGCTTCTTCACGACGTGTCCCTTGATGTCGAGACCGAGGATGTTCTTGGCGTGCTCGTAGGCATCGTCGGGCGTCGCCGCGTACTTGACGCCACCAGCCTTGCCACGTCCGCCGACCTTCACCTGCGCTTTGACCATCACCGGACGACCGATCTCGGTGGCGATCTCGCGAGCGCCCTCGGCGGTGTCGGTCACGCGTCCCGGCGTAGTCGGTACGTTGTGCTTGGCGAACAATTCTTTTGCTTGATACTCGAAAAGGTCCATGGACTCTCTGTCTTCGCTCGACTCAACTACTAGGCCTCTTGGTGGGCGGTGCCGCACTCGGCAACTCGCACGGACGAACTGTATCCACCCTTCAAACGCCATTTACCGCCGCGTCCGACGATGTGGCACAGCTCACCGGCTAGGGGTTAACCGCCCGCGTGATCCAAATCACAATTCCGCCCGGATTTTCCAACGAGGTTGCCAGCCCCGCGCGTTAGCGGATACCTTCCTAGGGTCCAGATAACGTTATGGTCACGATACGAGGACATTTCAGGTTGTCCCAGCACCTTTTTGCCCGGTCTTCTGCCGTAACTGAAGGCGTCGTGAGGGTAGGTCGCGCCGCAGGCGCCCGGTGGGCCGACGCACCGCATCGCACCGAAGTCACCGAGATCCTTCCGCTCGACGGGTTTGATTTCGACGACTTCGAGTTCAGCGACGACGCCGGTGATCTCGGCGACTTGGACTTCAGCAACGACTCACCGTTCGACAACGAAGCGCAGGTGCTGCTGGCGCCCGAGCTCGACGACCTGAACGAGGCCGACGACGTCCGCCCGGTATGGCTGGCCGCGCCCGTCACCGAGGTGCTGCCGCGGGTGATCGTCGAGCCGCGCTCCGAGCGGCGTCTCGAGCGCTCGCACACCACCGACGTCGTCGGCGTCGCACGCCGCGGCGGGCAGCACCGCAAGGAACCGACCAGCGCGGCACGCGGCCGGCTGTTGATCTCGGCGATGGCCGCCGGTGCCGCCGCGGCGGCCGCCCACACGGCCACCAGCCATGCCGACACCCCCAAAACCGACGACGCCGTGCTGACCGCCAACGCGTCCGCGCTCACCGGCGGTGCAGGCAGCAGCACCGTCCGCGGCCCCCAGGTGATCGCCGCGGCGCCGGCGGCCACCGCCGCTCTGCACAACCAGGAGCTCGCCAAGGGCGTCGCCTTCGCCAACGATCGCGCTCAGCGCGAGGCGCGGTTGTCGCAGCCGCTCTACGTGATGCCGACCAAGGGCATCTTCACCTCCAACTTCGGCTACCGCTGGGGCGTGCTGCACGCCGGCATCGACCTGGCCAACTCGATCGGGACGCCGATCTACGCGGTGTCCGACGGCGTCGTCATCGACTCCGGCCCGGCCGGCGGCTACGGCATGCTGGTCAAGCTGCGTCACGCCGACGGCACGGTCACGCTCTACGGCCATGTCAATACCACGCTGGTCAGCGTCGGTGAGCGCGTGATGGCCGGCGACCAGATCGCCACCATGGGCAACCGGGGCAATTCCACCGGCCCGCACCTGCATTTCGAGGTGCTGCAAGGCGGCAGCGAACGGATCGACCCCGTGCCGTGGCTCGCTAAGCGTGGTCTTATGGTCGGCAACTACGCTGGTTGAGGTGACCGCGCCGAACGACGAAACTTCCGGTCCGCGTCCAGCCGAGCCCACGCCCGAGCACGATTCGCCCTCCGAGTCACGGACCCGGATCATCCGGCGTGCGCCGACCGGGCCCATCCCGACCACGCCTGACACCCCGACCACCCACTTGGCGACGCAATCGGCGGCCTACAGGGCAGGTTCTCGTGCGGGTCGCACCGGCTATGCCGGAGTGCCGGCCCTTGAGCCCAGCGATAGGACGGCCGTCGCCGCGTGCGCGGTGAGCATCGTCAGCGGCTGGGCCACCTCGGTGGTGGCCACCGACCTGATCGCCGGTTGGTGGCGAACCGATCGCCTGTTCTGCATCGCGGTGGCCTTTCTGGCCCTGGTTTTCGCTGGTACCACGGTGTCGGGCGTGATCCTGTTGCTGCAGCGCCGATCGATCAGCCGCTACCTCCTGATGGCCGGCGCGCTGGTCGCCTTCCTCACCTACATCGGCGTCTTCATCGCCGGCGCCCGCGTCGCGTGGGTCGTCCACCTGCTGCCGATATTGCCGATCGCCACGGTCGTGCTGGTGCTGCTGCCGCAGACCAAACGCTGGCTGGACGCCTGACCTTCGCCGAACGTGCACTCACGGTGATGATTTCGCCGATTTCTCGCCCTGAGTGCACGCTCGACGCGGTCGATCGCCGCGGCCGGCTAGAGCTTGCTGATCGGGGCGTGGTTGTGCATCAGCTTCACCCGCCCGGAGCTGCCGAAGTCGATCAGCGACATCGCCGATTCGCCGACGCCGGAGACCTCCTCGACCCGGCCCAGCCCGTACTTGTCGTGCGTCACCCGGTCGCCGGCCGCGAGCACCAGTAGCGGCCGCTTGCTCATCCCCGAGCGGGTCGGGGCCGCCCGCGGCGCGCCGAACCGGCCGGCGCCGCTCACCGGCGCGCTGAACGACGGGGCCGGCGCCGTGCGCCGCCAGTCGATGAGCTCCTGCGGAATCTCTTGCAGGAAGCGCGATTCCGGGTTGAGCATGGGCTGCCCCCAGGACGACCGGACGATGGCCCTGCTCACGTAGAGCCGTTGCCGCGCCCGAGTGATCCCGACGTAGGCCAGCCGCCGCTCCTCGGAGAGTTCGACCGGATCGTCCAGCGAGCGCATGTGGGGGAACATTCCGTCCTCCCACCCGGTCACGAACACCACCGGAAACTCCAGGCCCTTGGCGGTGTGCAGCGTCATCAGGGTGACCATGCCGGCGCCGTCCTCGGGGATCTCGTCGCTGTCGGAGACCAGCGAGACCCGCTCCAAGAACTCGGCCAGCACACCGGTGTCCGGCACGTCTTCGTCCTCGGGGGTCTGCAGCGACTCGCCCAGCGCCGCGGCGTTGGCCCGGTCGGTGCTGAATTCGTGTGCCACGCTGACGAGTTCGTTGAGGTTGTCCAGGCGCGCGAGTTCCTGGGGATCGGTGGAGGATTCGAGTTCCCGGCGATATCCGGTGCGTTCGAGCACCGACTCGACCAGATCTCCGAGATCGTCGTCCAAGCGGCCGCGCAGTTCGTCGAGCAACTCGACGAAACCGGCGATCGCCTTCTCGGCACGCGAATTCAGCATCGGCACTTTGCCTTCGGCCGCGGCCACGAGCGCGTCGGCGAAACTGGCGCCGGTGTTCTCGGCGTACACCGCCACGCACGCCTCGGCGCGATCGCCGATGCCCCGGCGCGGGGTGTTGAGGATGCGCCGCATGCTCACCGCGTCGCCGGGGTTGTCCAGCACCCGAAGATAGGCGACGATGTCGCGAATCTCCTTGCGCTCGTAAAAGCGCACTCCCCCAACGACTTTGTAGGGTATTCCGGCGCGGATGAACACCTCTTCGAACGACCGCGACGAGTTGTTGGTGCGGTAGAAGACGGCGACGTCGTTATAGGTGATCTCGCCCTTCTCGGCGAGCGCGTCGATCTCCTCGGCGACGAAACGGGCCTCGTCGTGCTCGTTGTCGGCGACGTACCCGACGATCAGCTCGCCGGCACCCTCGGCCGTCCACAGCCGCTTGTCCCGGCGACCGGAGTTGCGGGCGATCACCGAGTTGGCCGCGGACAGGATGTTCTGCGTCGAGCGGTAATTCTGTTCCAGCAGAATGGTTGTCGCGTCGGGGTAGTCGCGCTCGAAGTCCTCGATGTTGCGGATCGTGGCGCCCCGGAACGCATAGATCGACTGGTCGGCGTCGCCGACGACGCACAGTTCCGCGGGCGGCACCTCGTCGGATACCTCGTCACTGCCGCGGCCGGCCAGTTCGCGCACCAGCACGTACTGCGCGTGGTTGGTGTCCTGGTACTCGTCGACGAGGACGTGCCGGAACCGCCGCCGGTAGTGCTGGGCGATCTGCGGGAAGGCCCGCAGCACCGCGACGGTCTCACCGATCAGGTCGTCGAAGTCCAGCGCGTTGGCCGCCCGCAGCCGCCGCTGGTATTCGCCGTAGACACTGGCAACCGTGCGGGACAACTCGTCGGAATCGTCGGTCAGGTTGCCCACCGCCTGCGCGGGGTCGATCAGCTCGTTCTTCAGGTTGGAGATGGCGTTGGCCAGCAGTCGGGGCGAGTAGCGCTTGATGTCGAGCCCCATGTCGCGGCCGATCATCTGCAACAGGCGCCGTGAGTCGTCGGCGTCGTAGATGGAGAAGTTGGAGTTGAGGCCCTCGATCAGGGACGCCTGGTTGCGCAGGATGCGCACGCAGGTCGAGTGGAAGGTGGAGACCCACATGGCGCGGGCCCGGTTGCCCACCAGCCGCACCACCCGTTCGCGCATCTCGGCGGCGGCCTTGTTGGTGAAGGTGATGGCCAGCACCTGGCCGACCCCGACCCCGCGTTCCGCGATGAGGTAGGCGATGCGGCGGGTCAACACCGCGGTCTTGCCCGAACCCGCGCCAGCGACGATCAGCAGTGGGGAACCCTCATGGACCACCGCTTGGCGCTGTTGCGGATTGAGGCCCTCGAGCAGTTGATCTGCTTCGGAGGCCGGCTTGGCATCTGTTGCGTGCACACTCATGTCAGTCCAAACTTACCGCCGCCCACTGACGCATAGCGTCCTGGCATCAGACCAGGCTAGTGGCCCGGGCGGCCGGGACTGCGGCAAGCGGGCTACCGAGAATCCGGCGTGTCGGAATGCGGTTCCGAACCAAGATTCCGTCCGGCGGAATAATTGCACCCGAGTCAAAAAGCGCAGCTTAAACGCGTTTTCTTTGCGCGGTTGCCGTTTCTAGTGGCACACTCGATTCGTGCTCAACGTGCAGTGCCGGCGGCGCTCCTCGACTCAGGAGTGGCGCCGCCGATTTCCCTACGGGTACCGGTTCGCGGTGCCCGTGGCGTAACTGCTTCCGCAGAGCCCCGTGGTCCGCTTCCGGCACTCGGGGCTCGTCTTTTGTGAGGCCCGAAACTGCATGAGACCAGAAACCCCACATAACGACGACGACGCGGAGTCAGCAGAGATGGACATCGACACGGTGGCGACCCAAGAGGTCACCGACATAGACGAGTTGCGCCAGGAAATCGACCGGCTCGATGCCGCGATTCTCGCAGCGGTGCAGCGGCGTACCGAGGTGTCACAGGCGATCGGCAAGGCCCGGATGGCGTCCGGCGGCACGCGACTTGTCCATAGCCGCGAAATGAAGGTCATCGAGCGCTACAGCGAGCTCGGCCCCGAAGGCAAAGACCTGGCGATACTGCTGCTGCGGTTGGGCAGGGGCCGACTCGGCCACTGACCTCGGCGGTTCCTTCGTCGGGCGCAGAGCTCCCCGCTACACCTGGCTCCGTCACGTCACAGCCCATAGGGTCGAAGCATGACCTCCGTGCACACCCTCCCCGACATCACCGCCACTCCGGCGTGGGACGCCCTGCGCAGGCATCATGAACAAATCGGCGGCACCCATCTGCGGCAGTTCTTCGACGACGATCCCGATCGCGGCCGCGAGCTGACCGTCTCCGTCGGCGACCTCTACATCGATTACAGCAAGCACCGCGTCACGCGAGAAACGCTGCGGCTCTTGGTCGATCTGGCGCGCACGGCCAACCTCGAAGAGCGTCGCGACCAGATGTTCGCCGGCGTGCACATCAACACCTCGGAGGATCGCGCGGTGCTGCACACCGCGCTGCGACTGCCCCGGGACGCCGAGCTGGTGGTCGACGGCGAAAACGTTGTCCAAGACGTGCACGAGGTGCTCGACGCCATGGGCGAATTCACCGATCGGCTGCGCAGCGGTGAATGGACGGGGGCCAGCGGGAAACGCATCAGCACGGTGGTCAACATCGGCATCGGCGGATCGGACCTCGGCCCGGTGATGGTCTATCAGGCGCTGCGCCACTACGCCGACGCGGGTATCTCGGCGCGGTTCGTCTCCAACGTCGACCCGGCGGATTTGATCGCCACCCTGGCCGACTTGGACCCGGCCACAACACTTTTCATCGTCGCGTCGAAGACGTTCTCGACGCTGGAAACCCTGACCAATGCCACGGCGGCGCGCCGCTGGATCACCGATGCCCTTGGTGACGCCGCGGTGTCGCAGCACTTCGTCGCCGTCTCCACCAACAAACGTCTGGTCGACGACTTCGGCATCAACACCGACAACATGTTCGGTTTCTGGGATTGGGTCGGCGGCCGCTACTCGGTGGACTCGGCGATCGGCCTGTCGGTGATGGCCGCGATCGGCCGAGAAGCCTTCGCGGACTTCCTTTCCGGCTTCCACATCGTCGACCGGCATTTCAAGACCGCGCCGCTGGAATCCAATGCGCCTGTCCTGCTTGGGCTTATCGGTCTGTGGTACTCCAACTTCATGGGTGCACAGTCGCGCGCGGTGCTGCCGTACTCCAACGACCTGGCGCGCTTTGCCGCCTACCTGCAACAGCTGACCATGGAGTCCAACGGCAAGTCCACCCGCGCAGACGGCAGCCCGGTCACCACGGACACCGGTGAAATCTTTTGGGGCGAACCGGGAACCAACGGGCAGCACGCGTTCTACCAGTTGCTGCATCAGGGCACCCGGTTGGTGCCCGCCGACTTCATCGGCTTCAGCCAGCCCATCGACGATCTGCCCACCGCCGAGGGCGACGGCAGCATGCACGACTTGTTGATGAGCAACTTCTTCGCCCAGACCCAGGTGCTGGCCTTCGGCAAGACCGCCGAAGAGATCGCCGCCGAAGGCACGCCCGCGGACATCGTGCCGCACAAGGTGATGCCCGGTAACCGGCCGTCGACCTCGATCCTGGCCAACCGGCTCACCCCGTCGGTCATGGGACAGCTGATCGCGCTGTACGAGCATCAGGTCTTCACCGAGGGCGTGATCTGGGGAATCGACTCGTTCGACCAATGGGGTGTGGAGCTGGGCAAAACCCAGGCCAAGGCGCTGCTTCCGGTGATCACCGCGGACGGTTCACCGGCGCCGCAGTCGGACAGCTCCACCGACGCCCTGGTGCGCCGCTATCGCAGCGAACGCGGACGAACCAGCTGACTCAGGCGAACATCTTGGTCAGCTGGGGCGGCAGCACCCGCATCAACTGCACCAGCGGGGCCCACGGCCACCACGGCACCGCGGCGCGGCCGGGCTCCCGCTCCATGGCGGCGACGAGGGCGTTCACGCCAGTTTCGTTGTCCACCATCAACATTGTGCTGTTGGACTTGGCCGTCATCTCCGACTCGATGTAGCCGGGCTCGATGACGGAAACCTTGACGGGTCCCTTGGCGTATTCGGCGCGCAGCGATTCACCCAGTGAGCTCACACCGGCCTTGCTCGCCGCATAGGCCGCCTTGACGCCGGGCACGCCCTTGTTGCCGAGCACCGACGAGATCAGCACCAGGTGGCCCGAACCGTTCTTGTTGAACATCTCCAGCGCGGTCTCGATCTGCACCAGCGCCGAGACAAGGTTGGTCTCGATGGTGGCCTTGTTGGCCCACAGCTTGCCGGAGCCCAGTTTCGCGCCCTTGCCGATGCCGGCGTTGACGACGATGCGGTCGATGCCGCCCAGCTCGTCGCTGAGTTCGGCGAACACCTTGGGGACGGCCTCGTGGTCGTTGACGTCCAGCGCGGCGACCGCGATCCGAATGCCCGGATACTTCTGCGAGAGCTCGACTTTCAGCTCATCGAGCCGGTCGGTGCGGCGCGCACACAGCGCAAGGTCGCGGCCCTTGGCGGCGAAGGCGCGCGCCATGCCGGCGCCCAGGCCCGAGCTGGCACCGGTGATCAGGATCTTCTGGCGAGTCATCGGGGCAGCATATCGACAGGTGTCAAGTCCGGGTCGGGTGACTACTTCAGCAAACGCGACATGCGCCGGTCGGCCAGGATCTTCCCGCCGGTCTGACACGTGGGGCAGTACTGGAAAGACTTGTCCGCGAACGACACTTCGCGCACGGTGTCCCCGCATACCGGGCAGGGCAGCCCGGTGCGGGCGTGCACCCGCAATCCGGAGCGCTTCTCCCCCTTGAGCGTGGCCGCCCCCTGCCCGACGGACCGGCTCACCGCGTCGGTGAGCACCGAGACCATCGCGTCGTGCAGCGTAGCGAGCTGCGCGTCGGACAGCTTGCCGGCGGTGGCGAACGGCGAGATGCGCGCGACGTGCAGGATCTCGTCGCTGTAGGCGTTGCCGATCCCGGCGATCACCTTCTGGTCGGTGATGACCGTCTTGATCCGGCCGGTGTTGCCTGCCAACACGTTGGCCAGCGCGTCGAGGTCCAGGTCCAGCGCGTCCGGGCCGAGCGCGGCGATCCCGGGCACCTGGGCCGGATCGTCGACCAGCCAGACCGCCAGCCGCTTCTGCGTGCCCGCCTCGGTGAGATCGAAGCCCGGCGCCTCACCGGGGGTGCCCAGGTGCACCCGCAGCGCGATCGGGCCCTTGCCCGGCCGAAGCGGCGCCGCGGCCAGCTTGTCCGACCAGCGCAACCAGCCCGCACGCGACAGGTGAGCGATCAGGAAAAGGTTGTCGGTGCGCAGCCCCAGGTACTTGCCCCACCGCTCGGCCCCGGTCACGGCCTGGCCGTGCAGCGCGCTGACCGGCGGGTCGAAGGTCTTCAGCACGGACAGGGCGGCGATGTCGACCCGCCCGATCGTCAGGCCGACGGCGTGGCGCCGCAGATGGTCGACCAGCGCTTCGATCTCGGGTAGTTCGGGCACGGTTTCAGTGTGCCGGTCGCAGCAAATAGGTGTCCATTATCCACCCGTGCCGGGCGCGGGCTTCGGCTCGTAGCGAAACGATGCGGGGGCCGACCTCGCCGACGGTGCCCGCGATGAGCAGTTCGTCGTCGGTACCCAGGTAGGCGCCCCACCAGATTCGCGCGTCGGGCGGGCAGACCTGAAACGAGCAGTCGGCGTCGAGCATCACGACGGCGGATCCCGGGCTCGGCCCGTGGGTGCGCAGCTGGCGCCCGGTGGTGATCAGAACGGGTTCGCCGACCTCGTTGAGGGGGATGCGGTGCCGGGCGGTCAGCGCCTGCACGGCGGTGATGCCCGGGATGACGTCGAACGTGAAGTCGACCCGTTCGGCCACCGCGTCGAGGATGCGCAGCGTGCTGTCGTAGAGCGACGGGTCGCCCCAGGCGAGAAACCCGCCGACGCCGTGCGGGCCCAGCTCGGCGGTGATGGCGTCGGCCCAGATCTGCGCGCGGGCGGCGTGCCAATCCGCAACCGCGTCCCGGTATTCGGCGTCATCGGCCCGCTTGGGGTCGGGCAGCTCGACGAAGCGGTAGCCCGGCTCACGGATGAACCGGCCGCAGATCTCGCGCCGCAGCGCCACCAGGTCGCTCTTCTGCTCGCCCTTGTCCATCGCGAAGAACACCTGGGTGTCGTTGAGCGCCTCGATCGCCTGCACCGTCACGTAATCGGGGTCGCCGGCACCGATGCCGATGACGTGAATGTGCCGGCCCACTACGCCGCCTCCTGATGCTCGTTGCCCGTCAGATTGCCGAATCGCAACCTCCAGCATCTAGCCGGGACCGCAAGTACCCAGTACCATGGGTACCGTCTGAAGCACCCAATGGAGGGACGCCACGATGACCACTCCGGTGAAGCCAGGTGGGCCGAGTCGGGAAGACTTCTCGGACCGATTGCTGAAGGGCTCGGTCAAAAAATCCTACGAACCCGTCGTCGACATCGACTGGGACGCCCCGCTGGACCCGGACAAGTTCTATCTGCCGGCCCGGCTGGTGTCGCTCTACGGCACGCCGATGTGGGACGAGATGACCCGCGAGCAACAGATCGAGTTGTCCCGGCAGGAATTGGTCAACACGCTCTCGGCCGGGATCTGGTTCGAGAACATGCTCAACCAGGCGCTGCTGCGCACGATCCTGCACGAGGACCCGACCAGCCGGTCGACGCATTACAAGCTGACCGAACTGGGCGACGAGACCCGCCACATGGTGATGTTCGGCAAGGCGATCGAACGTGTCGGTGCCAAACCGGTGCGCCCCAAGCTGTTTCATCGGATGATCATCAACTGCCTGCCGCTGGCGTTTCAGCGCGGCTCGATGCTCTGGGTGGCCGCCCTGATCGGTGAGGAGATCTTCGACTCGTTGCAGCGACAGATGATGGACGATCCGGAACTGCAACCAATCATCCAGCGGCTCATGCGGATTCACGTCACCGAAGAGGCGCGCCACATCCAGTTCGCGCGCGACGGTGCCCGCAAGCGCGTGGTCGAGATGCCCCGGTTCAACCGCTGGTTCATGGCCAACATCAACGGGCTGGGCGGTTACTTCTTCAACTACCTGTTCAGCAACCCCGTCCCGTATGCACGAGCGGGTCTCGACCCCAAGCGGGCCCGCAAGGTCGCGCGCACCAGCCCGCATCGCCGCGACGTACAGGTTGCCGGATTCGCCCCACTGGCGGCGTTTTTGACCGAGGTCGGCCTGATGGGCTCGATCGCGCGCCGCGGCTGGAAGCGCAGCAGATTTCTGTGACGCAGCCGCCGGACCACCCCGAGCGCCGCTGCCACATCGTCGTCGTCGGGGCGGGCGTCCGCGCCAAGAGCGCCCAAACCGCCTTGCTGGCAGCCGGTTTCACCGACCTGGTGATGCTGGACGGGCCCACCCGGGACGCGCGCTTTGACGACGACTCCGATACCTGGCTCTTGACCGGGGCGGAGGGCGACCAAATCCGGGCCGATGTCGTCGTCGCCGCCGACCATCCGCTCCAGCGGCCCTGGCTGCCCGGCATCCCCGGACGCGACGAGTTCGGCGGAGCGGCGTTTCACGCCGCGGCGTGGGACCCCGGATTCGATCCGTCCGGCAAGCAGATCGCGGTAATAGGCACCGACGCCGCGGCAGCCCACCACCTCGGGCGGCTGGCCCAGATGGCGGCATCGGTCACCGTGTTCGCCCACGCACCGCGTCGCGTCGTGGCCGACATCCCTTCGTGGTCCACCCGCGCCACACGCTGGCTGCGGCGCCGCACGCCGGCCTCGCGGCTCCGGGTCGCCATCGCCGGGTCCGCGATGGAGGCGGTGAGCGCATCGGGCGTGCACACCGTCGACGGCACCGTGCACCGCGTCGACGCCATCATCTACGGCACCGGCTACTTCATCCCCGAAAACGTCGCCGACCAGACCCTGGTCGGCTCGGCCGGGCTGACCATCCGGCAGGCCTGGCACGACGGCATGGAGCCGTTCTGCGGGGTGGCGATTCGCGGGTTCCCCAATTACTTTTTCGTCACCGGTCCCGATCCGGACGCGCAGGCGCGCTACGTCGCCGAGTGCCTGAAAGTCATGGGGCGCACGGCCAGTGGCCGCATCGAGGTGCGCGCCAGCAGCCAGCGGGTGTTCAACGAGCGCGCCCAGCTGCGGCCGGCCGAGCCGCCCTCGGTGGCGTCCGCCTTCGATCTCTCGGCCAGCGTGCCCGCCGGTGAAGACACGTACGACGGCGCCGCCACGCTGGAAATCGCGGGCGCGCACCACGCGGTGCGGGTCCGGCTGACCGGTCATCTGGACCCGATCGACGGCCGCTACCACTGGCAGGGAACGGTGTTTGGTTCTCCGTCGGGACCCTTGGCCGACCACGTCCTCAAGCAGTCACGGACGGGCACGCTGACGGTCGGGGAGCGCAGCGCGCCGGCACGCATCGTCGAACAGACACCGTGGGGAACGCACTCGGTCGCCGGAGTGGGCGCTCCCCCCTACGCGTTGAGCAATCACTGAGCCGATATGTGCACCGCCGCGTCGGCTGACGCGCGGCGCACAGGCTGAGGCTTTTGCGCTGGTTAACCCCCTGTTTTTCGGGACATACCGAAAAGTTTGGCGGCGGTCACCGCGTGGTAACCACGAGGGAAGCGCGTGCTGGGCATTTGACTCCATGGCGCGTCGGCGTGGGTTCGTCAACTCTCCGACGGGTTTGGGAGGGGGGCGCATGGTGCTTTCGTTGCGGGCTTGCGGAATGGATTTACCGGGATCCCAATCGCAGCCTGCAGTTTCCTGCTGTATCGAGGCCGCTGGTTCCCGAAGTACACTTTTGCCGCTGAGAGCGGATACTCAAGCAGTCGGCCCGGCATGATGCGAGGAGCGGGAAATGGAACCGGACGCCAGGACCGAGCTGGGATGAGCCCGGTGGCCGTTGCGATGCGGACCGATGACTCGGTCGCCGTTCTGACCGTCGACGGCGAGCTTGATGCCGCCAACTCGACCGCACTTCGCGAACGCATCCTCAAGGCCGCGCTGGACGATGCCGCCGCCGTGATCGTCGACGTCTCCGGCCTCAAGGTGCACACCGAATCGGCATGGGCTGCCTTCATGGGCGCGTACTGGCAGGTCGGCAGCGCCCCTCCCATTCCGATCGTGCTGGTCTGCACCAACCGGGCGACCCGCGACGCGATCACCAATAGCGATGTCACCCACTTCATGCCGGTCTATGCGAGCGAGAAAGCCGCGCTGAAGGCGCTCGGCCAGAGCAGCCGCCGCCCTGTGCGGCGGGCCGATGTGCAGCTGCCCGCGGACCTGACCAGCCTGCGCGAGTCACGGCGCCTGGTCCGCGAATGGCTCACCACCTGGTCGCAGTCCAAGCTGATTCCGGTGGCGCTGGTGGTGGTCAACGTGTTCGTGGAGAACGTGCTGGAACACACCGCCAGCGTTCCGGCGGTGCGCATCGAGGCGCAGGGCACCACGGCGACCATCGCGGTGTCGGATGCGAGCAACACGCCCGCGGTGCGACTGCCGTCGCCGAAGAAGGGCATCGACGTGTCCGGGCTGGCGATCGTCGACGCGTTGTCCCGAGCGTGGGGCAGCACGCCCACCTCGTCCGGGAAGACCGTGTGGGCGGTCATCGGTCCCGAGAACCAGCTGTAGCCCAGAACCTCCCCCGGTCGGCGGCCCGGGTGTGGCCGCGCCGATCTGCCGGTTGTGCTGAAACTAGAACACGTTCTAATGTCGACTGACGACCCCTTCAGGAAGGCAGATGACGTGCGGTTTACCTACGCAGAGGCGATGACGGACTTTAGGTACTACATCCCGCTGGCCAAGGCAGCCGAGGCGGCCGGCTACGACGCCATGACGATCGCCGACAGCATCGCCTACCCCTTCGAGTCCGACTCGAAATACCCCTACACCCCGGACGGCAACCGCGAATTCCTGGACGGCAAGGAGTTCATCGAAACCTTCGTGCTCACTTCGGCATTGGGCGCGGTGACCACGAAGCTGCGGTTCAACTTCTTCGTGCTCAAGCTGCCGATCCGGCCACCGGCGTTGGTGGCCAAGCAGATCGGGTCGCTGGCCGCGATGACGGATAACCGGGTGGGCTTCGGCGTCGGCACCAGCCCGTGGCCCGAAGACTACGAGTTGTTGGGTGTCCCGTTCGCCAGGCGCGGCAAGCGGATGGACGAATGTATCGAGATCATCCAGGGCCTCACCACCGGGGACTACTTCGAATTCCACGGCGAGTTCTACGACATCCCCAAGACCAAGATGACCCCGGCGCCCACCAAGCCCGTCCCGATCCTGATCGGCGGTCACGCCGACGCGGCGCTGCGGCGCGCGGCGCGCCTGGACGGCTGGATGCACGGCGGCGGCGACCCCGAGGAACTCGACCACCTGCTGGCCAAGCTCAAGAAGTTCCGTGAAGAAGCCGGCAAGACCGGGCCGTTCGAGATCCACGTGATCTCGGCCGACGCCTACACCGCCGACGGCATCAAACGGCTCGAGGACAAGGGTGTCACCGACGTCATCGTCGGCTTCCGCATTCCCTACATCAAGGGCAAGGACACCGAGCCGCTGGACAGCAAGATCCGCAACCTGGAGATGTTCGCCGAGAACGTGATCGCGAAGCTCTAGCGGCGGTCGCAAGCGCGGCCGCGGCGATCGCAAGCGCGCAGCCGGGCGCAGCGGGTCGCCGCATAGTCCAAGCCGGGCGCAGCGGGCCGCCCATCAGGCAAGCGGTAAAGCGTTACAGCACATCCCATTTCGGGGCGCGCTTTTCCCGGTGCGCCATCGCGGCCTCGACCGGGTTGTTCGTGAAGCCGCTGAGGATCTGGGTGCGGTTCTCGATCTCGATGGCATGGCGCAGGCTGGGCGCGTCCAGTGCGGCGTTGAGGCCAATCTTGGTCTGCCACACGCCGTATGCGTTGTTCTCGGCGATCGAACGGGCCAGCTTGAGCGCGGCCGGCATCAGCTCATCGGGAGCGACGACCTCGTGCACCAGCTTGATGCGGTAGGCCTCGGCCGCGTCGATGATGCGACCGGTGAGCATGAGTTCGCGCGCCACCCCGGCTCCGACGATCTTGGGCAGCAGGTAGCTGGTGCCCATGTCCATCGACGAGAACCCCGCCTTGATGAACACCGAACCGAACCGGGCCTGCTCGGAGGCGACGCGGATATCGCAGACCAACGAGAACGCCAACCCACCCCCGACCGCGACCCCGTTCACCGCGCCGATCACCGGAATGTCCATCTCGTAGATCCGGATGTACAGGTTGGCCAGCCGGACCTGGGCGTCGTAGTTGACCTTGAACGCCGGGGTGGTCGGCTTGTTCTGCGTCCAAGGCTGACCGGTGCCGCTCAGGTCGGCGCCGGCGCAGAATCCGCGTCCGGCACCGGTCAGGATCGCCACCCGGTACTCACCGTTGTCCAGCGCGTCCAGCGCCTCGTGGACGCCGTCGATCAACGACCCATCGATGGCGTTGAGGCGTTCCGGCCGGTTCAGGGTGATGCAGGCGATGTTGTCTTCGAGACGTTCCAGTGTCACTGCAGGCATAGGGGAACCGTAGGCGACGTCGCTCTTCGCCGAGGAGGCATACGGTGGTTTTGCCACCACATCGAAGGAGCAGCCATGGCACGAACCGAAGGTGACACCTGGGACCTGGCCAACAGCGTCGGCGCCACCGCCACCATGGTGGCAGCGGCCCGGGCGGCCGCCACCAGACGCCCACAACCGGTGATCACGGACGAGTTCGCCGAGCCGCTGGTGCGCGCCGTCGGGCTGGACGTGTTCATCAAGCTGGCGACCGGCGAACTCGATTCAGATGAACTCGAGAACGGCGTCAAATTTTCGCGGATGGTGGACACATTCGCCGCCCGGGCCCGGTTTTACGACGACTATTTCGCCGCGGCCGGCCAGGCCGGCCTGCGCCAGGTGGTGATCGTGGCATCGGGTCTGGATTCGCGGGCTTACCGGCTTCATTGGCCGGCCGGCACAACGGTGTACGAGATCGACCAGCCGGAGGTGATCGCGTTCAAGAGCGCGACCCTGGCCGAGATCGGCGCGGCCCCGACCGCCGAACTCCGCACGGTCGGTATCGATTTGCGCGAGGACTGGCCGGCGGCTTTGCAGGCGGCGGGCTTCGACCCGGCGCAGGCGACGGCATGGCTCGCCGAGGGAGTGCTGATCGGGTTCCTTCCGCCCGAGGCCGAAGTTCGGTTGCTGGACGCCATCATTCCGTTGTCCAGCGAGGGCAGCCGGTTCGCCGCCGACTTCGGGACCGTCGCCCCGGCGACGCCGGAGGGGCGGGAACAGTCCCGGCTCTCGACCGAGGGGTGGCGACGACACGGGCTCGATCTGGACATCGCCGGTTTGGCCTACCCGGGTGAGCACACCGACGTCGCCGCGTACCTGGCGGCAAACGGGTGGGATACCACCACATTTCGGCTCGCCGACCTGTTTACCGCCGCGGGCCTACCACAATTGGGGCCCGTCGAGCATCAGGTTCCCGCCGCCACGATCAGCTTCGTCAGGGCGGTGCGGCCCTAGCCGGCGCAAGTGGTCACGCGGACCGCTTGGCCAGCCACTCGGCCTGCATCACCAGCAGGGCCATGACCTCCAATTGCGGTGTCTGCGGGTCGAGTTCGCGGTAGCGCTGATAGACGTTGACGACGACGCGCTCGGCGTCCAACCAGGTGGCGTACTCGCCGAGGTCGATGGTGTCGGCGGCCTCGGCCCACGACAAGCCCCGGCGGTAGGCGGCCTCGGCCTGTTCGGCGACGTGCACGAGATAGCCACGCACCGCGCGGATTCCGTCCGGATCGGTGATGGGGCCGTGGCCGGGCACCACCGTCGGCGCGTCCAGCGCGATCATCGTGTCGCACGCCGCGACCCAGTTGGCGATCGGGCCGGCCCACACGATGGGCGTGCAGCCGATGAACAGCAGGTCGCCGCCGAACAGTACCCCCGCGTCGGGCACGTGCACCACCGAGTCGGCGGCGGTGTGCGCGGGACCCAGATTCAGCATGTCGATCCGCCGCCCGCCGACCTCGACGGACAGGTTGCGCTCGAAGGTCTGGTCGGCGTTGCGCAGCGTGATGTTGCTGAAGTCGAAGTGCCCGAAGCGTTCTCGCGTGTACGGGGTCGCCACCGGCCCGAGGTTGGCGGTTTGCGCCATGGCCAGCATCTCGGGCGCCATCCCGTGCTCGATCTCCTCGGCGGTGCCGCGCGCGGCGATGATGCGAACCGAATTGTCGAGCAGTTGGTTGCCGTGGGTGTGGTCGCCGTTGGAGTGGGTGATCAACGCGTCGGTGATGGGTGCGGACCCGGTGATGGGCCGCATCGCGGTGAGCATCTCGCGGGTCAGCGCCAGGTCGAACAGGGTGTCCACCAACAGGGACGCGCCCTCGCCGGCGATCAGCCCGGCGTTGCTCCACCCATAGCCCCCGTCCGGCAGCGTCCATGCCCACACCCGGTCGGCCACCTGATGCAGCCCGCGGGTGTAGGGCACCCGGGTCGGTGCCCGGTTGACCCGCGGCGCTGCGGGCGCAGCGTCCGGGTTGTGCCGTGCGGCCAACGCGTGTGGCGCGCTGCTCGCGCGGACGGTCTGCCGGGTCTCCCCCAAGCCCTGGACTTGCAGCGTGACGATGTCGCCGTCGTGTAGCCAACCGGGAAACGATTCCAGCGCACCGGGATTGAGGTGCTCGACCAATGTGCAGGTGGGCACCGTCCCGGAGCCGATGACATCGCCGGGGTTGAGGGTCACGCCGCGCGAGGCGTAGGAGATGACTTCGCCAAAGGTCCAGTCCATCTGGGCCGTCGACCCCGTACCGATAACGGCATCGTTGACCAGGGCGGTGACCCGCAGGTCCAGCTTGCCCGGATGAGAGGGATGGCGGTACGGCTCGAGTTCGTCGGGGGTCACCAGGTAGGGACCCAGCGTGACGCCGCTGTCCTTGCCCTTGCCCTGTCCGATACCCAATTGGCCCTCCATCTGCTGCAGATCGCGAGCGGACCAGTCGTTGAAGATGGTGTAGCCGATGATCGCCTGCTCGGCCTGTTCGACGGTGAGATCCTTTCCGCCGGTGCCGATCACCGCGGCGATCTCCAATTCGAAGTCCTGCCAAGCACTTCCGGGCGCCGTCGGCGCGTCGTCGTAGGGCCCTAAAACGGTTGCCGGACAGGCGAAGTAGAACGCGGGGATGCGGTACCAGCTGTCGGCGAGCAGCCGCCCGGCACCCAGCGCGGCTTGGCAGTTGCGCATGTGGTCGAGGAAGCACAGGGAATCCCGGATGGACGGCGGGCGCGGGATGGGCGCGAGCAGGCGTACGTCGGCGAGCGCTACCGTCCCCGTCGGGGAGCGCTGCGCCTCTTCCCCCGCCTGCCGCAGTCCGTCAGGGCCTCGCGCGATCAGGTCGAGCAGCGTCACTCCCGCCGGCAGCGCATGGATGGTGTCGCCGGAGAGGACCCCGACGCGCTCACCGTCATCACCTTGGTAGGTAACCCATTTCACTCGCGTACCACCTCACTCGCTTCCTTGTCCGGCCGTAGCCCCCGCCAACTCGATTGGCGTAGCCGGTCATCCGGGGTCCACTCGCTGTAGCGCACCTCCCCGACCAGAACCGGCTCGACGTACGTCACGCCGCGGGCTTCGCTGCGGGGCAGCGGTGGGTGGAAGGGGGATTCGTCGGTGTGCAGTGGCGCCAGCGTCTTCTTCAGGTTGGTCAGGTCGCGTTCGGTGAACCCGGTGCCGACGCGGCCAGCGAAGTGCAGGCCATCCACGGTCGGGATGCCCATCAGCAGCGAGCCGATGCCGCTGCTGCGCCCGCCTTCCCCGGCCTTCCAGCCGCCGATGACGACTTCCTGGGTGTTCCAATGCTTGTCCTTGATCCAGGACGACGAGCGCCGGCCGGGCTGGTAGGTGGAGTCGCGCCGCTTGGCGATCACCCCTTCCCAGCCGCGCTTGCCGGAGTGCTCCAGCGCCTGCGCGCCGTCGCCGGGCAGCAACTCGGGAACAATGAGATCGCTGCCGGCGCCGAGCATTTCCAGCACCTTACGCCGGTCGGAGTACCTGGCCCGCAGCAGCGAGCGGCCGTCGAGGTACAGCACGTCGAACGCCCAGAATTCCACGCGCGAGCCCCGGCCGCGGTTCTGCATCTCATGGAAGTTGGGCACACCCGAGGAGTCCAGGACGACGGCCTCACCGTCGAGGATCACGTGGTGTTCCGCGAGATCTTCTGCAAGCGAACGCAGTTCGGGATATTCGCCGGTGACTTCGCGGCCGCGCCGGGACCGTATCCGGATGGCGCCGTGGTCGGCCTCGATCAGCAGCCGGTAGCCATCCCATTTGCCTTCGAACGCCCACTGGCCCGCCTTCAGCGCCGTCACCGAACCATGGGTGGCCAGCATGGGGACGATGGTGTCGAAGTCGAAGACCTTCTGATCCTTCATCCGGTGCGCCAGCCACTGGTCACCGTTGGTCTGAATCAGCGCATAGCGTCCGGAAATCTTGCTGCCGTGCAGATTGACGATGACCTCCCCTTTTTCGGCGGAGTCATTGAACTTTTCGGCCTCATAAGTTCCGGCGTCCCAGATGATCACCTTCCCGGCGCCATACTCGCCCTTGGGAATGATGCCCTCGAACCCGCCGTATTCCAGCGGATGGTCCTCGGTGTGGACCGCCAGGTGGTTCACCGAGGTCGTTTCGGGCAGGTTTTTCGGCACCGCCCAGGACACCAGCACGCCGTCCCGTTCCAGCCGGAAGTCGTAGTGCAGCCGGCGCGCGTGGTGTTCTTGGATGACAAAGCTATTGCCTTGTCCCAGAGCTGGTTTCGTAACAGGGACCGGCTCTGGGGTTTTCGACGCGTCGCGCATGCTGCGGTATTTACTCAGACGATCGGGGACCGGTGCATCCTCGTCCAGCGGTGCCAGCAGATCGCCGTCGCGGGCCACCCGGTCCAGAACTTCGTCATAACGCAGCTGGCGCAGCGACGGGTCGTCAAGTTCCTCCCAGCTGCGCGGCGCCGCAACGGTGGGGTGTTCACGTCCGCGCAGCGAGTACGGCGCGATGGTCGTCTTGGCGCCGTTGTTCTGACTCCAGTCCAGAAAGATCTTTCCGGCCCGCAGGCTCTTGGTCATGGTCGACGTCACCAGTGTGGGCATCGCCTTTTCCAGTTGTTGCGCAACGCGTTTGGCCAACACCGTCGCGCCCTTACTGCTCACCGGCTCCTGCAGCGGCGTGTAAAGGTGCAGGCCCTTGCTGCCGCTGGTGAGCGGGTAGGTGGTCAGCCCGATTGCGGTGATCAGTTCGCGCACGGCGCGCGCCACCTCGGCCAGTTGGGCCATCGTGACGCCTTCACCCGGGTCGAGGTCGAACACGAGACGGGTCGCCGGCCCGGGTTTCAGTTCCTCGGCCCGGCTACGGGTCCACTCCGCGACGAAGCGCCACTGCGGTACGTGGACCTCCAGCGCGGCCTGTTGGGCGATCCAGGCCAGCCCGTCGACGCTGTCGATGATCGGATATGTCGTCGTTCCGGATCGATGCGTCACGCTGGCGCGCGGCAACCAGTCGGGGGCCGACGAGGCCAGTTGCTTCTCGAAAAACGAATCCTGCTCGACGCCGTTGGGCCAGCGCTTGCGCGTGGCCGCCCGCCCGGCGATGTGCGGGATCATCACCTCGGCGATGCGCGTGTAGTAGTCGAAGATGTCGCTCTTGGTGGTGCCGGTGGCGGGGTACAGCACCTTCTCGGCATTGGTCAGTTTCAGCCGCGGTGCCATGTTGTCAAACTACGCGTTTCGCGCGTGTTAACCGCTTTGACCACCGTTAATCGTCCAAACCCCAACTTATTTTGTGACATGACCCACGAAAGTGTTGATTGGCGACTGAGCCCGGGCACAGACACTGAATGTTTGACGTAATCCCCTCCCCGTGGCGTCGAAACAGCGGCGTCCCACTCAGCGACGCGACCCTACGACTGCATTCCCGGAGAATCGACGTTCCAACCTACGACCGGTCATCTCTTGGCCGCGGAGTCGTCCACATCGGTGCGGGCAACTTCCACCGGGCCCACCAGGCCGTCTACTTCGACGATCTCGCCCGTGCGGGCATCTCAGACCGTTGGGGGGTTACCGGCGTCAGCCTGCACTCCCCGGACGTCAAGGACTTGCTGTCGGCACAAGACGGGCTGTACACCGTGGTACAGCAAGGACACGATCGCCAAATCGCCCGCGTCGTCGGCTCCATCGGCTCCGTGCACTACGCCCCGAACGATGGGGCGGCCGTGCGCGCCGCCCTCGCAGATCCTGAAACCCGCATCGTCAGCCTGACCATCACCGGCAACGGATACTTCCTGAATCCCGTCACCGACGAGTTCGACGCCGACGACCCCGACGTGCGCGCCGACCTCGTCGCTTCCGGCACCTATGCCACCGCGTGGGGGTACCTGGCCGAAGCCCTGGACCGGCGTCGCCACGCCGGCATCGCGCCGTTCACCGTGCTCTGCTGCGACAACATCCCCGGCGACAGCCAGCCGGCGAGGACCGCGCTGGTGTCGTTCGCCGCTCTGAAGGATCCCGGGCTTGCCCGCTGGATCGACACGCACGTCGCGTTCCCATCGACCATGGTCGATCGCATCACCCCGCAAACCTCGAAGTCGGAGCGCAAATTCGTCGAGGAGACGTTCGGCGTCGCCGACAAATGGCCCGTCGTGACCGAGCCGTATTGCCAGTGGGTGATCGAGGATTCCTTCAGCAACGGGCGGCCGCCGCTGCACGAGGTCGGTGCCGAGTTCGTTGCCGACGTCAGCGACCACAAGCTGATCAAGACCCGGCTCCTCAACGGAACCCATATCGCGCTCGCGTGCCTGGCCATCCTGGCCGGTTACCAGCGCACCGACGAAGCGATGCGCGACGGCATCATCTTCGATTTCGTCGAGAAGCTGCTGCGCGACGAGATTCAGCCGCTCCTGCCCCCGGTCCCCGGGATGAACACACCCGAGTACCGGCGCACCTTGCTCGATCGGCTCGGCAATCCCCGAATGAGCGACCAGCTGTCTCGGCTGGCCCGCCGGGGGACCAGCAAGATCGCGACGTTCGTGCTGCCCTCCCTGCAGGAGGCAATCGCGCAGGGCAGGCCGCACACCCTGTTGATGTTGGCGGTCGCCGGATGGGCCCGTTACATGCGCGGCCACGACCTCCAGGGGCGAAGGCTCCGCCTCGAAGACTCGCAGGCGATACCGGTGGCTAGGTTGGCCAATATGGCAAGCAGCAATCCCGATCCGCTGCTGGGGCACGAAATGTTCGCCGAGGTGCGCGCGGTCCCCGGTTTTGCGGAGCGCCTGGGCGACATGATCGCCGACATCGACGCGCGCGGTGTGTTGCCCACGCTGCGCGACGCGTTGCGCCACGAGCAGTGGGAGTTGGTGGCACGATGACCGCGGGCCTGACCTTCGTGCGCGAATTCGATCCGGCGCCGATCACCACGTTGCTCTGCGACGCCGATGACAACCTGTTCGGGTCGGAGAGGCCGGCGTTCGACGCCTCGTGCGAGGTGACGAATCGTTTCCTGGCCAGGTTCGGTGTGACCGCCCCGCTCAGCTCCGAGGAGTTGCGTAAGCGCGCGGTCGGGAAGAACTTCCGTACCACGGCTCTCGACCTGGCGGTGCAGTGCGAGGTGCCGCTCGATAAGACGTTGGCCCAGGGCCGCCCCGCCGCGGTGATCGCGTCAGCCGGCGATGTGGCGAGCGGCAACGCGTTGTGCGCCGACGAACTCGAGCAGTGGGTGCGCGACGAGCGTGAACGGGTAACCGCTCACCTGGCCGTCACCCTGACCCCGGATCCGCAGGTGCTCGAACCGTTGCGCGACCTCGCGGCGCGCTACGCCCTCGCGGCCGTGAGCTCCAGCGCCACCAAGCGTCTGCTTGCCTGCTTCGCCGCCACCGGCCTCGACTCGCTGATCTCGGAGCGGGTGACCTTCAGCGCGGAGGATTCTCTTCCGGTGCCGACGAGCAAGCCCGATCCTGCGGTATATCTGCATTGCGGCCAGGTACTGGGCGTCGCACCCGAACAGGGGCTGGCTATTGAAGATTCGGTGGCCGGCGTGAAGTCGGCGGTTGCGGCCGGTTATGCCACCGTCGGCAACCTGATGTTCGTGTTGCCCGACGAACGGGAATCCCGCCGTGCAGAGTTGATCGATGCCGGCGCAGTCGCGATAACCGATTCGTGGCGTGCTCTTGCTGATGCCCTGTTGTCGTCGGCCGTGCCGGCCGGACGGTCCCCGCTCACATAGGACGTCGACCTCGCCGTAGCGATCCGGGCTGCGACCCGGGGAGGAGGTGGCCAACGATGGCCAGCGCGACCAATCTGAACAGTGCGATCGATCTGAACAATGCGTCGCTCTCCGAGCTGCCGATCGACGCGCCGAAGTACGACCGCGGCACTGTCAACGTCGGGATAGCGCACATCGGCGCCGGTCACTTCCACCGGGCGCATCAGGCCGCGTACATCAATCTGCTGCTGCAGCAAGGGTTGGCGCACGAGTGGGGCATTTGCGGGGTGGGTGTGATGCCCGCCGACTGGACCATGCGCGACGTCCTCAATGGCCAGGACGGGCTGTACACGTTGATCCTGGAAAACCCCAACGGTAGCCGGGATGCCCAGGTGATCGGCTCGATCATCGACTACCGCTACGCCCCGGACGATCCGGATTCGGCATTGGAGGTGCTGGCCGCCCCGTCCACCCGGATCATTTCACTGACCATCACCGAAGGTGGGTACCGCGACCCCGATGGGCCGGCGTTCGCGTTGATCACCGAGGCGCTCGCCCGCCGGCGCCAACGCGGGATCGCCGCGCCGACGATCGTCTCCTGCGACAACATCGAGAACAATGGTGAGGTCGCCAGGCGCACCGTGCTCGCGAGCGCCGAACACGTGGATCCCGAGTTGGCCGAGTGGGTGGCGGAGCATGCCCGGTTCCCGAGTTCGATGGTCGACCGGATCACCCCGGCAACGACTTTGGAGATGGCCGCGGAAGTGCGACGCGACTTCGGCGTCAACGACCGGTGGCCGGTGGTGGCCGAGCCGTTCACCGCCTGGGTGATCGAGGACGACTTCGCCGACGGCCGGCCGCCGCTGGAGCAAGCGGGCGTGCTGCTGGTCGACGATGTGCGCCCGTACGAGCTGATGAAGCTGCGACTGCTCAACGCGGGACACCAGTGCCTGGCCTACTTCGCTCACCTCTGCGGCTTCAAGTTCGTCCACGAGGCCGCAAGCGATCCGTTGTTCGCCGAATTCCTGCTTGCCTACTTCGAATCCGAGGCCATTCCGACGCTCCCGCAGGTGCCGGGAATCGACCTGCATGAGTACGGCCGCACGCTGGTCGAGCGATTTGCCAACCCGGCCGTGCGCGACACCGTCGCGCGGCTGTGCGCCTACTCGTCGGATCGCATCCCGAAATGGCTGTATCCCGTCATTTGCGACAACCTGGCCCACGGTGGGCCGGTCCGGCTGGCGGCAGCGGTGGTGGCGAGCTGGGCCCGATACGCCGAGGGTGTCGACGAGTGGGGCAACCCGTACGAGGTGTTGGACCAGCTGGCGGACTCGCTCGTCCCGATCGCCAGGTCGCAGCACGAGAATCCCACCGTGTTCATCGAGATCACCGCGGTGTTCTGCGATCTGGCCCATCAGCCACGCTTCGTCGAGGCGTACCTCTGGGCGCTGGATTCCTTGCACAGCAAGGGAGCTCGCGCGACGCTGGATGCCTTGGTGCGATGACTCGCGGGCTGGTGATCGGCGAGTCGCTGATCGATATCGTCGGCAGCGATGAGCATGTCGGCGGCAGTCCGCTCAACGTCGCCGTCGGACTCGGCCGGCTGGGCCGCCAGGTCGACTTCCTGACCTCGATCGCCGACGACGCGTGTGGGCGGCGCATCGCCGAATACGTCGAAGCCGCAGGGGTGCAACTGGTTTCGGAAAGCCGCACCGCGCAGCGCACGCCGACCGCGCGGTCAACCATCGCGCAAGACGGGTCGGCCGAATACGTGTTCGATCTGGACTGGCGGCTCTCCGGAACGCCGCCCGTCGCCCCGCCGCTTTTCGTCCACACCGGATCGATTGCCGCCGTGCAGGATCCGGGCTGTCTGGCGGTCGCGGCGCTGATCGACACGTATCGAGTCTCGGCCACCGTCACCTTCGATCCCAACGTTCGGCCGTCGCTGATCGCCGACCGGGACCTGGCCGTCGAACGCATCGAGCACCTCATCGAGCGCAGCGACATCGTGAAGGTCAGCGAGGAAGACCTGCGCTGGATCGACCCCGATCACCCGCCCGAGCAGATCGCGCAAACGTGGCTGCGGCTGGGTCCGGCCATCGTGGCGGTGACGATGGCCGACCGGGGCGCGGTGGCCTTCTGCGCGGCGGGCGCCGCCCGGGTGCCGACGCGCGCGGTGCACGTGGTCGACACCGTCGGCGCCGGTGACTCGTTCATGGCCGGTCTGCTGGACGCGCTGTGGGAATCGGGATCGCTGGGAGGCGACAATCGCGCCGAGTTGCGCGGCATCGACGTTGACACGCTGACGGCGGCGCTGGAGGAGGCGAGCCTGTCGGCGGCGCTGACCGTCGCGCGCGCCGGAGCTGACCTGCCGGATCGGGCCGCGCTGGACGCGGCTTCGCGTCAGTAGGCGCATGCCCCGATAATCCGCAGTCGGGCGGACCATCCCAGGTCGTAGCCCTGCCGTGCTGTTTTGCCACCGGCCCTACGGGCATACTGACTTGCATGCGCTCCATCTGGAAGGGTTCCATTGCGTTCGGGCTGGTGAACGTCCCGGTCAAGGTGTACAGCGCCACCCAGGACCACGACATCAAGTTTCACCAGGTGCACGCTAAGGACAACGGCCGCATCCGTTACCAACGCGTTTGCGAGGTGGACGGCGAGGCCGTCGAGTACCGTGACATCGCCCGGGCCTACGAATCCGACGACGGTCAGATGGTCATCATCACCGACGACGACATCGCCACGCTGCCTGAGGAACGCAGCCGCGAGATCGAAGTGCTGGAGTTCGTGCCCGCCAGCGAGGTGGACCCGATGCTGTTCGACCGCAGCTACTTCCTGGAACCCGACTCTAAGTCATCGAAATCCTATGTGCTGCTTGCCAAGACGCTCGCCGAGACGGATCGGATGGCGATCGTCCACTTCACGCTGCGCAACAAGACCCGCCTGGCGGCCTTGCGCGTCAAGGACTTCGGCAAGCGCGACGTGATGGTGATCCACACCTTGTTGTGGCCCGATGAGATCCGCGATCCGGATTTCCCAATCCTGGACAAGAAGGTCGAGGTCAAGCCGGCCGAACTCAAGATGGCCGGTCAGGTGGTGGACTCGATGGCCGAGGAGTTCAACCCCGACCGCTATCACGACGATTATCAGGAGCAGCTGCACGAACTGGTCCAGGCCAAACTCGAAGGCGGAGAAGCGTTTACCACCGAGGAGCAGCCTAAGGAGCTGGACGAGACCGAGGACGTCTCGGATCTGCTCGCCAAGCTGGAGGCCAGTGTGAAGGCGCGTTCCGGTAACGGCAAGGCACCGGCGAAGAAGGCCGCGGCGAAGAAGGCCCCCGCGAAGAAGACGGCCGCCAAGAAGGCTCCGGCCAAGAAGGCGGCCTCGAAGGCGTCGTCGAAGTCCTGATCCGCCGTCGGCTCAGCGTTTGCGGGTGGCCAGGAAGCGGGTCAGCGCCGCGACGATGTTGATCACGGCGACCATGATGATCAGGGTCAGCGCCGCACCCCAGATCCGCAGGAAGCCGGCGTGTTCGGGGTTGGTGAGCTCGGTGTAGATCAGCAACGGCAGCGACGCCATGTTGCCGTGGAAGATGTCGACGTTGATCGAGCGGCTGTAGCCGACCAGCACCAGCACCGGCGCGGTTTCGCCGATGACGCGCGCGATGGCCAACAGGATTCCGGACACGATGCCGGGCATCGCGATCGGGAAGACGATCCGCACGATGGTCTTCCATTTGGACACGCCTAGCGCGTAGCTGGCCTCGCGCAGGTCGTCGGGCACCAGGCGCAGCATCTCCTCGGCGGAGCGCACCACCACCGGCAGCATCAGCAGGACCAGGGCCAGCGACACCGCGAACGAACTCTGCTGGAAACCCAGGGTGGCGATCCAGAGGCTGAAGATGAACAGCGCCGCCACGATCGAGGGCACGCCCGCGAGCACGTCGACCATGAACGTCGTCAGCCGCACCAGGCGCCCGGATCCGTATTCCACCAGGAAGACCGCGGTCATCAAGCCCAGCGGCACGGCCAGGACGGCGGCCACCCCGGCCTGCACCAGCGTGCCGTAGAGCGCATGGTAGACGCCGCCGGCGAACTGTTCCGGCAGCACGCCGTGCAGCGAGTGGGTCCACCAGCCCGACCGCGTGACGGCGTACCAGCCGCGTTCGACGACGATCCACAACACCCAGATCAGCGGCACCAGCGCGACGCAGAACGAGCTGAGGAAGAAAACCGTCGCGGCGTTGTTGGTGATCCGGCGCCGGAAGCTCAGCGGCCGGAACACCTCGACCTTGACCGGCCGGTCCAGTGCTTCAACGGTCATCCGTTGACCTTCCCGCCGGCGATCGCGCGGGCGAGCGCGTTGACGATGAACGTCAGGACGAACAGCGCGAATCCCGCCGAGATGTACGCCCCCGTCGGCAGCGGCGAGCTGAACTCCGCGGCGGCCGACGCGATCTTCGAGGCGAACGTGTAGCCGCCGTCGAACAGCGACCAGTTACCCGGGCGGGCGGCCGAGCGCAAGATGATCAGCACTGCCACGGTCTCGCCCAGCGCCCGGCCCAATCCCAGCATCGAGGCCGCGATGACGCCGCTGCGGCCGAACGGCAGCACGGTCATCCGCACCACCTCCCATTTGGTGGCGCCCAGCGCCTGCGCCGCCTCCATCTGGATGTGCGGGGTCTGCCGAAACACTTCCCGCGACACGGACGTGACGATGGGCAGGATCATCACCGAGAGCACGACGGCGGCGGTGAAGATGGTGCCACCGCCGGCCAGCGAGACGTTGCCCTGCTTGAACAGGAACAGCCAGCCCAGGTGGCGGTTGAGGAACGTGGCCACCGGCTCGAGCTGGGGTGCGAGCACGAAGATTCCCCACAGCCCGAAGATGATCGACGGCACCGCGGCCAGCAGATCCACCACCGCGCCGAAGGGGCGCGCCAGCCGCTTCGGCGCGTACTGGGTGAGGAACACGGCGATACCGACCGCGATCGGGACGGCCAGCACCAGCGCGCTGAGCGAGCTGAGCACCGTGACCATGAGCAGGTCGCGGATACCGAACGCTAGCTTGTTCGGGTCGCTGGTGCTGAACTTGGCGCTGGTAAAGAAGTTCGCGTGGTTGACCCGCAACGACGGGACGGCGCGCAGCAACAGGAATACCGCGATCAACAGGATGGCGACCACGATCGTCGAGCCGGCGGCGGCGGCGATCAACTTGAACAGGCGATCAGCCCGCCGCCCCACGTGTTCACTCAGCGCTGTTAGTGCCGGCTTCTCCGTGGTCGACGGGCTGATTGCTGTTCCTCGTGTCACGACCACCTCAGGTTATGTGATGGCGTTGATGGAAGAAGACAGCCTCGCCTTGAACGCGTCGGGGATCGGGATGTAGCCATTGTCTGCCAGGCCGTTCTGCCCGGCGCCGATGGTGCTCTGCAGAAACGCCTTGACCGCAGTACCGATCTGGGCATCGGGATATTTCGAGCACACGATCTCGTAGGTGGCCAACACGATCGGGTAGGAACCGGCCTGGGTCGGCTTGTAGAAAGACAGCGTGTCGAGCACCAGGTCGTTACCCTGGCCGGCGATCTTGGCCCCGGCAATCGTCTTGCCCACCGAATCGGCGCTGATCGACACCGCATCCGGGCCGGCCGAGGTGACCACCTTGGCCATGTTCAGTTTCTGCGCCTGAGCAAACGACCATTCGTTGTAGGTAATGGATCCTTCGGTGGCCTTGATCGCCGCGGAGGTGCCATCGTTGCCCTTAGCTCCCTCGCCGACACCGCCCTTGAACGTCTTGCCGGCGCCCTTGCCCCACGCGCCGTCGGCGGCGGCATCGAGGTACTTCTGGAAGTTGTCCGTGGTGCCCGATTCGTCATTGCGGAACACGACGTGAATCGGCTCGGACGGCAGGGCGGCCCCCGGGTTGAGCGCCTGGATCGCGGGGTCATTCCACGTCGTGATCGCGCCGTTGAAGATCTTCGCGGCCGTGGCGCCGTCCAGGCTCAGTGAATTCAATCCCGCGACGTTGTAGGTGATGGCGATCGGGCCGAAGACCACCGGGAGGTTCAACGCGGGCGAACCGCACCGCTGTTGCGCGGCGGCGTATTCGTTGGCCGCCAGAGGGGAATCCGAACCACCGAAATCCGTTTGCTTGCCATTGAATTCGCTGATTCCCGCGCCCGACCCATTGGCGGTGTAGTTCAGCGTCTGCCCAGGGCAAGCATGCTCGAAGGCATTGACGAACCGGGTCATCGCGTTGGCCTGAGCCGTCGAGCCGCTTGCCTTGAGGGTTTTCGCCCCGCCGCAGCTCACCTTGCCCGAGGAGGAACCGCTGGTTGCACCCGCGCCGGTCGTGTTGTTGTCGCTTCCGCATCCGGACAGCGCAAGCGCGCCGGCGCTCAGGACACCCAGCACGGCGCCAAATCGGTTGAGTTTCAATTCGCTTCCTTACGGTAGGGATGAAACAGGATCGCCGCCGGTCGGTAGCCGTTGCGCCCGACCAGCCGTCTCGCAGCCACGAAGCTAACAGTAACAAGGTTAACTGTGAGCAAACTTTCCGGCGCCCGCCGCCAAACGCGATAGCACCGGGCGGCGACGTGCGCGCGAGCCAGACCCCCCAGCGTTTCCGAACGCGGCGACAGCAAAGAAAATCGGTTGCCTTTCACGGCGCGCCGCGAGCGTCGTCTCAGCTCACGAGATGGCGTTGATGGACTCCGCCAGCCGTGACTTGAAAGACGCCGGCACCGGGATATACCCGTTGCCCGCCAACCCGTTTTGTCCATCGCCAATGGTGCTCTGCAGGAACGCCTTTACCGCCGCACCGACCTGGCGGTCGGGATATTTCGAGCACACGATCTCGTAGGTGGCCAACACGATGGGATACGAGTCGGGCCGGGTCGGCTTGTAGAACGAGAACGTGTCGACGACCAGGTCGTTGCCCCGCCCGGTCAGGGTGGCGCCGGAGATCGTCTTGCCGACCGACTCCGCACCGATCGACACCGGGTCCGGGCTGGCCGAGGTGACGATCCTGGCGATGGTCAGGTTCTGCGCCGACGCGAACGACCATTCGTTGTAGCTGATCGCTCCCTCGGTCGCCTTCACCGCCGCCGACGTGCCGCCGTTGCCCTCGGCGCCCTCGCCGACCCCGCCGTTGAAGGCCTTGCCGATGCCCCTGTCCCACACGCCGTCGGACGCGGAGTCCAGGTATTTCTGGAAATTGTCGGTGGTGCCCGACTGGTCGCTGCGGAACGTGACGTGGATGGGCTCAGCGGGCAGTGCGGTGCCGGGATTCAGCGCCCGGATGGCGGGATCGTTCCAGGCGGCGATCGCGCCCTTGAAGATGTTGGCGGTGGTGGGGCCGTCCAGGATCAGCGAGTTGACGCCCGCGACGTGGTAGGTGATGGCGATCGGGCCGAAAACCACCGGCAGATTCCACGCCGGAGAACCGCATCGCGCCTGGGCCGCGAAGTATTCGATCGGGGCCAGCGGTGAGTCCGAACCCGCGAAATCGGTTTGATTGCCCGTGAATTCGCCGATGCCCGCGCCCGAACCGTTGGGGGTGTAGTTCAGCGTCTGGCCGGGGCAGGCCCGCTCGAACGAGCCGACGAAGCGGGTCATCGCGTTGGCCTGCGCCGTCGATCCGCTGGCCTTCAGGGCCTTCTTGCCCCCGCAATCGACCCGGCCGGGCGGGGTTGTCCCGCTCCCCCATGCCTCGTTGCCACCGCACCCCGACAACGCCAGCGCACCGGCCGTCAGGATACTCAGTGCGGCACCAAATCGGTTGCGCCTCACGTTACTTCCTCACGGTGAAGACCAGACACGATCGTCACCGTTCAGCTAACAGCACCAAGGTTAACGGCGGGCGAATGGTCGCCGGGCGCAGGTGGGCGCCCGGTGCCGCGCGCATGCCTGCGCTGCGGACCGCGGCGCACCACCCTTATGCAAAAGTAGAACCTGTTCCAGAAATGCCCGATCCGAGACGGCGCGGCTTGCTACCGTGTCGGCTGACACCGAAACGAAGAGAGGCCGCCATGATCCTTGACAGGTTCCGTCTCGACGACAAAGTCGCCGTCATCACTGGTGCAGGCCGGGGTCTCGGGGCGGCCATCGCGCTGGCCTTCGCCGAAGCGGGCGCCGATGTCCTCATCTCCTCACGCACGGAATCCCAACTAGAAGCCGTCGCAGAACAGGTCCGAGCCGTCGGGCGGCGGGCGCACATCGTGGCCGCCGACCTGGCCCACCCCGAGTCCACCGCGGAGCTGGCCGGCAAGGCCGTCGAGGCATTCGGGAAACTAGACATCGTCGTCAACAACGTCGGCGGCACCATGCCCAACACGCTGCTGACCACCTCGACCAAGGACCTCAAGGACGCCTTCACCTTCAACGTGGCTACCGCTCACGCGCTCACCATCGCGGCGGTGCCGTTGATGCTGGAGCACTCCGGCGGCGGCAGCATCATCAACATCACCTCCACCATGGGCCGGCTGGCCGGGCGTGGGTTCGCCGCCTACGCCACCGCCAAGGCCGCGCTGGCGCACTACACCCGGTCGTCCGCACTGGACCTGTGTCCGCGCATCCGGGTCAACGCCATCGCACCGGGCTCGATCCTGACCTCGGCGCTGGACGTGGTGGCCTCCAACGACGATCTGCGCGCGCCTATGGAGAAGGCCACACCGATGCGCCGCCTCGGCGACCCCGTCGACATCGCCGCTGCCGCAGTGTATTTGGCGTCGCCGGCCGGAAGCTTCCTGACCGGCAAGACGCTCGAGGTCGACGGCGGCCTCACCTTCCCCAACCTCGACATCCCCGTCCCGGACCTGTGACCCCCGACCGCTAAGGAGCACGTCATGCCCATCCCCGTCGTCCAATTGGGCACCGGCAACGTCGGTATCCACGCCCTGCGCGCGCTCATCACCAATCCGGAGTTCGACCTGAAGGGCGTCTGGGTGTCCTCGGACGCCAAGGCGGGCAAGGACGCGGCGGAGCTTGCGGGCCTCAGCCAGTCGACCGGCGTGCTCGCCAGCACCGACCTGGATGCCGTGCTGGCCACCGCGCCACAATGCGCCGTGTACAACGCACTGGCCGACAACCGGTTACCCGAGGCGCTCGAGGACTACCGGCGCGTACTGGCGGCGGGAATCAACATCGTCGGCAGCGGCCCGGTCTTCTTGCAGTACCCGTGGCAGGTCATCCCCGAAGAGCTCATCAAGCCCCTGGAAGACGCTGCGCAAGAAGGGAATTCGAGCCTCTACGTCAACGGTATCGATCCCGGCTTCGCCAACGATCTGCTGCCGCTGGCACTGGCGGGCACCTGCCAGAGCATCCAGCAGATTCGGTGCATGGAGATCGTCGACTACGCCACGTATGACAGCGCCGCGGTGATGTTCGATGTGATGGGCTTCGGCAAGCCGCTGGACGAGCTTCCCATGCTGCTGCAGCCCGGCGTGCTCAGCCTGGCGTGGGGCTCGGTGATCCGCCAAATTGCTGCGGGCCTGGGCATTTCGCTCGACGAGGTCACCCAGGACTACGTCCGCATCCCCGCCCCGGAGGACTTCGACATCGCCTCGGGTCATATCGCCAAGGGCACCGCCGCGGCGTTGCGCTTCGAGGTGTTCGGTATGGTCAACGGCGACCCCGTCGTCGTCCTCGAACACGTCACCCGGCTGCGCGAGGACCTGTGCCCCGAGTGGCCGCAGCCCGCGCAGGAGGGCGGCTCCTACCGCATCGAGATCACCGGCGAACCGTCCTATGCCATGGACGTCTGCCTGAGCAGCCGCAAGGGCGATCACAACCACGCCGGCCTGGTGGCCACCGCGATGCGCGTCGTCAACGCGATCCCAGCGGTGGTGGCCGCCCAGCCCGGCATCGTGACGACCCTGGACCTGCCGCTGGTCACCGGCAAGGGGCTCTACCTCCCGCAGTGAGGCTCGAGGACGGGAAACGCCGTAGCCGCTGCGGATCGCGCCGAGATGTTCGGATAACCTCACTTTATTATTCGGTGAAGTGAATCGAGGTCGACACGTTGGGGCAACGCACCCAGGGCTCGCTCAAGGGCAACTGGTATTTGCTCGGGCCCGCGTTCGTCGCCGCGATCGCCTATGTCGACCCGGGAAACGTCGCCGCCAACGTCAGCGCCGGCTCGCAGTACGGCTACCTGCTGCTGTGGGTCATCGTCGTGGCCAACGTGCTGGCGGGCCTGGTGCAGTACCTGTCGGCGAAGCTGGGGCTGGTCACCGGACGCTCCCTGCCCGCCACGATCGGCAAGCGGATGGGCCGCCCGGCGCGGCTGGTGTACTGGGCCCAAGCCGAACTCGTGGCCGTCGCGACCGACGCGGCCGAAGTCGTCGGCGGGGCCATCGCCTTGCACATTCTGTTCAACCTGCCGCTGTTGGCCGGCGGGCTGATCACCGGCCTGGTGGCCTTGTTGCTGCTGGGGATTCAGGACCGGCGCGGGCAGATCATCTTCGAGCGGGTCATCACCGGCTTGCTGCTGGTCATCGCGATCGGGTTCGCGGCGAGCTTCTTCGTCAAGACTGCCCCGCCGGAGGAGATGCTCGGCGGGCTGATCCCCCGGTTCCGCGGCACCGAAAGCGTGCTGCTGGCGGCGGCCATTCTGGGCGCCACCGTGATGCCGCACGCGGTCTACATGCATTCGGGCCTGGTCCTGGACCGGCACGGACATCCCGACGAGGGCTCACATCGGCGCCTGCTGCTGCGCGTCACCCGCTGGGATGTCGTGCTGGCGATGACGGTGGCCGGCACGGTGAACGCCGTGATGCTGGTGATCGCCGCGGTCAACCTGCAACACCGCGACGTCAGCGCCTCCATCGAGGGCGCCTACTCCGCGATCCATAACACGCTGGGCGCGGCCATCGCGGTCCTGTTCGCGGTCGGCTTGCTTGCGTCGGGTCTGGCGTCGTCGTCGGTGGGCGCCTACGCCGGCGCCATGATCATGCAGGGCTTGCTGCACCGGTCGATTCCGATGGTGGTGCGGCGGGTAGTCACCCTGGTGCCCGCGCTGGTGATCCTGGCGGTGGGATTCGATCCCACCCGCGCACTGGTGCTGTCGCAGGTGGTGTTGTCGTTCGGAATACCTTTTGCCGTGCTGCCTTTGATCAGGCTGACCAGCGATCGCGGGCTGATGGGTAGCGACGCCAACCACCGCATCACGACGATTCTTGGCTGGGCCGTCGGCGTATTGATTAGTCTGCTTAACGTGGTGCTCATCTGGCTGACGGTGACCGGCTGAATGCCGGCCCTCCGGCACCTTTACTTCGCATACGGGTCGAACCTGTGCGTCAGGCAGATGGCGCAACGCTGCCCCGACGCCGCGCACCCGCGACCCGCCGTGCTGGCCGATCACGACTGGCTGATCAATCAGCGCGGCGTGGCCACCGTCGAACCGCTCGCCGGTAACCAGGTGTACGGGGTGGTGTGGCGGATCTCCGACGGTGACCTGGCGACGCTGGACAGCGCCGAGGGGGTGCCGGTGCGCTACCGGCGCGACGAGATGACCGTGCACACCGACGACGGACCGAAGCCGGCCTGGGTCTACATCGACCACCGCGTGACGCCGGGCCCGCCCAGACCGGGCTATTTGCCCAAGATCATCGACGGCGCCACGCAGCACGGGCTGCCGCCACGCTGGGTCGACTTCTTGCGCCGCTGGGACCCCGCCGGCTGGCCGCGCCCGAAGTCGTCGGCGTCCGGGCCTGGGCCACAGTCACTTTCGGCGTTGCTGAGTGAGCCCGGGGTGACCGAGAGCAGCCGATTACGTTCGCGGTTCGGATTTTTCGCGATCCACGGCGGCGGGCTGGAAGAGATGACCGATGTGATCGCCGAGCGCGCCGCCGAAGCCGCCGGCGCCTCGGTGTACGTGGTGCGCCATCCCAACGCCTATGCGCATCACCTGCCATCGGCCCTGTTCGACCCGGCCGAGTCGCCGCGCCTCGCCGAGTTCCTCGACCATGTCGACGTCGCGGTGTCGCTGCACGGGTACGGCCGCGACGGTCGCAGCACCCAGTTGTTGGCCGGCGGCCGCAACCGGGCGCTGGCCGCTCACCTGACCCGGCACGTTCGGCTGAACGGCTACCAGGTGATCACCGACCTCGACGAGATCCCACCGGAATTGCGGGGCCTGCATCCGCGCAACCCGGTGAACCGGGTGCGGGGCGGCGGAACCCAGCTGGAGCTCTCGGCCAGGGTCAGGGGGATCAGCCCGCGCAGCCCACTGCCGGGCGATGACGGCTTGTCGTCGGTCACCAGCGCCCTGATTCAGGGGTTGGCGCAGGCCGCCCGTAGTTGGTCAATGTCGGATCGTTGAACGGAGATTGTTGGTGGCCAAGGACTTTCGCTTTGGAATGAGCATGCGGTTCTTCAAGTCGCGCGAGGCACTGCTCGACAAGGCCAAGCGGGCTGAGGACGCCGGCTTCGACATTCTCTGTGTGCCCGATCATTTGGGTGCCGCGGCTCCGTTCCCGACGCTGACCGCGGTCGCCATGGTCACCACGACGCTGCGGCTGAGCATGTATGTGCTCAACTCCGCGTTCTACAAGCCGGCCCTGCTCAGCCGGGACATGCAAGGCCTGGATCTGCTCAGCGACGGCCGCCTGGAGATCGGGCTTGGCACCGGTTACGTCCGGGAAGAGTTCGAGGCCGCGGAGATCCCATATCCCAGCGCCGGCGCCCGGGTCGACTACCTCGAGCACATGACGAAGTACCTGAAGGAGCACCACCCGTCGACGCCGCTCATCATCGCCGGCAACGGTGACCGGGTGCTGACCATCGCCGCCCGCAACGCCGACATCATCGGGCTGACCGGCTCCAAGGTGCGCGACGTCGACGACCCGTTCGCCGAACGCGTCGACTTCGTCCGCAAGGCGGCGGGAGACCGGTTCGACTCACTCGAGCTGAACCTGGCCATCACCGCGATGCCGCGGGTCGGCGAGACCGAGCCCGACCTCAAGCTGACCCGCGCTTACTCGCCGGACCTGTCCGACGAAGAGATCCTGTCCCAGCCCTCGGTGCTGAGCGGTTCCCCCCGCGAGATCGCCGACACGCTGATCGCATACCGCGAAAAATACGGCGTGTCGTCCTTCACCGTGCAGGACAACAACATCGATAACTTCTCGAAGGTGATCGCCGAACTGCGCTGACCGCCGCGGCGGTTTACCGGCGGGCGTGCCGGTAAGCTCAGGCCCGTCCGCCCCCGTAGCTCAGGGGATAGAGCACGGCTCTCCTAAAGCCGGTGTCGCAGGTTCGAATCCTGCCGGGGGCACGTCAGAGGTGTATGACGTCGGCTGATGCTTGACGGATCTATGTCGGGTGATGCCTGACAGTGTTTCGGCTGATGGTTGACAGTTACTTCGGTTGATCCTTGACACTCCCTAGAT
>NZ_MBEI01000062.1 GCF_001953985.1 Mycobacterium colombiense
CTCACGCACCCGATCCAGCAGCGCCGCCGACTCCGGCGTCTCCCGGGAGGCATACCACCACTCGAACATGTGTTCGACACTACACGGGTCCACCGACTCGAGCCTGTGGCAGGGTGGCACGTTGTGGATAACCGGGGCCACGGCGAGAAGGCTGTAATCTCCTCCGGCAACGCACCTGCTCTACGGCCCACATCGACGGCGATCCTGCCAATCAAGGCAGCCGCCGCTACGGCACCCGGCTGCGATGCCTCTTGTTGTGTGGCGGCACACCGTTGACCCCACCGATGGACTCCGCGTAGCTGCCGACGGCGAATCCGACGCCAGAACCCATGACGGCCAACGCTTCCCGGTTGATGTTGTCGACGGTGTCGCGTGGGCTCTGGAAGTTCGGATCGAACGGCACGCCGGCCTGGCCGCCCCACAGTCGGGCCTGCACGGGGGTTTTCGGCTGCGAGGATCCGGTGGTCATGCCTCCGACGGGCACGCCCGCGATCATGAAGGGGTGGTAGTCGGCCCGGGTATCCAATGGCATGTCGGCGGGCCGCTTGCCGGCGAGGTTCAGATAACCGGACAGGGTGCGTTCGATGCCGGCCGAGCCTTCGGGCACGTCCGCGGGCGAGACGCCGGGCCCGGGCGGGCCGGACTGATCGCCGTCGTCGGTGAAGAATCCGGCGTTGGGCGAACCCAGCATCGTGAAGTTCAAGTACAGCGCGATGTCGTTGAGTTGGTCGCGGTCCATGCCGAACACGTAGTCCAGGACGCCGTTGCGGCCGTCTACTTCGGCGCCCCAGAACACGAACCGCACCGCGTTGTTCACTGGAGCGAGCGGGCCCAGTTGCAGCGCCGCCTCCAGGACGGCGGCCACCCCGGAGCCGTCGTCATTGATCCCGGGTCCGGCGCGCGAGCCGTCCAGATGCGCACCCACCACGACGACGTCATGGGCCGACCCGGTTTTGGTCTGCGCCACGACGTTTCGGGAAGTGATCTTGACGTTCTGCGCGTCCAGTACCAGACGTATCGGCGCGGTGGAGCCCGTCAGCGCGGCGGCGCCGGAGGAACCCAGCACGGCGACCGGCACGGTCAGCTGCTTGAAGTAGCCGGTGGTGAACAGCGTGGATGGGGCTCCCCGCCCGGTGGGCGAACTGAGCACGATCACCGCACTCGCGCCCTTGGCCACCGCGCTGTTCTGTTTGTCGACCACCGAACACTGCGTGTCATCGACGACGGCGATCGCACCCTTGGGCACGACGGCCGGGTAGTCGTTGGGTGCGCAACCCGACGGCCGCGTCGGCCGGATCGGCGGGCCGGTCAGCCCCCCGGGCGGCGTCTGAACCAACAGCGAGGCCTGGTCGACGGGATAGCTGCGGCCGGCAACGGTCACCGCCGGCTTACCCAAGGACACGGTGTAGAGCCGGTCGAACTGCGGTGTCTGTACGTCGAAACCCTTGTCCCGCAGGGTTTTAGCGACGTAGTCCACGCTGGCGTTGAAACCCGGTGTCCCGTCCGCACGGTTGCCGCCGTTGGCGTTGGCGATGTTCTGCAGGGCATGCAGGTGCGTCAGCATGCCCTCGGCGTTCACCTTTTTGGCCAAACTGTGCCCGAGGTCCGGCGTCGCCGTCGGCGTACCCGGCCGCGTGGCCGAACAACCGGCCACCACGGCGATCAACAGCAGCGTCGCGCCCAGCCGGGAGATCATGACTTGTTGAGCACGTGCCGGATGCGGTCGGCCATGACGGGGACCCCGTTATGGCCGCCGAGATCTTGCGCGTAGAGACCGATCGCGTAAGCCACGCCGCCACCGTTGATGCCCAGCGCGGTGCGGTCGACATGGTCGAGCGTGTCGGTCTTCTGGTGGTAGTTGGGGTCGAACGGTTGGTCGGCGGTCCCGCCCCACAACTTGGCCTGGTCGGCGGACATCTTGCCCTCGGCGCCCGAGAACAGGCCGCCGGCGGGGATCCCCGCCAGGGTGAATCCGTCGTAGTCGGACCGGCCGTCGAACGAGGTGTCCTGCGCGGTCTTTCCGGCGGACTTCAGGTACTCGACCAATGTCCGCTCGATGCCCGCCGAGCCCTCGGGTACCACGGGCTGGCCGCGAGCGTCCGCGGGCAGCGACTGGTCGCCGTCGTAGGTGAAGTAGCCGGGGTTCGGCGACGCGAGCATGTCGAAGTTCAGGTACAGCGCAATGTTTTTCAGCGCCGTCAGGTCCAGCGACTCGACGTAGTTGCGCGACCCGATCAGCCCGAGCTCCTCGGCTCCCCAGAAGCCGAACCGCAGCGCGTTGTGCACCGACGGCGAACTCCCCAGCCGCACAGCGGTTTCCAGCACCGCAGCCACGCCCGATCCGTTGTCGTTGATGCCCGGGCCGGCGGGCACGCTGTCCAGGTGCGCCCCCGCCATCACCACGTCGGTTCCCGAGCCGGTTTTGGTCTGCGCAATCACGTTGCGGGCCCGGAAACTTTGGGCGCTGGCGTTGAGCTTGATCGTGGTGGTCCCCGGCTGCCCGCGCAGCTGCACGCCCACCGACTTGGTCACGCTCAGCACCGGAATCTTCACGTCGGTGGCCGGGCCGAGCGTGCCGCCCATCTCTTGTTCGTCGACGTTGTCGGCGATGATCATCGCCGCGGCGCCGCGCTGTGCCGCGGCGTCTTCCTTCTGGGCGAACGGGCAGGTGCCGCGGTCGACCAGCACCACCGCGCCCTGCAGCGGCAGGTTCGCGTAGTCGGCGGCCGCGCAGCCGAGGTTGCTCGCCGGCGCAACGACCAGCGGCCCACTCACCCCGTCCGGCCCGGTGCCCAGGCTGAAGTCCAGTGCGTGCGCCTCCACCGCCTTGCCACCGACGGTGAGGTCCGGCTTGTCGGCGTGGAACACCCGCGCCGAGAACTCGGGGGTTTGCACGTCAAATCCACTGCCGCGCAAAACGTTTACCACGTAGTCGACGCTGGCCTCGTATCCGGGTGTGCCCACCGCCCGGGTGCCGTTGTTGGCGTTGGCGATGTCTTGCAGCTTCGACAGGTGCGCCATCATCGCGTCGGTGGTGACCTTGTCGCGCAACGCCGAGGCAAATGCGCCCGCCGCGGCGGGTGTTTGCTGTGAGTCAGACGACCGATGGAAGCAGCCGGTTGAGAACGCGGACAGGGCGACCACGGCGACCAACGCCGGAATCGTCGTGGATTTGTTCACCATCGCGCCCCAGGTTAGACCGCGGCCTGAGCGGCCCCGTTCAGGACACGGCGGTATCAGACATACAGTGCGGTGAAGGGCGCAACGGGAATGTTGCGCACCACGAACCAGGCCAGCACCAGCGACAGCGTCACGACGGCGGCCCAGCGCCGGTGTTGCCAGCCGCGGATCCGCCGGCCCACCAGGCGCCCGTAGGTCCAGGCGAAGTACGTCCACAGCAACAGCACGACTGCCGCCAGGCCCAAAGCGTTGAACCTGGCGGCCGCCAACAGATTGCCGTGCATAAGCGAATACACCATGCGTAGGCTGCCGCATCCGGGGCAGTCGATCCCCAACAACGCCTTGGTGGGGCATACCGGCAGCGGGCCGTGCGGGGTGGTCGGGTCACCCGCCCAGATGGCGGCGCACATCAACGTCGTGGATGCGGCCACCACCAGTGGTGCACCCAGATTCGCGTGCGCCGCCCCCCAGCGGGTCACCATGATCAGGTTTTAGAACATCGCGGCGAGCGCCGCGTTGGTGTCCGTATTGAGCGCACCGACCGCCATCAGGATGCCGTAGATGACGCCCACGACGACGCCGATGACCACGGACCAGATCACCCATTTCTTGGCGCTTTCGGCGGACGCTTGCGCCTCGGCGTAGCGCCCCTGCGCCCACAACCCGTTGACCTGGCTCGACTTGACGATCGCCACGATTCCGAAGGGCAGACAGCAGAAGAGGGTGGCCAGGATCGACCACACCAGATAGTTATTCGGCGCTTGGGCGGCCGGCTGCTGCGGCGGATAACCGGGAGACGGCGGCGGATAATCGGGCGGCGGAGGAGGGGGTTGCGTCATGAATTCTCCAGTCAAGAGAAGTTAGCTGGCGTAAAGCGGTGCTAACCATACCCGAGCGGACTCAGTTCGGCACTAGCAATGAACAAATCTTGTTTGGCCACCCAGGTCGCGACGGGCCGGCGGCATCACAGCGTTCACCGAAAGTCGGGATTATGGTGGCGCCTCAACATAATTCGTAATTCTGCGCGACGACCGACCCGCCACTATCATTTTCCTGGGCCTCTGCGGGCCGAGCCGAGGAAGGATGCCCACACAGACAATTGCCTGCGGAATGTGTTGCTTTACCACGACATAGCCCTACTATCCGTGTTTAGAAGCGGCCGTTAAGGAGCCATTCATGTCTGATTTCAGCAACGTGCTGAGGGCGGCGACGGCAACGGCGCTCACCGGTGGTTTGGCCTTAGCGGGCGGCGCCCCGGCGAGCGCGGATCCGGCCACCACCGGGAACGCTTCGGATATCAACGCGCTTGCGGCCTCGCTGTCGAAGGGCTACGGCCTGAACAACTGCACGGCCCAGAACATCGACCGCAGCACACAACTGGCGGTGCTCACCTGCGGGCAGAGCCCCGACCCGCACGGCCCGGTCCAGGCCAAGTACGTGAAGTTCACCAACGCCGACAATCTGGCCACGTCGTTCAAGGCCACCATCAAAGAGGACGTGCTGACCCCATGTGGGGATGCCGGCCAGTCGCCGTCCAACTGGCATAAGGACGGCTCGGCCGCCAACGCCGGGCAGGCGGCCTGCGGCACTTACCAAAACCGCGCCGAGATCATCTGGACCACGGACGCCAACAACACGCTGAGTTACCTGCGCGCATCCAACGCCGACGTTGCGGCCCTCTACCAGTGGTGGCGCGCCAACGGGTGAGGTTCCCGCTGTACCGCAACCGATTCTGTGAACCGAAAACGGAGAAACGTTCGCCCCTCTTTATTTCCATCAACCGCAGGGAGTCAGGAAAATGTCACATTGGAACACCGCGCTGCGAGTCGTGTCGGCCGCAACTTTCACAGGCAGTTTGGCTTTCGCGGGTGTTGGCGTCGCGAACGCCGAACCCAACACCGGTAACGCGTCAGACATGAACACGCTGGCCGCCTCGCTGTCGAAGGGCTATGGCCTGAATAACTGCAAGCCGCAAGAGCTCTCCGAAACCGGCGAACTGGCCGAACTGGTGTGCGGGCAGAGCCCCGACTCCAACGGCCCGGGATCCGGCGTTTACGCGCTCTTCTCCAGCAGCACGAACCTGGGCTCCGCCTTCAGTTCCACCATCAAAGACGTGTCCCTGGCCGCGTGTGGGGACGCAGGCGCCTCGCCGGGAACCTGGAAGCAGAACGGCCAGACGGGCGGCCAGATCGCGTGCGGCACCTACAAGAACTACGCGACATTGACCTGGACGACCGACGCCAAGAACGTGTTGGGTCACCTGACCGCATCCAATTCCGACGTCAGCGCGCTCTACCAGTGGTGGCGCACCAACGGCTGACTTCTACAGCTGAGCCGCAATCAGATCCGCTACCGCGCGCATTCCGGCGGCGTTCGGGTGTAACGGAGCGGTACGTCCCGGTATCGGGACCCCGAAGCGGGCCGGCCGCGTCGTCCAGGGCTCGGTCGACCATGCGTGATGTTCACGGCTCGCCGCGGCGGCGCGGATGATTTCGCAACCGGTCACCGCGGCGGCGTCGGCCGTCATCGTCTCCAGCGTGGCGGACACGTGCCGGCCCAGGTCGGCATCGGCCGGCGACAGCGGCTCCGCCGGCTCACCCGGCGGCGGCAGCATCGTCAGGTAGTCGACGAAGAAAACCCGTGCCCGGGTCGATCGTTGACGCAACGCACGGCCGACCGCGCACAACGATTCAAACACCGCGTCCAGGGCGCGATCTCGCGCGTCGCGATCCAGCAGGTCGGCGATGCGATCCCCCAGCAGCGGCACGTGACGCAGCGGACGCGGCAGTGACGCGGCCGTCAACAGCGGAACGTAGCCGACGTCGTTGCCGCCGATTGTCACCGTGACCAGGCTCTCGGTGCCGTCCAGCGCGGCGATCTGCGGTGGTGCGCCGTGTTGGCGCTCGGCGAGCACGTGCGCGGTGGTCGCCCCGGAGAAGGTCACATCAACCAGGTCGTGCTGATATCGCTGCGCGATCAGGTGCGCGTAGTTGCGCGCCGATCGGCCCGACCACCGCGGAGCCCCCCGTGCGCGGGGCCGGATGCCCGGACCTGCGGCCATCGAACTGCCCAGCGCGACATAACGACTCATCGTTGTGGGCTCGACGCCTGCGCCCAGAACCGCTTCGGGATTCGTCCGGCGCGCCGGGCCAGATACCCGGCGGTGACGGCGGCGGACATCGCGGCGGCCATCGCGGCCGGATCGGCGGCCCTGGTCACCGCGGTGGCCAACAGCACGGCGTCGCAACCCAATTCCATCGCCAGCGCGGCGTCGCTCGCGGTTCCGATGCCGGCGTCGAGCACCACCGGAACGCCGGCCCGGGCGACGATCATCTCGATGTTGTGCGGATTGGTGATGCCCAGGCCGGTGCCGATCGGCGAACCCAGCGGCATGACCGCCGCACATCCGGCGTCCTCGAGCCGGCGCGCCAGCACCGGATCATCGTTGGTGTAGGGCAATACGACGAACCCGTCATCGACCAATTGCTCTGCGGCCCGCACCAATTCGACGGCGTCGGGCAGCAGCGTGCGTTCGTCGGCGATCACCTCGAGCTTGATCCAGTTGGTGTTCAGCGCCTCGCGCGCCAACTGGGCGGTGAGCACCGCTTCAGCCGCGCCGCGACATCCCGCGGTGTTGGGCAGCGGCGTGATGCCCAGCCGGTTGAGCAGATCGAGCAGCCCGGTGCCACCCTCGGCGTCGACCCGGCGGATGGCGACGGTGGTCAGTTCGGTGCCCGAGGCCACCAGCGCCTCCTCGAGCACCGCGAGGTTGCTCGCTCCCCCGGTCCCCATGATGAGCCGCGACGCGAAGCTGCGGTCGCCGATCGTCAGTTTTGAGTCAGCCACCTTGCACCGCCGTCACTATCTCGAGCCGGGCACCGTCGAAAAGTTCTGTGGCCCACCGGGAACGCGGTATCACCGCGTCGTCCATGGCCACCGCGACGCCGCGGTCCGGAAAACCCAGGGAATCCAGCAGCGCGGCCACCGTGGTGTTCGCGTCGACGTCGACCTTCTGTTCGTTGACCACGACGATCATTGGTGTGCTCCCACCGGGGTCAGTTCGGAAACGATCTGTTCTGCCGTCCAGGGCGCCAACAGGAAACCCGACCGGCCGTGGCCGGCGGCGACGAGCGTCCGCGCGTCCAGTCGGTGCACCAGCGGCAGATTATCCGGGGTCATCGGGCGCAGCCCGGCGGCGCACTCGGCCAGCTCGTATTCACCCAGCGCCGGCAACACCGCGCAGGCATCGTCGAGCAGGTCACGCACCCCCGACACGACCGGGGCGGTGTCGCGCCCGTGTTCGTATTGGGTGGCCCCGACCACCACCCCGTCGGCACGCGGCACCAGGTACACCTGCCGTCCGTGCACGCGGGCACGAACAACCCGCTGCGGCAACGGCATACAACCCTTGCGCCACCGCAGGCGCAGCACTTCGCCCTTCACCGGCCGCACCGGCAGGCCGGGCCACAGCGCTGGCGCGTCGATGCCGTTGGCGATCACCACTGCGTCGCCCTCGACGCCCGACAGCTCGCGCACCGGCGGCGCCCACGCCACCCCGAGGCGCTCACACTCGGCGCCGAGCGCCTCCACCACCGCGCGGTTGTCCACGGCCAATTCGGTGGGCGCGCGAAAGCCGTGCCGGATGCCCTGCGCCAGCAGGGGTTCGACGTCGCGGGCCGCCGACTCCCAGACCACCGGATGACCCTGGGCGGACAACCATTCCGCGACGGTGCGCAGGTCCTCGACATCGGCGCGGTCGACGGCCACCACCAGCGACTCGCGCGCGGTGACCACCTCGGCCGGCAGCCCGTCCAGGAACCCGCCCTCGCGCCACAGCCGCAGCGATTCCAGGCCCAGCCGCAACAACCGCTCTTCGCCGGGCCAGCCCTCGCTGTGCGGCGCCAGCATGCCGCCGGCGACCCAGGATGCGCCCCTGTGGTCGCTGCGGTGCACCCGCACCGACCACCCGGACTGCGCGGCGCGGCGCGCCACCGCGAGCCCGATGACGCCGCCGCCGATGACGGCCAGGGTCCCCAGCGGGGGTCCCGAAGGCATCCCGGTCATTGTCGAGCCTCCCTTCGCCGGCATTACCCGGATCAGGTGTGACGGTAAGGACAGGTCCGGATGGGTCCGGCTGTGTCCACTCTCAGCCCCGCAGTCAGTCGACTACCCGGGACTCCCGTGTCTAGTAGTTCTCTTCGGCTCCACGCTAGCGCGCTAGCGTCTCGGTGTGCAGCGTCCTACTGATACGCGAATTTCCGTCCTGGCCACCGCGCGGCTGTATCTGTGTACCGACGCGCGCCGCGAGCGCGGTGATTTGGCCGAGTTCGCCGACGCCGCCCTGGCCGGCGGTGTGGACATCATCCAGCTGCGCGACAAGGGATCGGCCGGTGAGCAGCGGTTCGGCCCGCTCGAGGCCCGCGAGGAACTGGCGGCGTGCCGGATCCTGGCCGACGCGGCCCGCCGGCACGGCGCCTTGTTCGCCGTCAACGACCGCGCCGACATCGCCCGCGCGGCCGGCGCCGACGTGCTGCACCTCGGGCAGGGCGACCTGCCGCCGGCCGTCGCCCGCGACATCGCCGGGCCGGACGTGCTGCTCGGGCTGTCCAGCCATGACCGCGAGCAGGCCGCCGCGGCGGCGCTCGGCGAAGCGGACTACTTCTGCGTCGGGCCGTGCTGGCCCACGCCCACCAAACCGGGCCGCCAGGCGCCGGGGCTGGGACTGGTGCGGGCCGCGGCCGAGTTCGCAACCGACAAGCCGTGGTTCGCGATCGGCGGCATCGACGAGCAGCGGCTGCCCGAGGTGCTCGAGGCCGGCGCCCGGCGCATCGTGGTGGTGCGGGCGATCACCGCGGCCGCCGACCCGCGGGCCGCGGCGCAGCGGCTCAGCTCGGCGCTGGCAGCAGCGAGCTGATCCGGCGGGTCAGCTGCGAGGGCTCTTGGCCTGCGTCGCCGGGCGTACACCAGACGAACACGCCGGCCTCGATCTCGATCGTGCGCGGCAGGTATTGCCGTCGCTCGTCGCTGTGATCCAACGGCAACACCGCCGGCGCGGTGCGCAGCCGCTGCCAGCTGGCCGCGAAGCCGGGATGCAGCGGCAGGTCGGCCACCTCGGTTTCGGCGACCCAGCGCATCTCGGCGCTTTCCCGGTTGGGCACGGTATGCAGCAACTCCTCGGCGTCGGCGACGACGGTGGTGTAGCTCCACTGCGTGCCGGCGATCCCGGCGACCTCGGCCGTGACCACGGTCGCGCGCACGGCCAGCCGGTCACCGACCAGCCCGGCCTCCTCGTTCGCTTCGCGGACCGCGGTCTCCTCCGGCGTTTCGTGGCTGTCCCGGGCGCCGCCCGGCAGCCCCCACGTCCCGCCCTGGTGACTCCACACCGCGCGATGCTGCAGCAGCACCGCGGGGGTGCCGTCGGGTTGCGGGGCCCGCAGCAGCAAACCCGCCGCTCCGAACCGGCCCCAATAATGGGCGCCGCTGTCGGAGATCACCCAACCGTCACCGTCGCCCTGCACGGATTCAGGATATGCAGACTTGGTTTGGGCGTCGTCAATTGCGTCCGCCTCCACCCATCCACCCGAACATGCTCTTAGACTTCGCTTATAGAGGTCCGTGCAGCGAAACGAAATGGCCGAGAGATGAGGGCTGATAAGACGTGACGGTTGAGCTGGCGCACCCGTCGACCGAGCCGCAGGGATCGCGGTCACCGGCCGAACCGGCTCATCCACGCTGGTGGTTCATCTCGACGACGCCGGGCCGCATCTTGACCATCGGGATCGTGCTGGCCGCGCTCGGCGGGATCAGCGCCTTCGCCACCTCGACCACCATCAACCACCGGCAGCAGGTGCTCACCACGGTGCTCAACCACACCGAGCCGCTGTCGTTCGCCGCCGGGCGGCTCTACACCACGCTGTCGGTCGCCGACGCCGCCGCGGCCACCGCGTTCATCGCCGAGGCCGAGCCGCAGCCGGTTCGCCAGCGCTACGAGCAGGCGATCACCGACGCGTCCGTCGCGGTGACCCGGGCCTCGAGCGGCCTCACCGACGAGCCGCTGGTGCAGCTGCTGGGCCGGATCAACGCCGAGCTGGCCGTCTACACCGGACTGATCGAAATCGCCCGGACCAACAACCGCGAGGGCAACCCGGTCGGGTCGTCGTACCTGTCGGAGGCGTCGGGGCTGATGCAATCGACGATCCTGCCCGACGCGGCGAAGCTGTATCAAGCGACGTCGGAGCGGGTGGACGCCGAGACCACCGCGTCGACGCAGATCCCGGCGCCGGTCATCATGGTGGTCGGCGCCACGGTGATCTTCGGCGCGTTCTCGCACCGCTGGCTCGCCCGGCGCACGCGGCGCCGAATCAACCCAGGCCTGGTGGTGGGCGCACTCGCTATTCTCGTCATGGTGGTTTGGGTTGGAACTGCGCTGACCATTTCTACGACGGCCAGTCGTAGCGCGAAGGACACTGCCGCAGAGTCCCTCAAGACCGTCACCAACGTCGCGATCACGGCTCAGCAGGCGCGCGCCGACGAGACACTGTCGCTGATCCGTCGCGGCGACGAGGAGAAGCGCAAGCAGTCGTTCTATCAGCGGATCGATTCCATGCACCGCCAGCTCGACCAGTACATGTCCCGCAGCGACGCCGTGGACAAGCCGGACCTGGAAGGCGCCGATCAGCTGCTGCTGCGCTGGCGGCAGGCCAACGACCGGATCACCTCCTACATCTCGGTGGGTAACTACCGGGCCGCCACCCAGATCGCGCTGGGCAGCAGCGAAGAGGACTCCACCCCGGCGTTCGACAAGCTGGACGACGAGCTGGTCAAGGCCATGGACCAGGGCCGCATCCACTTGCGCAACGACGTCATCAACGCGCGCAGCGGGCTGTCCGGCGCCCAGGTCGGCGGCGTGGTGCTCAGCCTCGGCGCCGCCATCGCGGTGGCGCTGGGCCTGTGGCCGAGGCTGAAAGAGTATCGATAATGATCCGCCTGCCCCTGCTACGCCGGGCGAGCGCCGTGGCCGCCGCCGCGGTGGTACTGGCGGGTTGCGGACACACGGAATCGCTGCGGGTGGCCAGCGTGCCGACGTTGCCGCCGCCGACTCCGGTCGGCATGGAGCAGTTGCCGCCCCAGCCGCCGCTGCCGCCCGATGGCCCGAATCAGAACTGCGACCTGACGGCCAGCCTGCGGCCCTTTGCCACCAAGGCGGAGGCGGACGCCGCGGTCGCCGACATCCGTGCCCGCGGCCGGTTGATCGTCGGGCTCGACATCGGCAGCAATTTGTTCAGCTTCCGCGACCCGATCACCGGTGAGATCACCGGTTTCGACGTCGACATCGCCGGCGAGATCGCGCGCGACATCTTCGGGGCGCCGTCCCACGTCGAGTACCGGATCCTGTCGTCGGACGAGCGGGTCACCGCGCTGCAGCGCTCCGAGGTCGACGTCGTGGTCAAGACCATGACCATCACCTGCGACCGGCGCAAAGACGTGAACTTCTCGACCGTCTACCTCGACGCCAACCAGCGCATCCTGGCCCCGCGCGACTCCCCGATCGTCAAGGTCGCCGACCTGTCCGGCAAGCGGGTCTGCGTGGCCAAGGGCACCACGTCGCTGCACCGCATCCAGCAGATCGACCCGCCACCGGTGATCGTGTCCGTGGTCAACTGGGCCGACTGCCTGGTGGCGATGCAGCAGCGCGAGATCGACGCGGTCAGCACGGATGATTCGATCCTGGCCGGGCTGGTCGAAGAGGACCCCTACCTGCACATCGTCGGGCCGAACATGGCCACCCAGCCCTACGGCATCGGGGTCAATCTGAACAACACCGGACTGGTGCGGTTCGTCAACGGAACCCTGGAACGGATCCGGCGCGACGGCACGTGGAACACGTTGTACCGCAAGTGGTTGACGGTGCTGGGGCCCGCGCCGGCCCCGCCCGTACCGAGGTATCTGGACTGATGGCCGAACCGGATAAGCGATCCGAGCAGCCGGAATCCGGCTCGGAAGACGTGGGCCCGGGCACCCAGCCGGCCGACGTCCAGACCGGTGGCGCGGCGACCGGGCGACTGCAGGCCACCCAGGCCCTGTTCCGTCCCGACTTCGACGACGACGATGACGACGACTTTCCGCACATCTCGCTGGGCGCTCTAGACACCGATGCGCAGGACCGAATGACGGTGGCGACGCGGTCGCTTCCGGCGGTCCGACAGCTCGGCGGTGGCCTGGTCGAGATCCCGCGCGGGCGGGACATCGATCCGCGCGAAGCCCTGATGACCAATCCGGTGGTGCCCGAGTCCAAGCGGTTCTGCTGGAACTGCGGAAAACCGGTCGGGCGGTCCAGCAAGAAGGCCAAGGGCACGTCGGAGGGTTGGTGCCCGTCCTGTGGCAGCCCGTATTCGTTTCTGCCGCAGCTTAATCCGGGCGATATCGTCGCCAACCAGTACGAGGTCAAGGGCTGCATCGCGCACGGCGGTCTGGGCTGGGTATATCTGGCGGTCGACCACAACGTCAACGACCGGCCGGTGGTGCTCAAGGGCTTGGTGCACTCCGGTGACGCGGAGGCGCAGGCGATCGCGATGGCCGAACGACAGTTCTTGGCCGAGGTGGTCCACCCGCAAATCGTGCAGATCTTCAACTTCGTCGAGCACGTCGACCAGCACGGAAATCCGGTCGGCCTCATCGTCATGGAGTACGTCGGCGGTCAGCCGCTCAGGCACGGGAAGGGTGAGAAGCTACCCGTCGCCGAGGCCGTCGCCTACCTGCTGGAAATCCTGCCCGCGCTGAGCTATCTGCACTCCATCGGCCTGGTCTACAACGACCTGAAGCCGGAGAACATCATGCTCACCGAAGAGCAGCTCAAACTGATCGACCTGGGCGCGGTGTCGCGGATCAATTCGTTCGGATACCTGTATGGCACACCGGGTTTCCAGGCGCCCGAGATCGTGCGGACCGGCCCGACGGTCGCCACCGACATCTACACGGTGGGCCGCACGCTGGCCGCGCTCACCCTGAACCTGCAAACGCGCAACGGCCGCTACGTCGACGGCCTGCCCGAGCACGACCCGGTGTTGACCACGTACGACTCCTTCCGCCGGTTGTTGCGCCGCGCCACCGACCCCGACCCGCGGCGCCGGTTCTTGAGCACCGAGGAGATGTCCGCCCAGTTGATGGGTGTGCTGCGCGAGGTGGTCGCCTACGACAGCGGGGTGCCGCGGCCCGGCCTGTCGACCATCTTCAGCCCCAGCCGCTCGACGTTCGGGGTGGACCTGTTGGTCGCCCACACCGACGTGTACCTGGACGGTCAGGTCCACTCGGAGAAGTTGACCGCCCGCGAAATCGTTACCGCACTGCAGGTTCCGCTGGTCGATCCGGCCGACGTGGCCGCCCCTGTCCTGCAGGCGACGGTGTTGTCCCAGCCGGTGCAGACGCTGGACTCGTTGCGCGCGGCCCGGCACGGCACGCTGGACGCCGACGGCGTCGAGGTGTCCGAGTCGGTGGAGCTGCCGCTGATGGAGGTCCGCGCGCTGCTGGATCTCGGCGACGTGGCCAAGGCCACCCGCAAGCTCGACGACCTGGCCGAGCGGGTCGGCTGGCAATGGCGACTGGTGTGGTACAAGGCCGTCGCCGAGCTGCTCACCGGCGACTACGATTCGGCCACAATGCATTTCATCGAGGTGCTGGACACGTTCCCCGGCGAGCTGGCGCCCAAGCTGGCGCTGGCCGCCACGGCCGAACTGGCCGGCGACGTCGACGACCACAAGTTCTACGAGACGGTGTGGAAGACCAACGATGGCGTGATCTCGGCCGCGTTCGGGTTGGCCAGGACGCTGTCGGCGGAAGGGGATCGGGCCGCCGCGGTGCGCACGCTGGACGAGGTGCCGGCCACCTCCCGGCACTTCACCACCGCGCGGCTGACCAGTGCGGTGACGCTGCTGTCCGGACGGACCAAGAGCGAGATCACCGAAGAGGACATCCGCGACGCGGCCCGGCGGGTGGAGGCGCTGCCGCCCACCGAGCCCCGCGTGCTGCAGATCCGCGCGCTGGTGCTGGGCTGTGCGATGGACTGGCTGGAAGACAACAAGGCGAGCACCAACCACATCCTCGGATTCCCGTTCACCGAACACGGTTTGCGGCTGGGCGTCGAGGCGTCGCTGCGCAACCTGGCCCGCGTCGCCCCGACCCAGCGGCACCGCTACGCGCTGGTCGACATGGCGAACCGGGTCCGCCCCACCAGTACGTTCTAGGGGTTGCGTGACTTCGGCTTGGGCCCGGCCCGCTTCCCGTTGCGTGTGCGTCCACGGCGACGACACGCCGTAAAGTCTCGCCCCCAGCGCACATTCAAAGCCGTGAACGCACACTCGATGCGGCCAGCGCGGCCTTGACCCGCCGCAGGATCGCGGCGGGCTGGTCCTCCGCGACTACCCGGACGACGAGCCACCCCATCCGCTCCAGCCTTTCCATCCGGCGAATGTCCTTGACGTACTGGCGTCGATCGGTGCGGTGTTGGTCGCCGTCGTACTCCACGGCGACCATCGACTGCGGCCAACCCAGGTCGAGGTAGGCGAAGGGCAGGCCGTCAACCCCCAACACCGGAATCTGGGTTTGCGGCCTAGGCAGGCCGGCGTCGATGAGGAGCAGCCGGAGATAGCTCTCCCGAGGGGATTGCGCTTCCGGGTCGCAGAGTTCCAATGCGGTTTCGAGCTGCCGCAAGCCGGGCGAACGAGGGTGTGCCATGGCGACCCGCACTACGTCGTCGACCTTCAAACCCGTTGCACGCGCGAGGGCGTCGAGGCGAACGACGGCTGAGCGGATGGCCCCGCGCCTCCCGATGTCGAAGGCGGTTCGCTCCGGTGTGGTGACCCGCAAGCCGTCGATCGACTGCGTCTCCCCCTCGGTCAGCGTGCAGCGGCGTGTCAGCACGCCGTCGGGCGCGCGGGGTCTGTCGCATATCAGCTCCACCGGAACACCGTCGGGAATCCATTCGGCGCCGTGCAGCGCCGCCGCGGCCGCTCCCCCGATGACCGCCCCGCGTCCCGACCACAGCCAGGCCGCGCGGATGCGCACCGGCAGCGACGGCTCCACGTGCGCGGGCACGTAGACGTTCGGAAAGATCGGCCGGTAGGCCGCCCGCAGCTGGTGGCGATTCAGCCGTCCGGACGCCAGCTCCTCGCTGCCGATCACCGGCGCATCCCTCATGCCGCGACCATCGCACGTCCACCGGCTCCGCGAATACGCCTGTGCACAGGCCCCGACCGGACGGGTTCGGCTATCCGCCCAGCACGTTCACGCAGTCGCGGGCGATGGCCAGCTCCTCGTTCGTCGGGACCACCAGCACGGCGACCGGTGAATCGTCGGCGGAGATCTGGCGTGCGCCCTTGCCGCCGCCCAGGTTACGGCGCTGATCCAGCACGATGCCCAGTTCCTCCATGCCCGCCACCGCGTCGCGGCGCACCGCCGGGTCGTTCTCGCCGATCCCCGCCGTGAAGCTGATGACATCGGTGTGCCCCAGCACCGCCAGGTAGGCGCCGATGTACTTGCGCAGCCGATGGGTGAACACGCTGTACGCCAATTGCGCTGTCTCGTCGCCGGATTCGATCATCGTCCGCAGCCGGCGGAAGTCACGCTCACCGGACAGGCCCAGCACCCCGGAGCGCTGGTTGAGCATCGACTCGACGTCGTCGACTCCCATCTTGGCCGTGTGCGAGAGGTAGCCGACGACGCTGGGGTCGATGTCGCCGCTGCGGGTGCCCATCACCAGACCCTCCAGCGGCGTCAACCCCATCGAGGTGTCCAGCGGCCGGGTGCCGGCGATGGCCGAGGCGGAGCAGCCGTTACCCAGGTGCAGCACAATCTGTCTCAGGTCGCCGACCGATCGGTCCAGGAACGCCGCGGCCTGCTCGCTGACGTAGCGGTGCGACGTCCCGTGAAACCCGTACCGGCGGATCTGATACCGCTGCGCCAGGTCGCGATCGACGGCATAGGTGGCCGCCGCGGGTGGCAGGTCGTGAAAGAAGCCGGTGTCGAACACCGCGATGTGGGCGATGTCGGGCAGCAGTTTGCGCGCGACCTCGATGCCCTTGAGGGCGGGCGGATTGTGCAACGGGGCCAGGTCCGACAGTTCGTCGAGCCGGCCGATCACCGAATCGTCCAGCAGCGTGGGTTGGTAGAACGTGTTGCCGCCGTGCACCACCCGATGGCCCACCGCGACGATGCCGCTTGCCTGCAGGTCGATGCCGTCGTCGGCCAGCGTGTCGAACGCGCGGCGCAGCGCGGCGTCGTGGTCGGGAACCGACGACGACTCCTCTCCGATCCGCTCGACGAGGCCCGTCGCCCGCGCGGTACCCGAATCCGGGTCGACCACTTGATATTTCAGCGATGACGAGCCGGAGTTGATCACCAGCACCAGGCGCGTGTCGCTGCTGTCCGCCACGGCTACCCCTGCGCCTGGATCGCCGTGATGGCCACGGTGTTGACGATGTCTTCGACCAGCGCGCCCCTGGACAGGTCGTTCACCGGCTTGCGCAGGCCTTGCAGCACGGGCCCGATGGCGAGCGCGCCGGCGCTGCGCTGCACCGCCTTGTAGGTGTTGTTGCCGGTGTTGAGGTCGGGGAAGATCAGCACGGTGGCGCGGCCGGCCACCGGCGAGTCGCGCAATTTGGTCGCCGCGACCGACGGTTCGATCGCGGCGTCGTACTGGATGGGTCCCTCGACCGGCAGGTCGGGATTCCGTTTCCGCACCAATTCTGTTGCCGTCCTTACCTTGTCGACGTCGGCACCGGTACCCGAGTCCCCGGTCGAGTACGACAGCATCGCCACCCGCGGCTCGATGCCGAACTGCGCGGCGGTGCGCGCCGAGGAGATCGCGATGTCGGCCAGCTGCTCGGGTGTCGGGTTCGGGATGATCGCGCAGTCGCCGTACGCCAGCACCCGATCGGGCAGGCACATCAGGAAGATGCTGGACACCGTCGAGACGTCCGGGACCGTCTTGATGATCTCGAACGCGGGCCGAACCGTGTGGGCGGTGGTATGCGCGGCGCCGGACACCATGCCGTCGACATGGGAGTTGTGCACCAGCATGGTGCCGAAATACGTGCTGTCGCGCATGGCCTCGCGGGCCTGCTCGACGGTGACGCCCTTGGCCTTGCGCAGCTCGGCGTACTGGCCGGCGAAGTCGTCGCGCAGCCGGCTGCTAAGCGGATCGATCACCGTGGCATCACCGAGGTCCACACCGAGTTCTCCCGCGCGCTGGCGGATTCGGGCCTCGTCGCCCAGGATGGTCAGGTCGGCGACGCGGCGCTGCAGCACCCGTCCGGCGGACCGCAGGATCCGGTCGTCATCGCCTTCGGGAAGCACGATGTGCTTGCGATCCGAACGTGCCTGCAGCGTCAGCTGGTGAATGAACATCTGCGGCGTGGTGACGGTGGGGATCGGAATGGCAAGCTGCGCAAGCAGATCGGTGATGTCGACGTGGCTGTCCATCAGCTCCAGCGCGGTGTCGATCTTGCGCTGCGAGTTCGCCGTGACCCTGCCACGCGCCGACGCCGCCGCGCCGGCGGTGTCGTAGGTGCCCAGCGCGGTGGCGACGATCGGCAGCCGCAGCCGAAGCCCGGCGACCAGGGCGGCGATGGACGGATGCAGCGTGAAGCCGCCGTTGAGCACGATGCACGACAGCGACGGAAACCCTTCCGCGGCATGGGCGCTGGCGACGGCGAGCACCACGTCCGAGCGGTCCCCGGGGGTGATGACGGCCATGCCGTCGCGCAGCCGCTCCAGGACATGGTCGGCCGTCATCCCGGCGACCAGCACGCCGGTGACCTCACGTTCGCGCAGCGACTCCTCGCCGCTGACCGGCGTTCCGCCGACCGCCTTCTCCAGCTCGGCCACCGTCGGCGCCGACAGCAGCGGTTCGTCGGGCAGCACGTAGCCGCGCTGGGCGAATCTGCCCAGGGCCGCGGCGATGTCGGTCAGACAGGCCGGATCGCAGCGGTTGGCCACCACCGCCGCGGTGTGGGCGTGCTGGGAATCCAGCTCGGCCAGGCAGACGTCGATGACGCTGGCGATCTCGGCGGCCGTGCGCCCCTTGCCGCTGACCGTCAGCAGCAGGGGCGCACCGAGGTTGACCGCGATGCGCGCGTTGGTGGAAAGCTCCGCGGGCCGTGTCACGTCGGTGTAGTCGCTGCCGACGATCACCACGACGTCGCACGCCTCGGCCACCGCGTGATACGCGTCGACAATTCTGGCGAGGGCGGCGTCACCGTCGGCGTGCAGCTGCTGATAGGTGACGCCGACGCACTGCTCGTACGACAGGCCCGCGGTGGTCCGCGTCAGGAGCAGTTCCAGGATGTAGTCGCGCTCGTCGCCGTCTGAGCGCGTAATGGGCCGGAACACACCGACTTTCGCGACCGTCGCGGTCAACCGGTGCAGCAGCCCGAGCGCGATGGTCGACTTGCCGGTCTCCGGCTCGGGGGCGGCGATGTAGATCGCTGTCACTGAACTGACACAACGCCGGAGACCATTCGCCCGCCCCTCAGGCCAGCCGCCGCAGCCGCGGCGCCAGGTCCTTCTCGAAGAGCTCCAGGAACCGGCGTTGGTCGTGGCCGGGCGCGTGGAATACCAGGTGGTTGAGGCCCCACTCGACGTACTGGCCGACCTTTTCGACGGCCTCGTCGGGATCGGACGCCACGATCCAGCGCTTGGTGATCTGCTCGATCGGCAGCGCGTCGGCGGCCTTCTCCATCTCGATCGGGTCGTCGATGCTGTGCTTCTGCTCGGCCGTCAGCGACAGCGGTGCCCAGAACCGGGTGTTCTCCCGCGCCAGCTCGGGATCGGTGTCGTAGGAGATCTTGATTTCGATCATCCGGTCGATGTCGTCAGGGTTCTTGCCCGCCGCTTCGGCGCCTTCCCGCATCGCGGGGATGAGCTTGTCCTTGTACAGCTCCTCGCCCTTGCCCGAGGTGCAGATGAATCCGTCGCCGGCCCGGCCCGCGTACTTGGCCACCTGCGGTCCGCCCGCGGCGATGTAGATCGGGATGCCGCCCTCGGGCACGTCGTAGATGGAGGCGCCCTTGGTCTTGTAGTACTCGCCCTCGAAGTCGACGCGGTCGCCGAGCCACAGTTCGCGCATCAGCCGCACCGACTCGCGCAGCCGCGCGTAGCGCTCCTTGAATTCCGGCCAGTCGCCCTCGTATCCGGTGGCGATCTCGTTGAGCGCCTCACCGGTGCCGACGCCGAGGAAGATGCGGTCCGGGTACAGGCAGCCCATGGTGGCGAAGGCCTGGGCGATGACGGCGGGGTTGTACCGGAAGGTCGGGGTGAGCACCGACGTGCCCAGCACCAGCCGCTCGGTGCGCTCGCCGACCGCGGTCATCCAGGCCAGCGAGAACGGGGCGTGTCCGCCTTTGTGCCGCCACGGCTGGAAGTGGTCACTGACGGTTGCGCTGTCCATGCCGTGCCGTTCGGCGGCGACAGCGAGCTCGACGAGCTCGCGCGGTGCAAATTGTTCAGCGGACGCTTTGTATCCGAGTTTCAGTTCAGCCACTCGTTCTTTCTACTCCTGTCAGCGCTCCTACACTCGCGGGCATGGGATCGGCGCCGACTCTCGTTCAAGTGACCGACACGGTGTACCTCGCCCAGGGCGAGGCCGTTAACTGGACGCTGGTCGTCGACGGCACCGGCGTGCTGCTGATCGACGCCGGATATCCCGGCGACCGCGAGGCCGTGCTGTCGTCGCTGCGGGAGCTGTGCTACGGCCCCGGCGATGTGCGCGCCGTCCTGCTGACCCACGCCCACATCGACCATCTGGGCTCGGCGATCTGGCTCGCCAGCGAATACGGCACCGACGTGTACTGCCATGCCGACGAGGTGGGACACGCCAAACGGGAGTACCTGGAGCAGGCGTCGGTTTTCGATGTCGCACTGCGCATTTGGCGGCCACGCTGGGCGGCCTGGGGTCTGCACGTGCTGCGCAGTGGCGGCCTGATCCGCGACGGCATCCCGTCCACCCGGCCGCTGACCGCCGAGGTGGCCGCCGGCCTGCCGGGCCACCCCAGCGCGGTGTTCACCCCCGGGCACACCAGCGGGCACTGCTCGTACGTGGTGGACGGCGTGCTGGTCAGCGGCGACGCGCTGATCACCGGGCACCCGCTGCTGCGCCGCGGGGGGCCGCAGCTGCTGCCGGCGGTGTTCAGCCACAGCCAGCAGAATTCGCTGCGCAGCCTGGACGCGCTGGCCCTGCTGGACACCGAGGTCTTGTTGCCCGGGCACGGCGACGTGTGGCGCGGCCCCATCCGGGAAGCGACCGCACGCGCCATCTCGCTGGCTCAGTGATCGCCTCGGCACGTCGAACGTGCTAGCACATGAAACTCGTTGCGGCGGTGCCTATGTCAGGTCAACCACTTCTCGAATGCGATCGGCAGAAAGGGGCCCCAGTCGGGCAGCGGATCCGGCGCTATCCGGGTATATCCCGTCGCGTCATAGAGCGCCTCGGCCTCGGGCTGCCGATTGCCGGTGATCAGGTAGAGCCGCCGATACCCGCGCGCCCGGGTCTCGGCCTCCAGCTCCGCCAGCAGCGCCCTGGCGTAGCCGCGGCGGCGGTGGGCGCCGTCGGTCCAGATCCGCTTGAGCTCCGCGGTGTCGGCGTCGTAGCGGCGAAACGCGCCGCCGGTCACCGGCACGCCGTCCACGACGCCGATCAGCAGGCCGCCGTCCGGCGGCGCCAACTCGGCCTGCGGCACGGGCAGCCAGGTCAGGTGGGTGCTCGGCGTGCCGCCGTATCGCTGCGCATACTCGACGGCCAGTTCGGCCAGCAGCGGTTGCGCCAGCGGGTCGTCGTGAGTCGCCGACACGAACCGCAGTTGCAAAGGGCTTGATTCCGGCATCACCACTACTCAAACGCGCGTCGCGGTGACGTATTCCGGGATGAACTCCGAGTCGCCGGGCCCGGTCCGTCGCCGCCTGCCGAGCCCCATCGCACCCAGCAGTTCGGTGAGGCTGCGCCCGTCCGTCTCCCAGCCATTCGACGCCAAATACTCTGGCACGTAATGGTATTCGCCGGGATAGGTCAGGCTGGCCAGGTCGACGTCCAGGCCCCGCTGCCGCCAGCCGTCGACGAAGGCGCGCTCGGCCCCGAGCTGCAACGGATTCCAGGTGGGCATGTGGTCGGCGGTGAACCGGCTCCCCGCCGCGCTCGAGGCGGTGACGCCGTCCAGCAACTGATTGTGCTCGGGGGGCGGTAGATACCCGACGAGCAGCTGCTCGGCGACCCAGGCCGTTGGCCGGGCGGCGTCGAACCCGACCCGACGCAGTGCCGCGGGCCAATCCTGTTGCAGGTCAACGCCGATCGCACACCGGTGGGTGGCCAATTGGGCGTCCAGCCCGCGCAAGACTTCGGATTTGAAGTCGAGCACCTGCGGTTGATCGATCTCATAGACCGTGGTCCCGGGAGGCCACCACAGCCGGTACGGCCGGGTGTCCAGACCCGACGCCAGGATGACCACCTGCCGGATACCCGCGCGGCCGGCGTCGGCCAGGAATTCGTCGACGAACCGGGTGTGCGCCGCCAGCGCGTCCATCAACGCCGTCATCGCCGGATCGTCGCCGTCATCTTCGGCGAACACGTGGTCCTTGATCGCCCGGGTGAGGTAGTCGATCCCGACGGCGCACAGCAGCGGCTCGGCGAACGGATCGTTCAGCAGGCCCCGGTTGGTGGCCACCGCCCGCGCGGCCGCTCCGAAGGTTGCGGTCACCGCCACGTCGGCCGTCTGCGCCATGGTCGCCTCAGACGCCGGAGCGACGCCGCAGGGCCAGCCCGGCGACCACTCGCCAGCCCAGCAACAACAGCGCGGTGACCGTCGTCGCCACCACCACGAAACTCGCCGCGACGCCCGCGGAGCTCGCCTTGCGCAACAGCATGCCGACGACCACGGTGGACAACCACACGACGACCCCGGTCGGCACCACGGCGGTCGGCCGCCGCCATCCGCGCGAGAGCAGCCAGCCGACCACGGTGCCGGTGAGAAACGGCCACGCCGTCACGGCGATGCCGCTGATGTTGAGGCCTTCGTCGTGGCTGCGGCGCCCCAGGGCGCAGAACACCAGCACACCGATGACGTCCACCGCGAGCCACGCCGGCCGCTGGAGCCTAAGCATGCAGGCAGACTACCGGGGCGCAGCGCGATCTTGACCGCGCAGCCGCGGTGAACCTAGATTCGTCGGAAATGAATCTTCATTCACGGCCCGGGTCGGCGCTGGTGACCGGCGGCCCGACGATGGCAGGCTGATCCCATGAGTACTAAGACGCCACCCGCCTTCGACCGCGACGACCCGCTCGGCCTCGACGCCTCACTATCCAGCGATGAGATCGCGGTGCGCGACACGGTCCGGGAATTCTGCGCCGAGCACGTCCTGCCGCACGTCGCGGAGTGGTTCGAAATCGGTGACCTGCCGGTCCGCGAACTGGCCAAAGGATTCGGCCAGCTCGGCCTGCTGGGCATGCACCTGGACGGGTACGGCTGCGGCGGCGCCTCTGCCGTGCACTACGGGCTGGCCTGCGTGGAGCTGGAGGCGGCCGACTCCGGCCTGCGATCGATGGTCTCGGTGCAGGGCTCGCTGGCGATGTTCGCGATCTGGAACTTCGGGTCCGAGGAGCAGAAGCAGGAATGGCTGCCCGGCATGGCCACCGGCGAGCTGCTCGGCTGCTTCGGGCTGACCGAGCCCGACGTCGGCTCCGATCCCGCCGCGATGAAAACCCGGGCGCGCCAAGATGGTTCGGACTGGGTGCTGAACGGACGCAAGCTGTGGATCACCAACGGCTCGGTCGCCGACGTCGCGGTGGTCTGGGCCGCCACCGACGACGGCATCCGCGGCTTCCTCGTGCCCACCAGGACACCGGGGTTTTCCGCCAACACGATTCATCACAAGCTGTCGCTGCGGGCCTCGATCACCAGCGAGCTGGTGCTCGACGACGTGCGGGTGCCCGCCGACGCGATGCTGCCCGAGGCCAAGGGGCTGCGCGGGCCGCTGTCCTGTTTGTCCGAGGCGCGCTACGGAATCGTCTGGGGCTCCATGGGGGCGGCCCGGTCGGCCTGGCAGGCCGCCCTGGATTACTCCACGCAACGCACCCAGTTCGGCCGTCCCATCGCCGGCTTCCAGCTGACCCAGGCCAAACTCGTCGACATGGCGGTCGAGCTGCACAAGGGCCAGCTGCTGTCGCTGCACCTGGGCCGCCTCAAGGACAGCGTCGGGCTGCGTCCCGAGCAGGTCAGCTTCGGCAAGCTCAACAACACCCGCGAGGCGATCAAGATCTGCCGGACCGCGCGAACCATACTGGGCGGCAACGGAATATCGCTGGAATACCCCGTCATCCGGCACATGGTCAACCTGGAATCGGTGCTGACGTACGAGGGCACGCCGGAGATGCATCAGCTCGTCCTCGGTCAGGCGTTCACCGGCAGCGACGCCTTCCGCTGACAGGAGCACAATGGCCGCACGCCTGCAGTACACGTCCGAGCATCACCAGTTCCGGGAACTGGTAAGCGATTTCGTAAAACAGACGGTCGTGCCCAATCACGAGGATTGGGAACGGGACGGCCAGTGGGACCGCTCGCTGTTCCTCGAGGCGGGCAAACTCGGGCTGCTGGGCTTTTCGGTGCCCGAGCATCTCGGTGGCCCGGGCGTGTGCGACTTCCGCTACAACGCGATCGTGATCGACGAGCTGCAGCGGGCGGGTGCGGCCGCCGAGGCCATCGCCTTCACGCTGCAAAACGACGTGGTGCTGCCCTACCTCACCGATCTGACCACGCCCGAGCAGCAACAGCGCTGGCTGCCCGGCGTGGTCACCGGCGAGACGGTGCTCGCCATCGCGATGACCGAGCCCGGCACCGGCAGCGATCTGGCCGGAATCCGCACGACGGCGGTACCAGACGGTGACGACTACGTCGTCAACGGCGCCAAGACGTTCATCTCCAACGGACAGATCGGCGACCTCTTCGTCATCGCGGTGCGCACCTCGCCGGACCGCCACCACGGGCTGTCGCTGCTAGTCGTCGACCCCGCCACACCAGGCTTCTCCCGCGGCCGGAACCTGGAGAAGATCGGCCTGCACGCCCAGGACACCAGCGAGCTCACCTTCACCGATATGCGGGTGCCGAAGGCCAATCTGCTCGAGCAGGAGGGCAAGGGCTTCTACCAGCTGATGAAAAACCTGCCCCAGGAGCGGCTCGCGCTCGGGGTGGGGGCGGTGGCCGCCGCCGAAGGCATCCTGGCCGAAACCCTCGACTATGTGCGTGACCGCACGGCGTTCGGCTCACCGATCGCCAGCTTCCAGAACAGCCAATTCGTGCTCGCCGAGCTGGCGACCGAAATCGACATCGCGCGTACCTATCTCGACGACTGCCTGGCCGAGCACCTGGAGGGTGAGCTGACCGCCGCGCGCGCCGCCCGGCTGAAGTGGTGGACCACCGACCTGCAGGTGCGCACCGCCGACCGCTGCCTGCAGCTGCACGGCGGATACGGCTACATGCGCGAATACAGCGTGGCGCGCGCCTTCGTCGACGCCCGCATTCAGACCATCTACGGCGGCACCAACGAGATCATGAAAACGATCATCGCCAAGGACCTGGGCATCTGAGGGTGTGATGGTCACCGATTACAGCGAGCTGCCCGTCGAGGAGGCGGTGCGCGCGGCGGGGGCCGGCTCGCGGCGCCGCCAGGTGCTCGACGCCGCGGTCAAGGTGATGGGCCGCAACGGTTTTCACCAGATGTCCATGCAGGATTTGGCTACCGAGGCCAAGGTCAGCGTCGGCCTGATCTACAAGTACTTCGGCGGCAAGGAGGACCTGCTGCTCGCGACGATCGTGCGGATCCAGGACGTGTTCCGCGATCAGCTGGCACCAGTCATCCAGGCCGCCGGCGACGACGTCGTCGCCCAGTTGACCGCGGGCGTGCGCCGCTACATCGAGATCGTCGACGAGAACCTCGACGGCGTGGTACTGACCTACCGGGAAAGCCGCACCCTCGGGGCGCCGGGCCGCACCCAGATCAAGGACCTCGAAATCGCCACCGCCGCCCCGCTGCGCGCGGTGATCGAAGCCGGCATCGCCCGGGGCGTCTTTCGCCGGGTCGACGTCGACCTCACCGTGTTCGACATCATGCTGCTCGCCCACGGCTGGGCGCTCAAGCACTGGCACTTCGGGCCGATTTACACCATCGATCGGTACATCGCGCTGCAGACCCGCCACGTGCTGAGCGGGCTGATTGCCGACGACCGCCGCGCAGAGTACGCACACGTGCTGAAATAAAGGTCATGAGAATCACCGCCCGCCCGATTCGCAGCATGGCCGCGCTGCTGGCCCTGTGTACCGCCGTCGGGATGCCCGCGGCGGGCGCCGATGCCACGCTGCCCGCGATGACCTCCAGCGGCGCCGGGCCGATCATCGGCGGCGGCTCGGCCGCCGCGCAGGGAATCTCGCAGCAGCTCTTCAGCTTTGGCAACCCCAACGTGGTCCAGGAGGTGGACGGCTCGGACGCGGCGCAATTCATCACGGCCGCGGCCGGGACCGCCAACCAGCAGCTCGCGGGTCCCTTCTCGCTGCTGCGCCGGGCGTTGACCTGCCAGACCGACAACGCCGGATTCGGCGCCCGAGCCTATCGGCGCAACGACGGGCAGTGGGGCGGCGCTATGTTGGTCGCGGCCAAGAGCGCTACCCCGAACGTCGACAGCCTGGTCGCCTGCGCCAAGACCAACTGGCGCAGAACGGCAGCCGGCGGTGAAGCCGCGATGTGCGACAACGGCTGGACGACCCCCACCTCCTACGAAAGCCGCCGTGGCGAGACCTATTACATCCTGCTCGCCGGCACCGCCGCCGACTTCTGCAGCCAACTCAACGCCAAGTACAAGAGCGACGCCAACGCGTGGCCCTTCTAGGCCGAGTTGAGGTGCCGCCGAGCGGCCGGTGAAACCAATTGCCCGCTTGACGGTTTCGCCGCGGCATCGCCGCCGCCGATTTGGTCGCCGATTTGAATTCATATCCGGCTGGCGCACATCGCCGCCTTGCAGCGGGAAATTAGCGTCCCAATATAGCCGCGCCGACTTAGCCGCGCAGGATATTTCCATTTCTTACCGGCGCACGATTTGCTGGAATTCCATTCGCGCCGAGTCGGCCGCATCCGGCCGGCGATCTCGACTGATCCGTTTGACGAACCGGACGGCGATCTTCGCGAAATCCCTTATCTACGAGTCGTTGAGCACGTAAGCTAACCGGCGTCGGGCATCAGACAATCGTCTCCCAGACGAAGGGGGTTCTTATGTCACGTCGTACCGGCAAAATTGTCCTCGCCTTGGTCATCGCCCTCGCAGCACCAATGACCTCGGCGTGCACGGTTCCGCTCGTTATCGATTGCGGACCCGGTTTGACCTGCACCGGCGGATAGCAGTGCAGTAACCGAAGGGGCCGCAAAGTAATCAGCGGTTTTTCTTCGGATATACCTTCGCGTATAGCGAAGTCCAACAGGTGACCGGCCGGAGCCGCGACAAGGGTCGCCGATCCAGCGCGACTCCGGCCGGGATCCTGCATCACACAAGGTATTTCGGTCGCCTTGGCGCGCGCACCCACGAGAAGTGCCGAGACCCGACTCCTTGCAACGGCTTTCGCATGCGGTGCCCCCTGGGCCGCTTGCGGTTGCCGCGCGCGGCGCTCCGGTATTCGAAGGATTGCCTCGCCTTTCTCCCGGGTGGCGTCGTACGGTGGACATGCGCTGGGAAGATTGATCCCCAGGCCCACGCGTGCAGAAGGGACAGGCATGTCGCGCCATCGTGTCGTCATCATCGGAAGCGGCTTCGGCGGACTGTCCGCGGCCAAGGCGCTCAGGCGCGCCGACGTCGATATCACCGTGATCTCGAGAACGACTACGCACCTGTTCCAGCCGCTGCTGTATCAGGTGGCCACCGGAATCCTGTCCGAGGGCGACATCGCGCCGACCACCCGACTCATCCTGCGCCGCCAGCAGAACGTGCGGGTGCTGTGGGGCGACGTCTCGGCCATCGACCTCGCCGCGAAGACGGTCAAATCCCACCTGATGGGCATGGACACGGTGACGCCGTACGACAGCCTGATCGTGGCCGCCGGCGCGCAGCAGTCCTATTTCGGCCACGACGAGTACGCCGCCTTCGCGCCCGGGATGAAGAGCATCGACGACGCCCTGGAACTGCGGGGCCGCATCCTCGGCGCGTTCGAGGCCGCCGAGGTCGCCATCGATCCGGCCGAGCGCAAACGCCGGTTGACCTTCGTGGTGGTCGGGGCCGGGCCCACTGGCGTCGAGCTGGCGGGCGAGATCGTCCAACTGGCCGAGCGCACCCTGGCCGGGGCATTCCGGACGATCACCCCCAGCGAATGCCGCGTCATCCTGCTGGACGCGGCGCCCGCGGTGCTGCCGCCGATGGGTCCCAAGCTCGGCCTCAAGGCGCAGCGGCGGCTGGAGAAGATGGACGTCGAGGTCCAGCTCAACGCGATGGTGTCCGCGGTCGACTACATGGGCATCACGATCAAGGAGAAGGACGGCAGCGAACGCCGCATCGAATGCGCGTGCAAGGTCTGGGCGGCCGGGGTGCAAGCCAGCTCGCTGGGCGCGATGATCGCCGAGCAGTCCGACGGAACCGAAACCGACCGCGCCGGAAGGGTGATCGTCGAACCCGACCTCACCGTCAAGGGACACCCGTACGTCTTCGTGGTCGGCGACCTGATGTCGGTGCCCGGCGTTCCGGGCATGGCGCAGGGCGCGATCCAGGGCGCCAAATACGCGGCCACCCTCATCAAGCAGGCCGTCAAGGGACACGACAATCCGGCCGAACGCAAGCCGTTCAAGTACGTCAACAAGGGCAGCATGGCCCTGATATCCCGCTACAGCGCCGTCGCGCAGGTCGGCAAGGTGGAGTTCGCCGGATTCGTCGCCTGGCTGGCGTGGCTGCTGCTGCACCTGTACTACCTGATCGGCCACCGCAACCGCATCGCCGCCATGTTCGCCTGGGGCATCTCGTTCCTGGGCCGCACCCGCGGCCAGATGGCCATCACCAGCCAGATGATCTACGCCCGGCCGGTCGTGGACTGGCTGGAGCGCCAGGCGCAGGACGGCACCCTGGCTGCGGCCGAGCACGTCGACTCGGCCGAGAAACAGGCCGGCTAGCTCAGCGCCCGATCGATGTCGGCGATCAGATCGTCGGTGCCTTCCAGCCCGACGGAGATGCGCACCACGCCGTCACCGAGCCCGATCGCCGCGCGACCCTCCGGGCCCATGGCCCGGTGCGTGGTGGTCGCGGGATGCGTGACAAGGGATTTGGCGTCGCCGAGATTGTTCGAGATGTCGATCAGCTGCAGCTTGTCCAGCACCTCGAAGGCGCGCCCCTTGGCCGCGCTGTCCGGGCAGTCGAGCGCGAAGGTGATCACCGTTCCCCCGCCGGACATCTGGCGCTTGGCCAGGTCGTATTGCGGGTGCGAGGACAGGTACGGGTAGCGGACCCAGCTCACCGCCGGATGGCTCTCCAAGAATTCGGCGATCCGGAAGGCCGAGGAATTGCTGTGCTCCACCCGGACCGCCAGCGTCTCAAGCCCTTTCACCAGCACCCAGGCATTGAACGCGCTCATCGCCGGGCCGGTGTGCCGCATCAGCTTCTGCACGGGGCCGTCGATGTACTCCTTGTCGCCCAGGATGGCCCCGCCGAGCACCCGGCCCTGACCGTCGATGTGCTTGGTTCCGGAGTACACCACCACGTCGACCCCGAGCGGAATGCCCTGCTGCAGCAGCGGTGTGGCAAAGACGTTGTCCAGCACCACTTTTGCACCCGCGGGGTGGGCAAGTTCGCACACCGTGGCGATGTCCACCAGTGACTGCATCGGATTCGACGGCGTCTCGAAGAACACCGCCGTGGTGGGCACCGACAACGCCTGTTCCCACTGCGCCAGGTCGTCGCCGTCGACGAAGACGGTTTCGACACCCCAGCGCGGCAGGATCTCGTTGCACACCACGAAGCACGAGCCGAACAGGCTGCGCGAGGCGACCAGCCGGTCCCCCGCACCCAGCAGCGCACCCAGCGAGGTGAACACCGCGGCCATGCCGCTCGCGGTGGCGAAGGCCGCAGGCGCCCCTTCGAGCAGGCGCAGCCGCTCCTCGAACATCGTCACTGTCGGGTTGCCGTAGCGCGAGTAGACGAAGTGGTCCACCTCGCCGGTGAACGACTGCTCCGCAATCGCCGCCGTCTCGTAGACGTAGCCCGACGTCAGATACATCGCCTCGGCGGTCTCGTCGAATCCCGACCGCAACAGCCCGCCGCGCACGCCGATGGTCGCCTGGCTGACTCCCTCAGGCAGCGCCGCGGGCGTGCGAACGGAGTCGTCGTCGGCTGGGGTCATCGCCGGTTCAGCCCTGTTTCCAGGGCAATCCAATGGCGCGCCAGCCCGTCTCACCCCGGTGGCCGTTGGCGTCGAGCTGGCCCTCGAAGCCGTCCAGGATGTTGTAGGCCGGCGTGATGCCGAGCTCGGTGGCAACCTCGGCGGCGCCGATGGAACGGTTTCCGGAGCGACACAGGAACAGCACCGGCCGCTGCGCGTCGCCTTCGGCCGGCGCCACCTGCTCGCGCAGCTGGTCGCCGAAGTTCGCGTTGTGCCGTCCGTCGGACGAATTCCACTCCAGGAACAACACCTCACGGCCGAGGCTGGACAGATCGGGCACACCGACGAACCGCCATTCGGCGTCGGTCCGCACGTCGACCAGCACGGCGTTGGGGTTGTCGCTGAGCAGCTTCCATGCCTCCAGGGGAGAGATGTCCCCGGCGTAGGAGTGTGCGCGATCTGTGCTCATGCTCGTATTCCCTCGTTGTGCTCGTTGTCAGCCACACTATCCGCGCCGAGCGGCCCGCCTGCAGGGGGCTCTGACCATTGCAGACTTAGGAACGCTCGGCGTGAGCGGCGACCCAAGCGTCGACTTGTGTCCACGTTCGTTCGAGCCAGGGGCCCATTCGAGCGGGCGGCGGAATACGACCGGCCGGCAACACAACCGTGCGGATGAGCAATTGCCGATGTATGGGTAGCTGCCACCAGGGTCGGGCCCGCCCGTCGGCGCAGAATCCGTTATGGGTCACCAGCAGAATGTTGGCTTTCGGGGCGCCCGCCACTGCTGCGGCCACGCCGCCACTGCGCGGTGGCAGCGTGTGGGATTGCCGCAACGCACGCCGAGCCGCGCGGAAGCCGCGGGTGGCGCGGAGTTGGGTGATCGCGTCGCGCCATCGCGGCCAACTGAAATTGGCACCCTCGGGGAACAGCAGCATCGCCTGGCCGCCGACAAGCGATTTAGCCAGATCGCGGATTTGTCTGCGCGCGCGGTCGCCGCGACCGAGAAAGCACAGGCCTCCCAGTTCGCCGGCGAAGTCGAGTACGGGCTCACACTGAAGGATGGCTTTGAGCACGATCCTCAGCTGCAGCCGGTATTCGATTACGAGCAGCCACGCCACCAGCACGCTGTCTCCCGGACCGCAATGGCGTGACAGCACGATGAGCGGCTGATCGCGCGGGAGGTCGTCCGGAGTCGTCGAGGCGGGGTCGAGGACGACCTCCACATCGAGAATTTTGCGCGCCACGGCATAAACGAAAGTGAGGATGCCCTCCATGAGTTGGTCGCAATCCCGGTTTCCACCTAAAAGCTTTGCGAGCGTGCGCAGTTCGATGAGGGCGTACGCCAGCAGTGCACCGACCGTGCGCGGGAGTCGACTCGACCGGGTAAGCAGGCCCGTGATGCCTGCGGTGGCCAGCAGCAGCGGCCCCGACAACAAGATGGCAACCATCAAGATGGTCACTAATGGCACCGTGAACGCGCGACGTAGCCACCTCATAGCCGCGCCTTGAGGTAGTCGCGCGTTGCGTCATAAGCGAGTTCGGCTCGTCCTGCGATCCGGCGGGTATCACGGTAGCGCAGGTTCGACCACGTCGCGGGGGACCGCTGGGGCAACCCGGTCGGAAGCACGTGGACCGCCACTTCCGATCCCACTCGTTCGAGATCGCTGAGAAACCGATGGCGCCGCGAGATCTCGAAGGCGACGAATGCGACCTCCCACAAAAATCGTGGTGCGGTGAGATCTTCCTCCAAGCGCCCCACGTGCAAGACCCACACGGTGTCCGCGCCGCGGGCGACCGCCCTGCCCAGCGGGATGCTGTTCACGAGGCCGCCGTCGAGAAAGTGCTCATCGCCGATACGCACCGGCGGGAAGACGCCGGGCAGCGCGCACGACGCGAGCACGGGCTCGACCAATTCGCCGCTGTCGAACCAGTGCTCACGGGCACGTTCGATACTGGCCGCCACGCACTCGAACGGCACGGCGAGATCCTCGAATGTTCCCGCCGGGAGGTGGTCCTGCAGCGTCCGGCGGAGAGCGCCATTGCCATGCAGCGCCGTTCTGCGGCTCACCAGGCCGGCGATCCGGCCGACGAGCGAACCGTCGAACATGTCGGTCCGGCCGAGTGCCTCCCACATCTCCAATAAGCGTTGCGCACCCTCCGGTGTCGGGTCCGCGGCGATGGCCGCACCGTTGATCGCGCCAACCGACGTGCCGCACACTAACTCTGGCTGCACTCCCGCCTCCAGCAGTGCGCGCGCCATGCCGACTTCGGCGGCGCCGAGCATGCCGCCCCCGCCCAGCACGAACGCGTGGAACGTCATCCACCAGGTATACCCACTCAACCGCTGCACATTCCGCTGCGGTCTCCTGCCCGGGCGTGCTCGACGGGGACTATCGCCGGCGATACGGCGCGGTGTCGAATCAATTGGGCTTCAAGGAGTATGAGGTGATTCATTGCTGACTGGTGTCTGACTTCGTCTGGTACGCGACCCGTAGCCGTTGTTCGGGCCGCTGGGCTTCCGCCCGCAGGGCGTCGGTGTAGTAGGTCTTATCGGCCTCGGTGAGGGGAGGCTGGACGATGCTTCGGGGCCATAGGTGTCGCGCGCGAACGGCGTCGACCTCCATCGCGTAAACGATGACGGTTGCCTGAAGCGCGAGCCAAGCCAGGAGCCCCAGAACCACTCCGAACATCCCGGCGACCGCCTGAGCGTGACGAAGTTGGTGGGTGACGATGACCCCGGCCGCGGTGAGCAGGACCTGCCACCCCAATGCACTGATCGCAGCGCCGAAGATCATCGAACGGGTCGACACCTGGCCGGCCGCCGCAACCCGGAAGAGGATGAGGAAGAAGCCGAAACCCAACGCCGTCCCGACGCCGAGGCTGACGATGCGCGCCGGCAGGCCACCAAAACCGAGCGATGCGGCGATCCCCGCGGCGGTGCTGGCAGCACCGGTGACCGCCACGATGAGGCCCAGCAGCAAGAGCAGCCCGACGGTCCTCGCGTAGCGAGGGAAGAAGCCGGGCCGGTCGGCTTTGGGCACGGCCCACACCGTGTTGAGGGTCTTCTGCAAGGCATGGGCGAACCCCCGGCCCCCGATCAGGGCCCCACCGATCCCGATGACCAACGACGGCAATGTGCCGCTGAGATGTTCCACCCCGAGCTGATCGTGAATCTGGCCGCCGATGATGGGAAATTCAGCGAGCGCCGAACTGACGGCCTTCTGATGCAACCCGGGATGGCTGCGCAACGTCACCCCGAGCACCGCGCTGAACGCCAACAGGAGAGGAAACGTCGCAAGAAAGGAGTTATAAGCCAGCAGGGACACGAGGTGTCCGGCTTCGTCGTCGCCGAATTTCTTGATTACCGCGATCGGGAACCCGACGACGGTGTGCCGCTGTTGCCAGCGGTCAAACCGACGAACGATCCGCTCGGCCGGATTTGTAGCGGTATCGCTCATCGTTCATCCCTCGCCGTCCCACCACCCTTCGCAGTGGGATACCCGAGAACCCAACGCTTGCACCAACTATGAGCCGCTCGGTGTGACCGCAGCGAGCGACAGATTTGGAACGATTGCCTGGTAGACAGACGTTAAATAGCGCTCGCGGCGGGTATTCCTCTTTCCTGTAAGGAGAGTCAACATGCGAGTGTTGAATGGATTACTGGGAACGGTGTTAGGCATCCTCACAGCTGTGCTCGGCGTGGTGTTAGGGATCCTTGCGGCGGTGGTCTGGCTCGTCGGCTTGGTGCTGTGCGTGACAGTCCTTCTGATTCCGCTTGGGATACCGGTCATGAAGCTCGGCGGCCGCCTTTTCGCTCTTGCCGGTAATCTGATGCATACCCCGTAACACTATGCACGGGAACGCGTTTGCGTCGTTGACGCGCGCGCGGATCCGATTCTGCGACGAAGTCCTTCTCGTCTCTGCGGCTTAACAGGCTAGCGGCGAGGCGGCCAGCTTCCCTGCGGTCATTCGAATTGACACCCCAGCCATCTCCGAAGGCGGCCGCGCGGTGCGGCCATCTGGCCCCGAACGCGTTTGCTGGTCAAGACGATCTAATCGCCGATTGATTGGTTCCGCGCGATATGTCCGCGGTTGTGGGGCAGGCAAATTCAACGCGCTTGTCGGGTTCGAAGGCGGCGTCGTATCGAAGTTGCAAGAGATAACTCGGGACGGCAGCGGTGTCGCTCTGTTGCGAACCGCCCGCAAATTGGCTCCCGCACGGTCGGGCCCTACGCACAATGGCTGCACCAAAACCCAGGCGCGAGCGACAACTCACGCATCGGTGGCATGACTGATGGTTTTTCCGCCGCAAGTCCTCCGAGCGGGCAATGAACAGGAGCGGGCTTACTGCTTAATGGCTCCTGTATTTACGATCGCTGCAGCGCCGCGTGAGATGCACTGCAGCAGAGCATCTTTGGGTACTTTCGTACGAAAGGGTCGAGGAATCTGGGGCGATTCAGCCGGCGATCCTTAACTAAACGCACGCACAATAGGGCGCCATTCGTTGTTGGCCGCACGACGCCTTCTACAAGTGACCGAGGTGACAGTGGGCTGAGTCGGCGATGCGGTTCTAGCTCCATCGGTTCCCGCGCCCGCCGGCAACGTTAGTTCGCCATCTCTCGATTGCCCGTTCATTGGCAGTGGCTGTCCGTGTGCGAAATTGCGGAATTGCCGACCAAGCACAAAAAAGTGTATAAATTCAATTAAATGGAAGTCAAATAGCGCTTCCGCAAAAGACGTAAATCAAGTTATGTAAGGGCGTTAGCTACGCTGCCGCATGTATACCAACCCTTCGGGCAGCAATAGCTGAGTGAGCTGATTCTATGTCTTAATACATTGTCCGGCAACTGTATCCGCGGCGGCAGTGCAGTCCAAGCGGATTGCTAGGCAGGAGCTCGCGCGGGACCGGAAAAAACCTCGGCAAAATCCGTGCAGTGCGATTAACGGCTCCACGGCGGGGGTAAACGCCGGTAAGCATCGGTGGAAAACCTCGGAAGGGTTCAGGGGCGCTCCCCCAATATTTCATGCCGGATGCGGTGAATAAATGAACCGGCACAAGGAGAGTACGACATGGCGAACGGAGCGAAAGTCGCGCTGGCGGTCGGAGCGGGATACCTCTTGGGCAGGACCCGCAAGGGCCGACTCGCGCTGATGCTCGCGGCTGCAGGGATAACGGGCAAATTTCCTGCTCGGCCGGGCGACCTCGTAGCGCACGGGCTCAAGTCCCTCGGCGGGACGGCCGAGTTGGGTCAGTTGAGAGAGCAACTGCGCGGTGACGTGTTGGGAGCCGCCCGGTCGGCTGCGCTCACTGCCGTGACCCATCAGGTCGATTCGCTGAACGATCGCCTGCAAGGTGTCACCTCGGCGGTTGGTGCGGACGAGGTGCTCGATGATGTCGGAGGCACCGTCGGCGACACCCTCAATCTGGGTGGTCGACCGCGGCGAACGCGGCCTGATGAAGACGAGTATCTCGACGAGGACCTCGATGAGGACGCGGCCTACGAGGAACCGGCGGACGACGTGGACGAAGAACCGCTCGATGTCGACGAAGCGGACGACGACATCGATGAGGACGAAGACCTCACCGCGACCGACATCGATGATGAGGAGGCGGAGGAGGAAATGCTCCAGCCACCGGTAACCCGGCGTCGAGCGACTCGTCGGGCCCCCGCGCCGCGAGCCTCGGTACGGCGCTCGTCACGAGCGGCTTCACCGGAAGAACAGTCCGTCAGGGTCGCGAGTCGCCGGCGTGCGCCGGCAGCGACGACGCGTTCAACCGCGCGACGAGGACGGTGAAAACCAATGACGCGCACTGCTAAAGGAACGATAAGGCAGCCGGGTCGCGGCAAGCAAACGGCTGAAACGGACCCCGCATCGGGACAACTACAGGCTTCGCTGCAACAGCTTGCCGGCACCTTCACCGATCGGGCCGTGTCCTCGATATCGGGCCGCCTGAGCGGAGCGACCGAGCGCCTGACCGACTATGCGCAAAACGGTGGCGGAAGCGGGCTGCTGTCCGCGGTCACCGGCGTGGATGATCTGACCACCCCGGTCAAGACTGCGGTCAAAGCAGGTTTGAGCAGCGCCGGTGGGAAAGTCACGGACACTGTCAAGAACGCTGCCGGGTCACTGTTCGGCGGAAAAGGCAAGGGCGGCAAGAAGTCCAAGATCACCAACATCGTCGAGCACATCGACGTCGGTGCGCCCATAGACCTGGTATACGACCAGTGGACCCAGTTCGCCGACTTTCCGAAGTACATGAAGAAGCTGGAACAAGTCGAACAGAAATCCGACGAGAAGCTGCGGTGGAAGGCGCAGGTTTTCTGGTCGCACCGTAGCTGGGAGTCGACAATCACCGAGCAGGTTCCCAACGAGCGCATCGTGTGGCGGTCGAAGGGCGACAAAGGGTACCTCGACGGCGCGGTCACCTTCCACGAACTCGCGCGGAACCTCACCCGCGTGGTCGTTGTCCTGGAATACCACCCGCAAGGGTTCTTCGAGAAGACCGGCAACATATGGCGGGCACAAGGCCGGCGAATCCGGTTGGAGCTGAAGAACTTCCAGCGCGAAGTGATGATGCAGGCGGTGCTCCACCCCGACGAAGTCGAGGGATGGCATGGCGAAATCCGCGACGGTGAAGTCGTAGACGACGGACAACAGGCAGAAGACAGACAAAGCCGAACCGCTTCGCGTCCGAAGCGACGGCGAGCGACCGACCAAAGTCGCACATCCAAGCCCACTAACACCGGCCGTACGAGCGGGACGGCGAGCTCCAGTCGCCGTCGCGTCCCGGCCAAAGGGGGGAGACAAGCATGACAACCGCAATCCAGCCGGCGGGCGGCCCGAGTGGTCCGGGTGGACCGAGTTCGAGCAGCCTGGCCGACGTGATGGACACAATCCTGGACAAGGGTCTCGTCATCGACGCCTACGTCCGCGTCTCACTCGTGGGCATCGAGTTGCTGACCGTCGACGCACGCGTCGTCATCGCGAGCGTGGATACCTACCTGCGATTCGCCGAGGCGGTCAACCGGCTCGACATCCCCCAAGAAGATCCCAAAGCGGGCCTGCCCGAACTGGTGGACGATGTCACGTCCGGAGCGGCCAAGAGCAAGACAGAGGGTGTGCTCGAGGCCGCGGGCGAGAAGCTCGGCGGTCTGCTCAACCCAGACAAGCCGCAACGGAAGAAAGCGACTCGGGTCCGAAGCCAGCGGGAGGACCGATGACCACCTCACAAGCCGACAGCGCGGTATACGTGTACGGGATCGTTCCGGGCGACGTCGAAGTCGAAAAGTCCGCTCAGGGCATCGGCGACCCACCGGCACCGGTCGATGTCGTCCACGAAGGCGACATCGCGGCCCTAGTCAGCGTCATCGCCGTCGATCACGCGCTCGGTACACCCGAGGATCTGCAAGCACACGCAAAGCTGCTGGACGGCACCGCGGGCGTCGCGCCCGTCCTGCCGTTGCGGTTCGGCGCGGTGATGACGGACCAGGATGCCGTCGCCGAAGAGCTCCTGCGCGAGCATCATGACGAATTCGCCCAGGCGCTCAAAGCCCTTGAGGGTCAAGCGGAATACATCGTGAAGGGCCGCTACGACGAGCAAGCCTTTCTTGCCCGGCTGCTATCGGAGAACGACGAGGCGCGGCAGCTGGCTGACGACATACGCGGTAAGTCCGAAGACGCGTCCCGGAATTCGCGGATCGCGCTAGGCGAGCTCATCGCGAATGCCATTGAGGCGATGCGCAATGCAGACACCAACACGGTGATCGACGAGATCGAGGGAATCGCCAGCCAGGTCAACCCACGCGAACCTACGCACGAATGGGATGCGGCGCACGTCGCGGTTCTATGCGAAGTCGAACGTCAAGCCGAGCTGGAAGAGGTCGTGAAAAGGATGAACGAAAATGCCGGTGGGCTAATGAAGTTGCGGTTGCTTGGTCCGGTGGCGGCGTACGACTTCGTCGTCACGGCCAAAGCGGCGGGCTGAGCGATGGGGCTGTTCACCGGCCTCGTGCTGCTACCGCTGGCTCCGGTCCGCGGCGTCGTGAAGGTTGCGGAAGTCATTCAGCGGCAGGTGGAACAGGAACTGCACAACCCCGCCCGCACCCGCCGGCAACTCGAAGAACTCGAGGAAGCGCGCGAGCGCGGCGATATTTCGCCCGACGAGGAAACCGAGCTTCAAAAGGAGATCCTGCAGACGAGAGTCAAGCCGGGGGCACCCGAGCCCCCACCTCCTGAGGAGGACTGACAACCATGACGCAGCGCGCCCGGGCACGATCACCACGCGACCGCGACGGCGACGAGCCATCGTTGACGGCTCGTGACGCCGTCGACCTCGCTCGGGAGATCATCACCGAAATCACCGATGGAGAACCGGTCAGAATCACTTCAGCGGCCCCCACCGACGACGGCGGCTGGGTCGTCGAGGTCGAAACCGTCGAGGACAGGCGCATCCCGTCGTCCGCGGACATGCTGGCGCTGTATGAGATCGAGCTCGATCCCAGCGGAGAAATGCTGGCCTATCAAAGAACTCGACGCTATATGCGCGGCCAGACGGACAGAGGAGGTACGACGGAGTGACGATCTCCCCTGGCAACGATTTCTCGCCCGTGCAACAGGCGTCTAGCTCGGCGCTGTCCAGTCCACAGTCGACCAACCTCGGCGACATCCTGGAGCGGGTGCTGGATACCGGCATCGTCATCGCCGGCGACATCCGGGTCAATCTGCTCGACATCGAGCTCCTGACCATCAAGCTGCGGCTTGTGGTGGCGTCGTTGGAGACGGCTAAGGAAGCCGGAATCAATTGGTGGGAGAACGATCCCTGGCTGACCGGCAAGTCATCGCAATTGGAGCTTGAGAACGAACGGCTGCGCGAACGCATCGAAGAGCTCGAGAACGGGAGTGGTCGGCGGCGTGCGGTGACAGACCGAGCCGCGGAGTACGGGGATGTCGACTGAAGGTGTCTGGGCATATGCGGTCGTCCGCGCTGAAGCGGCGGAGCAGGGCTTCGCCGGTCTCCACGGCGTCGCGGGTGAACCCGTACGGGCGGTGAGGGGTTCCGGTCTAGCAGCTGTCGTGGGAACCGTCGGACTTGGTGAGTTCGGTGAGGAACCGTTGCGCCGGAACCTCGAGGACCTGGACTGGTTGGCCACCACGGCACGTGCCCACGACGCTGTCATCTCTGCGATCGCACGACGCGGTCCTGTTGTTCCGATGCGGATGGCGACGGTGTTCCTCGACGACAGTCGGGTTCGCGAGATGCTCGCATCCAGGCATGACGACTTCGTTGCCGGTTTGGACCGAGTCACGTCGCGTGAAGAGCTCGGCGTCAAAGCGTATGCCGACGCCAAAGTACTCACCGGCGAGGCCGAATCCGGCGATCGTCCGGGTGAGAAACTCTCGGGCACAGCGTATTTGATGCGGCGACGCCGCGCACTCGCCTCGCAGGACGATGCGTTTCGCCTTGCGGCCGAACATGCCGCACGCATTCATGCCGGACTGCTGGAGCGTGCGGTCGACGGAAAACGGAGGCCTGCAAGCGATCACCGCCTCTCCGGACGAGAGGCGTGGACGGTGCTGAACGGTACGTATCTGGTTGAGCGGGATGACGTCCAAGCATTCAGAGCCGCCGTTGCGGCGATCGACAGGAACACCCCGGGCATCGAACTGGAGATCACCGGTCCATGGCCGCCGTATTCGTTTGCCGGCGATGTGGGCGGCTATGCCTGAGGCGCTGCCCGCGGACAACAACCGAGAGGTCGCCCTGGTCGACCTGCTTGATCGCGTGCTCGCCGGTGGGGTGGTGATAAGCGGCGATATCACCCTGGCCATTGCAGACGTGGACTTGGTCGTCATCTCGCTGCGCGCTCTGGTCTCATCAATTGGTTCGCTGCTGCCCACCGACGGGTTGGTCGACGGCGGTGCTGGATGAACGAACCGGAATATCCGGCGCATCGGACAGACGTCAACACCACGCGCCAGCGCATAAGCGCTGACCCCGAGTCGGTGGAGCGCGGTTTGGTGAGCCTGGTGCTCACTCTGGTGGAGTTGCTTCGTCAACTGATGGAACGCCAGGCCATTCGTCGGGTTGACCGCGGCGGTTTGACGGACGAGCAGATCGAGCGCATCGGCACAACGTTGATGCTGTTGGAAGAGAAGATGACCGAGTTGCGCGAACATTTCGGTCTCGAACCTGAGGACCTCAACATCGACCTCGGTCCGCTCGGCCCGCTGCTTCCGAGAGACCAGTGAAAGGCGAGCCCGGCTGACACGTCAGCCGGGCTCGTGAAGGGCGACCGTCAACGTCTCAGGATGCCGGACCGCCTTCGTCCAAATGCTGCAGCGACGATGGCGACACCAACCGCCGCAACGACGACCTGAACCAGCAGCTCCAGCCAATCAATTCCCTTGGTATCCGTGGGAATACCCATCGCGCGAGCCAGCGCCGTGCCGACGAACGCAGCACCAATGCCGACCAGGATCGTCAGCCAAATGGGGATGTGTTGTTTGCCTGGAACAACGAGCCGTCCAAGTGCGCCGATCACCAGGCCGATCAGTATTGCGCTGATGATGCCGTGGATTGCCATGCCGTCCTCCCGCCAGTGATATGAGCTGTGAATCACATACCCCCAACGGCAGCAACTAAACTCACGCCCAATATCAACGCGGCGCCTGGTTGACCGACGGCTTTATTAAGGGGCGGCCGGCTCGGTTCCCGGCGTGCGTGAGTCCCGGATGTTCAAGGCGGCCGCCACTTGGCCGGCGCGCTCGCGGGCGGCCGCCACCTCCGGCGCGGTCGCCAACGCCCGGAAGCCGCGCCCGAGCACCCTCAGGTCACTTTCGGGCACGCTGAGCGCGCCGGTCAGCGCGGCGGGGTCGTGGGAGTCGACCGGGTCGATGGCACGGGCGGCGGCCGGCGACACCATCATGGTGTCCACCGGCAGGCCGAGGATGGTGCGGGCCTGCAGTTCGAACGCCGAGAGCCGTTGGCTGCGCAGCGTCACCCAGGCGCTGTCGGTCGGGCGTGACGTGACGTCGGCGAAGTACACCTCGTCACCGTTGATCATCAATTCGACCGCGAAGACGCCGCGCCCGCCCAGCGCCTTGACGATCCGCGCGGCGATCGACTTCGCGGCGTCCGTGGCCGCCGCGCTCATCTTCTGCGGTTGCCAGGATTCCAGCACCTGCCCGCCGGAGCCGCGATGACCGATGGGCGAACAGAATTCGATCGCCGGCCCGCCCGGGCCTTCGCTGCGCACCGCCAGCAGCGTGACGTAGAACTCGACCTCGACCACGGTTTCGGCCAGCACCCGCGGCTGTCCGGGGCCTACGTGGGCGCCGATCGCGCGTTGCCACGCCGGCCCGAGGTCTTCGCGCCGCGCCACCACCGACTGTCCCGGCCCGGTCGGCCCGGCCACCGGCTTGACCAACAGCGGGTACCCGGCGTGCGCGCCCACCGCCTCGAGCTCGCCCAGCGAGCCGGCGAACCAAAACGGCGCGGTGGGCAACCCCAACTCGTCGGCGGCCAACCGCCGCAGGCCCTCGCGGTCCGCGCTGAGCCGCACGGCGCGGGCGCTGGGCACCAGCTCCGTGTGGTTGGCGCCCGATCCGGTGGCCAGGGCGTCGAGGGCCCCGGCGGCGACGGTGTCGGTCGCGGTCACCACGAAGTCGGGTTGCAGCCGCTGCAGCGCCGCGGACAGCTCGGCGGCGTCGGTCATCGGGAGCACCAGGGCCTGGTCGGCGACCCCGTGCGCGGGTGCGTGCGGGTGCGCATCGACGGCGATCACCCGGGCTCCGAGGCGCCCCAGGTCGATCGCCAGCTCCCGGCTGATCTCGCCTGAACCCAGCAGAACCACCGTCGGCCTGCCGTCGGAGGGGGTGTCCGGCTGGGCTTCGGCGCGCGCGGGAGGTTGCTGGGGCACGACGAGCGCCGTCGTTTCGTCGTCCCGTCCGTCGGTCACGCCGTCAGTCACGGCTCAAGGATAGGTCGGTTCCGCACGTGTCCATCCAGCCTCAGGGCTGGCCTGGGAGTAACTGCACCATCAGGCCGTTGGCCTCCGCCAGCAGCGCGCCTTCGGCGTCGACCAGTTCCGCGGACACGAACGCTTTGCGCCCCTCGGTGCCGGTGACCCGTCCGCGCACCACCAACGGCGCGTCGATCGGGGTGATCTTGCGGTAGTCGACGTGCAGGAACGCCGTGCGGCTGATCGGCCGGTTCGAGGCGTGCGACACCATCCCGAACATGTGGTCGAACAACAGCGGCAGCACGCCGCCGTGCACCGCATAGTTGCCGCCGACGTGGAACCGGGTGAAGTGGCCGTGCATCTCGCAGCCGTCGGGTTCGTAGCGCGTCAACGTCCACGGCGGCAGCAGCAGGCTGCCCATGCCGGGTAGGCCCGGCGTCCGCCCGGCCGGCGCCCGGCCCTCCACGGCGGCCTGAAACGGGCCCAGCAGCTCCGTCAGCGCCGCGACGCGGTCGGCCGCGTCGTCCCACATGGCGTCGTCGGGGTCGGCCGACACCGCGAGGTCCTGCAGCCGGCGCATGGCCGCCACGAACCGGCCGAAGCCGGGCCCGGGGTTGGCCACCCCGTATTCGGGAAAGCCGCCGTGATGTTCGTATTCGGGATCGAGGTCTTTGGGATCCTGGGCGGCCTCCGTCACGGACGGGCCGCCAGGACGTCGCGGCGCACGATGGTCTGTTCGCGCCCGGGTCCCACGCCGATGCATGAAATGTGCGCTCCGGCAAGCTCTTCCAGCCGCAGCACATAGTCGCGCGCCTTGGCGGGCAGGTCGTCGAAGTCCCGGGCGTGCGAGATGTCCTCCCACCAGCCGGGCAGCTCTTCGTAGATCGGTTCGGCGCGCGCCAGATCGCTCTGCGTCATCGGCATCTCGTGGATGCGGGCCCCGTCGATCTGGTAGCCCACGCACACCGGAACCGTCTCGAGGCTGGACAGCACGTCGAGCTTGGTCAGGAAGAAGTCGGTGATGCCGTTGACCCGGGTGGCGTAGCGGGCGATGACGGCGTCGAACCAGCCGCAGCGGCGGCGCCGGCCGGTGGTGACGCCGAATTCGCCGCCGGTCTTGGACAGGTATTCGCCGTTCTCGTCGAACAGCTCGGTGGGGAACGGGCCCGAGCCGACGCGGGTGGTGTAGGCCTTGAGGATTCCCAGCACCGCGGTGATCCGGGTGGGGCCGATGCCCGAACCCACGGCCGCGCCGCCCGCCGTCGGATTCGACGACGTCACATAGGGATACGTGCCGTGGTCGACGTCGAGCAGGGTGCCCTGCGAGCCTTCCAGCAGCACGGCCTCGCCGGCCTCGAGCGCTTGATTGAGCAGCAGCCGGGTGTCGGCGATGCGGTGCTTGAAGCCCTCGGCCTGCTCCAGCAGGGCGTCGACCACCTGGTGGGGATCCAGCGCCTTGCGGTTGTAGATCTTGACCAGGATCTGGTTCTTCAGCTCCAGCGCGGCTTCGACCTTGTGCGTCAACACTTCCCGATCGAGCACGTCGGCGACCCGGATGCCGATGCGCGCGATCTTGTCCTGATAGCAGGGGCCGATGCCGCGGCCGGTGGTGCCGATCTTCTTGTTCCCCATGTAGCGCTCGGTGACCTTGTCGATGGCCACGTGGTACGGCAACAGCAGGTGCGCGTCGGCGGAGATGAGCAGCTTGGACGTGTCGACGCCGCGGTCTTCGAGTCCCTTGAGCTCGTCCAGCAGCACGCCGGGGTCCACCACCACACCGTTGCCGATGACGTTGGTGACACCGGGCGTGAGCACCCCCGACGGGATCAGGTGCAGCGCGAAGTTCTCCCCGGTGGGCAAGACGACGGTGTGCCCGGCGTTGTTGCCGCCCTGGTAACGCACCACCCACTGAACGCGCCCACCGAGCAAATCGGTGGCCTTACCTTTGCCCTCGTCGCCCCATTGGGCGCCGATGAGGACGATTGCCGGCATGACACGCTCCAACCTGATCTCGCCTGCGTATTGTGGTCCAGCCGGTGACCCACCCTAGCCTGGCGACCATGCGGGCCGCCGATGGCCAGCTGAGGCGCCGGGCAAATCAGCTTAAGCCAGGACGTGGTGAGACCGGCATGAAAGAGCCGGTAAAGGCGGGCGGCGGGTGCCGACCTCACCCGTACGGCGCCGCGACCGGAGCGCCTGCCGGCGCCGTCGGCTTGGCCGCGCACACGCCGGTCCTGGTGGACGCGTCCAGCATGAGGCACAGGCCGTTGGCGCCACCGCCGTTCTTGCGCCCCGACCAACCTGGATGCACCGGTTTCCCGTTCCAGCTGACCAGCGTCCAGCCATCGTGGGGATTGCCCTGGATCTCGACGATGCCGCCGTTGGGCAGGGGATCGAAAAGCAGGAGCAACTGTTCGGGGTTTCTGACGGTCGTCATAGTCCCGATACCGATGTCGAATTCACTGGAGAACGCGACCTCTCTGATCCTGCCGTCGGACGCCCGGACCGGGTTGGCAAGCGCATTGCTGTACATCGTTGTGAGCAGGCCGTTGAAGCCGCTGGCGCTGGTCGCCGCGTTGCCGTACATCGTTTGGAGCGCGCCGTTGAAACGTTTGTGGAACTCGTACCCGTTGGGGTCGGCGGAGCCCGGCGCCAGCATCGGCACGATGCGTAGCCCGAGCAGCCACGCGACGGGCGCCAGGATGTACGCCAGCCCGGCGAGGCTGATCTGCGGCATGCCGTTGAAAATGCCGGCGTCGATCTCGTTGAGCCCCGGCAACACCTGGGGGTTCATGCCCAATGCGGAAGCCAACGGCGCCGCGGTCTGTTGCGTCCTGACCAGCTGCGACGCGAAGATCGCGGCGATCGGGCCCTTCGCCGCGAGGACGCCGGCGACGGTCTGCGCCTGTTGCTGGCCAAGCGCGGTGAGCGATGCTCCGGGCGGCGCCGTGTCGATCAGGCTTGCCGCATTGGCTGTCGACTGCCCATGCCGCACCAAATCGATCACGATCGATTCGTCCGCCGAGGCTGTCGCAGATGCACTGCACAGCAAGACAATCGAAAGCAGCACGGCGCCGGCGCGGCACAGCGGCGTCGTCAGCACCGGACGCGCGTGGGGCCGGCACCCGACGCGAGCAATGCGGTTCGCGCGGTTGACAAGATGGCGGTAAATCGGCGAATGGTAGTTCTCCGTTCCCTCAACCACTCGTGGCGGGATTCCGCGCAACGTCGGCCCTGTGGCAGGAGTAAAGTATCCGGTTGTTTAGCGACAGTGTTGCAACAACTTTCACAGTCGACACCATGTTGTGACTGTGTCGTTATACCGAGACCTTTCGACGCCGCGGTTCAGGTCCGGCCAGAGACGTTGGAAGACAACGGTATTGGCTTCCTTTTGATTGGATAGACTGTGACGCAAGGAGATCGAGCGACCGCGATTCTTCTGTTCGGCCAACGGCGCACCTACCGACCGTTGCGGGGCATGCAAATCCACCGGGTCGTCGGTGAAACCGACATCGATGCCGCGATCGGCCCATACCGGCGGCTGGTGGTGCTGGGCGACGACGCCGAGCTGGCCGCGGTGCTGACCCGGCTGCTGCGCGCCGAGCGGCTCGACGTCGAGGTGGCCTACGTGCCACGCCGCCGCACCCGGGCCACCCGGATCTACTGCCTGCCGGCCGGATTCCGGGCGGCGCGGCAAGCCCGGCGCGGTGGCGCGCGCCGGGTGACGCTGATCCGCGACGAGACCGGGTCGGTGGTCGTGGGGCGGGCCGGCTGGGCGCCGGCTGATGGCGCGCGGTCAATCCACGGCGAGGCGGTGGTCGACGACACCACGTTGTTCGACGGCGACGTCGAACGCGTGTGGATCGAACCGATACCGGCCGCGCCCGGCCTGCGGGCGGCGGTCGCGGGCCGCGGTCTCGGCCGCCTGTGGCCCCGCTGGGTCACCGGGCGCGCCGCCCAGCTCGGCAGCACGGGCGTCACCGTGGTGCGTGACGGCGTCGCCGTGCCCCGTGCCGCGCGCCGCTCGGCGTTCTACCGCAACATCGAGGGCTGGCTGCTGGTCGGCTAGTTTCGATCGGTGAGCTTCCCCTCCTCCCAGCACGAATCGGTACGGCCCAGCCCGATCTTCCTGGGCCTCATCGCGCTGACGGGTGTCGGCGCCGCGCTGGCCTGGTCGGCCGGGATCAGCACCCGGCCGCTGGCTTATGCCGGAGTTTTCGTCTTCGTGATCGCCGGCTGGCTGGTGTCGCTGTGTCTGCACGAATTCGGGCATGCGCTGACCGCCTGGAGGTTCGGCGATCACGATGACGCCGTGCGCGGGTACCTGACGCTCGACCCACGCCGCTACGCCCATCCCGCGCTGTCGCTGGTGCTGCCGATGGTGGTCATCCTGCTGGGCGGGATCGGCCTGCCGGGCGCGGCGGTCTACGTGCGCACCTGGTTCATGACGCCCGCCCGGCGCACCATGGTCAGCCTGGCCGGCCCGGCGGCCAACCTGGTGCTGGCGGTGCTGCTGCTGGCGGTGACGCGGTTGTTCTTCGACCCGGCGCACGTGGTGCTGTGGTCGGGGGTGGCGTTCCTCGCGTTCCTTCAGCTCACCGCCGTGTTGCTGAATCTGCTGCCCATCCCTGGCCTGGACGGATACGACGCCCTGGAACCGCATCTGAGCCCCGAGACGCAGCGCGCGCTGGCGCCGGCCAAGCAGTGGGGCTTCGTCATCCTGCTGTTCCTGCTCCTGGCACCCGTGCTCAACCAATGGTTCTTCGGCGTCGTGTTGTCTTTGTTCGACGTGTCCGGCGTGCCGGACGTCCTGGTGGGTTGGGGCAACGCGCTGACCCGTTTCTGGAGCCGCTGGTTCTGACCCTTGCCATATATGCGTTGTTGCGCATATATTTCGCGCCATGGGCGCAGGCCACAACCACACCCCCGCCGAGACGGACGACGCTCGGCTGATCCCGCGGATGATCATGGCCGCCGCGATTCTGGCGGCGTTCTTCGTGGTGGAACTGGTCACCTCGTTGCTGATCAACTCGATCGCCCTGTTGGCCGACGCCGGCCACATGCTGACCGACGTGGTCGCGGTCTTCATGGGGCTCGCCGCCGTCACGCTGGCCCGCCACGGCAGCGCGTCTCCCGCCCGTACCTACGGCTGGCATCGCGCCGAGGTGTTCACCGCCGTCGCCAACGCCGGGCTGCTGATCGGCGTGGCGGCGTTCATCCTCTACGAGGCCGTCCGGCGCCTCAGCGAAGCTCCCGCCGTCCCTGGCGTGCCGATGATCGTGGTCGCGCTGGCCGGGCTGGCCGCCAACTTCGTCGTCGCGCTGCTGTTGCGTTCCCATTCGTCGGGCAGCCTGGCGGTCAAGGGCGCCTACATGGAGGTCGTCGCCGACACCGTGGGCAGCCTGGGCGTGCTGATCGCCGGTGTGGTCACCGTGACGACGCACTGGCCCTACGCCGATGTGGTGGTGGCGGTGCTGGTCGCGCTCTGGGTGTTGCCCCGGGCCGTCGCACTGGCCCGCGACGCACTGCGGATCCTGTCCGAATCGTCGCCGACCCACATCGACGTCGAGGAACTGCGCGCCGCGCTCGGCGCCGTCGACGGGGTGATCGACGTGCACGACCTGCACGTGTGGACGCTGTCGCCCGGCAAGGACATGTGCACGGCGCACCTGATCAGCGCCGGCGACTCCGCGCGGGTGCTGCGCGACGCGCGCGCGGTGCTTTCGGCTCGTGGGCTGGGGCACGCCACCGTTCAGATCGACTGCCCCGACGACACCGATTGCTCGGAAAGCTTCTAGCGCGTCAAAGCCCGAGCGCCGGGCGCGCCTCGGGGTCGCAATCGTCGAGCAGGTCCAGGCAGCGCGCGTACTCGTCGGTTTCGCCGATCGTGTCCGCGGCGCGCGCCAGGGCCGCCACACACCGCAGGAAGCCGCGGTTGGGTTCGTGCGAATACGGCACCGGGCCGAAGCCCTTCCAGCCGTTGCGGCGCAGCTGGTCCAGGCCGCGGTGATAGCCGGTGCGGGCGTAGGCGTATGCGGTGATGGCCTGGTCGTCGGCCAGGGCCTGCTCGGCCAGCGCCGCCCAGGCCACCGATGCCGTCGGGTGCGCGGCCGCGACGATGCCGGGCTTCTCACCGGCCAGCAGTTCCGCCTCGGCATCGGCATCGCCGGGCAGCAGGATCGGGTCGGGCCCTAGAAGATCTCCCATCGGCGTCATGGCTCTATTCTGCAGCTCGCTCCTTTTGCCCGCGTGACGCACCTCGTCCATCGCCCCGAGCCGGGTACTCGGTCGCTAAGCTCTGCACTACCCCATGAAGCGGGAGGACAGTAGTACTCATGCCCAGCCCATCCGAACCCGACCGCGGCGGCACGCCGAAACGGCCCGGGTTCGACCCACGTGAGTCTCGCCACGAACCGAGGGACGAGTGGGGAGCCGAGTCCGGCCCCGACAGCGGAGACGACGCCACCGAGAGCGTCCCGATGGTCCCCAGCGACTCCGAGACCGAGACCGTGGTGATCAATAGACCCGACCCGCACAGCGGCCCGCAGGAAGTGCCGGACGGGCCGCAGCGCGAACGTCGCTTCACCGCGCCCGGCTTCGACGCCAAAGAAACCGCGATCATCTCCACCACACCGGAGCCCGCCACCGAGGTCTTCGCGACGCCGCCGGGACAGGACGGCACCGCACAGTTCGGGATCCCACCGAAACCGGCTGTCCCGCAATCGATTCCACCCCGGCTCGGCGGAAAGTTGCGCACTTCCCGCCAGATCAACTGGGGCTGGGTGCTGGCGTTGGTGGTGATCGTGCTGGCGCTGGCGGCGATCGCGATTCTGGGCACGGTGCTGCTGACCCGGGGTAAACACACCAACGTGTCGCAGGAAGACCAGGTTCGGCACACCATCCAGAACTTCGACGTCGCGATCCAGCGCGGCGACCTGACCACGCTGCGCACCATCACCTGCGGCACCACCCGCGACGGCTACGCCGATTACGACGAGCACGCATGGGACGAGACCTACCGGCGGGTGTCGGCGGCCAAGCAGTACCCGGTGATCGCCAGCATCGATCAGGTGGTGGTCAACGGCCAGCACGCCGAGGCGAACGTCACCACGTTCATGGCCTACGACCCGCAGACGCGCTCCACCCGCAGCATGGATTTGCAGTATCGCGACGACCAGTGGAAGGTCTGCCAGTCCGCCAGCGGCTAGGCGGGCCAGGTCGCTCCGCCCAGCGTGAAACCAGCTTCACGCTCGAGCGATTGATCAGCTCAGTGACCGTCCGGCACAGTGCAGGTCGGAGCAGGCCTGGACCACCCGCTCGGACATCGACGCCTCGGCCTTCTTGAGGTAGCTGCGCGGGTCGTAGGCCTTCTTGACGCCGACCTCGCCGTCGACCTTGAGCACACCGTCGTAGTTGGCGAACATGTGACCGGCGACCGGGCGGGTGAACGCGTACTGGGTGTCGGTGTCCACGTTCATCTTCACCACGCCGTAGCGCAGCGACTCCTCGATCTCCGACGTCAGCGAACCGGAACCGCCGTGGAAGACGAAGTCGAACGGCTTGGCCCCCTCGGGCAGCCCCAGCTTGGCCGCCGCCACCCGTTGGCCCTGGGCCAGGATGTCGGGCCGCAGCTTGACGTTGCCGGGCTTGTAGACGCCGTGGACGTTGCCGAACGTGGCGGCGAGCAGGTACCGGCCGTGCTCGCCGTGGCCCAGCGCGTCGATGGTCTTCTCGAAGTCGTCCGGCGTGGTGTAGAGCTTGTCGTTGATCTCGTGCGCGACGCCGTCCTCCTCGCCGCCCACCACGCCGATCTCGATCTCCAGGATGATCTTGGCGGCCGCCGCCTCCTTGAGGAGTTCCTGGGCGATCGTCAGGTTCTCGTCGATTGGCACCGCCGAGCCGTCCCACATGTGCGACCCGAACAGTGGATCTTCACCCGCGGCCACCCGCTCGGCCGAAATCGCCAGCAGCGGGCGGACATAGGCGTCCAGCTTGTCCTTGGGACAGTGGTCGGTGTGTAGTGCAACGTTGACCGGGTACCTGTCGGCGATGGAACGTGTGAACTCGGCCAGTGCCACCGCACCGGTCACCATGTCCTTGACGCCCAGCCCGGACGCGAATTCGGCACCACCGGTGGAGAATTGGATGATCCCGTCGCTGCCCGCATCGGCGAAGCCTTTGATGGCCGCGTTCACCGTCTCCGACGAGGTGCAGTTGATCGCCGGGAAGGCATACGAGTCGGCCTTGGCGCGTCGCAGCATCTCGGCGTAGACCTCGGGCGTGGCGATGGGCATCAGAACTCCTCTGCAGAGGCGGGTGCACCCAGTATCGTCCAGGATGGTCGGGCGCTCATCCCGAAGCCGGTATGTTGAGGAATCATGAGCACCGCCGTGACGGCCCTGCCCCACATCTTCGACCCGATGTATTGGTTGGGCGCCGACGGCGTCTTCGGGTCAGCGGTGCTGCCCGGCATCCTGGTCATCGTCTTCATCGAAACCGGGCTGCTGTTTCCGCTACTGCCCGGCGAGTCGCTGTTGTTCACCGGCGGCCTGCTGGCCGCGCACCCGAACCCACCGGCCAGCATCTGGGTGCTGGCCCCCGCCGTCGCGACCGTGGCGGTTCTGGGCGATCAGACCGGGTATTGGATCGGCCGGCGGATCGGCCCGGCGCTGTTCAAGAAGGAAGACTCCCGGTTCTTCAAGAAGCACTACGTGACCGAGTCACACGCCTTCTTCGAGAAGTACGGGCCCTGGGCGATCATCCTGGCCCGGTTCGCGCCGTTCGTGCGGACGTTCGTCCCGCCGGTCGCCGGGGTCTCCTACATGCGCTACCCGGTGTTCCTGGGCTTCGACATCGTCGGCGGCATCCTCTGGGGCGGCGGTGTGACGCTGGCGGGCTACTTCATGGGCAACGTGCCGTTCGTGCACCACAACCTGCAGAAGATCCTGCTGGCCATCCTGATCGTCTCGCTGATGCCGGCGTTCATCGCCGCCTGGCGCAGCCACCGGGGACGCAAGCAGGCGCCGAGCACGGACGACCTGGAATCCGAGCGGCTGCCGGCGGCCGAGTAGCCGGCCGCGCGCTCAGACCGCGACTTTGAAGTCGCAGCCCGTCTTGGCGCGAACTTCCTCGACCGTGACGCCGGGCTGCAGCTCGGTGAGCACCAGCCCCTGTCCCGGCTCGACGTCGAAAACGCACAGGTTGGTGATGATCATGTCGACGACGTTCTTGCCGGTCAGCGGCAGCGAGCACTGACGGAGAACCTTGGGGCTGCCGTCTTTCGCGGTGTGATCCATCAGCACGATCACGCGCTTGACGCCGGATACCAAATCCATTGCGCCGCCTGGCCCTTTGACCATCTTGCCCGGCACCATCCAGTTGGCCAGGTCGCCGTTCTCCGCGACCTCCAGGGCCCCCAGGATGGACAGGTCGATGTGGCCGCCGCGGATCATCGCGAAGGAATCGGCGCTGCTGAAGAAGCTGGACCCGGGCAGGCTGGTGATGGTCTGCTTGCCCGCGTTGATGAGATCGGGGTCGACGGTGTCCTCGCTCGGGTAGGCCCCGATGCCGAGCAGGCCGTTCTCCGACTGCAGCGTGACCTTGATGCCGTCGGGAATGAAGTTGGCCACCAAGGTCGGAATGCCGATGCCCAGGTTCACATAGAAGCCGTCGCGCAATTCCTGGGCGGCGCGCTGGGCCATCCGCTCGCGGATGGGGCTGTCGTTCTTCAGCGCGGCGCCGCCGCTGGTGGTGCGGAACTCGATGCGCTTCTCGTAGCCGGTGCCCTCGATGATGCGGTCGACGTAGATACCCGGGGTGTGGATCAGGTCGGGGTCCAGCTCGCCGACCTCGACCAGCTCCTCCACCTCGGCGACGGTGATCGCGCCGCAGGTGGCGATCATCGGGTTGAAGTTGCGTGCCGTCTTGCGGTAGATGAGGTTGCCGGCGGTGTCGCCCTTCCACGCCTTGACGATCGCCACGTCGGCCCGAATGCCTTCTTCCAGAACGTATTCGGTGCCGTCGAAGACCCTGGTGTCCTTGCCCTCGGCGAGGTTGGTGCCGAAGGCCGTGCGGGTGTAGAAGCCTGGGATGCCGGCGCCGCCGGCGCGCAGCTTCTCGGCGAGCGTGCCCTGCGGCGTCAGCACCAGGTCCAGCTCGCCGGCCAGCACTTGGCGCTCGAACTCCTTGTTCTCGCCGACGTAGGAGGCGATCACCTTGTTCACCTGCCGGCCCTTGAGCAGCAGTCCCATGCCAAAATCGTCTACGCCGGCGTTGTTTCCGACGATGGTCAGGTCCTTGATGCCGCTGTCGACCAGAGCCTGGATCAGCTTCTCGGGAATGCCGCACAGACCGAAACCGCCCGCGGCGATGGTGATGCCGTCCTTCAGCAGGCCGTGCAGGGCCGACTCTGCGTCGTGGTGGACCTTGTTGCTCACAGGGTGCTCCTGTTCTTCGACTCGGCGGAGACGTTACAGGCGGCCTCCATGAGCATCCACCCCGACAGCTGCACCGACAGGTCCCGCTCGGCCACCTCGGACGCCATCACCGCGCCCTCGACGAACTCCGCTTCCTTGCCGCCGGCCGTGGGCAGCTGGGCGTCGCGGTCCCAGAACGGGCCGAACACCGGCAGTCCGTCCACGGTTTGCCGGTTGTCCCAGGCCGACTTCGCGCTGGCCAGCACGATCTGCCGGGCGGTGTCGCGGGCGAGGACGTCGTCGGCCGACTCCCCCGGCAGCGCGGTGGCCACCAGCGCCAGGTATCGGGCGGTCACCCCGGCGAACAGGCCGCCGTCGCCGCCGCCGGCGCCGGCCAGCACGCCCGCCGGCGCCATGTGTTCGTGCACGGCAGCGACCAGCCGGTGCACCCGGGCGGCGTGGCGCTGCCGGATCTCGACGGCGGTGGGGGCGGCCAGCTCGGTCTCCAGCCCGAGCACCACGCCCTGGCAGTAGGTGTACTGCGCGCGCACCAGCGAGCCGGCTTTGATGCCGTCGAACACCAGGTGCGTCTCCGGGTCGATCAGGGTCTGGTCGATCCAATTGCCCATCTGCTCAGCACGTTTCAGATGGTCGCCGTAGCGCGCGAGGAAGATCCCCGCGGGACCGTTGGCCGGGGCGTTGAAGAACTGGTCGGACTTGCGCCACGGGATGCCGCCGCCGTCCTCGGGCGCCCAGGCCTTGAGGAATTGGTCGGCGAGCTTGGGCAGCGCGCGGCTGCGCTCGACGCCCGCGATCCTGGCGGCGCGCTCGAGCGCCAGCGCCAGCCAGGCCATGTCGTCGTAGTAGCTGTTGATCCACGAGAAGTTGTTGCGCAGCCGGTGCGAGCGGACCTGCCGGTTGATCTGGGTGTGCCGGTGCGGCTGCGGATCGCGCGCCTCGGCGTCGACCAGGCAGTCGAGCAGATGCGCCTGCCACCAGTAGTGCCAGGTGCCGAACCAGCGGTCGCGCCGCGTCGCCGGCCAGGCCACCACCCCCAGCTGGGTCGCGGGCAGCCCCCACAGGCGTTTCAGGTGTCGTCGGGTGACAGCGGCTTCGCTGCTGGCCGCGCGGTTGGCCCAGAGCTGATCCATACCTGTCGATCCTGCCCCACGCGGGTCAGCGTGCGTCTGGGGCGTCAGGGACTCACCAGGCGCGGGTCAGGTCGGCGTGCTGCTCGACCCAGGTGTGCATGGCGATCCCGGCGGCCACGCCGGCGTTGATGCTGCGCGTCGAGCCGAACTGCGCGATCGACACCGTCAGCCCCGCGCCCGTGCGGGTGTCATCGGTGATCCCCGGCCCCTCCTGTCCGAACACCAACAGGCACTCGCGCGGCAGCGCGGCCTCCTCCAGGCGCGTCGCGCCCGGCACGTTGTCCACCGCGACCACCGTCAGCCCGGCGTCGGCCGCGAAGGCCAGCAGCTCGGCGGTGCTGTCGTGGTGGCACAACCGCTGATATCGGTCAGTCACCATGGCGCCGCGGCGATTCCACCGCCGCCGCCCCACGATGTGCACGGTGTGCACCGCGAAGGCGTTGGCGGTGCGCACCACCGAACCGATGTTGGCGTCGTGACCGAAGTTCTCGATCGCCACGTGCAGCGGATGGCGGCGCCGGTCGATGTCGGCGATGATCGCTTCCCGGGACCAGTACCGGTAGGCGTCGACGACGTTGCGAGTATCACCCTCGCGCAACAGGACTGGGTCATACCGCGGGTCGTCGGCCGGCTCGCCCGGCCACGGCCCGACGCCGGCGGGCGGTGTCACCGCCCATTCCGTCGGCCCGGGTGGTTCGCTCATCGCTGCGTCCACACGCCGGCGTGCGTGCCGTCGATGGCCAGCGTCGCGTAGAGCAGCGCGTCGTTGATCTCGCCCTGGGTGCACAGCGACGCGTTGACATGCACCGCGTCCAACGAGGCGTCGGGCAGGATCAGCACCGACGATCCGTACGTCGCGCAGGCCGGGTTCAGTCCCGGGGCGGGCAGGGTCGGCGATGCCAGCAGCATCATCGGGCCGCCGCGCTTGGCGGACTCGTCGCGATAGCGCGCCGCGATGGCCGTCGCCTCCAGCCCCAGCAGCATGTAGCCGTTGCCGGTGAACGCCCCCGGGTCGCCCAGCTGCATCTTGGTCACCGGGGTGCCGTCGGCGCGCCACGCCGACAGGCTGGCCGTCTTGACCGCCAAACCGCCGCTGTCGTTGGCGTTCGTGGGCAGCAGCCCGACCGGGAAGGCGACGGGGTAGGCCGACGAGCTGTCCGGGATCCGGTCGCGCGGCGAATAGCCGTAGACACCGCGCACCTGGCTCCGATCCTTCAGCGGCCCAAGGCAAACCGTGCCGGTGAGGCGGTCGCGCGGCGCCGAGAGCGGCGCTGGGATGTCTCGCACGCTGGTCTTCGCGGTGTCGCAGCTGCCCAGGCCGGCGACCTCCATGGGGTGGGCCAGCGCGCCGTACAGCCCGAACCGGATGTCCTCGGGTTTGGCGTGCGGGTCCTTGGCCGAGGTGGGGCTCGCGTCGACGTCGACCAGCACGTAGTCACCGTCCCAGCGCAGATTCGACACCGACATGTTCCAGCCGAGCAGCGCGAGTGATTCCCCGAGCCGCGCGCCCTGGGCGCCGTAGGGGCGCGCGGGCTGGCTGGAGGACGAGCAGCCCGCCAGACACAGCGCCAAGCAGGCCGCTATCGCAAGGAATGTGCGCACGGTGAAGGCGGCCTAGCTCAGCCCCAGATCGGCGAGGCCGAGCACGCTTCGGTACGGCAACCCCTGGGCCTCGATGGCCTCGGCGGCTCCGGTGGCGCGGTCCACCACGGTGGCCACCCCGACCACTTCGCCGCCGGCCTCCTGGACGGCGCGCACCGCGGTGAGCGCCGAGTTGCCCGTGGTACTAGTGTCCTCGACGACCAGGACCCGCTTGCCGGAAACCTCGGAGCCTTCGATAAGGCGTTGCAGCCCATGGGTTTTCGCCGATTTGCGGACGACGAAGGCGTCGATCGGGCGGCCCGATGCGTGCATGACGGCGGTGGCCACCTGGTCGGCGCCCAGGGTCAGCCCGCCGACCACGTCGTAGTCCCAGTCGCTGGTCAGTTCGCGCATCAGCGCGCCGATCAACGCCGAGGCGCGGTGGTGCAGCGTGGCCCGGCGCAGGTCGACGTAGTAGTCGGCCTCTTTGCCGGAGGACAGCGTGACCCGTCCGTGCACCACCGACAGGCGCGAGACGAGGTCCGCCAACTCCTTGAGGTCAGGTCCGGCCACGGCCACTCCCGATTCGTTTGGTGACCGCCCGCATCAGGGTCCGCGGCACCAGGCGCTCGGCGGCGATGATCGCCTTGTACTGCAGGCCCGGAATGCTGATCACCTTGCCGCGGGCGACATCGGCCAGGCTCTGGTTGACCACGTCGTCGACCTCGAGCCACATGAACGACGGTGACTTGGCCATGTCGATGCCGGCGCGGTCGTGGAATTCGGTGTGCACGTAGCCCGGGCACACGGCGTGCACGGAGACGCCGGTGCCCTGCAGGCCGACGGACAGGCCCTCGCTGAACGAGATCACCCACGCCTTCGACGCCGAGTACGTCGACCCGCGGCCGGGCACCAGCCCGGCGACGCTGGCGATGTTGATGACCGTGCCGGCGCCGGCTGCCAGCATGGCCGGCAGGGCCGCGCGGGTCAGGTGCATGACCGCGGTGACGTTGACGTCGAGCTGGGACTGCAGCAGCGCGGGGTCGGCCGACCAGAAGTCGCCGGAGGTGGCGAAGCCGGCGTTGTTCACCAGGACGCGCACTCCCCCGCCGGCGAGCCGGTCACAGACCCGTTGCCGCCCCGCGGCATCGGCGAGGTCGGCGGGCAGGATCTCGACGCTGCCGGAGTGTTCCTGTAGTTCGTCCGACAGCCTGGTCAACCGGTCGACGTCGCGGGCGACCAGGACCACGTCGTAGCCGTCGGCGGCGTAGCGTCGCGCGAACCCGGCGCCGATTCCGGACGTAGGCCCGGTGATCAGGGCTACGGGGCGGGGCATGAGCGACATCCTAATGACGGCGGCACCACCGGGCCCTGAGGTACCCGGGGCCCGCCGTCAGCGCTGATAGTTGCTGGCCTGGTGACCGTTGCGCCCGGAGGGGGGTGGGCGGCGGATGGTTTCCGAACGCCCATCGGGTCGAGGCTGGTCGCGGCGCATCGGCTCGGCGGCGCGACGACCGGGCTGAAGGTCGGGGCCGAGCAGTCCCGCCACGTCCTGCTGCGCGCGCCGGGCGGGCAGCTCGGCGCGGCCCGCGGGCGCCCGCGGCCGGCTGGGTGAGGCGTTGCGCAGACCCGACGGCGCCCCGGTCTCCTGCGTTGTTTCTTCGGGCAGCGGCGGCAGCACCCGCAACAGGTCGTTGAACTGGCGCACGGTGCGCAGACCCTCGTCCCACTCGGTGCGGGTGCTGGTGATCGGCAGGGCGACCAACGTCCAGTTCTGCTCGTTCCACATGATCTCGGCGGTGTCCGGTGCGGTGTGCGCGAACGTGACCATCCGGCGGTCGCAGGCGCGGCGGGCGGCGTCCAGATTTGTGGAGTAGACCATCCGCGGCCCGATGGCACCCAACAGCCAAATGTCGCTCTCCCGTGGCTCTTTCAGTCCCTTGAGCCGAAGGTCGACGACGACGTTGGTGCCCACCTTGCGGTGCAGCGCGATGACGGTGGCGACCTCTTCCAGGTCGAAGATGTAGACGGCCTCGCCGCGGATCTGACCCAGCACCACGTTCTGTGCGGCGACGTCGCCCACGGTCGACATCACCCCGCGCTTCCAGCGCTTGAGGATGTCGGCTGATTCAGTCTCGTAGTCGAACCCGTGCGACCGCGCCCACGACTTGCGGCGCCTGCTGCGCCCGCGTCGCCGATCGATGTCGACGTACAGCAGCACCCCCGCGCCGACAAAGCACAGCGCGGAGAGCGTGAACCAGAGGGGGACCATCCAAAACAGGGTATCTGCTATTGGCCCGGAACACAGAAGGCGACCAGGTCACAACCCAATCACAGCTGGCAAAAGCTGCGTGTCGCCGGACCGCCGATGGTCCCCCTCCAGCGGTCAGCCCAGGATCAGCGAGTCGCCGTCCGGGCTGACGTTCACCGGAACCGTGTCGCCGTCGTGCACGTCGCCCGCCAGCAACAGCTTGGCCAGCTGGTCACCGATGGCCTGCTGCACCAGGCGGCGCAACGGCCGCGCGCCGTAGACCGGGTCGAACCCGCGGTGCGCCAGCCACTGCTTGGCCGGCAGCGACACCTCCAGCGTCAGGCGGCGCTGGGCCAGCCGCTTCTGCAGCTGAGCCAGTTGGATGTCGACGATCTGCACCAGCTCACCGGGCTCCAGGCCGTGGAAGATGATCACGTCGTCGAGCCGGTTGATGAACTCCGGCTTGAACGCCGAGCGCACCGCGGCCATCACCTGCTCCTCGCTGCCACCCGAGCCCAGGTTGGACGTCAGGATCAGGATGGTGTTGCGGAAGTCGACGGTGCGGCCCTGCCCGTCGGTCAGCCGGCCCTCGTCGAGCACCTGCAGCAGCACGTCGAACACGTCCGGGTGCGCCTTTTCGATCTCGTCGAACAGGATCACCGTGTACGGCCGCCGCCGCACCGCCTCGGTCAGCTGACCGCCCTGGTCGTAGCCGATGTATCCGGGCGGGGCGCCGACCAGCCGGGCCACCGAGTGCTTCTCGCCGTATTCACTCATGTCGATGCGGACCATCGCGCGTTCGTCGTCGAACAGGAATTCCGCCAGCGCCTTGGCCAGCTCGGTCTTCCCGACGCCGGTCGGCCCGAGGAACATGAACGATCCGGTGGGCCGGTTGGGGTCGGCGACGCCGGCGCGCGAACGCCGGACGGCGTCGGAGACCGCCGTCACCGCCTTCTTCTGGCCGATGACGCGCTGGCCCAGCTCGTCTTCCATGCGCAGCAGCTTCGCCGTCTCGCCCTCGAGCATCCGCCCGGCCGGGATTCCGGTCCACGCCGAGACCACCTCGGCGATGTCGTCGGGACCGACCTCCTCCTTGAGCATCACGTTCTCGCGGGCCTCGGCCTGCGGCAGCGCGGCGTCGAGCTTCTTCTCCACCTCGGGGATGCGCCCGTAGCGCAGCTCGGCGGCCTTGGCCAGGTCGCCGTCACGCTCGGCGCGCTCGGACTCGCCGCGCAGCGTGTCCAGCTGCTCCTTGAGTTCGCGCACGACGTCGATGGCGTTCTTCTCGTTCTGCCAGCGGGTGGTGAGCTCGGACAGCTTCTCCTTCTGGTCGGCCAGCTCCGAGCGCAGCTTCTCCAGCCGCTCCTTGGACGCCTCGTCCTCTTCCTTGGCCAGCGCCATCTCCTCGATCTCGAGGCGGCGCACCAGCCGCTCGACCTCGTCGATCTCGACGGGCCGCGAGTCGATCTCCATCTTGAGCCGGCTGGCGGCCTCGTCGACCAGGTCGATGGCCTTGTCCGGCAGGAAGCGTGCGGTGATGTAGCGGTCGGACAGCGTCGCCGCGGCCACCAGGGCCGAGTCGGTGATGCGCACCCCGTGGTGCACCTCGTAGCGGTCCTTGAGCCCGCGCAGGATGCCGACGGTGTCCTCCACGGACGGCTCGCCCACCAGCACCTGCTGGAAGCGGCGCTCCAGCGCGGCGTCCTTCTCGATGTACTTGCGGTACTCGTCGAGCGTGGTGGCGCCGACCAGCCGCAGCTCGCCGCGGGCCAGCATCGGCTTGATCATGTTGCCGGCGTCCATCGCGCCCTCGCCGGTCGCGCCGGCCCCGACGATGGTGTGCAGCTCGTCGATGAAGGTGATGATCTGCCCGGCGGAGTTCTTGATGTCGTCGAGGACGGCCTTGAGTCGCTCCTCGAACTCGCCGCGGTACTTCGCGCCGGCGACCATCGATCCGAGGTCGAGCCCGATCACGGTCTTGTCGCGCAAGCTGTCCGGGACGTCGCCGGCGACGATGCGCTGGGCCAGGCCCTCCACGATCGCGGTCTTGCCGACGCCGGGCTCGCCGATGAGCACCGGGTTGTTCTTGGTGCGCCGGGACAACACCTGCACGACGCGGCGAATTTCGTTGTCCCGCCCGATGACCGGGTCGAGCTTGCCCTCGCGGGCGCGGGCCGTCAGGTCGGTCGAATACTTCTCCAGCGCTTGATAGGTCGCCTCCGGTTCGGGGCTGGTGACCCGGCCGCTGCCGCGCACCTTGACGAACCCGTCGCGCAGCGCCTGGGGCGAGGCGCCGTGGCCGGTCAATAGCTTGGCGACGTCGGAGTCGCCGGTGGCCAGGCCGACCAGCAGGTGCTCGGTCGAGACGTACTCGTCGTTCATCTCGGTGGCCAGCTGCTGGGCGGTGGTGACGGCGGCCAGCGACTCGCGCGACAGCTGCGGTTGCGAGCTGGCGCCGCTGGCCTGCGGCAGCCGCTCCAGCACCCGCTCGGTTTCGGCGCGAATGGTGGCCGGGTCGACGCCGACGGCCTCCAGCAGCGGCGCGGCGATGCCGTCCGCCTGCGTCAGCAGGGCCATCAGCAGGTGGGCGGGCCGGATCTCGGGGTTGCCGGCGGCCGAGGCCGCCTGCAGCGCCGAAGTCAGCGCCGCTTGGGTCTTGGTGGTCGGGTTGAAAGAGTCCACGACGAGCTCCGTTCGGGTACAAAAAGGTTTGCAAAAATGCTTGTCCGCTTGTTCAACGCCGTCAAGGTTGAGTGTGTTCCGCTCAACTCTATCGAGTTTTGGGCAATATCGCGTACGGGGTACCCCAGTTCCGATGACACAGACGACGCAGCACCCCGATCAGGCCGGCGCCGAGCCCGGCCGGACCCCGCGCCGCGTTCCCCTGACCTTCTTGCTCGCCGCCCTGGCCGCCGGACTGGCGCTCGCCGGGCTGGTCGCGGTCGGGTTGCACACCGATCTCGCCGGCGGCAGCCCCTCGACGACGGTCCCGGACTCCGGCACGCTGCAGGTCAGCGGGACCGGTGTGACGAAGACGATCCCCTGTCACGCCGGCTACCTGTCGGTGAGCGGGCAGAAGAACACCATCACCCTCACCGGGCACTGCACCAGCGTCAGCGTGTCCGGCAGCGGCAACCACGTCGCGGTCGACAGCACCGATGCGGTGAACGCGTCGGGGACGGGCAACACCGTTGTGTATCACTGGGGTTCGCCCAAGGTCGACAACGTCGGGACCGCCAACATCGTCCGGCAGGGCTGAGTCACCGGCTGCCGAGCCTAGAATCGGGGCCCGTGAGCCTGGAGGACGTCGACGCACTGCGGGTGCTGCGCGATGCCTTCGCACCGGGCGAGTCGGGCTCGGTCGGCGATCCCGACGAACTCGTCCACCGCTTCTACACCCACTGGTTCGCCCTCGACGGCTCGGTGCGCCATCTGTTCCCGCCCGAAATGGCGGCCCAACGGCTCGCTTTCGGGCACGCGCTGCACTGGGTGTACGGCGAGCTGGTCGCGCGCCGCGCCCAGGAGCCGGTGGCGTTCCTGGCCCAGCTCGGCCGCGATCACCGCAAATACGGTGTGCTGCCGCCGCATTACGACACCCTGCGAAGCGCGTTGCTGGCGACGCTGCGTGCGCACTTGGGTGCGGCCTGGACCGACGCCGTCGACGAGGCGGCCAGGCAGTCGCTCAACCTGATCACCGGGGTGATGAGCGGCGCCGCGGACGCCGAGGAGGGGCCCGCCTGGTGGGACGGCACCGTCGTCGAGCACATCCGGGTGTCGCGGGATCTGGCGGTGGTCCGGCTGCAGCTCGATCAGCCGATGGGCTACCACCCCGGCCAGTACGTCAACGTCCACGTGCCCCAATGCCCGCACCGCTGGCGGTATTTGAGCCCCGCGATCCCGCCCGACCCCGGCGGCGGGATCGAGTTCCACGTCCGCCTGGTTCCCGGCGGCCTGGTCAGCCCCGCGGTCGTCAACGAAACCCGCACCGGCGACCGGTGGCGGCTGTCCAGCCCGCACGGCGGCCTGCGCGTCGACCGCGAGGGCGGCGACGTGCTGATGGTTGCCGGCAGCACGGGCCTGGCGCCGCTGCGGTCGCTGATCATGGACCTGTCTCGGTTCGCAGTGAACCCGCGGATACATCTCTTCTTCGGCGCCCGCTACCGCTGCGAACTCTACGATCTGCCGACCCTGTGGCAGGTCGCCTCCCACAATCCGTGGCTGTCGGTCTCGCCCGTCTCGGAATACAACAGCGACCCCTCTTGGGCCGCAGACTATCCCGACGTCACCCCACCCCGCGGCCTGCACGTGCACCAGATCGGGCGGCTGCCCGACGTGGTGACCAAGTACGGCGGCTGGGGCGATCGGCAGATCCTGGTCTGCGGCGGGCCGGCGATGGTCAGCGCCACCAAGGCCGCCCTGATCGCCAAAGGGGCTCCGCCCGAACACATTCAGCATGATCCGCTATGGAGGTAGCCATGCACGTCGTCACCCTGCACGATCCGTCGTCGCCGGTGGTCGCGCAGTTTGTTCCCGAGGCGGGGATGATCGGCACGTCGCTGCGCGACGCCGGTGTCGAGCTGCTGGGCCAGCGCCGCGGGCTGGACGCCTACATCTCGGACGGCAAGACGATGGGCATCCCGATTCTGTATCCGTGGGCAAATCGATTGGGCGAGAACACCTATACCGCGCAGGACGTCACCGTGACCCTGACGCCTGGAGAAAACGGCGTGCGTGCCGACCCCAACGGGCTACCCCTCCACGGCGTCCTGGCCGCCTACCCCGCGTGGCGGGTGACCGCCGAGACCGCCAACGGGCTGACCGCCGAACTGGATTTCGCGGCCGATCCCCGATTGCTGGCCAGCTTCCCGTATCCGCACGTGCTGACGGTGACGGCGGAACTGGCCGACCGGACGCTGACGGTCCGGACCACGGTCACCGCGACCCGCGACCGGTCGGTGCCGCTGTGCTTCGGGTTCCATCCCTATCTGCAGCTGCCCGACGCGCCGCGGGCCGACTGGATCATCGAGACACCGCCGTTGCGGCATCTGGGGCTCGACGACAAGGGGCTGCCGACGGGCGAATCCGAGCCGCAGCCTGCGCGCGAAGAGGCGTTGCGCGACAAGGCTTTCGACGATGCCTACGACCAGGTGGCCGAGGGCTCGGTATTCGCGGTGTCCGGCGGCGGGCGCCGCATCGAGGTGCACTTCGAACACGGCTATCCGGCGGCGCAGATCTTCGCGCCGCCGGTCGACAACCCCGCGAAGGCCATCGTGTGCTTCGAGCCCATGACCGCACCGACCGACGCGCTGCGCCGGGGCGGCTACCGCTGCGCGCGGCCGGGCGAGCCGGCGGTTATGCAGTTTTCGATCCGGGTGTGATCACAGTGACCACGTGGGTCACTGCAGTCGCTGTCTGGTGGTCACTAGGTGAATGCGAAAAGCGCTAGCACATGCGCTAGCGCTTTCGCGAACTTTGTATGCCTCCGAAGACAGGAACCCTTGGGACGAAAGAGAATCAGCGTCCCCGGCGCGGCTGCCACACCACCAGCGCAGTGCTCTTGGGCACCACCGCCACATCGCGGCGCTGGCTGGCCCGGGTCTGCGCCAGCTCCTCGGTCAGCTCCTTGACCCGGGACTGCAGCGCCTCGACCTGATTGGTCAGCTCGATGATGCGCTTGATGCCGGCGAGGTTGACCCCCTCGTCCTGCGAGAGGCGTTGCACCTCACGCAGCAGGTCGACGTCGTGCTCCGAATACCGCCGTCCCCCACCGGAAGTCCGGCGCGGGCTGACCAGGCCGAGGCGGTCGTAGGTGCGCAGCGTCTGGGCGTGCATGCCGGCCAGCTCGGCGGCCACCGAGATCAAAAAGGTGCGGGCATCCTCTTTGCGGTTCTTGGCCATCAGCGATTACCCGCCCATCCCGCCCGGGGATCGAAGCCGCTGGAACGCTCGGCGGCCGCGTACGCCTCCAGCGCCTCCTGGGCCGCGCCCTCCAAATTGGGTGGCACGGCGACCTTTACGGTCACCAGCAGGTCACCGTTGCCGCCGCCGCGCTTGGGCACACCCCGCCCGCGCACCCGCAGGATCCGGCCGTCGGCGGTGCCCTTGGGCACCCGGACACCGACCTTGCCGTCCAGCGTGGGCACCGAAATGGTTGAGCCCAAAGCCAACTCGGTGAAGCTGACGGGAACGGTCACCGTGAGGTCGTCGCCGTCGCGTCCGAACACCTTGTCCGGGCGCACATGCACCGTCACGTACAGGTCACCCGAGGGCGCACCGCGCAACCCCGCCTCGCCCTGGCCGGGCAGCCGGATGCGCTGCCCGTCCTCGACGCCCGGCGGGATCCGCACGTTGATGGTGCGGGTGCGGGTGGTGACGCCGGTGCCCTTGCACTCGTCGCAGGGGTGCTCGATGATCGAGCCGCTGCCCCGACAGTCGGTGCACGGCTCGGAGAAGCCGAACGCGCCCTGGTTGCGGTTGATCACGCCGGAACCGTTACAGGTGGGACACACCTTCGGGCTGGTGCCCGGCCGCGCGCCACTGCCATGGCAGTTGGTGCACGGCGCCGGGCTGGTCAGCCGCAGCGGCATCGCCACGCCCTTTGCGGCCTCGACGAAATCCAGCTGGGTTTCGGTCTCGAGGTCGTTGCCGCGGCGCGGCCGGCTGGGCCGGGCGCCCGAACCGCGCCCGAACAAGCCGCCGAACAGGTCACCGATGTTGGTGCCGCCGCTTCGGCCGGCGGCATCGAACAAATCGTTGAGGTTGAACTCAGCGCCGTCACCGCCGACGTTGAAGCCCCCGAACCCACCGCTGTCGAACCGGCGCCCGCCAAAACCACCGCCGGCGAACAGCCTTCGGGTTTCGTCGTATTCCTTGCGCTTGGCCGGATCCGACAAGACGTTGTGCGCCTCGGAGACCGCTTTGAAGCGTTCACCGGCGGCGGGGTTGTCGGGGTTGGCGTCCGGGTGCAGATCGCGCGCCAACTTGCGGTAGGCGCGTTTGATCTCTTCGGGACTGGCGTCAGAGGAGACGCCCAGCTCCTTATAGAAGTCCTTTTCGACCCATTCACGCTGGGCCATGTCGCGTCACCCCCTCACCTTTCTCTCTTCTGTTGTGCTGATTGTGTGGTCTAGTCACCGGATGTGCCGGCGTTATCGTCCGATTCGGCCGGCTCGGGTTCCCCAGCCGCCGCGGCGGACTCACCGGCGGGTGCCGCCGCGTCGCCGTCGTCGTCAACCGTGTCGACGACGCCGACCAGAGCGTGGCGCAGCACCTGGTCACCCAGTTTGTAGCCCTGCCGCATGACAGTGCCGATCACCGGTCGGGAGCCATCGCCTTCGTGCTGAACGGCTTCGTGCAGCACCGGGTCGAAGTCCTCGCCTTCCTCGCCGAACGCCGACAGGCCGAGGCCGGTCAGCGCGCCTTCGAGCTTGTCGGCCACCGATTTCAGCGGTCCGGATTCCAGATCGCCGTGCTTGCGTGCCCGGTCGAGATCGTCGAGCACGCCCAGCAATTGGTTGACGACGGCCGCCTTGGCCCGGTCCGCCGCGGCCTGCTGGTCGCGCAGCGCCCGCTTGCGGTAGTTGGCGAAGTCGGCCTGCACCCGTTGCAGATCGGCGGTGAGCTCGGCGACTTTGCCCTCGGGTTGGGCCGCCGTCTCGCCGGTCGGCGCCCCTCCCGGCGCATCGCCGGGAGGGGGGACCTGCCGTACTTCACCTGTCTCAGGATCGATGCGCCGCTTGTCGGTGACCGTCACCTGTTCCTGTGGGTTGCTTTCCGTCACTTGGACTCCCGGTCATCGTCGACCACCTCCGCGTCCACGACGTCGTCAGCGGAGCCAGACCCGTCGCCGGTCGCGGCGCCACCGGCCTGTTCGCCGGAGGCCTGGGTGGCCTCGTAGATCGCCTGTCCGAGCGCCTGGGACTCCTGGCCCAGCTTCTCCATCGCCGCCTTGATCGCGGTGATGTCGGTGCCGCCCAGGGCCGTCTTGGCCTCGGCGATCGCGGCGTCCACCTTGGACAGCGTGTCCTCGGGGACCTTCGAGCCGCCCTCGGCCTCGCGCTGATCCTTGACGAACTTCTCCGTCTGGTAGACCAGCGATTCGGCCTGGTTGCGGACGTCGGCCTCTTCGCGACGCTGACGGTCCTCCTCGGCGTGCGCCTCGGCGTCCTTGATCATCCGGTCGATCTCCTCCTTGGACAGGCCGGAGCCCTCCTGGATTCTGATCGTGTTCTCCTTGCCGGTGCCCTTGTCCTTGGCCGTGACGTGCACGATGCCGTTGGCGTCGATGTCGAAGGTGACCTCGATCTGCGGGACGCCGCGCGGAGCCGGCGGGATGCCGGTCAGCTCGAAGGAGCCGAGCAGCTTGTTGTGCGAAGCGATTTCGCGCTCACCCTGGAAGACCTGGATCTGCACCGACGGCTGATTGTCGTCGGCCGTGGTGAAGGTCTCCGACCGCTTGGTGGGGATGGTGGTGTTGCGCTCGATCAGCTTGGTCATCACACCGCCCTTGGTCTCGATACCGAGGCTCAGCGGCGTAACATCCAGCAGCAGAACGTCTTTCACCTCACCCTTGAGGACACCCGCCTGCAACGCGGCACCAACGGCCACGACCTCGTCGGGGTTGACGCCCTTGTTGGGCTCCTTGCCGCCGGTCATTTCCTTGACCAGCTCCGAAACCGCGGGCATGCGGGTGGAACCACCCACCAAAACCACGTGGTCGATTTCGGAGACCGAGATACCGGCGTCCTTGATCACGGACTGGAAGGGCTTGCGGGTGCGGTCCAGCAGATCCTGTGTGATGCGCTGGAATTCGGCGCGGGTCAGCTGCTCGTCGAGGAACAGCGGGTTCTTGTCCGCGTCGACGGTGATGTAGGGCAGGTTGATCGAGGTGCTCTGCGAACTCGAGAGCTCGATCTTGGCCTTCTCGGCGGCCTCACGCAGCCGCTGCATCGCCATCTTGTCCTTGGTCAGGTCAATTCCGCTGGTGCCCTTGAACTTGTCGACCAGCCACTCGACGACGCGGTCATCCCAGTCGTCGCCACCGAGGTGGTTGTCACCGCTGGTGGCGCGGACCTCGACCACACCCTCGCCGATCTCGAGCAGCGACACGTCGAACGTACCGCCACCGAGGTCGAAGACCAGGATGGTCTGTTCCTTCTCGCCCTTGTCCAGGCCGTAGGCCAGCGCGGCCGCGGTCGGCTCGTTGACGATGCGCAGCACGTTCAGGCCGGCGATCTGGCCGGCTTCCTTGGTCGCCTGACGCTGGGCGTCGTTGAAGTACGCCGGCACGGTGACGACCGCGTCGGTGACGTCCTCACCCAGATACGCCTCGGCGTCGCGCTTCAGCTTCATCAGCACACGGGCGCTGATCTCCTGAGCGGTGTATTTCTTGTCGTCGACCTCGATGGACCAGTCGCTGCCCATGTGCCGCTTGACCGAACGGATGGTGCGGTCGACGTTGGTGACCGCCTGGTTCTTGGCGGGCTGGCCGACGAGCACCTCCCCGTTGCGCGCGAACGCGACGATGGACGGCGTGGTCCGCGAACCCTCGGAGTTGGCGACGACGACCGGGTCACCGCCCTCGAGGACTGCGACGACGGAGTTGGTGGTCCCGAGGTCGATACCGACCGCACGAGCCATAGTGATTCCTCCTGAATGTGTAGAGCTTGTTTGGTGCCACTATGCTGAGTGAACCAGGCTCAAGCCTGCCCCTGGGGCCGGTGGGCTGTCAACCCAGTATTGAGTGTGGTTCGCTCAACTTGTCGATCATGTTAACGGCGGTTGGTCCCGCCTTGTTCCCGGGGTGGCTGAATATTCGAGGGCCCGCCGGTGACTTCCTCGATCAGCGCGAGCAGCACCTGGGTGGCCGCGCTGGCCTGCCGGGCCGCCGAGGTCGCGACGTAGAGCCGCCACTGCAGGTCAGGACCGGTGATCGGGACGCTGACCAAGCCCGAGCTGTCGCTGCCCTCGAGGATGAACCAGCTCAGAAAACCGATTCCCAGCCCCTTGCGGATGCAGGTCGCCGCGGTGCCGATGTCGGCAACCTCCACCGCGACGGTCCGCTCGACACCCGCGGCCGCGAATGCGTTGTCGACCACGGTGCGGTTGCCGTATCCCGGAGGCCCGTCGACGAACGACATGCCCGCCAGGTCGGCCAGCGAAACCGCCTTGCGCCGGGCCAGTGCGTGCTCGGCGGGAACGACCAGCAGCAGGGGCACCGAGGCGACGAGCCGGGTGTGCAGGTCAGCCGGCGGCGGACCGGTGAACACCAGGAAGGCGACGTCGAGGTCGCCGTCGCGCAGCTGAGCGGCCAGACCGGCCGACCCGGCGCTGGCCGCGCGCAAGTGAACCACGACTTCGGGATGGCGGGCGTGCAGCTCGGCGAGCACGGTCGGCACGTCGATGACGCTGACCGACGTCAGGGTCCCGACGGTGACGGTGCCGCGCACGGTGCCCCGGGCGGCGCCGACCGCGTCCTTGGCCGCGCGAGCAGCGTCGAGGGTGGCCCGCGCGTGGGGTCGCAGCGCTTCGCCGGCAGGGCTCAGTGCCACGCCGGCCGCGCCCCGGACGAACAGGTCGGTGCCCAGTTCGCGTTCGAGCGCCTTGATGGTGGCCGACACCCCGGACTGCACGACGTGCAGGCGCTTGGCCGCCGCCGTGAAGCTTCGGCTGTCCGCGACGGCCAGAAAGTACTCGAGATGGCGAAGCTCCACCCCCGCGATTATCACCGGCGATGATGGCAACCATCAGAAGATATCGTTGGTGCTGATCAGGACGCCGGGCATACCGTGACAATGCCCATGGATCAGCACGCCCCCACCGAGATCAGCACGCGCTGGTCGTCGGCGTCCGCCGACGACAGGTTCGTCGTGGAAAACCCCGCCACCGGCCAGGTCGTCACCGTCGTGCAAGGGGCCGGTAGCGAGCAGGTCGACCAGGCCGTACGGGCCGCGCACGCCGCGCACCTGACCTGGAAACAACGCCCGGCGCGCGAACGCGGCCGCTACCTGCGGCAGATCGCCGACGTCATTCGCGCGCACGCCGACGAGATCGCGGCCCTCGAGTCGAGGGAGATGGGCAAGCCGATCAGCCAGGCGCGCGGCTTCGACGTCGAAGCCGCGATCGGGATCTTCGAATACTTCGCCGGCATGGTCGAGGTGCTGCCGAGCCAGGCGCGCGACTACGGCCCGATTTTCGACGTCACCACGCTCGAGCCCTACGGCGTGATCGCCGGCATCGTGCCCTTCAATTGGCCGCCGATCCACACCGCCGGAAAGGTCGCGCCCGCACTGGCCGTCGGCAACGCCGTGGTGCTCAAACCGCCGGAGCAGACGCCCTCGGTGGTGCTGCGACTGGTCGACCTGATCCAGTCGGTGCTGCCCGATCCGGTGGTGCACGCGGTGCCGGGCGGGGGTGAGGTCGGCGCCGCGCTGGCCGAGCATCAACTCGTGGGCAAGATCTCCTTCACCGGGTCGCCGCGCACCGGCTCGGCCGTGCTGCGCACCGCGGCCGGCAACCTGACGCCGGCGCTGATGGAGCTGGGTGGAAAGAACCCGCTGCTGGTGTTCGACGACGCCGACCTGCGCGAGGCGCTGCTGGCCGCCATCGACGGCGGCTTCTTCAACCAGGGTGAGGCGTGCACCGCGGCGTCGCGAATCCTGGTGCAGGACAACATCTACGCGGAGTTCGAGGAGAAGCTGTGCGCCGCGGTGCGCCGGCTGCGGGTGGGCGACGGCGCCGACCCGGCTACCGACGTGGGTCCTCTGGTCACCCGGGCCCAACGCAAGCAGGTGCTGGAATACCTCGACATCGGCGTGGCCGAAGGCGCCCGCATCGCCGCCCAGGCGCCGCTGCCGCAGGATCCCCGGCTCGCGGACGGCTACTACGTCGCACCGACCGTGCTGACCGGCGTCACTGCGTGCATGCGGGTGGCCCAGGAGGAGATCTTCGGCCCGGTGGTCGCCCTGATCCGGTTCAGCGACGAGGCCGAGGCGGTGCGCATCGCCAACGGCACGCCGTACGGGCTGGTCGCCGCTGTGTTCACCGCCGACGGCGACCGGGCGCAGCGGGTGAGCCGGCAGATCCGGGCCGGGGCCGTCTTCGTCAACAACTACGCGCGGGTGGCCATCGGCAGCGGATTCGGCGGCGTCGGCCACAGCGGGTTCGGCCGCGAGCACGCCCAGGAGACGCTGGCCGAATACGGCTACACCAAAACCATCCGCTGGGCCGCCAACCGCGACAAGCTGCCGTACTGGAACGCCGCCACCAGGGTCCTCGGAGGATAACTCAGATGCGTGTCATAGCGCTCGAAGAGCATTACGCCACAACCGAATTCCTGGAAGGCCCAGGCACCTGGCTGGCGTCGCGGCCCGGGATCGTGGAACCGGCCAGCGATCTCGGCGACGGCCGCGTCGCGGCGATGGACGAGGCCGGGGTGGACCTGGCGGTGCTGTCGCTGGCCGCGCCCGGGGTGGAACAGCTGGATCCGGATGAGGCGGTGCGGCTGGCCCGCGACTGCAACGACCAGCTCGCCGCCGCGGTGCGGCGGTACCCGAATCGGTTAGCGGGCTTCGCCACCCTGCCCACCAGCGCCCCCGACCAGGCGGCCGAGGAACTCGAGCGGGCAGTGCGCGGGCTCGGCTTTCCCGGCGCGGTGATCAACGGGCACAGCCGAGGCCGCTACCTGGACGACCCGTTCTTCGAGCCCATCCTGGCCCGCGCGGCCGAGCTGCAGGCCCCGATCTACCTGCATCCGACCATCCCGCCGGCGGGCGTCATCGAATCCAGCTACGCCGGCTTCGCCGAGCCCGTCACGTTCGCACTGGCGACTGTGGGCTGGGGGTGGCACATCAACACCGCCACCCACGCGCTGCGCATGATTCTCGGCGGCGTCTTCGACCGTCACCCGTCGTTGCAGATGATCATCGGGCACATGGGCGAGGCGACGTCGTTCATGCTGCCCCGATTCGACGCCACCCTGAAACCGGAACTGACCGGTCTGCAGCTCGCCGTGAGTTCCTATCTGCGAGAGAACTTTCACTACACGTTCGCCAACTTCAACGACCACGCGACGTACGCGAACCTGGTGGCGCAGGTGGGGATCGAACGCGTGGCCTTCTCCGCCGATTACCCATTCGGGTCGATGGTCGACGCCCGCGCCTTCCTCGACGGCTTGCCCCTGTCGGACGACGAGCGGGCCGCCATCAGCCACCGCAACGCCGAAAAGCTGTTGGGGCTGTAGCGGCTCTGGTCCGACGGTTCGGTCACGCGGCGATAAACCTGGGTCATCGGCTCGGTATCGATAGCCGCGCCAGGGCAGCGACTTTCACCTCGCGGTGCGTAACCTGAGTGCCGCTGATCGAATCGTCTGGGGAGCGGCGGGTGCGGTTTTCGGAGAAGGCGCGGCGGAGCCTGGCCGGTGGTTCGCTGCTGCTCGTAGCCCTGGTGGGCGGCTCGGAGCTGGTCTCCGGCTGCAGCTCGATCATCGGGGGCCGGCCGGTGGCCTCGCCCGGAGCGGGACCCACCGAACCCTCATTCCCCACCCCCAGATCCACACCGCCGTCGGCCACCGCCGCGCCGGCCCCGGGCCCGTCCGCCGCGCCGAGCAACCCGACCAACCCGGCGGGCGCCATCCCGCTGCCGCCCGACCAGAACGGCTACGTCTTCATCGAAACCAAGTCCGGCGTGACGCGCTGCCAGATCAACAAGGACACCGTCGGCTGCGAGGCACCGTTCACCAACTCCCCGCTGCAGGACGGTGAGCACGCCAACGGCGTCAGCATCAACACCGGCGGCAAGGTGCAGTGGGTGCTGGGCAACCTGGGGGCCATCCCGACGGTCACCATCGACTACAAGACCTACGCGGCGCAGGGCTGGACGATCATCGCCAACGCCGACGGCACCCGCTTCACCAACGACCAGACCAAGCACGGCATGTTCGTCAGCGTCGAGAAGGTCAACACGTTCTAGAGGCTCGAAAGATCAGCCGTCCCAGACCAGGTGGCCGTCGGGGCGACGGCGGGCACCCTCCGCGGGGCGATGAGGAGTGAGCCGGCCGTCCGGCATGAGGTGTTGCACGGGCACCCCGCGCCCGAGCGCCGTCACGTCGGCGATCAGCCGCCGGTGGCAGCGCCACCAGACGCTCTCGCTGCACATCACCGCCGTGGTGCGCCGGGCCGCATCGGCCAGGACCTCGTCCAGCGCCGCGTCGAACTCCGGCGTTCGGGTGTATGCGGCGTACGCCCGGAACGCGGCCACCGTCCACCAACTGTCCGGCTCCGGTTCTCCCGCCGCGATATGCCGCCGCCCGCCGAGGCGCGGCTCCCACCGATAGTCGATGCCGGATTGCGGCAGCCAGCATTCCAGGGCCTCGCGGCGCACGTCCGGATTGGTCCGACTGGCCGGGTATCGCCGCACATCCACCACCAGCGCCACTCCCGCTCCGGCAAGCAGCTCCGCCAGCCGCTCCCGGCCGACCGCCCCGTGGCCCACGGTCAGCAACACCCGCTCCATAGGGACAGCTTGCCCGGGATCGGCGGAGGTTCCGGCCAGAGTGCGAGGTGAATTGATTACCGAGCCTGCTTCGATAATGTTGCCCATGAGCTCGGGAGGGGTGGCGATGCGAGCGGGGTTGATCAGCAGTCGGGCGAGCAGCTGAAGATTCGATGCAACTGCAATACCTCAACGTCCCGGCCCTGATTGGCGTGGCCGGCGGCAACCCCTGGGCGATCAATGCGAGCCTGCAGGCGGGCAGCCCGTCGCAGATTTCGAACCTGGCCGAGGCGTTTCGGCGCGCCGGCCGATGCACGAAGGAGGCCAACGACGCGTTCGAGCGGGCCCGCACCCGCTTGGAGGCCGCCTGGAACCACCAGAATGGCGATCATCCGATCACCGGCTCCGATGAAGTGCAGCGGGTGACGAAAACCCTTGGGGCGCAGTCGCTGCAGATCCCGAAGATCGGTGCGGACCTGGAGAACATCGCCGCGACGTTGGCCGAGGCACAGCAAGCCGCTTCCGGCCAGATCGCGTCGCTGGAAGCAAAGCTGCAAAACCTCGACGCTCTGATCGGCGAAGCCGACGAGATGGAAGACGACGACGACCTCAGCCAGGCCGACTTCGATGCGCTCGAGGCGTTTATCGCCGAATGCGAAGACGACGCCGTTGCTGACACCAAAGCCGCGCTGACCCGGCTGCAAGCGACACGCGACGGATACTCCAAGTCGTTTCAGGACGCGATGGGCACCCTGCACGCGGACGGATATGACGCTGTCGGCACCCAGGCGGGACCCGGCCCGACGGGACCCGGCCCGGCAGCGGGCGAGCCGCCCGGCGGGGGCCCCAAGTTGACCCCGACGCCGGCGGACGTAGCGATCGCGGGTGCGGGCGCGGTGGCCGGAGGTACCGCTGACGGTGTGCGTCAGGCGGCGACCAACCTGATCGCCGAGTCTCCCGGCACGGGTCCCGGAAAGGCCGATCCGGGCTTATTGAAGTGGCTGGAGGATCCCAAGATCGGTGGCGTCGAGATCACGGGATTCTCCCGTCTCGGCGGGGTGGTCGCTGCCGCCAGCGCGGTACCCGCCGTCATGTCCGATATCCATGACGGCAACTCCGTGCCGGAGGCCGTCACCCGGGAGGGCGTGGGCGTCGCCGCCGGGCTATGGGCGGGTGCCGAGATTGGTGCGGCGGTCGGATCGGTCGTTCCGGGGGCCGGGACCGCGGTCGGCCTGGTGGTCGGCGCCGGCGCCGGAGCGGTCGCCAGCTACCTGGCATCCAAGGGCGTCGAAGCGGCCTGGCACCCGGTCGCGGACGCGGTCGGTAGCGCGGTGCACGGCGTGGAATCGGTCTTCGGTTTCGGGTAGGGGCACGTTCGATGCGATTCGATGAGTTCGTGCAGGAATCCGGCGTCCCGGTGTCCCCGGTCGACCGGTTCGTCGGATATGTGCTGGATGTGGGGTTACCGCCGGGCTGGGAACCCTTCGACTCCGCGGTCGGAGCCCGTGTATGGGTCTGTCGCAACGATCCGTGCATCGACGTGTTCTGCGCCAACGCGGTGTTGACGATGCATCGGGTCGAGGCCGCGCTGGACCCCGCCGAAGCGTTCGCCATGCTGGTCGAGCAGCAATCGCAGACGGCGCCGGGCTGTCGTGAACTGCGCCGCGAACTAACCGCGGCCACCGAAGGCGCCGGAATCGCGGGAATGCTCGCGATGCAGATCGCGCATGAACTCGGGATCGTCGACAGCGTGTCACGATCGAGGATCATCACGGCCGAACAGGAGACGCTGATCGCGCAATTGACGGTGACCGCGCTGCACGATTCACCGGTGGACAGGGCACAGAACTGGCTCGAGGTCCGACCGGGTCCGGCGGCAGTCCCCGCCCCCGCCGGCCAGCACCGCACAGCGGTAATCGCGGAGCGGGACGGTCACTGATGGCCGGTGGCGGGACGAAAGGCGGTTGGGGCCGGGTGCTGCGCTACTCCTTCGGAGGCTTCCTGTGCCTGGCGGCTGGCATCAACGTGCTGGTCGGATCGACCTGGTATCTGCCTCTCGGCGTCGCCGTCAGCGGCGCCATCATCCTGATCGGGGGGCAGCGCCGGATCTTCCGCCCCGGGGTCAGCCGAAACGGTGACGAGATCATCTGTCGCTACATTCCCTGGTACGAGGGCAACGCGTACATCGCGCTAGTGCTGGTCCCCCTGCTGGGGGTCGCCTCTCTTGCGGCGGGGTATGCGCCCGGCAATCCGGCGTGGCTCCGTTTCCTCGGCATCCTCATCTTGGCCGTGACCCCGCTGACCGGGTACGGCATCGTTCGCATGTGGCGTCGCTGCCTTCTCGGCATTACCCGGACGGCGTTGACCGTGCGGTTGCCCGAGCGAAAGAGCGAGTTGACCGAGATCCGGCGCGAGCTGGTCGAGTCGATCGAGCCCAAGCTCATCCCGCAGCCGCGGGGTGGTCGCTCGCTGCAAGTCGCAATCGCCTACCGCCCCGTGGACGCCGGCGGTGACACCGCCAAGACCGTGATGCTCGGGCTGCGGCTGAGCGTTCCGCCGGTCAACCTCGTCAACGCACTCACGGCCTGGAGAGACGGCGCCCGCGACGACCCGAGCGAGCTGCTGGATCGGATCGAAGGGATTCTTCGAGGAAGCCCGACGGCTGGCGAATGACCTGCCCGATCAGAGCTTGGAGCCCAGCCCCGCGATCAGATTGATCGTCACCGCCAGGACCACCGCCCCCAGCAGGTAGGACACCAGCGCATGGCGCAAGACCGTCGCCCTGATCGACGCCAAGCCGATCTCGGTGTCCGACACCTGGTACGTCATGCCGACGGTGAAGGCGAGATAGGCGAAATCCCGGAAGCGGGGCGGCTCGGGATCGTGAAAGTTGATGCCGCCCGGGTCATCCGAGTAATAGAGCCGCGCGTAGTGCACCGAGTACAACGTGTGCACGGCCACCCAGGACGCTGCAACGGTCAGGACGCCGACGACGGCGGCAGCCAAGGCTTCATGGCCCGAGCGTGAACCCGCGGCCACCACGTAGCCGACGCCGCCCAGGCTCGCCATGCTCGCCGACAGGATGACCGCGTCGGCGACCCACCGGGTCGGATCCTCCCGCGTTGCCCATCGGCACGTCTGCGCGGCGTCCATGCCGAGCAGGCTGAGGTGCGTCCACGCCGCATACAGTCCGGCGGTGACGATCCAGCCGGCCAGCGCGTACCGCCAACCGACCGTGTTGCCCACCACGACAGCGACGGCGACTCCGACGGCCACGCAGACCGATATCCGGACCGCGACCGTATCTCGCAACAGTTTCACCAGGGAATCCACGACCTTGACCTAACCACCAACACGTCGAGCAGGGTTGGCATCAGGAGATTGGCAGGTGTGGTCAGTACCATCGGTGCCGTGGCATCCAATGGCCCACGCGACGACTTCCACAACCAGCCGACGCAGCATGGCGACTTCGGTGTGAGCGAACAGCCACCGACCGGCGAGATTCCGCCGGCCGGTCCCCCGCCCGAGGGATTCGAGCAGTCCAGCGACGTGGACCCGTTTGACCAGGAAGCCGAGCCGACACCCTGGTATCGCAAGCCCAAAATGCTGATCGCCTGGCTAGTCTCTGTCCTCATCCTGATCGCGTTGATCGTCTTCGGCATCATCGAGCTCATCAACGGACAACAGAACGTTCCCCACGCGCCCAAAACGACGACGCCGACCAGCACGACGACAACCACGACGACGACCCCGACCACCACCACGACCACCACGTCCTCGCCCAGCAGCAGCGCCGAACAGCCGCCGGTGCAGCAGCCGACGCAGCAGCAGCCCACCGGGGGACAGACGCAGCAGCCCACGCACCACCACCATGTGCCGCAGCTGCCGTCGGTGATCACCATTCCCGGGGTGCCGAATCCGGTCACGGTGCCGCCGGGCCTGCGGTAGCGGGTCGGTGTCGAACCCGATCACGGTTCCACCGCGCACCGCCGGCGAAGCCCTACACTCGCTGCAATCCACGGTCGCTACGGTGAGGATCAGCGTGCGACGGCAACGGACGACTGACACAGGGGTGTAGCAGATGAGCGAGTCGCTCGGGCTATCGATCGGAGTGGCCAACCTGGTTGCCGCCCGCGCGGGCAGCGCTCCGATAACCCGCAGCTCCGTACTGACCCTGTTCGAACAGCGGCCCACGGAAGTTGGCCTGCCAGAAGAGAATCCGAACCTGACCGAACCCGGCCTGGTGCTGCGGGGCTTCGTCGAACGCGTCGGCGACCGCGCGCCGCTGGTGGCGGCCGACGGCACCAAGTACCTCGGTGCGGCGCTGACGGTCGAGGCGATCGAGGCCATGGCCCGCGCGGTCGGCTACGGGACACCGATCACCATCGCGGTGCCCGCCTATTGGACCGACGACCAATTCGCGGCGCTGCGCGAGGAGTTCTTCGCCCAGTCCGACCTGGCACGCGGCGGGGTGGCGCCGATGCTGGTGTCCGACGCCACGGCCGCGCTCGCCGCGCTGCGCGGCACGCCGGGATTCGCGGCCGACGGCGTTATTGCGCTGTGCGACTTCGGCGCCGGCGGCACCACCGTCACCTTGATGGACGCCAAGGCCGGCTTTGCGTCCGTCGGGCAGGCCACGCGGTACACCGATTTCTCCGGCGACGCGATCGATCAGCTCATCCTGGATCACCTGCTGGCCTCCGACGTCAGCACCGCCATGCTCGGCGGCACCGCGCGGGTGGGGTCGCAGGCCCGCCTGCTCGGCGCCTGCCGCCGCGCCAAGGAACAGTTGTCGAGGGCCGCGGTGGGCACCATCGCGGGGGCATCCGGCGACGGTGCCCAGTTGTCCCGCACCGAATTCGAGCAACTGATCTCCGCCCCGCTGGACCGTCTCCTCGCGTCGGTCGATCAGTCGTTGCGGCGCAACGCAATTCCGAACGCCAGGCTGAGCGCCGTGGCGATCGCCGGCGGTGGCGCGAACATCCCCCTGCTCAAGGCGCGGTTGGGGCAGCGCTTCGGGGTGCCGGTGCACAGCACCGCCCAGCCCGCCCTCAGCGCCGCCCTGGGCGCGGCGGTGCTCGGCCCGCATTACGCGTCGGGGGCAGCCCCGACCGCCGCGGCCGCCGCCGTGGAGACACCGACCGAGATGGTCGGCACCGCCGGGCTCGACATGACCCAGGCCGCCTGGGCGGCCCAGGCCACCGACGTCGATGACGCCCTGGCCTGGTCGCAGGACGCCGACCACGACGAGCCGGTGCCCTACACCGGCCGCGACGCCACGGGCGAGTACGCCAATGAGGCAAGGGAATTCGACGACGCGACGGGCAGCCGCTACGCCTCCGGCCAGGGGAAACTGCCCTGGTACAAACGCACGGCGCTGGTGTTGAGCGTGGCCGGAGCGGGCGCGGCGGTGCTGGTGGCCCTGATATTGGCGATCAACCTGCTGCTCACCAAGTCCACCCCGGTCGCTCCCACGTCGCCGCCCACGTCGCCGCCCAGCCAACCGTCGCAGACGGTGACCATCACCGGGCCGAACGACAGCACCACCGTCACCGTCGTCCCCGCTCCGCCGCCAGCGTCCAGCGAGGCGCCGGCCACCACCACGACGACGCCCGCGCCGGCGCCGTCGACCACGACCACGACGGCGCCGCCGCCGAGCACGACGACCACCACCGCCGCGCCCACCACGACGACGCAGGCAACCACCACCGCGGCGCCGACGACCACGCGCTCACGACCGATCTTTCAACCCCCGTTCGGGCGCTGACAGGTCGAATTACCCCCAGGCCGGCAAAGGGCCCCGCTAAAGGGTCATTTAACGAAATTTTGGTGGCGCTCATCACTCCGACAAGCGTCACATTGGGTTAGTGGGTATTAACCAGCAGGCCAGAGGCATCGGCGAACGGCAAGTTAGGGCAGCCTTTCTCGCGCGGAAAGCTGCGAAGATGTAACTATGAGCGGGGCTTAAGCAGGCAAATAAGCACGAGCCGAATTATCTATGCATTGGGGAGAACTTCTGTGACGACGCAGATGCTCATCAGGCTGATCGTGGGCATGGGCATGACGCTGGTCGTGGCCGCACTCGCCGCACGGCGTGTCCTGTGGCTGTTCAAGCTGATCACGTCCGGGAGGCCGGCCCCGGGGCACACCGACGAACCGGGCAAACGCGTCTGGGCGGAGGTCTCCGAGGTCTTCGGCCAACGCAAGCTGTTGAAATGGTCCATCCCCGGCCTGGCGCACTTCTTCACCATGTGGGGCTTCTTCATCCTGCTGACGGTCTACATCGAGGCCTACGGTCTGCTGTTCCAGGACAACTTCCACATCCCGATCATCGGCCGCTGGGACGCGCTGGGCTTCCTGCAGGACTTCTTCGCGACCGCGGTCTTCCTCGGCATCGTCACCTTCGCCATCATCCGGTTGATGCGCAGCCCGAAGGAGATCGGACGCGAGTCACGGTTCTACGGCTCGCACACCGGCGGTGCCTGGCTGGTGCTGTTCATGATCTTCAACGTCGTCTTCACCTATGTGTTCGTGCGCGGGGCCGCGGTCAACAACGGCACGCTGCCCTACGGCAACGGCGCCTTCCTGTCGCAACTGTTCGGCGCCATCCTGCGACCGCTGGGCCAGCCCGCCAACGAGATCATCGAAACGACTGCGCTGCTGCTGCATATCTTGGTCATGCTGGCGTTCCTCATCATCGTGCTGCACTCCAAGCACATGCACATCTTCACGGCGCCCATCAACGTCATCTTCAAGCGGCTGCCCAACGGGCTCGGTCCGCTGCTGCCGCTGGAGTACGACGGCAAGCCAATCGACTTCGAAAACCCGCCGGACGACGCCGAATTCGGTCGCGGCAAGATCGAGGACTTCAGCTGGAAAGCCATGCTGGACTTCGCCACCTGTACCGAGTGCGGGCGCTGCCAGTCGCAGTGCCCGGCGTGGAACACCGGCAAGCCGCTGTCGCCCAAGCTCGTCATCATGGACCTGCGCGACCACTGGATGGCCAAGGCGCCCTACATCCTGGGCGATAAGGAAAGCCCCCTCGAGAGCACGCCGGAAGGCGGTGTCGGCGAGGAACTGTCCGGGGAGAAGCACGCCGAGGCCCACCACGTTCCCGAGTCCGGCTTCGGCCGCGTCATGGGATCCGGCCCCGAGCAGGCCAACCGGCCGCTGGTCGGCACCGAGGAACAGGGCGGCGTCATCGACCCCGACGTGCTGTGGTCCTGCGTGTCCTGCGGCGCCTGCGTGGAGCAGTGCCCGGTGGACATCGAGCACGTCGATCACATCATCGACATGCGCCGCTACCAGGTGATGATGGAGTCGGAGTTCCCCTCCGAGCTGTCGGTGCTGTTCAAGAACCTGGAAACCAAGGGCAACCCGTGGGGCCAGAACGCGTCGGACCGCACCAGCTGGATCGACGAGGTCGACTTCGACGTGCCGGTCTACGGCGAGGACGTCGACAGCTTCGACGGGTTCGAGTACCTGTTCTGGGTGGGTTGCGCCGGCGCCTACGACGACAAGGCCAAGAAGACCACCAAGGCCGTCGCCGAGCTGCTGGCAATCGCCGGCGTGAAATACCTGGTGCTCGGCACCGGCGAGTCCTGCAACGGCGACTCCGCCCGCCGCTCGGGCAACGAGTTCCTGTTCCAGCAGCTGGCCGCCCAGGCCGTCGAGACCCTGGACGGGCTGTTCGAGGGCACCGAGACCGTCGACCGCAAGATCGTCGTCACCTGCCCGCACTGCTTCAACACCCTGGGCCGCGAGTACCGCCAGCTCGGCGCGAACTACTCGGTGCTGCACCACACCCAGCTGCTCAACCGGCTTATCCGGGATAACAAGCTGGTGCCGGTCACCCCGGTGTCGCAGGACATCACCTATCACGACCCCTGCTACCTGGGCCGGCACAACAAGGTCTACGAGGCGCCGCGCGAGCTGATCGGGGCCGCGGGGGCGAACCTGACCGAGATGCCGCGGCACGCCGAGCGCAGCTTCTGCTGCGGCGCCGGCGGCGCGCGGATGTGGATGGAAGAGCACATCGGCAAGCGGATCAACCACGAGCGCGTCGACGAGGCGCTGGCCACCGGGGCCGCGACCGTGGCGACCGCCTGCCCGTTCTGCCGGGTGATGGTCACCGACGGCGTCAACGACCGGCAGGAAGAGGCCGGCCGCAGCGGTGTCGAGGTGCTCGACGTCGCGCAGATCCTGCTCGCGTCCCTCGAATACGACAAGGCGACGCTGCCGGAGAAGGGCACGGCCGCCAAGGAGGCCGAGAAGCGGGCGGCTGAGGCGCCCAAGGCAGCGACCGCCACGGCGACCGCACCCGCCGAGGCGCCGGCCGAGGAGGCACCCGCCAAGCCCGAGGCCGCCCCGAAGGCCGAGGCCGCCGCGGCTCCGGTCAAGGGGCTGGGCATCGCCGGCGGCGCCAAGAGGCCCGGCGCGAAGAAGGCGGCGGCCGAACCGGCCGGCGAGGCCACCGCTCAGGCGGCCGCCCCAGTCAAGGGACTGGGCATCGCCGGGGGCGCCAAGAGGCCCGGCGCGAAGAAGGCCGCACCGGCGGCCGAGACCGCCAAGGCCGATGCACCGGCCGAGGCAGGCGGCGAAGCCAAGGCACCCGCCGCACCGGTGAAGGGCCTGGGTCTGGCGGCGGGCGCCAAGCGACCCGGCGCCAAGAAGGCCGCACCGGCTGCCCCGAAAGCCGAAGCCCCCAAGGCCGAGGCGACCGCGGAAGCGGCCCCCGCCGCCGAGACCGAGACCAAGCCCGAGGCCAAGGCGCCCGCGGCGCCGGTCAAGGGACTGGGCATCGCTGCGGGCGCCAAGCGACCGGGTGCCAAGAAGGCGGCGCCGAAGGCCGAGGCCCCCAAGGCCGAGGCCGAGCCGACTGAGGCTCCCAAGGCCGAAGCCGAGCCGGCGCCGAAAGCGGAGCCGGCAAAGCAGTCCGACGGCGAAGAAGCGCCGCCGCCGCCACCCGTCAAAGGCCTGGGCATTGCCCGTGGGGCGCGTCCCCCGGGCAAGCGCTGACCTGCGTCTTTCACGCTTGACAGCAAATTTCAGTGGACAGTGATGGCACCATTAGTGGTGTGACCACCCATCACCTGCATCTGCACGCGCCTCATCACCGGCCGCAACGCAGTTTCGCGCAGTCGTCGAAGCTTCAGGACGTCCTGTACGAGATTCGCGGTCCGGTGCACGCGCAGGCCGCGCGGCTGGAGGCCGAGGGGCACCGCATCCTCAAGCTCAACATCGGCAACCCGGCGCCGTTCGGCTTCGAGGCGCCCGACGTGATCATGCGGGACATGATCCAGGCCCTGCCGTACGCCCAGGGCTACTCCGACTCGCAGGGCATCCTGCCCGCCCGCCGCGCGGTGGTGACCCGCTACGAGCTGGTCGACGGCTTCCCCCGGTTCGACGTCGACGACGTCTACCTGGGCAACGGGGTGTCCGAGCTGATCACCATGACGCTGCAGGCGCTGCTCGACAACGGCGACGAGGTGCTGATCCCGTCGCCGGACTACCCGCTGTGGACGGCGTCGACCTCGCTGGCCGGCGGCACGCCCGTGCATTACCTGTGCGACGAGACCCAGGGCTGGCAGCCGGATATCGCCGACGTGGAGTCCAAGATCACCGACCGCACCAAGGCGCTGGTCGTGATCAACCCGAACAACCCGACCGGCGCGGTCTACACCAGCGAAGTCCTCACCCAGCTCGTCGATCTCGCGCGCAAGCACGAGCTGCTGCTGCTCGCCGACGAGATCTACGACAAGATCCTTTACGACGACGCCAAGCACATCAACGTGGCCTCGCTGGCGCACGACATGTTGTGCCTGACCTTCAATGGGCTGTCGAAGGCCTACCGGGTGGCGGGCTACCGGGCCGGCTGGCTGACGATCACCGGGCCCAAGGATCACGCCGGCAGCTTCATCGAGGGCATCAACCTGCTGGCCAACATGCGGCTGTGCCCCAACGTGCCGGCGCAGCACGCGATCCAGGTGGCCCTGGGCGGCTACCAGAGCATCGACGACCTGGTCCTGCCGGGCGGGCGGCTGCTCGAGCAGCGCGACGTCGCGTGGACCAAACTCAACGAGATCCCGGGGGTGTCCTGCGTCAAGCCGGACGGTGCCCTGTACGCGTTCCCCCGGTTGGACCCCGAGGTCTACGACATCGACGACGACGAACAGCTCGTCCTCGACCTGCTGCTGCAGGAGAAGATCCTGGTCACCCAGGGCACCGGCTTCAATTGGCCGGCACCGGATCACCTGCGCATCGTGACGTTGCCGTGGGCCCGCGATCTGTCGGCCGCGATCGAGCGGCTGGGTAACTTCCTCGTCGGCTATCGACCGTAGGCGCCCGCGGGGCCGCCTCTACGGTGGAGCGGGTGACGCACTCCCACTCGCACAGCATGCCGTCGGGCCCGTCCGCCGTTGATCCGTTGCCCGCCAGGATTGTCGTCGGGTTGCTGGTCGCGATCGGCGTGGCGGTAGCCGTCGGCGCCGTGGTGCTCTGGCCCAGCCGACAGCACGTCGACATCCCGATGCCGCTGCAGAACGCGGCCGGCGGCGCGGTGAGCACGCAGGCCGGGCACGTGCTGTCCAGCGGGTCGGGCGACTGCGGCAGCCCGTCGGTCAGTCAGGTCCTCACCGGCGTTCCGCAGCAGGCCCCGCCGGGCGCGGGACGCTGCGTCTTGACCCAGGTCTTTATCGATTCGGGCCCCAACGCCGGGGCCCAGACGCTGCTGGAGTCCTCCCCCGGGCCCGGCCAGCCGAAATTCGCGGTGGGCGACCACATTCGGCTGGTCCGGCAGGTGGACGACCAGGGCGCCACCAGCTACGCGTTCTACGACTTCGAACGTGGCTGGGCGCTAACCGGTTTGGCGATCGCGTTCGCGGTGGTCGTCGTGGCGGTGGCGCGGTGGCGCGGGCTGCTCGCGCTGGTGGGCATCGTGGTCGCGTTCCTGGTGCTGGTGACGTTCCTGCTGCCGGCGCTGCGCGACGGCGCACCCGCGGTCCCGGTGGCGCTGGTGGCGTCGGCGGCCATCCTGTACGCGGTCATCTACCTCGCGCACGGGGTCAGCCTGCGGACCAGCGCCGCGCTGCTGGGCACCCTGTCGGCGCTACTGCTGGCCGCCGGATTATCCTGGGCGGCAATAGAACTGGCGCAGCTGACCGGCCTGTCGGACGAGCAGAACAGCACCGTCAGCGCGTATCTGGGCAATGTGTCGATCGGCGGCCTGCTGCTCGCCGGGTTCATCATCGGGTCGCTGGGTGTGCTCAATGATGTGACGGTGACGCAGGCCTCGACGGTGTTCGAGCTCGCCCACCTCGGCGGCTCGCGGCGGGCGATCTTTCTGGGCGCCATCCGGGTGGGCCGCGATCACATCGCCAGCACGGTCTACACGCTGGTGCTGGCTTACGCCGGTAGTTCGCTGCCGCTGCTGTTGCTGTTCAGCGTCGCCAACCGCTCGTTGACCGACGTGTTGACCAGCGAGAGCGTGGCCATCGAGATCGCCCGCTCGGCGGTGGGCGGCATGGCGCTGGCGCTGTCGGTGCCGCTGACGACGGCGATCGCCGCGGTGCTGGCCAAACCTACTGAAACCGGCTCCGCTCCAAGAGATCCAGCAGATAGCCGCCGTAGCCGGACTTGAGCAGGTTGTGCGCGCGCTCGGCCAGCTCATCGTCGGTGATCCAGCCCCGCCGCCACGCCACTTCCTCGGGGACGCTGACCTTCAGGCCCTGCCGTCGCTCCAGGGTGCGCACGAAGTCGCTGGCGTCCAGCAACGAGTCGAACGTCCCGGTGTCCAGCCAGGCCGTGCCGCGGGCCATCACCTCGACCGAGAGCCGGCCCCGGTTCAGATAGATCTGGTTGACCTCGGTGATCTCATACTCGCCGCGCGCCGATTTCTTGAGGCCCTTGGCGATTTCGATCACGTCGTTGTCGTAGAAGTACAGACCCGGCACCGCGTAATTGGACTTCGGCGTCTTGGGCTTCTCCTCCAGCGACAGCGCCCTGCCGTCGTCGCTGAACTCGACGACACCGTATGACGACGGGTTGGCCACCCAGTACGCGAAAACCGCTCCCCCGCTGATGGATTGGAAGCGGCTCAGGCTGGTGCCCAGCCCCGGGCCGTAGAAGATGTTGTCTCCCAACACCAAAGCCACCGGCTCGTTGCCGATGTGGTCGGCGCCCAGCACGAAAGCCTGGGCCAGACCGTCGGGACTTTCCTGCGTCACGTAGGTGATGTTGACGCCGAACTGCGAGCCGTCGGCCAGCAGCCGCTGGAATCCGGCCGCGTCGTGCGGGGTGGTGATCACCAGGATGTCGCGGATTCCGGCCATCATCAGGGTGGACAGCGGGTAGTAGACCATCGGTTTGTCGTAGACCGGCAGCAGCTGCTTGCTGATGCCCGTGGTGATCGGATGCAGGCGGGTGCCCGACCCGCCGGCCAGGATGATTCCGCGCATGGATAACTCCTAATGTCCTGATGGGCCTATTCGATGGCGTCGGACTCGGTGAGTTCGGTAGCTGCCAGCGCCGACGCCAGGCTGTCGTGCCGGAACACCGAGGTGACGTGGTCATGGACGACGCGGAACGCCAGCGCGTTGGTGGCCTCCCCCTGCCCGCCGGGGCTGCCCAGTTTTTGTTCGACGACGACGACCCCGTCGTGCACGTACATCTGACCGAGCTGCGTGGACGCCCGGTGCGACGAGGCCCAGTTGCGCAGTGCCTCGTGGCCCTGCGCGGCGCCGTGCGCGTCGCCGATCTCGATGTCGTCGCTGGATAACGCAATCAACGTGTCGAAATCCGCGCTGTCGAGGGCGTCGTGCCATGCCAGAACGGTGGCGATCTCCGATGTGGTCATGGTGTGCAAGTTACCGTGCGGCCCCGCGGCTAGAGAGGCGTACGGTCCAACCAGCGCTGCCACACGGCGTCGTCGCCGAACAGCTCGATGTCCGTGTCGGCCAGCGGCCGCCGGCGCAGGATCGCCAGCAGCAGCTCGGTGGCGCCCCCACGCAGCGCGGCGCTGCCCTTGCCGTGCTGGTGCGACCAGACGATCCGACCCTCCTCGACGGCGATCGTCCACTCGCCGGCTTCACCCAGGCCGGGATCGGTGGCGTGCAGGTGCAGGGTGTCGCCCTCCTCGAGCGGAAGCGGCGCCCCCTGGCCGCCCGCCTGGATCGCGACCCGCTCCAGCCATTCGGTGAGGCCGTCGGCGGCCACGCCGGGGTCTAGGGCGAACTCGCTCCCCAGCGCGATCGCCGCGTCGGCCCGATGCACCGCGACCTCGTGCAACCGGCGCCTCACCCACCAGTTCGCCGGGCGCGACCCGAGGAATGTCCAGACCGGTGTTTCGACCCCGGTCAGCTCGACGGCGTCGATCAGCCGCTGGGCGCCGCCGTGCAGCCAGGCGATCGCACCGGCGGGGTCCGGCGGCGGCTTGCCGCCCTCCACCGTGCGCGGGTCGAGGTAGCTGTCGAGTTTGTCGCGCACGATCTGCGCCGCCCAGCGGTCGCCGCGGCCGACATGGCGGAACAATTGCCGCAGGGTCCAGTCCGGGCAGGTGGGCACCGGCGTGGACTCGTCGGCATCTTCAAAAAGCTCCGCGAAGGCCCGATTCTCGTCGAGGAATGCTCCGGCATAGTCCACCCGGGTCAGGTTACCCGCCGGGACGGTTGCCCTCCGCTGCCGAGTACCTTGCGATGACGATTGCGCGCACTGCAGGATGTCAGGTACGTCGAGGCATGCCGGCCGCCCGGGTCGCCGAATGCCCTTGTCCCCGAGAGGTGCTCATGCCCGATGACAACGCGAGCCTTCCGGTCGCCCGCACGGCGATCCGCGAGTTCTGGGAGCGTGAAGGGTCCGAGTACGACCAGCGGACCGCGCACGGCATCTCCTCGGAGCCCGAACGTCGACGGTGGGCGCAGGCCCTGAGCCCGATCCCCCCGGCGTCGCGGGTGCTCGATGTCGCCACGGGCACCGGCTTTGTCGCGCTGTTGCTGACCGAGCTCGGCCACGAGGTGACCGGCGTCGACGCGTCCGAGGCGATGCTGGCGCGGGCGCGCGCCAAGGCCGCCGAGGGCGGGGTGACCGTCACGTTCGTGGAGGGCGTCACCGAGACGCTGCCGTTCGCCGACGCGAGTTTCGACGCCGTGACGGCCCGACACTTCATCTGGACCGTGCTCGAGCCGCAGCGGGCCTTCGCGGAATGGCGCCGGGTCTTGGTCCCGGGTGGGCTGTTGATCGCCGACGTGTCGCTGAACCCGCACGTGGCGGGGCATCACTACACCCAGGACGTGGCGGCCAGCCTGCCCTTCCGCGAGATCCCCGACCCCGCACCGGTTGTCGACGCACTGCGGTCAGCCGGGTTCGACGAGGTCGACGTCGAAGTTTCCGACGACGGTGGCGACTACCAGCGCGCTCTGCTGCGCGCCCGGGTGGGTTGCACGCCCGGATGACGCCGAATGTTGTTGAAGCCGAGCAGTTTCGGGCTTGCGGCTAGGGGCGCGGCGCGCCCAGGCGGTAGACCCGCCAGCCCGCCTGCTGCCAGCGGGCGACGTCCAGGCAATTGCGGCCGTCGACGATGACGCGGGCGCGCACCCGGTCGGCCAGGCCGTCGGGGTCCATGTCGACGAACTGGCGCCACTCGGTGAGCACCAGCACCGCATCCGCGCGCTCGCAGGCCTCCTCCACGGAGACGGCGTAGTTCAGCGTCGGGAACAGCCGCTGCGCGTTGTCCAGGGCCTTGGGGTCATACACGTTGACCGCGGCGCCGTTGAGCTGCAGCTGACCCGCGACGTTGAGCGCGGGAGAGTCACGCACATCGTCGGATTCGGGCTTGAACGCCGCACCGAGCACCGCGATGTTGGCGCCCAGCAGCGAGCCACCGCAGGCGGCGCTGGCCAGTTCTACCATCCGGGTGCGGCGGCGCATGTTGATGCTGTCCACCTCGCGCAAAAACGTCAGCGCCTGGTCGGCGCCCAGCTCGCCGGCGCGCGCCATGAACGCGCGAATATCCTTGGGCAGGCATCCGCCGCCGAAACCCAAACCGGCATTGAGGAATTGGCGCCCGATCCGGGGGTCGTAGCCGAGCGCATCGGCCAGCAGGCTGACGTCGGCGCCCGCGGCCTCGCATACCTCGGAGATGGCGTTGATGAACGAAATCTTGGTCGCCAGAAAAGCATTGGCGGAAACCTTGACCAGCTCGGCGGTCTGCAGGTCCGTCACCAAGAACGGCACCCCTTCCTCGAGCAGCGGTCCGTACAGCTCGCGCACGGCCGCCTCGGCGCGCATCGAATCCTGTTTGACCCCCAGCACGATCCGGTCCGGGTGAAGGGTGTCCTGCACGGCGTAGCCCTCGCGTAGAAACTCTGGATTCCAAGCGATTTCGATGTCCACACCAGACGGCGCCAGCGCGGCCGCTCGTTGGTTCAACTCGGCCGCGGTGCCCACCGGCACCGTCGACTTGCCAACCAGCACAGCCGACGTCGTCAGCCGCGGCACCAACGCATCGATGACGGCGTAGACGTGGCGCAGATCCGCGCCGTACTCGCCCTTCTTCTGCGGTGTGCCCACCCCGAGGAAGTGCACGTCAGCGAAGTCGGCCGCCATCTCGTAATCGGTGGTGAACCGCAGCCGGCCCGCGGCCAGGTTCTCCTTCAACAGCTTTCGCAGGCCGGGCTCGTAGAACGGGATGTCGCCCCCGGCGAGCTTGGCGACCTTTCCCGGGTCGATATCGACCCCGAGCACGTCGTGTCCCAGTTCCGCCATCCCAACCGCATGGGTGGCGCCGAGGTAACCCGTGCCAAACACGGTGCATCGCATACAACCGGTGTAGGTGGTCGCCATGAGCTAATTGCATCGCGAGGTTGAGCGCGAGGCAAACGGCAGATGACAGGTGACTGCCGTCAGACCTCGTGGCGATCGCGAGCGCGGCGCAGCCGGGCGAAGCGGGTCGCCACCATCGGGACTAGTGGCGACCGAAGCCGCCGCCGCCGTGACCTCCGCCGAAGCCGGGGAAGCCGCCGCCGCCATGGCCACCGCCACCACCGGGGAACCCGGGGAAGCCGCCGCCGCCGTGTCCCCCTCCGTCACCGCCACCGTGGCCGCCTCCCGGAGGTCCACCGAAGCCCGGCCCGCCAAGGCCCGGGATCGGCAGCGGAATGGGCACCGGAATCGGCGCCACCGCGGGCGGAGGAGGCGGCGGAGCCACCGGCGCCGGTGCGGGGGCTTCCGGCACCGGAATGGGAGCCGCCTGCACCGGGGCGGGAGCCGCCGGCGCCGGAGCGGGTGCCTGCGGAACGGCCTCGGGAGCCGGAGCTTGGGGAGCCGGTGCGGGTGCCGCCGGCGCGGGTGCCTGCACGGGGGCCGGCGCCGCAGGAGCGGGAGCCGGCCGGGTGGGCGCGACGACGACGTTCTGGTTCGGGTTCGGCCGGACGCTGGCCGTCGGCCGGATGGCGATGGCCAACGACACCACCAGCGCCACGACGCCGATGACGAAGATGGCCGCCACCGCGCTTCCCACCAGCCGGAAGGAGCTGCGCTCGTGGTAATCCGCGCCGACCAGCGCCGTCGCGGCGGTCTGCGAGCCGGTGAAGAACTCGTCCGGGTCGTCGGGCACGGCGCTGTATGCGAGTCCGTCCGCGCCGGCCTCGCCCGGGTTTTCGAAATAACCCGGCGCCACGGCGAGCGGGTTGATCGCGCCGGTGCCGGGATCCTGCGCGTAGGCCAGGGCCGCGGTGGACGACGAGAACAGCGGTGCGTGCGCCGACGCCAGCGCCGCGCCGCGGGCCAGGGCCGTGTCCGGTTCCTCGGGCGCGGTCAGCGGCAGAGTGGTAGCCGCCTCCAGGGCGGGCTTGATCAGCGGGATGTCGATGCCGGAGCCGACGACGAACACGGCGTCCGGGCGCGTCTCCAGGTTCTCGGCGCTGGACACCATCGCGGCCAGCTGGGCGACCGCCGCCTCGTCATCGTCGGGCAGGGCCTGCCGCTGAACGTCGGCAATGGATCCGTCCGCGCTGTCGACCACCGCCAGCGTCGCGGTGTCGGGCTCGATGTAGAGGAGCGCGGTCTGCGCGTAGTTGGTCTGGTGGCCGACCGCCTGGGCCAGCGCCGCCGCGGCCAGGAAGGCCGAGACGAGCATCACATTTTCGACCTTGTGGGCGGCCAGCTTGTCGCGCAGTGCGGCGGCCTCGAGGGGGTCGGTGAACGTGACCCCGGTCGACGCCAGTTGGTAGCCGCCCTCTGCTGCGCCCTGACGCGTCCCCAAGATGGCCGAGACTACCTGGTCCGAGGCGGTTACCGTTGCTGCATCTGCGGCAGCGGCGACATTGAAATTGTCTTCATCGACGGTGGCACCGTCGCCGTTTTCCCCCTCGACCAGCACCATCCGGACTGCCGTCGGGGCCATCGACACACCAAGTACGGTGTCCAAAGCTCCTCCAATAGTCGTTTGCTAGCCAATCACGGTGGGGGCGGGCTCGTCGCACGATGTGGTGGCGCGAGAGATCGCTGAGTCCCCACCGGTATTCCCCTAACGCCCCGATTTTACGCGCGTTCGGCGCTCGGGTGGCGGCCCGGGACGGGGCCGCGAGCGGACTACGGCGACGGGATCTGCGGAATCTGTGGAATCTGCGTACCCAGGTGACGGTGCAGCCAGTCATCCCAGTGTTGATGGTCACCTGAATGCGGCGAGGGTTGCGGCGGCGGCGCGGGGGCCTGCGGCGGGGCCGCGGGCACTTCCGACGGCGGGGGCGGGCCGGGCGGACCGGCGTCCGGATTCTGCGGGGCGACGACGTTGGTGCTGACGTCGGGCTGCTGGTCCGCGTGCGGGCCGATGCCGAAGGCCAGTGCGAGCGCCAATGCCACGATGCCGCCGACGAAGACGGTGGTGACGGCGGCGATAGTCAAGATCGACTTGCGGCTGCGCCGCCGCAACTCGGCGGCCAGCTGGGCGTCAGAGGCCGGGTCGTCGACGGCGCTGTAGGCGAGTTCGATCGCAGCGGCCGACGAAGTCTGCGCGGCCGGCATCGAGACCGTGCGGGGAGCTCCCAGCTTTGCGTTCGCCGCGGCCAACGAGGCGCCGCGCGCCAGGGCCATCTCGGGTTCCTCCGGCGTGGTCACCGACAATGCGGTCGCGGCCTCGAGCGTCGGCTTGATCGACGGGATGTCCACCTCCGAGCCGACCAGAAACACCCCGTCGGGCCGCGCGGTCATCGTCTCGGCGCCCGACACCATCGCGGTCAGCTTCGCCAGTGCGGCGTCGTCGCTGCCGGGCAGTGGGTGCCGGTGCACGTCGGTGACGGTCCCGTTCGAGGTGTCGACGACCGCCAGAGTCGCGCTGCCCGGCTCGACGAGCAGCAACGCGGTGCGCGCCCAGTTGGTTGCGCTGCCCATGGCCTGGGCCAGCGCGGCCGCGGCCATGACCGCCGAGACCAGCATAACGTTCTCAATCTTGCGGGCCGCCAACGCGTCTCGCAGCGCGGCCGCCTTGACGGGGTCGGTCCAGCTCACTCCGCTGGATCGGAGCCGGTACCCGCCCTGGGCCGCGCTGTCGCGCGTGCCGAGGATGGCTGCGACCACGTGATTCGCTGCGGCGCTGGGGGTTTCGTCGCCGGCGACGTTGAAACCGTCCTGGTCGACGGTCACCCCGCCGGCGGCCTCACCTTCGATGAGCACCATGCGGACCGTTTCAGGTGCCATAGACACGCCGAGTACGACGTCCATCGCTCCTCCAAATCGTCCAATTGGTTGCTGCGACATGCCAGGTCAGCTGCGTTGCCGCTACCTCGGGGGTCTCGCGATTGAGAGTCAGCCGGACGTACGAAGGGTTCTGGCCGCGGCTACATCCCCGATCTGCCAGCCTAGCGCGCCCGGTCAGCTAAACCCGGGAAGCGCGACACGCTATCGGTGGCCATGACCACCGCCGCCGTGACCGCCGAAACCATGACCCCCACCGAAACCATGGCCGCCGCCGAAACCATGGCCCCCACCGAACGGCCCATGACCGCCGCCGAACGGACCGTGGCCGCCGAAGGGCCCGTGGCCACCGCCGAAGCCGGGCACCGGCAGGCGGGGCGGCGGCAGCCGGGGCGGCGGCAGCCGGGGCGGTGGCAGCCGGGGCGGCCGCCGCCCCCCCGC
>NZ_MBEI01000063.1 GCF_001953985.1 Mycobacterium colombiense
GCACGGGCATGCGCTGGGTGGCGCTCTGCGTGGGAATCCGCGGGTCGGGCTCGTTCGGACGGCCGAGCGGCGGCCCGCCGGGTGGAATCCGAGGCGCCTGCGGCGGATACCCCGGGGGCCGGGGCGGGGGAGGTGCGGCCGAGGGCGCGGTCTGAAAGACCAGGCGCGGACCGTGCTGGGGATCCCCGATGCTGATCCCCAGGCCGTCGCGGATCTCGAGGCTCGACACCCGCGACCCTCCGGCGAAGATGCCCTGGCGGCTCAGATCGATGGCCACCCAGTGAGTCCCCGTGAACCGCAGGATCACATCCACCCGGGGCGCATGGGGCGGTCGCGGGGGATTGCCCAGATGCTCCAGGGGAATGTCACAACCCGGGCCGTAGCCCACGAGCACATCGCGGCCCGGAGTGAAGACATACCGCGTCGGTCCGGCCCATACGGTCAGCGAGGCCGGAAGGGCCGAAGCCTCGGTCGGCATGGCCGCCACCTTTCGTCACCGGTCAGCTCGATTTCGTCTCGCCTTCAGGACTGCCTCGCCCTCAGGCGCCGGTCGCCGCGCTCGTTTAAGTGTCTACCCCTGCCCGAGCTTCAACCGCCAGCGTCGCGCCGTTCACAGTGGGTTGCGGCGGCCCGCAAGGGGGGTGGCAAGCGAGGCGTTGTCCAGCAGCCCGCGCAACACGTCGACGGCTTGCGTCAGCACCTGCCGGTCCGCGTCGTCGAGCAGCGCCAATTGGGGTTCGATGGCGGCGGCACGATCGACCCGGACCGCGTTGAGCGTGCGCCGGCCCTCGGCCGTGATGCGGATACGGACCGCACGGGCGTCCCCCGGGTCGACCATCCGCGTGACCAGGCCCGCCTCCTCGAGGCGGCGTACCTGCGTCGTCATCGTCGGTTGCGAACAGTGGTCGACGGCGGCCAGGTCACCGATGCGTGCTTCGCCGTGCGCTTCGATGGTGGCCAGCAGCCTGGCCTGCGCTGCCGGTAAGGGCATCTGGATGCGCTGGGTGGCCATGCGGTTGAGCCGCGCGACCACGGCGAGCAGGTCGGCGCCCAGTCCCTGCGCTCCCTCGAGATTTGCGGCATCGACGACGTTGTCCATGTACACATAGTTGCATAGGTTTGCTAAGCGAGGCCAAAAACCGACGCGTGCCGCGCAAAACCCCATCTTCAACGGACACTCCTGCTGCCGGCTGGCAGAATCGCCCAAGTGACCTTGCTGCGTTTCCGGCGATCGAAGGAAGGGGCGCTGCGGCCGAATGAGTTGGCACAGGCCGCGGTCATGGGGGCCCTGTGCGCCGCGATCGAGATCCTGGCCGCGGTAATCCCATTCGCTCAGGGACTCGGCGTGCTGGGCACCGTGCCGATGGGACTGTTGGCCTACCGCTACCGCCCCCGAGCGCTGATGGCCGCGACGGTGGCCGGCGGGGTGATCGCCTTTTTGATCGCCGGGCTGGGCAGCCTGTTCATGCTGATCGACTGCGCCTGGGTCGGCGGATTGTGCGGCATCGTCAAACGCAAAGGCCGCGGCTTGCCGACGGTCGCCCTGTTGTCGTTGGCCGCCGGAGTCCTCTGGGGCGCCGGATGGGTCGCGGTCCTGGCGGTGCTGACCCGGCTGCGGCACTTGTTCTTCGACGTGATCACCGCCAACGCCAATGGCGTCGCGGCATTCCTGAATTGGGTCCACCTGCAGGGCGTCGGGGCGGGCCTGAAGCGGTACGTCGCCAACGGGATCCAGCACTGGCCGTTGCTGATTTTCCCCTACATGGTCCTGTTGGTCGTCATCGTTGCGTTCATCAGCTGGTCCGCGCTGTCCCGCCTCCTGGAGCGGATGCGCAAAATCCCAGACGTCCACAAGCTGGACACCTCCGATGACACGCAGGCTCAAGGCATTCCGGTGGGGCCGGTGCCGGTGCGGTTGGACAAGGTGCGGTTCCGGTACCCCGGTGCCGAGCGGGACGCGCTGAGCGAGATCAGTCTCGATGTCCAGGCCGGCGAACACATCGCGGTGACCGGCGCCAACGGCTCGGGAAAGACGACGTTGATGCTGATCTTGGCCGGCCGGGCACCGACGGCGGGCAGCGTCGAGCGCCCGGGAACGGTGGGACTCGGCGAGATGGGCGGCACCGCAATTGTGTTGCAGCACCCCAAAAGCCAGGTCCTGGGCACCCGGGTCGCCGACGACGTGGTGTGGGGATTGCCTCCGGGCGCCGAGATCGACGTCCACCAGTTACTGCACGAGGTCGGCCTCGAAGGGCTGGCCGAACGCGACACCGGAAGCTTGTCCGGCGGGGAACTGCAGCGCCTCGCGCTCGCGGCCGCGCTGGCGCGGGATCCAGCGCTGCTGATCGCCGACGAGGTCACCACCATGGTCGACCAGCAGGGCCGAGATGCCTTGCTGGGCGTGCTCTCTGGGCTCGCCAAGCGGCACCAAACGGCGTTGGTGCACATCACCCATTACGACAACGAGGCCGCGTCCGCCGACCGCATCATCAAACTCAGTGATTCGCCGGACAACACGGTGACGAGCGACGCCTCCACCGCGCCGGCCCAGACCACCGCCGTCGGTCACAGCTCGCGGACGCCGGTGCTGGAGCTCATCGATGTCGGTCACGAATACGCCAGCGGCACACCGTGGTCCAAGGTCGCGCTGCGCGATATCAGCTTTGTGGTGGAACAGGGCGACGGCGTGTTGATCCACGGCGGCAACGGCTCGGGCAAGTCGACGCTGGCGTGGATCATGGCCGGCCTGACGACCCCGACCGCCGGCACCTGCCTGATCGATGGCGAGCCCACCCACGAGCACGTGGGCGAGGTCGCGCTGTCGTTCCAGTCCGCCCGGTTGCAGTTGATGCGCGATCATGTCGACGCCGAAGTCGCATCCGCAGCGGGCTTTTCGCACCTCGACACCGATCGCGTGGCCGAGGCGCTGATCTCGGTCGGGCTGGACCCGGCGATGGGCAAGCGCCGGATCGATCAACTCAGCGGCGGGCAGATGCGCCGCGTGGTACTGGCCGGGCTGCTGGCGCGCTCCCCGCGAGCGTTGGTGCTCGACGAGCCGCTGGCAGGATTGGACATCGGCAGCCAGCGCGGCCTGTTGCGGCTGCTGGAGAACCTGCGCAAGGAACGAGGCTTGACGGTCGTGGTGATCTCCCACGACATCGTCGGGCTCGAGGAGCTCTGCCCGCGAGCGCTGTTCCTGCGCGATGGCATGCTGGAAACGGCGTCGACCGCGGCGGGGGGTATGTCGTGACCGCACCCGCGGAAACCAGGCCGGCACCGAGCCGCACCCGGCGCACGCACCGCCCGGTGGTGCTGTTGGTGCCGGTTCCCGGCACGTCGAAGATCCACGAGTTGTGGGCCGGCACCAAACTGCTGGTGGTGTTGGGTGTTTCGATACTCCTGACGTTCTACCCGGGCTGGGCGACCGTCGGGCTGATGTTGGCCTTGCTGATCACCGCGGCCCGGCTCGCCCACATTCCCCGCGGCGCGTTGCCGTCGCCGCGGCGCTGGATATGGATCGTGCTCGCGGTGGGCGCCATCACCGCCGCGCTCGGCGCCGGTAGTCCGGTGATCGAGATAGCCGGAGTGCATGTGGGGCTGGGCGGAACCTTGCACTTCGTGCGGGTCACCGCGCTGTCGATCGTGTTGATCGGGCTCGGCGCGATGCTGTCGTGGACCACCAACGTCGCCGAAATGGGCCCGGCGCTGGCGGCTTTGGGCCGACCGCTGCGGTGGCTGCGGATCCCGAGCGACGAATGGGCCGTCGCACTGGCGCTTGCGTTGCGCGCCTTCCCGATGTTGATCGAAGAATTCCAGGTGCTCTACGCCGCCCGGCGGCTGCGGCCCAACCAGGAACCGCGAAACCGCAGGGCCCGGCGGCGGCAGCAGGCCCGCGACATGATCGATTTGCTCACGGCGGCAATCGTTGTGACGCTGCGACGGGCCGACGAGATGGGTGATGCGATCACCGCCCGGGGCGGCATCGGCCAGCTCGCGGCCGCACCGGCGCGACCGAAGCTGGCGGACTGGGTGACGCTCGGCATCACCACCGCGGCCGGCGCCATCGGAGTCGTGATCGACTCGCTAGTGCTGTTCCATTAGGCAACCCGGTGCCCGGCTGCGTGAGCAGATGACCGAAATCCAGCGCACGCGCATCATCGCGGCTCCCGTCGAGGACATCTGGAATGTCTTGGCGGACTTCGGTTCGATCAGCGCGTGGGCCGGCAACGTCGACCACTCGTGCGTCCTGCACACTGGCCGAAACGGGCAGCCGGTAGGCACCGCCCGCCGGGTCCAGGTCAAGCGCGACGCCCTGGTCGAGCGCATCACCGAATTCGAGCCACCCCGCGCCCTCGCCTACGACATCGATGGCCTGCCCCGGCGCCTGCGTAGGGTGTCCAATCGCTGGACGCTGGCCCCGGCCGGCAGCGCACGGCCCCTCGATACCGGGGTCACGCTGACCAGCGCCGTCGAAATCGGCCCTCGCTCAATCCACAAGCTGGCCGAACGCGTCCTGTGCCGCTTCCTTGCCCGGCAGTCCGACACGATGCTCGCCGGGCTGGCCAACCGATTGGAGAACGGCCGTGTCTGACCGCCCCGACGTCGTCATCGTGATGACGGACGAAGAACGCGCCGTGCCACCCTACGAGGCGCCCGATGTGCTCGCGTGGCGCGATCGAACACTGGGCGGGCGCAGATGGTTTGACGATCACGGCGTCAGCTTCGCCCGGCACTACACCGGCTCCCTGGCCTGCGTGCCCAGTCGCCCAACGATTTTCACCGGGCACTACCCCGACCTGCACGGGGTAACCCAGACCGACGGCATCGGAAAGACCGCCGACGACTCGCGCATGCGGTGGCTGCGCCAGGGTGAGGTACCCACCCTGGGCAACTGGTTTCGCACCGCCGGGTATGACACCCACTATGACGGCAAGTGGCACATTTCGCATGCCGATCTCATCGACCCGGCAACCGGCCGCTCGTTGGCCACCAATGACGATGACGGGACGGTCGATCCCGCCGCGGTGCGCCGCTACCTGCAAGCAGATTCCCTTGCGCCGTTCGGCTTTTCGGGCTGGGTCGGCCCCGAGCCGCACGGAGCGGCGCTGGCCAACGCCGGCATTCGCCGCGACCCATTGATCGCCGATCGAATCGTCGCCTGGCTCACCGACCGCTACGCCCGCCGTCGCGCCGGAGACCCGGCCGCGCTGCGTCCGTTCCTGCTGGTGGCCAGCTTCGTGAATCCCCATGACATCGTGCTGTTTCCGGCGTGGTCACGGCGGGGCCCGGTCAAGCCGTCACCGCTGGACCCGCCGCCGGTGCCTCCAGCTCCCACCGCGGACGAAGACCTGTCCACCAAGCCCGCCGCCCAGATCGCCTTCCGCGAGGCGTATTACTCCGGGTACGGGCCGGCGCCGGCGATCAACTGGACCTACCAGCGCAACGCGCAGCGCTACCGCGACCTGTACTACCGATTGCATGCCGAGGCGGACGGGCCGATCGACCGGGTGCGTCGGGCAGTCACCGAAAATGGTTCGCGCGACGCGGTGCTGGTGCGCACGGCCGATCACGGCGATCTCCTCGGGGCTCACGGCGGGCTACACCAGAAGTGGTTCAACCTCTACGACGAAGCCACCCGCGTGCCGTTCGTCATCGCGCGCATCGGCCAGCGCACGACGCAGTGCCGGGTGGTCGAGGCGCCGACCTCGCACGTGGACCTGGTCCCGACGTTGCTCGGCGCGGCCGGCATCGACGTGGCGGCGGTGGCGGCAACGCTGGCGCAGTCGTTCTCCGAAGTGCACGAGCTGCCGGGCCGCAACCTCATGCCGATCGTCGACGGCGCTGCGGCCGACGAGACCCGGGCCGTTTACCTGATGACCCGCGACAACATGCTCGAGGGGGACAGCGGGGCTTCCGGCTTGGCGCGACAACTGAAGCGGACCATCAATCCGCCTGCGCCACTGCGTATCCGGGTGCCCGCTCACACCGCATCCAATTTCGAGGGACTCGTCGTCCGCGTCGACGAGGAGACGGCCGCCGGCGGCGGCGGGCATCTGTGGAAGCTGGTTCGCACCTTCGACGACCCGGGCACATGGACCGAACCCGGCGTGCGCCACCTGGCCGCCAACGGGCTCGGGGGAGAGGCCTACCGGACGTCACCGGTCGACGACCAGTGGGAGCTGTACGACCTGACCGCCGACCCGATCGAAGCCACGAACCGTTGGACCGATCCGCTGCTGCACGACCTGCGCCAGCATCTGCGCACCCAACTCAAACACGTCCGGGCCAACTCGGTTCCCGAGCGAAACAACCCGTGGCCGTATGCATCTCGCCGCTCGACACCGGCATGCCCGCGGCCATCCCGGCTGCTCCGCCGGCGCTGACCGCCGAGCGTTACGGCCGCACCCGGTCGATCAGGTTGGACAACACGACGATGCTCTCGCTGCGTTCGATGTCGGCACTGGACCGGATTTTCTCCAAGGCCGTTTCCAGATGCTGCATGTCGCGGGCCAGCACATGCAGGATCGCATCCGGGGTGCCGGTGACCGTAGCGGCGCTGAACACCTCGGGGATATCCACCCAGGCCGCTCGCAGCTCATCGGGTGCGATCCGGCCATGGCAGAACACCTGTACGTAAGCCTCGGTGTTCCAGCCCAGCGCGTTGCGGTCGATGACCGTGGTGAAGCTCTTGATGACGCCACTGTCTAGCATCCGGTCCACGCGCCGCTTCACCGCCGGCGCAGAGAGATTCACCTTCTCGCCGATTTCGGCGAAGGTAGCGCGCGCATGCTCGGTCAGCTCGGCGAGGATGCGCTCGTCGGTCTCGTCCAAGCGGTCCATGTGACCTCCACTCCGCGCGATAAGCAACAAATCGACGCTTTCAGCACTGTAGCGCAATAAATCGATCCTAGACACGCAATATGCGCGGTTTGATTAACGCTAACGCCCTAAATATCGTTAATTCATGACGGAACAACATGTGCTGGCGCCCCTGTCCGCGAGGTCGGCCGGGCCCGTCACGCTCGGTCGCAGGCCGAGCGTCCGTCGGTACGCGATGACGCCGCCGACCTTCTTCGCGGTCGAATACGCGATCAACCCCTGGATGGACACCACCGCACCCGTCGATGTCGGCCTCGCGCAAGCGCAGTGGGAAAGCTTGCGTGAGACCTATGTACGGCTGGGGCATCGCGTGGACGTAATCGAGCCCGTGTCCGGCCTTCCGGACATGGTCTATGCCGCCAACGGCGGGTTCGTCGCACACGATGTAGCGATCGTCGCCAGGTTCCGTTTCGCCGAGCGGGCCGGCGAATCGCGCGCCTATGCCCGGTGGATGTCGTCACTGGGCTACCGGCCCGTGCACACCCGCCACGTCAACGAAGGGCAAGGCGACCTGCTGAAGGTCGGCGACATCGTGTTGGCCGGCTGGGGGTTTCGCACCGACCGGCGTGCGCATGCGGAAATCTCCGCGATGCTGCGCGCGCCGGTGATCTCGCTTGAATTGGTGGACCCTCGCTTCTACCACCTCGACACCGCCCTGGCCGTTCTCGACGATCACACCATCGCGTTCTACCCGCCGGCGTTCAGCGCCGACGCCCAGCAGCAGCTGGGCGCGCTGTTCCCGGACGCGATCATCGCCGACACGGCCGATGCATACGTGCTGGGTCTCAACGTCGTCTCCGACGGTCTGCACGTGGTGCTTCCCAGCGCGGCAACGGGTTTCGCCGCACAGCTGCGCGCGGCCGGCTTCGAGCCGATCGGCGTCGATTTGTCAGAGCTGCTCAAGGGCGGCGGTTCCGTCAAGTGCTGCACCCTGGAGGTATTCCCATGACGATCCTCGATGCCCAGACGTCGCAGAAGGTCACCGCCAACCGGATCGACACCGCGATCAGACTGGCGGAAAGGCGTGCGGCGCACAATTATTCGCCGCTCCCGGTGGTTGCCGCAAGCGCCGAGGGCGCATGGATCACCGACATCGACGGCCGCCGCTACCTGGATTGCCTGTCCGCCTATTCCGCGGTGAACTTCGGTCACCGCAACCCGGAGATCACCGCCACCGCACATGCGCAACTCGACACCGTGACGCTGGTCAGCCGCGCATTTCATTCCGACAAGCTCGGGCCCTTCTGCGCCGCTCTTGCCTACCTGTGCGACAAGGACATGGTGCTGCCGATGAACTCGGGCGCCGAGGCCGTCGAAAGCGGCATCAAGGTCGCCCGCAAGTGGGGCGCCGACGTCAAGGGCGTACCCGCGGACCAGGCCAACATCATCGTGGCCGACAACAACTTTCACGGCCGCACGATCAGCATCGTCAGCTTCTCCTCGGATCCCGCCGCGAGAAATGGGTTCGGGCCCTTCACGCCGGGATTCCGTTCCGTGCCGTTCGGTGACGCCGCCGCGCTGGCGCAGGCGATCGACGACAACACCGTCGCAGTGCTGTTGGAGCCCATCCAGGGCGAGGCCGGGATCATCGTGCCGCCCGACGACTACCTGCCCGCGGTCCGCGCGCTGTGCAGCGAGCACAACGTGCTGATGATCGCCGACGAGATCCAGTCGGGCCTGGCACGCACCGGTTACACCTTCGCCTGCGATCGATGGCGGGTGATCCCCGACGTCTACCTGCTGGGCAAGGCGCTGGGCGGCGGAGTGGTGCCGCTGTCGGCGGTGGTGGCCGACCGCGACGTCCTGGGCGTGTTGCACCCCGGCGAGCATGGCTCCACCTTCGGCGGCAACCCGCTGGCCGCCGCCATCGGCACCACAGTGGTGTCCATGCTGGCGCGCGGCGAATTCCAGGCCCGGGCGACCGCGCTGGGCGCACACCTGCATCGGCGGCTGCGACAACTCATCGGCCACGGTGTCCAGGAGATACGGGGCCTGGGTCTGTGGGCCGGCGTCGACATCGACCCGTCGCTGGGCACCGGCAAGGAGATCAGCCTGCGGCTCGCCGACCACGGTGTCCTGGTGAAAGACACCCACGGTTCGACTCTGCGCTTCGCTCCGCCTTTGGTGGTCACCGCCCAGGAGATCGAGTGGGCGGTCGGCCGGCTTGCTGCGGTATTGCGGGAGGCTGCTTCATAATCAGCTGATCCGGCCACAGGAGGGGCGCTTGCCAGCCACGTCGATCAGCCTGAAAGAGCAGATGCTCCGGCGGCGCCCGGTGGTGGGCGCGCACGTCGCACACGGGACCGCCGATCACCTCAAGCGTGGCATCGGAACGTTCCAGCTGACCATGTTCGGGGTCGGCTCGACCGTCGGCACCGGCATCTTCTTCGTCATGGCTGAGGCGGTGCCCGAGGCCGGGCCGGGCGTGATCGTCTCCTTCCTCCTCGCGGGCATCGCCGCCGGGCTGGCGGCCGTCTGCTACGCCGAATTGGCTTCGGCGGTGCCGGTTTCGGGCTCGTCGTATTCGTATGCCTACACCACGCTGGGTGAGGTGGTGGCCGTGGGCGTGGCGGCGTGCCTGCTGCTGGAATACGGGGTGGCCACCGCCGCAGTCGCGGTCAACTGGAGTGGCTACCTGAACAAGCTGCTGAGCAGTGTCCTGGGATTCCAGCTGCCGCAAGCCTTGTCGGCCGCGCCGTGGGATGCCCAACCCGGGTACGTGAACGTGCCGGCGGTCGTGCTGATCGTGATGTGCGCGTTGCTGCTCATCCGAGGTGCCAGCGAGTCGGCCAAGGTCAACGCCATCATGGTGATGATCAAACTCGGCGTACTGGTCGTCTTTGCCATCGTCGCTTTCACGGCATTCGACGCGAGCCATCTCCGCGACTTCGCGCCCTTCGGAGTTTCCGGTATCGGTTCGGCCGCGGGCACCATCTTCTTCTCCTACATCGGCCTCGATGCCGTGTCCACCGCGGGTGACGAGGTGAAGAATCCGCAGAAAACCATGCCGCGCGCCCTGATCGGCGCGCTGTTGACCGTCACCGGCGTCTACGTCCTCGTCGCGGTGGCGGCGCTGGGCACCCAGCCGTGGCAGAACTTCGCCGGCCAGCAGGAAGCCGGGCTGGCCGTCATTCTCGACAACGTCACGCACGGCGGCTGGGCCGGCACGATTCTGGCTGCCGGAGCGGTCATTTCGATCTTCAGCGTCACGCTCGTCACCATGTACGGCCTGACCCGCATCCTGTTCGCCATGGGCCGCGACGGGCTGTTGCCCGCCAGGTTCGCGACGGTGAACGCACGCACCATGACGCCGGTGAACAACACGGTGATCGTCGCCATCGTCGCCTCGGCTCTGGCCGCGTTCATCCCGCTGCAAAAGCTCGCCGACATGGTGTCGATCGGCACGCTCAGCGCGTTCGTCGTTGTTTCCGTCGGGGTGATCGTCCTGCGGGTGCGCGAGCCCGACCTGCCGCGGGGATTCAAGGTGCCGGGTTATCCCGTCACGCCGATCCTTTCGGTGGCGGCCTGCGGCTACATTCTGGCCAGCCTGCACTGGTACACCTGGATCGCGTTCAGCGGCTGGGTGTCACTGGCGTTGATCTTCTATTTCGTCTGGGGTCGCCACCACAGCGCGCTCAACGACGAGACGGTCGAGCAGTCGGCGGACGAGGCCCGGTGACGGGCCCCTACTGGCGCGCCGCGGCGGTGTTAGCCGCGGTCTGAGCCCGCTGCAACGTCGCCCCGACATCGCCGCGGCCCAAGAACATTTCGTCGAAGTACGGCTGCAGGGCGTCATTGCCGGCGGCAAAGCCCGCACCGCCGGGCGCCGCGATGCGCGGACCGTTCAGCACGGCGAAAAAGGGCGTGACGTCGACACCCCGCGCGGCCCAATACTGGAAGTAGACCGGTTGGGCCGAGATCACCGCCGGGATGGCCGCACCGTAACGCCCCAGGTATTCGTTGCCCTCCTTGCTGCCCATCCAGGCCAGCACCTGCCGCACCGCGTCAGGATGCTTCGTCGCCGCATTGCCCGCCGCGGCAATGCCGTTGGTGACGCTGACCCGGCCCGCCGGCCCGGCGGGCATCATCGCCACACTCCAGTGGAAGCGGGCATCGCGGGCCACCGGCGCCAGGTTGTAGGTGCCGGACTGAAAGAGCGCCATCCTGCCGGCCAGGAACTGGTTGCGGGAGAAGTCTCCGTTGTCGTTGGTGTCTGCGGCCGGCGGTGCGACATGGTCGCGGTTGATCAGTTCGACCAGATACCGAAACGCCGTCACTGCAGCGGGGTTGTCGAACGCGAAAGTGTCGCCCCGCTGGAACACGCCGCCGGCCGATCCGATGTAGTTCAGGTAGATCCCCTGGGGGTCGTTGGCCGCGTTGTACGCCCACTGCCGTACCCGACTAGCGTCGAAAAGCGGTGTGTCGCCGCGGTTTCCGTCGGCGTCGACGGTGAGCCGGCCCAGCAGGGGACGCAACGTGTCGCCGCCGTCGGGGCTCCACCGCAAGGTGTTGAGCCGGGCGGCGTCGACGCCGGCTGCGGCGAGAAGGTCCGCGTTGTAGTACAACGCGATTCCCGCGTCGGTCAGTTGCGGCACGCCCCACAGCGTTCCGTTGCGGGTGAACTGCTCGACGACCGGCCGCTCCCAATCCGAGGCCGCCTTGGGCCCGAGCACTTCGCCGATGTTCAGCAGCCGACCGCTGTCGGCATACGCCGCGAGGTACGCGTTGGACAGCCAGAAGATGTCGTCGGCGCTGCCGCCGGCCACGTCGGTGCGCAGCGTGTTGAAGTAGGTCGAGTACGCCACCAGGTTCAGGTGCACCTCGATGTCGGGGTGCGCGCGGCTGAAGGCTTCGAAGGATTGCCGATAGGCCGCGTCGATCTGATCGCCCCAGACGCGCACCGTGACGACCGTCTTGCCGCCATGCGGCTGGCCGGAGTAATCCAGCAGCACCGCCATGGCCGCCAGCAGGACCGCCACCAGCGCAACCGATCCCGCGACCAGTGTGGAAAAGCGGGGCCGGGTCACTTGAGTCCCGAGACGACGATCGACGCGACGATGTGGCGCTGGAAGACCACGAACAGCGCGATCAGCGGGGCGATCGCGACCGTGGTCGCCGCCATCACCAACGTCCACTGGGAATTGAACCGCGACTGCAGGTCGGCGGTCGCGACGGTGAGCACCCGCCATTTGTGTCCGCTGGTGATCACCAACGGCCACATGAAGTTGTTCCACTGCGAGACCACCGTGATCAACGCGAGCGCGGCCAGGACCGGGCGGCTGGACGGGATCACCACATGCACGATCACGTCCAGGGTGTTCGCCCCGTCCAGGCGGGCGGCGTTGATCAAGTCGTTCGGGATGATGCGGAAGTGCTCGCGCAGCAAGAAGATCGCGTAGGGCGAGCCGAACATGAACGGCAGCACCAACGCCCAGAACGTGTTGCGCAGGCCGAGCTGGGCCATCATCAGATACATCGGCACCACCGTGACCGTTCCCGGCACCATCAGCGTTGCGATGTACACCCAGAACAGCGCGTCGCGGCCGGGGAATTGCAGACGCGCGAAGGCGTATCCGGCCAGCACCGAAAAGGTCAACTGGCCCACCAGGATCACCGCCGTCACCAAGGCGGTCACCGCGGCCGCCCGGCCGAACCCGGCCCCGGCCAGGTTGGCGAAATTGGACAACGTGGGTGGTCGCGGCAGCTGTAACGGGGTGCCCGTGACGAATTGGTGCGCCGAGGTGAATGACGTCATCAATCCCAGTGCGAACGGCGCCAACGTGATCAAGGCGCCCAGCGACAGCCCGGCGTAAATCACGACGTTGGCGGTCCGACTAGGTGAGGTCATAGCTGATCCGCCGCCGGAAGTACAGATGCTGAACCAGGGTGACGCCGATCAGGATGACGAACAGCACCACCGCCATCACCGACGCCCGGCCGATGGAAGCTGAACCGAACGCCTCGGCATAGATGCGATGCGCCACCAGGTCGGTGCTGCCGGCGGGTCCGCCGCCGGTCAGCGCATACACCATGTCGAAAACCTGTGCCGTGCTGACGATCCCGGTCACCAGCACAAAGAAGGTCGTCGGCCGCAGCATGGGCATGGTGATGCGCCAGAACCGCTGCCACGCGGTGGCGCCGTCGGTGCGCGCGGCAGCGTAGATGTCATTGGGAATGGCCAGCAGGCCCGCCAGGAACGACAACGAGACGTAGCCGACGTTGGTCCACACCACCACGGCCGAAACGAGCGGCAACGCAAAGCTGGGGTCCGAGAGCCACTCGATGCTGTGCCCAAGCACGGTGCTCACGGCGCCGTCCGTGGGAGCCAGGATCCAGCGCCACAGCACCGCGATGGCCAGCGGCGCGCAAATCCACGGCAGCACAAACAGGGTGCGAAACAGATTGGTGCCGCGGAGCTGGCGGGCCAGCATGGTCGCGGCCAGCAGTCCCAGCGCGGTCTGCGCCGGCACCACGATCGCCACGAAGATGACCGTGACGATCAGCGAGTTGCCGAACCCGGCGTCGGTCAGCACGGACCGCCAGTTGGACAGGCCCACAAAGTGCAGGGGGCCGAGCAGGTCCCATCGGCACAGGCTCAGCCAGAGCACGACCAGGATGGGCAATAACAGAAACGCGAGCACGCCGAACAGGCTGGGCGCCAGCAGCGCGTAGCCCAGCGCGGTGGATCGAGGTTGTTTCCTCAGCACCGCGCTGGCCATGGGCTAATTAAAGCGGGCGCCGCCGGGGTTTGGGGTGACCGGCCGTTACGGTGGAAGCGTGACACCGAACCGGGGGATCGATGCCGACTTCCTGGACCTGCCGCGCCACGACCTGGCCGAAGCTGCGCTCGCGGCGGCCAAGGCGGCCGGGGCGACGCACGCCGACCTGCGGGTTCATCGCATCATTACCGAGATCATCCAGCTGCGCGACGGCGAGCTGGAGACCGCGGTGATCAATCGTGAGGTCGGCCTGGCGGTGCGAGTGATCGTCGACGGCACCTGGGGATTCGCCTCGCACGCGGAGCTGGTGCCGTCGGTGGCGGCCGAGACGGCGCGGCGCGCGGTTCACGTGGCCACCGCTTTGGCGACGCTGAGCAGCGAGCGCGTCGAGCTGGCGCCCGAACCGGTGTACGCGGACGCGACCTGGGTGTCGGACTACCGGATCGACCCGTTCGACATCTCGACCACCGACAAGATCGCCGTGCTGGAGGATTACTCCGGGCGGCTGCTGAGCGCCGACGGCATCAACCACGTGTCGGCGATCCTCACCGCCGTCAAGGAGCAGACGTTCTACGCCGACACGTTCGGATCATCGATCACCCAGCAGCGGGTGCGGGTGCTGCCTTCGCTGGAAGCGGTGACGGTCGACCCCGCGGCCGGCAGCTTCGATTCGATGCGCACGCTGGCGCCGCCGATGGGCCGGGGCTGGGAGGTCCTGGCCGGCGACGAGGTGTGGAACTGGACTGACGAGCTGGCGCAGCTGCCGTCGCTGCTGGCCGAAAAGATCAAGGCGCCCACCGTCGTCCCGGGGCCCAAAGACCTGGTGATCGACCCGACCAACCTTTGGCTGACGATTCATGAATCAATCGGGCACGCAACCGAATACGACCGCGCGATCGGCTACGAGGCGGCCTATGCCGGCACGTCGTTCGCCACGCCGGACAAGCTGGGCACCATGCGGTATGGGTCGCCGGTGATGACGGTGACCGCCGACCGTACCGTCGAATTCGGTTTGGCCACCATCGGTTACGACGACGAGGGGGTGGCCGCCCAAAGCTGGGATCTGGTGCGCGACGGCATCTTCACCGGCTACCAGCTCGACCGGGTGTTCGCGCGGCGGCTGGGGCAGCCGCGCTCCAACGGATGCTCGTATGCCGACTCGCCGCACCATGTGCCGATCCAGCGGATGGCCAACGTGTCGCTGCAGCCGGCGCCCGACGACATCAGCACCGATGACTTAATCGGCCGGGTCCAGGACGGCATCTACATCGTCGGCGACAAGTCATGGTCAATCGACATGCAGCGCTACAACTTCCAATTCACCGGCCAGCGTTTCTTCCAGATCCGCGACGGCCGGCTGGACGGTCAGCTGCGTGACGTCGCCTATCAGGCCACCACGACCGAATTCTGGAATTCGATGGAGGCGGTGGGGGGAGCGTCGACCTGGCGCCTGGGTGGTGCGTTCAATTGCGGCAAGGCCCAGCCCGGACAGATCGCGGCGGTCAGCCACGGCAGCCCCTCGGCGTTGTTCCGCGGGGTCAACGTGCTCAACACCCGCACCGAGGGTGGGCGATGATCCGATGATCACCGCACAACACGTAGTCAACATCGTGCTCGATGAGGCGGCCAAGCTCGGCCGCGCCGACGAGACCATGGTGCTGGTCACCGACAAGGTCGAGGCCACGTTGCGTTGGGCGGGCAATTCGATGACCACCAACGGGGTTTCGGTGAGCCGCAGCGTGACGGTGATCTCGGTGGTGCGTCGCGGGTCCGGCGCGCGCATCGGCACGGTGGTATCCGCCGAGGCCGACCCGCGGGTCCTGCCCGGGCTGGTGGCCGCGTCGCAGGAGGCGGCCGGCGCGGCGCCGGAGGCCGGCGATGCCGCGCCCCTGCTGAGCGATACCGGGGTGCCGGTGGATTGGGACGCGCCGGTGCCCGGCACCGGGCCGCTGGTCTTCTCCGACGTGGCCGACTCGCTGACCCGCGGCTTCCGCGGCGAAGACCGGCTGTATGGCTTTGCCCATCATAGTGTTTCGACGACCTTCCTGGCATCGTCGACCGGGTTGCGGCGACGTTTCACCCAGCCCACCGGGGCGGTGGAGATCAACGCCAAACGCGGCGACGCCAGCGCCTGGGCGGGCGTCGGGACACCCGACTTCGTCGATGTGCCAACCGATTCGCTGCTCGAGCAGCTGTCGACGCGGCTGGGCTGGGCGCAGCGCAGCGTCGAGTTGCCGGCGGGACGATACGAGACGATCATGCCGCCGTCGACGGTGGCCGACATGATGATCTACATGGCGTGGTCGATGGCCGGCCGCGGCGCCCAGGAGGGCCGGACCGCGTTCTCGGCGCCCGGCGGCGGGACCCGGGTGGGGGAGCGGCTCACCGATCTGCCGCTGACGCTCTACTCCGACCCGATGGCGCCCGGCCTGGCCTGCACGCCGTTCGTCGCGGTCAGCAGTTCCTCGGAGACGGTGTCGGTGTTCGACAACGGTGCGGAGATCAATCAGGTGGACTGGATCCGCAAGGGAGTGATCAACGCGCTGGCCTATCCGCGCGCCACCGCCGCCAAATACGACGTCGACGTCGCGGTGGCCGCCGACAACCTGGTGATGACCGGCGGGACGGCCAGTCAGGACGACATGATCGCGGCCACCGAGCGCGGCCTGCTGCTGACCACGCTGTGGTACATCCGCGTCGTCGACCCCACCACCTTGTTGTTCACCGGGCTGACCCGCGACGGTGTCTACCTCATCGAGGACGGCCAGGTGACGGCGGCGGTCAACAACTTCCGGTTCAACGAGAGTCCGCTGGACCTGCTGCGGCGGGCCACCGAAGCCGGCGTCAGTGAAAAGACCCTGCCGCGCGAATGGGGAGATTGGGCCACCCGCGCGGCGATGCCGTCGCTGCGGATACCCGACTTCCACATGTCATCGGTGAGCCAGGCCCAGTAATTCATTGCCGCCGGGCAGCGCGCGTTCTAGCGTGTGACGGATGGCGGCTCCGGTTTCTGTTCGAGAAGACCAGCTCACTCGGTTGGTGTCGTTGGCTCCGGGCGACGGTCGCCTGGCGGCGCTGGTTCGCCAGGTATGCGCGCAGACGATGTCGCTGCCGCCGCTGCCCGCGAGCGTCGAGGTCGGCGAGCCGGAATCGGACGCCGAGGCCGCGGTCGCCGAATTCGCCGAACAATTCAGCGCCGACGTCTCGTCGGTCACCGCCGAGCAGCGGTCGCGATTGTGGAAGCAGCTAGGGGACCGCACTTTTGGCGTCGTCGTGCAGATGTACATCGCCGACTTCGTCCCCAGGGTGCGGGCCGGACTGGAAGCGCTCGGCGTCGGCGCACAATACCTCGGTTGGGTCGGTCAACCAATTGCCTGGGATCACACCACCGATCCGTCGGATCCGGTGTTCAACGACTTTTTAATCGCGGTGGCGCGAATGCGTGCGCTCGACCCGGTGACCTCCGAACTGGTTCGGCTGCGTGGGGCGGCGCAGCACAATTGCCGGTTGTGCAATTCGCTCCGCGAGGGCGGCGCGCTCGATGCCGGCGGTTCGGAAACGTTGTACGGGGAGATTGAGCGCTTCGAATCGTCGAGTTTGCTCGACGACCGCGCTAAAGCAGCGCTGCGCTACGCCGATGCGTTAATTTGGACGCCTGCGCACCTCGTCGCCGACGATGTCGCCGAGGTGCGCTCCCGGTTCTCCGAGGCCGAGGCCGTGGAGCTCACCTTCGACATCATGCGAAATGCCAGCAATAAAGTCGCCGTGTCATTGGGCGCCGACGCGCCCCGCGTCGAGACCGGCACGGAGCAGTACTTGCTCGACGCCGACGGCCAGACGGTATTTAGCTGACAATCGCGGGCCCGAGCCTGCTGGCCACCGAGCCGCGCTGGCTTTAGTTTGTAGCCGCGGCGACGTTCGACCACAGTTGTCGACAGGGGCTGTCGCGCGGCGCGTTGGAGGGTAAATCACCTGCCGCACCGGTCCGAGGGCACGAAATGTTAACCATTCGTACACGGACGCGCAAGCGTACGTTTCCGCTGTGTGCGGGGGTGATTCGCTAACTTAAGCGCGGTCACTGAGACTTATGTGAACAGATATGTGACGGTACCGAGATGGCAGCGTGGCCCGAATCGGATGGCCACGGATCGTGCGTCGTTGGCCCGCGATCCGGATAGCTATCCGTTTCAGTTGTTGCAGGATTTCTAGCTTGAGTTTGCGTCGGAAGCGACTGTGGTCCCGCGCAGAGGGAGGTTCGGAAATGACAAGCACCCGTACACGCTCGCGCGTTCGAGCGTCATCGGTCTGGGCTGCCGGCATCGCGCTGGGCGCCTCGATGCTCGGCGGCGCCGTGCTGTCGGCCCCGTTAGCCTCGGCTACTTGCAATTTGAGTCCGGCCGACGACCAGTACATCAAGCTGCTGGCGCAGAACAAGATGGTCCACAATGCCGACTACAGCGATTGCCACGAGGCCGCCGAGGGTCGTTGGTTCGCCGACCAGGTGCGGTCCAACCCCAACCCGTTCGGTGAGGGCCAGGAACTGATCAACATGATCACCAACACCACCCCGATGACTCAGGCGCAGGCGGAGTGGGAGGTCGAGTCGGCGATTTACGTCTACGCGCCCGAAATGATCCCCAAGATCAAAGACCAAGCCGCCAACGCAAACTGGCCGACTCCTTAGCGAGAGCAATTGGAGCGCAACGGATTCTGTTGCGCTGATAACGTAAGCGGCCGTGAGGGCTTTGCCCTCCGGCCGTTTTCGTGTTCGTGTGGCAGCTAACTCGAATCTGTGGCAACGGCACCCGTAATGCGCAGCGCCAGCGAGGGCGCCGCATTACCCGCATCGGACCCGACCCGTTACCGATATAGACCCGAATAGTTTCTCGCACAGTAATTTTAGCTAATCGCTGTTCACGCGTTGTTTGTTGGAATCGTCGTTTGCCGCGCTTAACACCGGTGGTATCCGAACTTTGCTGCGAAAGGGAAGGTAGCAAATTTCACGATAAGGGGGTCCGGACAAGTGACAACGACACGATCGCGCTTGCAGATGTTGACGGTGGGAGCCGCCGGCCTTGCGCTGGGCGCCGCGATGGTCGGTGGCGCTGTGGTGTCTGCGCCGCAGGCGTCGGCGGCGTGCAACATGAGTCCAGCCGACGACCAGTACATCAATCTGCTGGCGCAGAACAAGATGGTGCACAACGCCGATTTCAATGATTGCAGCGAAGCCGCCGAGGGACGGTGGTTCGCCGATCAGGTTCGGTCCAACCCCAATCCGTACGGAGAGGGCCAGGAGCTGATCAACATGATCACTCGCACCACGCCCATGAGTCAGGCCCAGGCCGAATGGGAGGTTGAGTCGGCGATCTTCGTCTACGCGCCGGAGATGATCCCCAAGATCAAGGGTCAAGCCGGGCAGCCGGGGCCTGCGTGATCGTGAGGACATAGAGCTGGTGGGCGCTCCCGATAGGGGGCGCCCACCGTGCATGTCGGCTCAGGTCGAGGCGGCGGCGCCGCCCGACGCACCCTGACTTCGGTCTTCGGCTACCGTTTCTTACGGACAATCCCTGTCGGGGGCGGTAGCTCAGTTGGTTAGAGCCGCGGACTCATAATCCGTTGGTCGCGGGTTCGAGCCCCGCCCGCCCCACCGGCCAAATGTATGACGTCGGCTGATGCTTGACGGTGCTATGTCGGGTGATGCCTGACAGTGTTTCGGCTGATGGTTGACAGTTACTTCGGTTGATCCTTGACACTCCCTAGAT
>NZ_MBEI01000064.1 GCF_001953985.1 Mycobacterium colombiense
GAACTGTTGGCCCGGGTACGCCAGCGCAGCCTGGCCGCCTACGAACACCAGGACGTGCCCTTCGAGGTGCTCGTCGACCGGCTCAACCCCAGCCGCTCCCTGGCGCATCACCCGCTGGTGCAGGTGATGCTCGCCTGGCAGGGCAAGGACCCCGCGGAGCTGAACCTGGGTGACCTGCAGGTGAGCGCCGAACCCGTGCGGACCCGCACCGCCCGCATGGATTTGACGTTTTCGATGTTCGGCCGGTACAGCGATGACGGCGGGCCGGCCGGGATCGGCGGGACGGTCGAGTTTCGCACCGACGTGTTCGACGCGGACAGCATCCTCACCCTGACCGAACGGTTGCGGCGGGTATTGGTCGCCATGACCGAGGACCCGCACCGTCGACTGTCGTCGATCGATCTGCTCGACAACAGCGAGTGCGAGCGACTGAGCGCGTTGGGTAACCGGCGGGCGCTGTGTCGGCGGTCGGTGCCGGTGTCGGTGGTGGGGTTGTTTGCCGGGCAGGTGGCGCGGGTTCCGGGTGCGGTGGCGCTGAGGTGTGGGG
>NZ_MBEI01000065.1 GCF_001953985.1 Mycobacterium colombiense
CAACTCACCCTGGCCTGCGGACCCCACCACCGGCTTCTCGAGAAGGGCTGGACGACCCGAAAACGCGCCAACGGCGACACGGAATGGATACCGCCGCCCCATCTCGAACGCGGCCAACCCCGCACCAACACCTTCCATCACCCGGAGGGTCTGTTGTGCGAGGACGAGAACGGCGAAGACGACAACGCAGTGGGTGCAGCTTAAGGCGGCGACTCACATGCGTCCGTACGCGACGGCCATGATCAGGCCCAAACCAGCTAGCAAGATAAACATGATCGTCACCGGGTCGATTACTTCGAAGATCACGTGATCACCCCTGGTGTATTTAACTGTGGTTCAACACATCCGGACGCCGTGTGAATTCCGTACGGCACGGCTTCAAGCAGTGTGACATTCAGGGTCGCACCGTTGGGCAAGTTATAGGCGCGTCTTTCTCCGGGGCGTGCGCCTGCGATCGCGGCGCCCAGCGGGGATTCGTTGGAGTAGACCTCGATGTCGCTGCATTCGGCGCCGCGCACACCCAGAAGGAAGGTCTCGGTGTCGCCGGTGTCGTCGTAGCGGATTGTCAAAACCATGCCGGGCTCCGCGATCCCGTCGTCGGGTGGGTCCTCGCCGACGACGGCATTGAACAACAAATCATGGATGCGTTGGATCCTTGCCAGCCATGCGTGTTGGATAGCGATGGCGTTGTCGTCGGACTGACCGTCAGCGGATGCGCTGGTGTGCAACACACGTAACTTGGCCAGTTCCCTCTGTAGCCGCTCGTAACCGCGCGGCGAAATCCACACCGGTTGCGTGCTGGTCATTTTCGTTGGTCTCCTTAGGAGTTGAATGTCATAGTGAGTTGAGGTCGCAGCGTGTTAGTGGGTCGCTGTTAGCGCAAGGTCGCGGTGGGTTGTCTGTGTCCGGGTGCCTTTCGCGAGATGCACTTCATAGGGCACGGCCTCGAGCAGCGTCACCAGTCGTCCTGTCTCATCGGGGATTGAGTAGATGCGCTGTTCGCCGGGGCGCGCGCCGGCTATCGCGCGGCCCAACGGCGACGCCATCGAGTAGACCTTGATGTCGGCGCCTTCGCTGCCGCGTCTGCCTAGCAGGAAGGTTTCGGTCTCACCGGTGGCGTCGTAGCGGATGGTCAAAACCATGCCCGGTTCGGCGATGGGGTCACCGGCGGGATTCTCCCCAATGACCGCCTTGGCCAACAGGTTCTGAATCTCGCGGATACGTCGTTGTAGCGCTGAGCTTTTCGTGTCGAAGTCCATCAAGTCATCGGGAACCTCAACGATCAGCCCCGACCGCAACGCGTTGAGTTTGTTCCGCAGGCGGGTGTACTGCTGTCGTGTCATCCAGATGGATTCGGTGCTGGTCAATTTGAGTGGTGTCCTTTCCATTGTCGGGGAGCGTCGTCAGGGGCGGGCCAGAGTAGGCAGCCGCCGCTGACGACTCGGAGGCCCATGGTGGGCGAAATTCCGGAGCGGTTGAAGGTTTTTCGTTTAGGCCCGTTGATTCCATGGTGACCTGCGCGGACACGACTGTGCTTGCCGGAAACCGACAACGGCGGTGCGACGCATTGTCACGCCCCGACAACGCTGTTGCCGACGCTGTCCCGAAGCGATCACGCCTGAGCGTGGGGACGGTGTTCGGGATCGATGGTGGGCGCGCGCTGCCTATCGCCGCTCGACGAGGCGGTCGAAACTTTGTTGCCATCGGTCGTAGCGGAGGCGGTCAAGGGTGATGCGTGCGCGGGCGAATAGGGCCGCTGTCACGAGGCTCACACCCCACCAGGTCGCTATCGCGAAGGCCAGCGCCTCGTCGCGGGCGGTGTTCAGCGGTCGGGCAACCGGAAGCCCGTCGTCATCTATCCAAATCTCAATACTGTCGCCGACCTTGGCTGTCAGCGGCGCGGTGACGTCGCCAGTGCGTTCGGCCCCGGCGGCAACCCATCGGGCAGGAACCGTCACCGTCGGGCTTTCAAGGTTGCGGCGCGGGTGGCTCTCGCCGGTGACAGTCGCGGTGACGGGGCGGCGAGTCTGAACCTGCTCGGCGTAGAGGCGGCTCCGGGAATCATGGACCGCGGTGCCCACGGCGGCACCGATAGGTATGGCGAGCAGCGACGCCGCAACGGCTAACACCAAAATCAGCGCCTCCACCCGGTCCGTGGTGCGTATCAGCGGGTTACGACCAAAGAGCCGCGCGAACAGCCTCCGCGGCAAGGGCACGGTGAAGGTCTCCATCGCGGCGTCATCATCCGATCGGCGGTCGGCGATCGATCGACGATCGGGGTCTGAGGTGGACATCGAACGTCTCCTATCGGAGAGTTGGCGTGGGTTTGAGGTTTCGCGCGGCGGACGGCTGGCGGATACCAGCCGTCGCTCAAACCCGCCCTCTGAGGTGGCAACCTTCATGATGGTGCGAGTGGCCGCTGCAAGCTTTGCGCGGCACGACAACGACGCTGCGCCGCTTTGTCGGGTTTCGACAGCGGCCCTGGTCAAAGCGCCCTTGGTCAATCGGTGTCGATGGCCGCGAGTTCTATCGTCATCGCCAACCGCTTCCTGGCATCGTCTAACTGCAGATTGGTGATCTCGGCCATCTTGCGCAGCCGGTAACGCACGGTGTTTTCGTGCACTCCCAGCCGTTCACCGGCCTCCGTCGGGTCGCCCTGGGCCTCCAGCCATGCTCGCAGCGTGGCCACGTAGTCGGTCCCGTTGGCGCGGTCATGCCGGCCTAGCTCGGCCACCGGCCCACGGGATGGTGACCGGCCTGAGCGCGCCGCCGTGCGCAATCGTTGCAGCAGGATGTCAGCCCATGACTCGTCATAGACCGGCGGCATGGCCCCGGGTGATATCTCGTGCAGCGCAAGACATTCCTCGGCTTCATGGCGTGCGGCGGCGAGGTCTGTCACCTCAGCCGCGCCACTCACGCCGGCCAACACCGTCACCTGTTCGGGCAGGGCCGCCCGCAGACCGGTTACCCATCGCTGCGCCGTCGTCGCCTGCCCGCCGGGAAGCAGCGTGTAAACGATATTGCCCGCCAAAGCGCTGCGGCCCGGCCGTGACCAGCCGAACCCGGTGGTGGCGCGCTCGAACGCCAACAACAGAGCGGCATCGCGTTCGTCGCCCATGAACGCCTGCAGCGCAATAACCCTCAAACCGTCGTGCGGCAGACCCAGCCTGCTGGCCACCATGGCGGCATCAGCGGTGCCCTCCAACAACCGGATCACCAGTTCGGATTCGATTTGGCGCTCCAAGTCCGCGCTGGCTCGTGACCGTAGAAGATGCAGGGCCACCGTGTGCGCACCCTCGGCCAAGGCGCTGCTCGCCGCCTCGTCCAGTGGCGCCGAACCCGCCACCCATACCGACCCGATCAGCTCTCCTCCGGAGCGCACCGCCACCACCATGCGCCCGATCAAGCCGTGCTCGGAGTCCTCGGGGACAAACAGCGGTTCGTCGGAGACCGCCAGGTGTGCGAATACGCCCCGCGCATCAAACACTGCGCGCAACTGCTCCGGTGTCTGTCGTTCCAGGATCGTCTGCACCCGCGCCGGATCGGCATGTTGCTGCAGTTTCGAATACGCCAACACCCGCAACAGCCGATCGTGAATGACGACCGAACCGCCGATAGCATCCGCCAGGCTATCGGCCAGCGCGAACAGATCCGTTGGGCCACGGCCGGATTCAGTCTCACGGCCCTCCAGCACCAGGCCGTAGACGACCGTACCCACCTCGCTCCACGTGACCGTCTCGTCGACCACCATGACCGCGCCGACCTCGGCGTCACTGTCAAACGCGATTTGCTCGTCACCGCCGCGTACCAGCACCACGACAGCACGCGCTGAAGCCGCCCACTGCATTGCTTCGCTAACGGAGGCGGCACCGATCGCCAGCAATACGTCGCCTACCACCACACGATCCGGCGTGGCTTCGTGGATCACCACGCTGCGCAGTTCAGTCGACCGGGGCACCGACGACCAACGCAAGCCGACTCCATAACCACCCAGCACGTTCACCAGGCGGTCCAAAGTGATCACCAGCCGCTCCTAATGCCGAAATCGTAGTCAGCCTATCCAGGAATCAAGCTCGGCTTGACTCAATCCGGTGTGCGGGCCGCCGAGCCGACGGCATCACCGAGCGAAGCGAAGCCGCCGTCATGCAGCCGCTGCGCGATGCCCTGGTGAATTTGCTTGGCCCACAGGCCCCCTCCGTAGATGAAGCCCGTATAGCCCTGCAGCAGCGATGCGCCCGCGGTGATCCGCTCCCACGCGTCGTCCGCGGTTTCGATGCCCCCGACGCTGATCAGCACCAGGCGGTCGCCGACCCGGCCGTATAGCCTGCGCAGCACCTCGACGGCGCGGCGCGCCACCGGCGGACCGGAGATGCCACCCGGCCCCAGTTCGTCGACCCCCGGGGTGTGCAGACCCTGCCGCGACACGGTCGTGTTGGTGGCGACGATGCCGGCCAGCCCCAGTTCGACTGCCAGGTCCGCGATCTCGTCCACATCGGAATCGGAAAGATCCGGCGCGATCTTCACCAGCACCGGTGTGGACGTCTCGGCGAGCACGGCCGACAGGATGGGTCGCAGCGACTCGACCGCCTGCAGATCACGCAGCCCGGGCGTGTTCGGCGAGCTGACGTTGACCACCAGGTACGACGCCAGCCGGCCGAGCAGCCGGGCACTCGCCCGGTAATCGTCGACGGCCTCCTCGGCCGGCGTCACCTTCGTCTTGCCGATGTTGACCCCGATCGGCACGTCGGGGCGCTGCCGCGAGAGCCGCATCGCCAGCGCGCCCGCGCCGAGGTTGTTGAAGCCCATCCGGTTCAGCAGCGCCCGATCGGTCGGCAGCCGGAACATGCGCGGGGCGGGATTGCCGGGCTGCGGGTTGGCGGTGACCGTCCCGACCTCGGCGTGCCCGAAGCCCAGCGCGCCCCAGGTGAGTAGGCCGAGGCCGTCCTTGTCGAAGCCGGCCGCCAGCCCCAGCGGCCCGGGGAAGCGCACCCCGAACACCGTGCTGGCCAGCGCCGGATCCGTCGGCGCCAGCAGCCGGCGCAGCGCCCGCCGCGTCCACCCGACCGCCGTGACGCCGCGCAGCACGGCGAACACCAGCGTGTGGATCCGCTCGGGCGGGATCACAAAAAACAGCTGGCGCAGCAGGCCGTACATCCGGTGTCCGCGCTGGCGTGGCTGGGCGGGCGTCACAGTTCCGGCTGGTCGGGCCGTCGCCCCTCGGATCCTGCACTGTCCAAACGAGTTTTCTTGCGGCGCAACAACACTCGTCTGCTGCCGTCGGTGTAGAGCCGCACCCGGGTCAACTCCCAGCCGCGGTATTCGGCCTCGATCGACAACCGGGTGGACGCGCTGATCCTGGTCACTTCCGGCGGCAGGCGCAACGGCGCCCATTCGTATTCATCGGACATCTCGGTGTCCCAACCCGCGGGTAGGCGGCTGCGCCGCGCGGCGGTCAACGCGTACCCGCCGCGTGCTCGATGACCTGAACTCCCGCACCGGAACCCGACACCACGTACAGGGTGTCTGACGCTTCGTCGAAGGCCAGTGAGTTCGGTTGCTGCACGGTCGGGTAACGCACCTTTTCGACGGGAATTCCGGTGGATAGATCGTAACCAATGACGATATTGGAAACGGTCTGCGAAACCCAGGCTAACGCGCGGGAGCCGGCCAGGCCGTACGGCGCCTGCGGAACCGGGTAGGCCTGACGCAGGATCAGCGGGTCCGCGCCGTACACCAGCAGCTGGCCGCCGCGGGTATCGGCGACCAGCACCCGGCCCGCCGGATCGGCGGCCATCGTGGTGGCGCCCCGGCCAGCGCGCAGCGCCTGCTGGGTATGGCCGTCGGCGTCGATCGTCGTCACCGACGTCTGTCCCCGGTCCAGCACAACCGTCGTATTGCCTTGTGTGGCAAGCCAATCGACTCGGGCGAAGATCTTGTTGCGGCTGGTGACGGTCGCATTGGTCGCGGTGCCCGGCGTCGGGGAGGCGAGGGTGTAGACGGCGCCGTCGGCGCTGCCCAGCACCAGCCTGCCGTCGGCGCGCTGCGCCACCGCGGTGAATTCGGTCTGGGCGGCGTCGGCGACCGCCACCTGGGTGACGCGACCGGTGGACAGCTCGACCGCGAGGTACCCGCCACGGGCGGAAAGGTAGGCGGTTCCGTGGGCGTCGTCGGCCAATGCGGTCGCCGGTCCCGGCAGCTCCACGACCCGCGGCGGGGTCTGCGGATCGCCGAACACGGTGACGCTGGCGGGTGCGCCCGGGTCGTTGCCCTGCGTCAGGACCACCAGCTGATGGGTGCGGCCGTCGAAGACCGCCGCTGCGGCGTGACCGGCCAGCGGCCGCACCGCCCCGGCCGGCTGCTGCGAGGCCGGCGGCGACACGGCGGCGTGCGCCGTTTCGATGGTGCGAGGCGTCGTGGCGAGCGGATTCGATGAACATCCGGCTACCGCGCTCAGCAAAACCGCGAGCAACAATGCACGGCGTTGAGCTGCCAGCTTGTGACGAAAATGCCGTGACAGCAATTCTTTTCCCTCGTGGTTCGGCGCATCCCGGGCCATTGGAACACAAATTCTAAGGAACGCTTTTCATCCAACAGGGCCATGCTGCCTACGTCCCTCTCTACCGGCGGGGTATGGTCGGCACATGGCCGTCACCGCTGACCGTCATTTGGCGCAGAATGAGTTTGCTGTCGAGGACATGTCTACAGGCATTTCCGCTAGCGGATACGGACAAGTCGGTGATGGGCGGAGTTTTTCGTTCCACATCGAGAACCGATCTCTTGTCGTCGAGATTTACCGGCCGCGCCTGGCCGGGCCCGTTCCGCAGGCCGACGAGGTGGTCGCCAGGGCGGTCCGCAGCCTGGTCGACATCGACCTCACCGACGAGCGCAGCCTGAGCGCCGCGGTGCGCGACTCCGTGGCGCACGCGGAGCCGGTGTCGCGCTAGTGGCGATCGCAATCGCGGCGTAGCCGGGCGCAGCGGGTCGCCGCATAGCCCCAGCCGGGCGCGGCGGGTCGCCGCCGTCCCGCTAATCCTGCCCGGACCCGTCCACCGGGTACCGTCGTGGTCGATATGACCGTCATCCTGTTACGGCACGGCCGCTCGAGTTCGAACACGGCGGGCGTACTCGCCGGTCGCTCCGAGGGCGTCGACCTCGATGACAAGGGCCGTGAACAGGCGGATGGCCTGATCGATCGGATCGGTGATCTGCCGATCCGCGAGCTGGTCAGTTCGCCACTGCTGCGCTGCCGTCGCACCCTCGACCCGTTGGCCGACGCGCTCTGCCTGACGCCGCTGGTCGACGATCGGCTCGCCGAGGTGGATTACGGCGAGTGGACGGGCCGAAAAATCGGCGATCTGGTCAGCGAGCCGCTGTGGAAGGTCGTTCAGGCGCATCCCAGCGCGGCGGTGTTCCCCGGCGGAGAGGGCCTGGCGCAGGTGCAGGCGCGGGCGGTGTTCGCCGTGCGCGAGCACGACCGTCGGCTGGCCGCCGAGCACGGCGGCGATGTGCTGTGGGTCGCTTGCACTCATGGTGATGTCATCAAGGGGGTCATCGCCGACGCGTACGGCATCCACCTGGACGGGTTCCAGCGCGTCACCGCCGATCCGGCGTCGGTGAGTGTGATCCGCTACACCGAGCTGCGCCCGTTTGTGTTGCACGTCAACCACACCGGCGCGCGGCTGTCCGCCGGCCTGCGGGCCGGACCCCCGGCGAAGGAAGACGCGAAGCCCGAAACCGACCCGAAGTCCAACGGGGAGCAGCAGGAATCGGCCGCCGCGGTACCATCCAGCGACGCGGTGGTCGGCGGTTCCACGGATTAATTCGGCGGCTACCTCCATCGGATCGCACGGCGGTGGCAACAGCCGGTATTTTGGGAAGTGCCATGCCCCGCGCAATTCACGTCTTCCGCACACCCGACCGCTTCGTGGCCGGGACCGTCGGCCAGCCCGGAAACCGCACGTTCTACATCCAGGCTGTGCACGACGCCCGAGTGGTGTCGGTGATTTTGGAGAAGCAGCAGGTGGCGGTGCTCTCCGAGCGCATCGGTGCGCTGCTGCTCGAGGTGAACCGCAGGTTCGGCACGCCCGTCCCGCCGGAGCCCGCCGAGATCGAGGACCTCGATCCGCTGGTCACCCCGGTGGACGCCGAGTTCCGGGTCGGAACCATGGGCCTGGGTTGGGATTCGGAGGCCCAAACGGTGGTGGTCGAGTTGCTGGCGGTCACCGACGCCGAGTTCGACGCGTCGGTGGTGCTCGACGACACCGAAGAGGGTCCCGACGCGGTGCGGGTGTTCCTGACGCCGGAGTCGGCGCGCCAATTCGCCACCCGCTCCAATCGCGTCATCTCCGCGGGACGTCCACCGTGTCCACTGTGCGACGAACCGCTGGATCCGGAGGGCCATATCTGCGCACGCGCCAACGGATATCGGCGCAGTGCGCTGCTCGGGCCTGACGATGACCCCGAGGTCTGACGACCGTGAGGTGTTGCGCGACGGCGAGCTGACGGTCATCGGACGGATCCGCTCGGCCAGCAACGGCACCTTCCTCTGCGAATCGACGCTCGGCGAGTCCAGCGTGCACTGCGTCTACAAGCCGGTCGCCGGGGAGGCGCCGCTGTGGGATTTCCCGGACGGAACCCTGGCCGGCCGCGAACGGGCCGCGTACCTGGTCTCCGCGAAGTTGGGCTGGAACATCGTGCCCTACACGATCATTCGGCACGGGCCGGCGGGCCCGGGCATGCTGCAGCGGTGGGTGCAGCAACCCGGCGACGCGGTCGACAGCGAGCCGCGGCCGGGGCCGGATCTGGTCGACCTGTTTCCCGCCGGCACCAGGCAGCCGGGCTACCTGCCGGTGCTGCGCGCCCTCGACTACGCCGGCGACGAGGTGGTTCTGATGCACGCCGACGACATTCGCCTGTGGCGGATGGCGGTGTTCGACGTGCTGATCAACAACGCCGACCGCAAGGGCGGCCACGTGCTGCGCGACCTCGACGGCCACATCTTCGGAGTCGACCACGGCGTGTGCCTGCACGTCGAGGACAAGCTGCGCACGGTGCTGTGGGGATGGGCCGGCAAGCCGATCGACGATCAGACGTGCAAGGCCGTCGCCGGCCTGGTCGACGCGCTGGACGATCAGTTCGGCGACGAACTGGCCGAGCAGATCACCCGGGCCGAGATCGCCGCGCTGCGCCTGCGCGCGTGCACGCTGCTGGACAATCCTGTGATGCCCGGACCCAACCGGCATCGCCCCATTCCGTGGCCGGCTTTCTAGCGGTGATCGCAAGCGCGGCGTCGCCGGGCGCAGCGGGTCGCCGCCATCGGTGAAGGCCGCGGTACGCCGTCGGCGATACTGAAGCGGTGAGCCCCGCCGCCGACGAGATAACAGCCGACGAGATAACAGATGCCGCCCTGGCCGCCGATCTCGCCGCCGATGCGGGGGAGTTGCTGCTGAAGGTCCGCGACGAAGTCGGCTTCGGATATCCCTGGGCGCTGGGCGACGCGGGCGACAGCCTGGCGAACGCGCTGATCTTGCGGCGCCTGCATGAGGAACGGCCCGACGACGCGGTGCTCAGCGAGGAGGCGTACGACGACTTGTCCCGCCTCAAGCACGACCGCGTGTGGATCATCGACCCCCTGGACGGCACCCGCGAGTTTTCCACGCCCGGCCGCGACGACTGGGCGGTGCACATCGCGCTGTGGCAGCGTCCCAACGGCGACTCCAGCAACGGCCAGCGCGAAATCACCGACGCGGCGGTGTCGTTGCCGGCCCGCGGGAACATCGTCTACCGCAGCGACACCGTGACCGCCGATGCCGCGCGCGTCGGCGTCACCGACACCATCCGCATCGCCGTCAGCGCGACCCGTCCTCCCGCGGTGCTGCACCGGATGCGGCAGACGCTGCCCATCCAGCCCGTCGCGATCGGCTCGGCGGGCGCAAAGGCGATGGCCATCATCGACGGGCACGTCGACGCCTACGTGCACGCCGGCGGCCAGTGGGAATGGGATTCGGCGGCCCCCGCCGGGGTGGTGATGGCCGCCGGGATGCATGCGTCGCGGCTCGACGGATCGCCGATGCGCTACAACCAACTCGACCCGTATCTGCCCGACTTCGTGATGTGCCGCGCCGAGCTGGCGCCGATCCTGCTGAGCGCCATCCGCGGCGGGTAACGCTACCGCCCCAGCCGGCGCCGCCAGTCTTTCGCCGAGAGCACCCGGACCATCTTTTCGACCAGGCTGCCCTTCTTGCGGCTGTAGGGGTAGTCGCCCCAGACTTGCCCGTCTCGAGTTGCAGCGGCGTCAGCAGGTCGTCGCGGTGGTCGAGCATCCAGTCGCACCACTTGCCCAGCCACCGTGCGCGGCCCCCGGTGTTCATTTGCTGCCATAACGGCTGGGCGTTCCGCAGCCGGGCGGCCACGGCAGCGACTTCGGCGGCCGTCGAGATGGGGACACGGCCGACGACTTGTGCCGTTGCAGGGCATCTGACCACGACTTCTTGCTGCGCGGCCGCGCCCGTGGTGTCTGGTCGGTCAGTTGTGTCAGTCGACATGGCAACCACCTCGCTCGTCGACGTTGAGCGAATTTGCCCGATACCGGATTCGGCAAACCACAAATCGCCGTGCGGCCATATAGCTCGCGACGGGTATGGCCGCGGGTGATTCAGGCCCGCATCGTCGGCGCGCCCAACCCGATTGCGCCCCTCCTTCTCGGCCCGCCGCGCGGGCCGCATCGTCGGCGCGCCTAGGCTGATTGCCATGCAGTCGTGGTCTTCCCCACAGGTCCCCGTTTTGTCGGGACGCGGCCCGGAGCTTCGGCTGTATGACACGTCTGACCGGCAGGTGCGTCCCGTGGCGACCGGCTCGACCGCCACGATGTATGTCTGCGGCATCACCCCGTACGACGCCACCCATCTCGGCCACGCGGCGACATATCTGGCGTTCGATCTGGTCTACCGGCAATGGCTGGATCTCGGCCACGACGTGCACTACGTCCAGAACGTCACCGACGTCGACGATCCGCTGCTCGAGCGCGCCGAGCGCGACGGCATCGACTGGCGCGACCTGGCCGAGCGCGAGGTGTCGCTGTACCGCGAAGACATGGCGGCGCTGCGCATCCTGGCGCCCCGCGAATACGTCGGGGCGACCGAGGCGGTCGCCGAGGTCGTCGAACTCGTCGAGAAGATGCTGGCCTCCGGCGCTGCCTACGCCGTCGACGGCGAATACCCGGACATCTACTACCGCGCCGACGCGACTCCACAGTTCGGCTACGAATCCGGCTACGACCGCGACACCATGCTGCGACTGTTCGCCGAACGCGGGGGTGACCCGCAACGGCCCGGCAAGACCGACCAACTCGATGCGCTGCTCTGGCGGGCCGCGCGGCCGGGGGAGCCCAGCTGGCCCTCCCCGTTCGGCCCGGGCCGCCCGGGCTGGCACGTCGAGTGCGCGGCGATCGCGCTCAGCCGCATCGGCAGCGGCCTGGACATCCAGGGCGGCGGCAGCGACCTGATCTTCCCGCACCACGAATTCACTGCCGCGCACGCCGAATGCGTGCGCGGCGAGCGGAGATTCGCGCGCCACTATGTGCACGCCGGGATGATCGGCTGGGACGGACACAAGATGTCCAAGAGCCGCGGCAACCTAGTGCTGGTGTCGCAGCTGCGCGCCCGGGGCGTCGAGCCGGCGGCGATCCGGCTGGGGCTGCTGGCCGGGCACTACCGCGGCGACCGGTACTGGACCGATCAGGTGCTCGACGAGGCCGTCGCCCGGCTGCAGCGCTGGCGGGGTGCGACCGGCCTGCCGGCCGGCCCGGACGCCGCCGACGTGATCGCGCGGGTGCGGCAATACCTGGCCGACGACCTGAATACTCCCAAAGCACTTGCCGCGCTTGATGGCTGGACCACCGACGCGCTGGAATACGGTGGCCACGACACCGAGGCGCCCAAGCTGGTGGCGACCGCCGTCGATGCGCTACTGGGCGTGGCCCTCTAGCCGAACGATGGTATGCCCTCGGTCAGGCCGGCACAGCCGTTCCGGCGCCCGGGCCATCCGGGTTGACCTGTGTGGTCGCCGTCAGCGCGGGCGTCCACCATTTCGCCAGCGCCAACAGATCGACGGCTTCCTCGTAGAGGTTTGTTGACCGGGAGCGCACCGCTAGAGCCCTATCGGGTGTCTCGGGCCGATGTCCGGCGGTCTTGGCCTCGGCGGCCTGCGCCAGCTCGAAAGCCGTTGTCGCAGAGCCTCGTTCGTCGTCCGGCACAGAGTTTTCCTGCAGGAATTGGGTCAGCTGGTCCGGAGCCGCACTGCACACATAGTGGCGTAGCTGCAGGATCGCGTCACGGATTTCGATGACGGTTTGGTGCAGCTGCAGAGTGGTCTTCTGAAATCGCCGGTGGTCGTGCTCGATACTGAAACTGCTTTCCGGCACCACGGCCGTCATGCTGAGCCGCAGTGGCTGCAAACTCCTCCAGGTACGGCTGACGCGGTCCAGCCCGAAAAACGAGTGCAGCCTGACGACGAGCGGCACCGCGCCGAAGAGATAGACGATGACCGCCATCCATAGGAATTCCGACCCGTGCACCCGGCCCCGGAATTCAACGGTGCGGGTCCAGCCGAGCTGGTCGCTCACCGCCAACACCAGCGCCTCCATGCACGCTGCCGCCGTCACGACAACCGCAAGGATTCCGGCGGCGGCGAGCAGCGATTCGCGACGCTCGGTGGCTCTTATCAGCTCGGAGGCGAACATCCACAGCAGCCGCGTCACCAAGATGACGATCATGGTCAGGTACAAACTCAGCGCCAAGACCGCGTCCCAGCCGCCGGACACCTCGAACGTCTGCCCCGCAACGCGCGCACGGGTACCCGCAGCCAGGAATGCCACAGACAACGCGACGGCGGCCAGGCGGTAATAGCGGTGACTGCGGCGGGTTTCCTCCGGTGAGATCTTGTTCCACAGCATGGTGAACCCGACAAATTCGCCGCACGCCAAAATCATTGCGACGCAAGATAATTGCTGGGCGGTGGTCACGGTCATGACTGCGCTTTTGGACAACACCGCTTCGACCTTGCGCTCACGCAACAGCTGGGCCAGCAGCAGCCAGGCCATCACATTGTTGAGGTAAGTCTGGTAGAGGTTGGCCCTGCACCATCGCAAACGCGCCGCGAGAACGATCACCATGATCGTGATCACGGGCCAGGCGATGACGCCCGGGATGGTGGAGGTCACTGGCGGCGGAAAAAGGCGCTACGCATCATCGAGTGACGTTCGGCGGCCTCAGCGGCGGCGATCAGCAACAAAGAAGCGAACATCTCGGCATCGCGCTCCTGGTCACCGGCGTAGTGGCTGCGTCCCAACACCGCGCGCACCGTGTCGGGATCGAGGTCGGGCAAGGCCTGGCACACTGCCGCATCGCAGGGGTGGCTGGCGCTGCGACCGTGGCCCAGCAGGATGTGCCCGATCTCGTGGCCCACAATCTGGTCGATGTGGTAATCGGTGGTTCCGGTCTCATGCAGGATCACGTCTTCGTCGTCGCAGGCCAGCCAGATCCCGCACGGGCTGTCCGCCAGCGCCGCCGTGTCCGCCGGGACGAGCCGGATGGCCCGACCGCGCATTTGGCCCAAGTTCTCGATGAAAACGTTCCGGTCCCAGGGCACCGGGATCGGCAGCTTGCGCGTCAGCGCAAGGATGTCAGCGTTTGATGCCGGCATCGAGCTGGTCATTTCGCCGGGAGGAAATAGGGGGTAATCGTTCAAGTTCTCGAAGGTGATCGACGATCGCCGCCAGGCTGTCGAGAGCCTGGGGAGTCAAGCCGGATGCACGAGCCGCCAGATCGCGCACGCCGTTGTCGCGCAACGCCTGCAAAAGATTCAATTGCGCGTCGATCGCCGGGTCGGTGCCACGATCTATCAGATAGGACGGCGGCACGCCGAAATAGTCGGCGATCGCCCGTAAATGGACAACGGTGGGGTTCGTTTTGAGGCCGCTTCTGAGTTGCCAGAGGTAGGCCGGGCTGATCGGGACGCCGGTTTTATCGGTGATTGCCGCCGCGGCCGCGGCATTGGAAAGCGGGGGCGTGCCCGCCTTGCGCATCAGCTCGAAGAGCTTGTTCAGGCGTGTCGCCAACCCGCTGTCATCCGGCCGTTTGGTCTGAACGCCGTCGACTTCCAATGCACTCTCATTTCATGCGAACGCCAGCTGCGTGTACCCATGTTACAGGCTCACTCATCACGACGGGGCACCGATTCCGCCACGCCAATGCTTTTACGCGCACGGCCGTGACCTCGGCGTCTATGCGTGGTGAAGCGCTTCACTGCGTTTATCCACAGGGTCATCCGTTCCGTTTTACATTTTCATCAACGTACGGTTGAATGCGTGACGTGTACTGCTGTGTACAGTTCGCCACCGGATTGCCGCACCGAGAGTCGGCGATCGACGAGCTTCTCGCCGAGTGCGGAGGCTCGGCTTTGCTGGCGAGCGGCATCGGGCGGATGCGATCGCACGGTTTCGACTTTCGCTCTTGGGGCCCGGATGCTCTTGACGTTTCACATTGCGTGCAGCCGCGTGTTTCACGCGGGCGAAGCAACGCCCCGCAAATTGGACCAGCCTGGCAGGAGGTCGTAACGAAGTGCAGCAAAGTCGAATCGTGGCCTGAAGTCCGTCATGAACCACTCCGGGCGTCAAGTACATGGCGCCGGACTCAAATGCCGAAGCGCAACTAAAAGCCGAATTTCCCGAGCTGGCCGACACCGTTGACGCTGTTAGCCAGTGTTGCAATCCAAGGCCTGGAATTTCTCAGGCGCCGCGTCGATGGGCGATCTTAGCCGACGTGGTGCGCTGCGTCTTTTGTTTGCTGTGTATCCATGCAAAGGCTGGAGCGAATCTATGAAACACCTGTATAACCTATGCAATTATTTACACGGGTGTCGAATCCCGGTGATGGAAGTGCCTTTGCTGTCGCGCCAATATAGGGGTATTGTTCTGGCAAATACTGGACTGCAGAAGGAGTTGGGTCCGGTGCGTACGGAGAGCGAATTGGCGCGGCCGCCGGTGGGCAGGCTGCTGCGCCGGTCGCTCGTTCGAGATCGCAATCGGCAACCAGCTTGTCGCTTGGTTGCCGTCGCTGGGGCTTGTCGTGGGCCCGTTCGGGATACAAGACGCCGCCCACTGGGCACGCGCCTGGCTTTCCGAAATGCCTTGGCGCTTAAGCCTCCTTGGCAAGTCTAGGGGTTAACGGTGTCGGGGGAAGTCGGGTCGACGTGGCCCATCGTGGGCCGCGATGTGGAGCTGCGGCGCTCACTGGCGGCGCTCAACAACTCGGAGTTCCATGGTGTGGCATTGGTCGGCGACAGTGGGGTCGGCAAGTCCACCCTGGCCCGCATGCTGGCCAGGACGCTTGAATCAGCCGGGCGCACAGTGCGATTCGCGCTGGGCACTCAAACGGGTTGCGCTGTGCCGCTGGGCGCGTTTTCCCGCGCGGTGAGCCTTCAGGTGGCTCACGAACCGGCGGTCATGCTGGCCGCCGCGCATGACACCTTGAGCAGGGACAAGAACCTGGTGGTGGTGGTGGACGACGCGCAGTTACTCGATCCGCTGTCGGCCACGTTGATCAATCAGCTTGCGGCCGGCCGCAGTGCGCGGTTGATCGTGACCATCCGGTCGCGCGAGCCGGTGCTGGATGCGGTGACCGCGTTGTTGAAAGAGCGCTTGTTGCTGACCGTCCACGTGGAACCGTTCAGCCGCGAGCAGACGGGTCTTTTGGCCGGCGCTGTTCTAGGCGGTCCGGTCGACTCTGGGTTGGCTGATGAGTTGTTTGAGCGCAGCGTGGGAAACCCGTTGCTGCTGCGGGGTTTTCTCACCGCGGGCCGGGAAAGTGGGGCATTGGTCCACACGGAGGACGGGTGGCAACTGCGGGGCCCGCTGCGCGCGGATCGCGAACTCCACGACGTTCTGGGCTTTCGGCTCCAATCGTTGAGTCCAGAGGAGTTGGAGGTGGTGGAGATTTTGGCCACCGCCGAGGGGCTGAAGTGGGAGATCCTGCGCGACATCTGCGATGCGGAGGCCGTCGCAACTCTGGAGCGCCGTGGCCTGATCCAGTTGGTTGCCGACGGATCCCACACCGTGGCGGAGTTGAATCACCCCATGCTCGGTGAAGCCGCGACCCGGCACGCCGGAATGGTGCGCGCCCGCCAACTCAACGGCAAATTGGCGCGAGCTCTGCAGAAGCATGAGCGGGCCGCCGACCGGCTGAGGCAGCCCGGCCTGCGAGGCCGGATCCAGTTGGCGCAGTTCATGATCCACAGCGACTTGGAGCCCGACCTCGATGTGGTCATCGAAGCGGCGCAGCACGCGCTGGCGATGTCGAACGTGGTGCTCGGTGAGGAACTGGCGAGATTTGCGGTCGATCGCGGTGGGGGGCTGCCGGCCGCGTTGGTGCTTGCCGAGGCGGTGAGTTGGCAGGGCCGCGGCGACGAGGCGGACGAGGTACTGGTCGACGCCGAACCCGACGGCGGCGACGACTTCATGATCGCGCGCTGGGGGTGCCTGCGCGCCGCCAACTTCTTCTGGGGCTGCGGGGATGTCGAAGCCGCCCGCCGGGAACTCGATGACGTGAAGAAGCGTGTCTCGTCCGAGGCCGGCCTGAGCCTCATCAATGCGTTGGAGCTGTCTGTTGGCTACTTCCATGGGGACGTCGAAACGACGATCGAGGTCGGGCCGGGCCTGTGCGAATCCGATGCGGTGCCGGTGGCCACCGTTTGGGCCGTTTTCCCGACCTGCGGCGCACTGGCGGCGGCCGGGCGTTTCTCCGACGTCGGCCGCATAGCGGACCTCGGGGTCCGTGCGGCCGCGCTGTGCGGGTTGGGGCCGCATCGATTCAACATCGGGATGACCGAGATCATGGCCGCGACGGCGGCAGGGGATGATGGCGCGGCCGAGCGAATCTACAAGCGTTACGCCGCGATGACTGGCGGTCTTCCCGCGGCGGAGGCCATGGTTGACGCAATGCTGGGGCTCGTTCGACTGAGCCGCGGCGAGCTCACCTCGGCGTGCGCTTTGTTCACCAGTTCAATCGCTGTGTTCTCGCAGGGTTTTGCGTCGCCTTGGTTGGTGCTGGTGGGGGCCTGGCAAGCCCAGGCCGAGGGGGCGCGCGGTGACACAGCGGCGGCCACCGCGGCTTTGCGACGGGCGGATAAAGCCTACGGCCCGCATGTTGCGGTGTTTGTGCCAGAACTCGAGCTTGCGCGCGCCTGGGAGCGGGCAGCGGCCGACGACGCGAAGGCCGCCCAGACGCACGCCATGCAAGCGGCGGAGATCGCGCGCGCCGCGGGGACGCACGTGATGGAGATGCGCGCACGCCATGCAGCGGTCCGCTTCGGCGATCGTTCTCAGGCCGCGAGGCTGGAGAAGCTTGCCCGTATTTTGGACACGCCGCTGGCCGGCGCAGTCGCCGATCATGCTCGCGGTTTGGCGCAGCGCGACGGCGATCTGCTCGATGCGACGGCACGCCTATTCGCGGATCTCGGCGCCTTGGCATGTGCCGCCGACGCAGCGGCGCAGGCGGCCGGCGAACACGGCCGCCGGGGCGACCGCGGCAAGAGATTCGAGTCGTCGGCCTGGGCTCAAGCTTTGGCCAGGCGTTGCGAGTTGCGTACGCCGGCGCTCGAGGCCGCGATATGCCCGCTTCCCTTCAGCGATCGTGAGCGCGAGATAGTGAGTTTGGTCGCGGCCGGTTTGTCGAACCGTGACATCGCCGAGAAGTTGGTCATTTCGGTACGCACGGTGGAGGGACATCTCTATCGGCTCTTCACCAAGCTTGGCGTCAGCAGCCGCGAACAGCTCGCCTTGCTGACAACCCGAGAGCCGTTTGCAGGGAGAGAGTTCTTAGGCCGAAGCGGCCGGTCGCTCGGTCGCGGGGACGATGTTCACCCCTATGCAGGCTAAGTTTGTATAGGTGGCCTATAAAGTTTTAGGGGCCGCTACTCTATCTCAGCGCGCACACCACTCGACTTCCCTATAGTTTCCGGCGACGGCCGCTCGAGCGGCCATACGCTCCGGCTCATGATAGGTAGTCGGAAGCTCAGGATCGTGACCCCTGTGCACGATGTCGACACGTCCGGACCCGCAGATGCGGTCCCGCCGAGCAAATTTCAGGTAGTCGAGGACGTGTTTCCGTCGGCCTGCTCGGGCATGGCCTCGGCTTCCTATGACGTTTTCGGGCTTTACCTGGCAGCGGCGCGTTCCGGCTTTATGTAGCGCCGCGAGCTCTACGGGTCGTCCGGCGGATGCGAACCCAGTGGCTCGGGGCATGCGGTGAGCGGTCCAGCAACAGTCTGGTTGCCATGTCGGCACCTTGGTGGGGATGGAGATACAGCATTTGACGCAACGGGTTAATGGGTCGACGTGGCCCATCGTGGGGCGAGATGTGGAGTTTCGGCGGTCACTCGCTGCGCTCAACAACGGGGACTTCAACGGGGTGGCGTTGGTCGGGGACAGCGGGGTGGGCAAGTCCACCCTGGCCCGCATGCTGGCGAAGACGGTCGAGTCGGCGGGGCGCACGGTGCGATTCGCGCTGGGCACTCAAACGGGTTGTGCTGTGCCGCTGGGCGCATTTTCTCGGGTGGTCAGCCTCGGAGTGGGACACGAACCGGCGATCATGCTGGCGGCTGCGCACAACACCCTGGGACAAGACAAGAATCTGGTGGTGGTGGTCGACGAGGCGCAGTTACTCGATCCGCTGTCGGCCACGTTGATCAATCAACTTGCGGCCGGCCGCAGTGCGCGGTTGATCGTGACGATCCGGTCCGGCGATCCGGTCTTGGATGCGGTGACCGCGTTGTTGAAAGAGCGCATGTTGTTGACCGTTCACATCGATCCCTTCACCCGCGAGCAGACCGGCCAATTGGCCGACGCGGTCCTGGGGGGTCCGGTCGAGTCTCGGCTGGTTGACGAGTTGTATGAACGCAGTGCGGGAAACCTGTTGCTGCTACGTGGTTTTCTCACCGCGGGCCGGGAAAGCGGGGCTTTGGTACACACCGATCACGGCTGGCATCTTCAGGGCCCCCTGCGCCCGGATCGCGAACTCAACGATGCTTTGGAGTTTCGGCTGCAATCGCTGAGCTCTGAGGAACTGGAGGTGGTGGAGCTCTTGGCCACCGCCGAATTGTTGGAGTTGGAGATCCTGCGTGACATCTGCGATGCGGACGCAATGGCAAACCTGGAGCGCCGTGGTCTGATCCAGTTGGTCGCCGACGGATCCCACACCGTGGCGCAATTGAATCACCCCATGCTCGGTGAAGCCGCGGTCCGCCATGCCGGGGTGGTGCGCTCGCGGCAACTCAACGGCATATTGGCGAAGGCTCTTCGACGGCATCTGCGGGCGGCGGGGCGCCGCTCGCAGATCTCTGATCCCCGCGGCCGTATCCAGCTGGCGCAGTTCATGATGCGCAGCGACTTGGAAGCCGACCTCGATGTGGCTGTCAAGGCGGCGGAGGACGCGTTGGCGATGTCGAATGTGGTGCTGGGTGAGGAGCTGGCGAGGTTTGCGGTCGATCGTGGGGGTGGACTGCCGGCCGCGTTGGTGCTTGCCGAGGCGGTGAGTTGGCAGGGTCGCGGCGACGAGGCCGAGTCCATCCTTTTGGACGTCGACGTCGATGATGCCGACGAGTGGTTGATCGCGCGGTGGGGTTGTCTGCGTGCTGCGAACCTGGCATGGGGATGCGGTGACGCCGAAACCGCGATGCGCGTACTCACCGAGGTGAAACAGCGTCTCGTGACCGAGGGCGGTCTCGAGCTGATCAATGCGTTCGAGGTTTCGATCGGGTTCTTCCGCGGCGACATTGAGACGACGATCGAACTTGGGCCCGGGCTGTGTGAGCCCGGTGTGGTGCCGATGGCGACCGTATGGGCGGCCGTGGCCACATGCGGTGCCTTGATGGCGGCCGGACGTTTTTCCGAAGTCGGCCGCATAGCCGCTGCCGGCGTGCGCGCGACGACGCTCTGCAGAGCCGGAGCGCAGCGGTTCGCCATCGGACTGGCCGAGGTCATGGTTGCGACCGCCGCCGGTGACTATCCGGCGGCCGACCGAATCCACAAGCGTTACGCCGCACTGGCGACCGGTCATCCCGCAGCGGAGGCCATGGTCGACGCGATGCTTGGGCTCGTGCAGGTTACCCGCGGTGAGCTCTCGACAGCGTGCGCCACTCTCGCCCGGACCATCTCCCAACTGTCGCAAGGCTTTCCGTCGCCTTGGTTGCTGGTGGTGGCCGCCGTGCTGGCCCAGGCCGAGGGGACGCGCGGGGACGCTGGGGCGGCGGCGGCGGCGTTGCGGCACGCGGAGGAAGCATACGGACCGCATGTCGCGGTGTTCTTGCCGGAACTCGAAATCGCCCGGGCCTGGGAGCGAGCAGCGGCCGGCGACACGGCGGGCGCCCAGACGCACGCCATGCAAGCGGCGCAGGTCGCGCGGACAGCCGGGATGCACGTGGCCGAGATGCGGGCACGCCATGCCGCCATCCGCTTCGGCGATCGTTCGCAGGCCACGCGAGTGGATGAGCTCGCCCGAACCTTGAACTCCGCATCGGCGCAAGCGGTCGCCGACCACGCCCGCGGTCTTGCACAACACGACGGCGACCTGCTCGATGCCGCGGCCCATAGATTCGCCGATCTCGGCGCAATGGCTTTCGCCGCCGACGCGGCGGCGCAGGCGGCCGGCGAACATGCCCGCCGGGGCGACCGTCGCAAGGAGGTCGAGTCGTCGACGTGGGCGCACGCGTTGGCCAACCAGTGCGGGTCACGCACACCGGCGCTAGAGGCCGCGGCGCACCCGCTTCCCTTCAGCGGACGTGAGCGTCAGATCGTCAATTTGGTCGCGGCAGGGCTGTCCAACCGCGAGATCGCAGACCGGCTCGTCATTTCGGTACGCACGGTGGAGGGACACCTGTACCGCCTTTTCACCAAACTCGGGATCAACAACCGTGACCAACTCATCCATCTGATCAACCGAGATGCGTCGTGAAGCAACAGGTTGTCCGGTCATTGGGCAGGGCTGCCGATAGGAAGCTCCACCGTCGGCCAGTGTTCGCCCCGCGCCTCTGATCGCCGCAACCAACTGAAAACCGAAAAACCTCCCTGCACACGGGAATAGCAGGTGGGGTTGTGCAACGCGACCAGCGCGTCCAACTGCTAAGCCCGGATTCGTCCAGGACACAAGACGACGACATCGGCACGTCATGACCGACGTTCCGCGACGACCCACGCCCAAACGAAAACCAGCATCCGGGTACCCATCTGGAACGCGCCAGGACATCGAAGGGCCCCACGCCGCGCGAGTGTTCAGCACGGACCCCACGGCCGTCTCGGGCGGCGTCGCGCCACCACGTAAGAGACGAAGCCGGCGGTGGCGGCGAAAATCCCTGTTGCACAACGTAATCCGTGCTAAGAGGCTAATTTTCGGTTGCGCAATTTTCTGTCGCCGCGGAGCCAACACTCTGTCGGCTTGCGCCTACCACTCTATGTGAGGGTCCTGACTACGCTACCGACTTGATAAGCCTGACAACAGGATTGAAACCCACGACGCTCTGGGTCATGCACTTCGTCGAGACCGCTTTCGGGCGCCCGCTCAGCCACAGCTAGTGCACTCAACTGTTCGGCTCATGCCAAAGCAAAATCTGGAGGACTGGTGAGTACCAACCCGTTCGATGACGACAATGGCAGCTTTTTCGTCCTGGTCAACGACGAAGAGCAGCACAGCCTCTGGCCCGCCTTCGCCGAGATTCCAGCCGGCTGGCAGATGGTTTACGGGGAAGCCGATCGCGCTGCGTGCCTGGAGTACATCGAGCAGAACTGGGCTGACATACGTCCGAAGAGTCTGCGCGAGAGGCTGGTAAGCCGTGGTTTTGATAGTTGAACCGCGCGGGCGGCCGGCGGATTCCGACGGCCAGGCATATCCGCTGACGCGCGGTCAGCTAGACATTTGGCTTGCGCAGGAATCGGGTCAGTCCGGTACGCAATGGCAGCTCGGCCTCTTTGTCAAAATCGAGGGCACGGTAGAGCGTGATGCCCTCGAGTGGGCGATCCGCCGGGCGGTGCAGGAGGCCGAACCGGGCAGGGCCGCCATCTTTGAGGTGGATGGCCAGGTTTTCCAGCGGGCGATGGACTACCCGGATGTCGAGCTGGCCTTCTATGACCTGAGCGGCTCGGACCATGCCGTGCACGACGCCCATGAGATAGCGTCCTCGATCCAACGCACCCCGATGCCGTTCACCGGCCCCCTGTTCAAATTTGCGCTATTCCGGGCGCGGCCCGACGAAAATTACTTGTTCGCGTGCAGCCACCACATAGTCGCGGACGGATCCGGCATTGCGCTGGTGGGCCAACGGATTGCGTCCGTCTACTCTGCAATTGTTTCCGGCGCGCCAATCCCTCCCTCCATTTTCGGCTCGTTATGCGACCTGGTTGAGTGCGAGTCAGAATACGAAGCGTCCAACGATTTCCTCGATGACCAGGCGTATTGGACCGAAAACCTTCCAGCGGAGAATGGATCGCATTATCGGCTACCCCAAGCCGCGGGCGAGCACGATCCGTGTCGTCCGTCCGCGCCGGTTCAGCTGGATGCTGCGGTCCTTCGCCGCGTTGACGAGTTGTCCCGAGCATGGAACGTGCCGCGATCATCGGTCCTCACCGCGGCGTGCGCACTTTTGGTGCGTGGGTGGTGCGCGGAGGACTCGGAGGTGGTGCTCGACTTCCCGGTCAGCAGGCGAGTAGGTCCGGAGTTGAAGACGCTTCCCGGGATGGTGGCCGGGGTGGTGCCGCTGGTGTTGCGGGTTTCACCCGAAACGACGGTCGCCGGATTTTGCGCCCACGTCGACACGCGAATAAGGGAAGCGCTGCGGCATCAGAGATTCCCGGTGCAGGCTCTTGAGCGCAAAGTTCATGCCCGTGGCCCGGGGCAGTCAGCAGATAGGGTCAGCGTCAATTTCCTCCCGTCGAGTTTCACTCTGTCCTTCGGTGGTGCGACGGCATCGGCGTCATATACCAACCTTGGCCACCGGGGCGGCTTTGGCTTGGTCTTCTCTGGCGATGGTGACCAGCTCTGCCTCGGCACGGCCGGCGCCGGGCAGCTGTTTTCGAGTTCTGACGTCTCCGATTTAGCGGGACGGTTGCAGCGGGTATTGGTGGCGATGACCGCCGATCCGCGGCGACCGCTCTCGTCGGTGGATGTGCTGAACGCCGGTGAATACGCCCGCCTGGACGGGTGGGGCAACCGAGCGGTGTTGACCCAGCCCGCGCCTCAGCCGGTGTCGATTCCGATGGTGTTTGCCCGCCAGGTGGCTCGCACCCCCGAGGCCGTGGCGATCAGCTTCGAAGGCGACGCCCTGACGTATCGGGAACTCGAGGAGGCCGCGAACCGGTTGGCCCACCTGCTGACCGACCGGGGCATCGGGCCGGGGCAGTGTGCGGCGTTGCTGTTGGAACGCTCGCCGCAGGCCGTCGTAGCGATGCTGGCGGTGTTGAAGACCGGGGCGGCTTACCTGGCGATCGATCCGGCATTGCCGGCGGCCCGGATTGGATTCATGCTCACCGATGCGGCCCCTGTCGCCGTCATCACCACCGCGGACCTACGCCCGCGGTTGGACGGGTGCGATCTGGCGGTCATCGACATGAACGACCCCGTTGTGGACACGCTACCCAGCACGGCACCGCCGGCGCCGGACCCGGCGGACATCGCTTACCTCATTTACACCTCGGGCACTACGGGTGTCCCCAAGGGAGTGGCGGTCACCCACCACAACCTGACCCACTTGGCGGACACGCAGCCCTCAGACCTGCCGCCGGCGCAGGTGTGGACGCAATGCCACTCCTATGCTTTCGACTTTTCGGTTTGGGAGGTCTGGGCTGCACTGCTCGGTGGTGGCCTGCTGGTCGTCGTACCCGACGAGGTGGCCGGGTCGCCGGATGATTTCCATGCATTGCTGGTAAGTGAACACGTCAATGTGCTCACCCAAACCCCGTCGGCGGTGGCCGCACTGTGCCCGCAGGGGTTGGAGTCGGTGGCGTTGCTACTCGGCGGCGAGGCCTGCCCGGCCGAGGTGGTTGATGCGTGGGCGCCGGGCCGTGTGGTGATCAACGCCTACGGCCCCACCGAGGCCACGGTGTATGCCACGTTGAGCGCGCCGCTGTCGGTCGGGGCCGATGTGGTGCCGATCGGTGCGCCGGTATCGACCGCGGCGCTGTTCGTCCTCGACGAGTGGTTGCGTCCGGTGCCGCCCGGGGTGGTCGGCGAGTTGTATGTGGCCGGTCGCGGCGTGGCGTGCGGGTATGTGGGCCGGGCTTCGTTGACCGGGTCGCGATTTGTGGCATGTCCGTTCGGGGAGTCCGGACAGCGGATGTATCGCACCGGGGATCTGGTGCGTTGGGGTACCGATGGTCAGCTGCAGTATCTGGGCCGCGCCGATGAGCAGGTCAAGATTCGCGGCTATCGCATCGAGCTCGGCGAAATCCGTGCGGCCCTAGCCGAATTGGATGGGGTGGAGCACGCGGTGGTAGTCGCCCGCGAGGACCGCCCGGGCGACAAGCGACTGGTCGGCTATTTCACCGGGACTGCCGATCCGGCCGAGATCCGCCTCCAGCTGGCCGAGCGGTTGCCGGAGTATATGGTCCCGGCCGCGGTCGTGGTGTTGGACGCGCTGCCGTTGACGGTCAGCGGCAAGCTCGATACGCGTGCCCTGCCGGCACCCGAATACGCCTCTGGCGAGGGCTATCGCGCCCCGGGTACCGCGACCGAGGAGATCCTGGCCGGCATCTACGCCCAGATACTCGGGCTCGACCGGGTCGGTATCGACGATTCGTTCTTCGATTTGGGCGGGGATTCGCTGTCCGCGATGCGCTTGGTCGCCGCGGTCAACGCCGGCCTGGACGCACACCTGGCGGTGCGCACCGTATTCGAAGCGCCCACCGTGGCCCAGTTAGCGCCCCGTATCGGTGCCGATGGGGCTGGGCTGGAGCCGTTGGTGGCGGTGGAGCGGCCGGCGGTGGTCCCATTGTCGTTTGCCCAGCAGCGGTTGTGGTTCATCGACCAGTTGCAAGGGCCTTCACCGGTTTACAACATGGCCGCGGCGTTGCGGCTCAGCGGGCGGCTCGATGCCGACGTGTTGAGTGCGGCATTGGCCGATGTGGTGGGCCGCCACGAGAGCCTGCGCACCCTGTTTGCGGCACCCGACGGCATACCGCAGCAGGTGGTTATCCCCTTGGAGCGGGCCGACTTCGGCTGGGGCGTCATTGATGCCACCGGCTGGTCGACAACGCAGCTGGATGAGTCCATCGAGGCGGCGGCGTCCCACGCATTTGATCTGACCACCGAAATACCCTTGCGGGCAAGGCTTTTCCGCGTCGCCGACGACGAACACGTGTTGGTGGCCGCGGTGCACCATATCGCCGCCGATGGCTTGTCGATGTCCCCGCTGGTGGCTGATCTGGGGGTGGCCTATGCCAGCCGGTGTGCCGGGCAGGCCCCGGGTTGGGCGCCGTTGGCGGTGCAATATGTCGATTACACGCTGTGGCAGCGCGCCCAGTTTGGCGATCTGGCCGACACCGATAGCCCGATCGCCGCGCAGCTGGCCTATTGGGAGCAGACCCTGGCCGGGATGCCCGAGCGGTTGGCATTGCCCACCGATCGGCCCTACCCGGCGGTGGCGGATCAGCGCGGCGCCAGTGTGGCCGTGGAGTGGCCGGCCGAGCTGCAGCAGCAAATTCGTCGGGTGGCC